>JAHEAL010000020.1 GCA_024642775.1 Nitrosomonadales bacterium
GATGCTAGACCCAGTAGCAGGGATGGCGATTCAAGACCAAGCAGACGCAGTGATGATTCGAGAGCTAAACCCAGAGGCGATGCTAGACCCAGTAGCAGGGATGGCGATTCAAGACCAAGCAGACGCAGTGATGATTCGAGAGCTAAACCCAGAGGCGACTCCAAGTCTAAATTTCGTGGCGGTGAATCAAGACCTAAAAAAAGATCTGGTGAGTCAAAATTTAAATCTTCGCCTAGAGCTTAATTTTAAGTTTAGATAAAACTTTATTTCTTATATATTTTGCTATTAAAGAAGGGTTGGATTTTTTAAAATACTTTTTAAAAAAATAATCCAATTCTTCTTTATTCATTGTAGTAATCGTAAATTTAAGAAAACTATATAAATCCCTAATACTGCATTGAAATCGAAAGGTTCTTTTTTTCATTTTCTCTAAATCGATAAATAATACGGATTGATTTTTTTTGTTGATGTAAATATGTTTGGGAAGCGGGTAGGTGTGCTGTATCTTTTTTTGATGAAGCAAGCTAAGTGCGTTGGCAATTTTCTCTAAATTTATAAGCTTAATCTTTTGATCTTTCTTTAAAATATTTTCAAGTGATTGATATTCTTTATTAAGATCTTTGGTTGCTAAGATACACTGATTACCCTTGATCCCAAAAAAGACTACCTCCAATGAGTTAATATTATTTTCGTTTAAGATTTGTATATTGCGGAACTCTCTTGCAAAGGTTGGCTCACCATTAAATGGATGTCTCCATGTTTTAAAATTATGGTTTTCTTGCTTTTTAACGAAGACAATATCCTTTCCTATTGTTTTGGTTATAACGCCACTCCAACCATTTCTTCGTCGATTAACTTCTTCAAACCATTTGTTAGGTAAATCCCAGAATGCATCAAAATTTATCAATTTAGACGCTGATAATTTGGCTACCCATTGTTTATTTATGTATTCGAACATAAGAGGCTAATCTTTTTCCGGTTTTTCTAAGGAGACCAACCCTATTTTTTGATGTCGATAGTCTTGAAGAATCATGACCGAGGTTTTTTTGAGATCCGATTGTCCTCCCTTAACCACCAAATGTTTTTTTATGGCAATTAATTCAATTAATACTTCTGATGGTTGTTCACATTCTTCAGCAGAAATTTGATAACGTTTTATCAATAAGTTTTTGTAATGAACTTTCAGGTAATCAAGTAAATAGAGAGCAGCCTCAGTATCGTCATAAGCTTTGATACCAATAATGTTAGAAGCCGCTAAATAATTTCCTTGTGTCTCGTCCTCGATTTTTGGCCACATCAAACCGGGTGTATCGGTTAAGATAAATTCTTCGTCAACAATAATTCGTTGCTGCATTTGTGTTACGGCTGGAACGTCTCCCGTTTTGGCAATTTTTCTTTGAGTAATTAGATTAATCAATGAGGATTTGCCCACATTAGGAATACCAATAATGATGGCACGTACAGGCTTAATTGACGTTCCTCGATGCGGGACGAGACTAAAACATGCCTCTTTGATGCTAATTCTGTCTTTTTTATTTTTTGCTGAAACTGCCAAAGACAGGGTATCTTTTAGTTGATTAAACTCTTTAATCCATGACTTGGTAATGGATTCATCAGCAATATCGGACTTATTTAGCAGTTTTAAATGGGGTTTACCACGATTCTTGATTATTTGATTCAGCATGGGATTTTCTGACGATTTTGGTAGTCGAGCATCAACTACTTCAATGACCATATCATTATGCTTAAGATTTTTTTCAAAATCTTTTTTTGCCTTGGTCATGTGACCTGGAAACCATTGAACAGCCATGTAAAACCCCATTGAAAAAGACATTATAATGTAAACTGATGGGCATGGAAAAAAGCTATGAAATAAAAGATGATCAGAATATTGAGTTGCTAAAGCAGCTGCATATACTAACGCGTGATGGCAAGCTGAACCAGGACTCCAGAAGGAAGTTAAAACAGATTTATCATTTAGTAAATTTTATTCAACCCATTATAACTAAATACCATGACCGATCTTTTACCCTTGTTGACCATGGCGCAGGTAAATCATATCTTGGGTTTATCCTATTCGATCTCATCGTGAAAAATACATTAGGGAGTATTATTGGGGTTGAGATTAATGAAGATTTGGTTAACAAATCCCAATTACTCATGGAACGCTTTAATTTTAATAACATGCAATTCATTTCTCAGGAAATTGCCAAGTCGTCGGAAATAATTTCAAAAGCGGATATTGTTACGGCCTTGCACGCCTGTGATACCGCCACTGACGATGCAATGAGTTTTGCTTTTGAAAAAAATGCTGATTGGATTGTTTTGGTACCGTGCTGCCAAGCAGAAATTTATAGGGGATTGAAAACTATCAAACCCTCTCAAGCATCTAACCACTGGGTTGAGTTATATAGGCATGGAATTCACTCAAGAGAATTTGGTAGCCATTTGACTAATGTATTAAGGTGTCTGAAGTTAGAAAGTCTTGGCTATAAAGTTACGGTTACAGAGCTTGTTGGGTGGGAACATTCAATGAAAAATGAGTTGATAATTGCTGAAAATATAAAACAAAAAAATACTAAATCTTATGATCGTATGAAAAAAATAATATCCGACTTGGGGTTAGAAAAGCTACAATTTCGTTTTTTATAATAAACAAAAATCAAGGAGACCTAATTGAAAACATTTTTCTTTTTATTATGCGTAATTACTTTAAATGCTATCGCCCATGATTTCTCAGGCCGCTATGATTGTGATGGTAAAGACGGCTCTGAAGGAGCTTATAAGGGTGAGGTTATAATGAATTTAAAAAAACAATTTACCCAAAAAGATTATGCAAGTTATGATTTTGTTCTAAAGGTTCCTGGTTTTGGCGAATACAACGGATTTGCTGCCGCCAACAATCTGGATGTAGCCATTTACTTTGGACTGGATGATAAACAGAATGAGGACTATGGTGTTGGCATTGCCAAGTTTTCAAAAACTAAAAATAATCTTTGGCAATTCCATAAGTTTTATTTTGAACCTGGTTACAAGGGGGGGAACACGGGTTTTGAAGATTGCATACAAGTCAAGTAAAGGTTGAGTCAAATTAAAATTCATTACCCCGAATCATTACCGGTTAGTCAAAATGTAGATAAGATAAAAAAACTTATCAGCGAACATCAAGTGATTGTTCTATGCGGTGAAACCGGCTCTGGCAAAACCACACAACTTCCTAAAATCTGTTTAGACTTAGGAAGGGGTCAAAGAAAATTAATCGGACACACCCAACCAAGAAGGATTGCTGCACGATCTGTTGCAACCAGAATTGCCGAGGAGCTCAATGTTAATCTAGGTGATGAGGTCGGTTTTAAAGTTCGTTTTACTGACAAAACATCGACTAAGACTCATATTAAGTTGATGACTGACGGGATTCTGTTGGCTGAGACGCAGAACGACCCACTTTTAAAAAAATACGACACCCTGATTATTGATGAAGCTCATGAAAGAAATCTTAATATTGATTTTTTGATTGGCTTTATAAAGCAACTTCTTCCCAAAAGACCCGATTTAAAAATAATTATTACCAGCGCCACAATCGATGTGGAAAAGTTTTCAAAACATTTTGACAATGCCCCGACGATTGAAATATCTGGAAGAACATTCCCGGTTGAAACTTTATACCGGCCAATGAAAGATATCGAAGAAGGAGATGTTATCTCCATAGAGGAGTCGGTTTATGAGGTTATTAAGGAGATTGGAAAACAGCCTGGTGATGTGCTAGTTTTTTTGCCTGGCGAGAAAGATATTCATGATATTAAACGATTTTTAAATGATGTTTTAAGCCAAGAGTATGAAGTGCTTCCTTTATTTTCTAGACTTCCTGTAGCTGACCAGCAGAAAATATTCAGTGTAAGTGGAAAGAAAAGAATTATTTTATCGACCAACATTGCCGAAACATCATTAACGGTCCCTAACATTAAATTTGTTATCGATTCGGGCTTAGCAAGAGTGGTTCGCTACAATCCGAGGTTAAGGATTGAGCAGCTATTAATTGAAAAAATTTCACAAGCGGCTGCAAACCAAAGAACAGGAAGGTGTGGAAGAGTAGCGCCAGGTATTTGTTATCGTTTGTTTGATGAAGACGATTATAACAATCGCGGAGTTTATACCGACCCAGAAATTATGAGGAGTTCGTTGGCCTCTGTAATTTTAAGGATGTCGAGTTTGAATT
Source organism: Nitrosomonadales bacterium (assembly GCA_024642775.1). Classification (GTDB taxonomy): domain Bacteria; phylum Pseudomonadota; class Gammaproteobacteria; order Burkholderiales; family Methylophilaceae; genus BACL14. Next base: position 4,217 of record JAHEAL010000020.1, read on the forward strand.
TGGGTGATGTTGAACTATTTCCTTTTATTGACCCACCATTTAAAAAATTTATTCAAGATGGTTATGAGCTGCTTTTTGAATTGCATGCTGTAGATAAGGATCGAAAAATAACACCACTTGGTCAAACATTGGCGCAAATACCAATGGATCCGATATTTTCAAGAATCTTAATAGAAGCCAAAAATCTTCATTGCCTGAGCGAGGTCATCCCAATTATTGCTGCCATATCTGTAGCAGATCCAATTGAGAGACCTTTTGATAAATTAGAACAAGCCGAGAAGGTTCAATTAGCATTTCATGATCCAAAGTCCGGATTCTTAAGTTTTTATCGGCTATGGCAATTATTAAAGCAAGAGGCTGGAAGTCAAAAAATAAAAGATTTTTCAGTTTTTTGTAAAAAATACTTTTTATCATTTACCCGGATGCGGGAGTGGCAGGAGATGCACAAGCAGCTATTGCAAATTGTTACAGAGTTAAAGTTCCGATTAAACGGCAAGGAAGCGACTTATGATCAAATTCACCAATCACTACTCAGTGGATTATTAAGAAATATTGGCTTTAAAGAAATTGATGGTATTAATTATTTGGGTAGTAAGGGTATTAAGTTTTTAATTGGCCCCAAGCTTTATCGAAACAAAAAATTTAAATGGATTGTCGCTGCCGAAATTATTGATACCGGAAAATTTTATGGACAATGCATTGCTGAAATTAATGACCAGTGGATTGAGAAGTATGCCCAGCATTTACTTGATTCTGACTATTCTAATCCGCGCTGGAATAGTAAATTAAGTCGTGTCGATGCAACAGAAAAGCTTTCACTGTTTGGTTTAGTTATTGTTCCAGAGAGAACTATTCATTACGGTCCAATCAACCCATTGATAGCTAAAGAAATTTTTGTAAGACAAGGTTTGGTTGAGGGGCTATACAAAAGTGCTGGAAATTTTTGGAGTATTAATCAAAAATTAATACGTGAAATTGAGGGCTTGGAACATAAGTCAAGAAGGCGAGATATCCTAATTAATGATGATGTTCTATATGACTTCTATTACGAGAAGATTGATGCAGTAGTTATAAATGGTGCAGGGTTTGAACACTGGAGAAAAGAAATTGAAAAAAGCGATCCTGAGCGATTAGTTTTAACCAAAGAATACCTCATGCAAAGAAGCGCCAAGGAAATTACTGACGAGGTGTATCCAAATAAAATTAAATTGAATAATTATAACTATCAACTTAAGTATCATTTTGACCCCAGCCATCCAAGAGATGGTCTTACTATCGCGTTGCCTCTGGCGCATTTAAATTTAATTAATGCTGACCATCTCGATTGGTTAGTGCCTGGATTACTCAATGAAAAAGTAACCTGGGCCTTTAAAAATTTACCAAAAAACATTCGTAGGAAATGTATTCCCGTTAAAGATTGGACTTCGCAATTTCTTAATTATCCGAGATTGAAAAATTTTAAAGAAACATTTACCAAATTTATTTGGGAGTACGTTGATCCTACCTTTATGATAGACGATCAATTTTTTCAAGATTTACCAACGCATTTAAAAGTTAAATATGAACTGATTAACGATCAGGGTCGAATGGTTGACCTCAATGAAAATCTTGATTTTTTAAGAAAGGAGCATCAGGAAAATATCAAAGAGGTAGTCGAACGGGTTCGTTACGAAATCGAGGGAAAAGGTTACAAAGTTTGGCCAATCGATTCCTTACCATTAAAAGTTGAGAAACGAATCAAGGATAAAGTCTTCGAGGCTTACCCAGCTTTTGTCGACCAGGATGACTCAATTGCCATCCAGGTTTTTGATAATCCTGATGATGCCCAAATACATCATAATCAAGGTGTTAAGCGTCTAGTCATGATTCATTATAATGAGCGAATTAAGCGTATTAGAAAAAATACAACCAACCTAAATGAGCCCATCATGAAATTGAGTTCTTATATCGATAAGAATCAACTTATTGAAAATATGATCGATTTGATTATGGAGGAATTGATTTCAGGATATGACAACATTCGAACAGCTAAAGAATTCGAAGCATTGATTACGTTTGGTCGAAACGAGATGCCAAGATTGATAGACTCTATTGAAAAAGAGATGTTAAAAATAGCCAATGAATATTATGAAATTCAAAAATTAAAAAGCTCATTATCTTATTGGGATGAAATTGAGGAGGATGTTGATGAGCAGCTAGAAATACTAATGCCTCCTTATGAAAAACCATTGTTTAAGTTTGAATACCTTACACAGATTGCAAAGTACCTCCAGGCATTGAGAATAAGAGTTGAGAAATATCCTCAACGACAAGAACTGGACCTGGAAAAGTTGTCGCAATACAACAGACTAAAAAGCAAATGGGTTGAAAAGGTTGTCGGTTTTGTTGAGAATGACATCGGTATTCCAGAAGCATACATAGACTTCCAATGGCAGTTACAAGAATTAAGAGTTTCTTTTTTTGCTCAAGAGTTAAAAACATTAAAACCCATTTCCATTCAGAGAATGGATAAAAACTGGAATGAGTTATTAAAGGTGCATTTTTGATTATGGTTAATTTAAAAAAATTACCTGTTGAGATTAGTGAGATGGATCAAATAAGATCATTGCACCTAGAAACGGACTCCATCCAAAGCGCAATGAGTGTTGATGACCCGGTTCATTTAACATTAAAGTATACACAGGTAGTCGCGTTACTTTTACTTTTTAAGCGTCATCCAAAGTCCCTCACAGTTTTTGGATTAGGGGCCGGATCTCTAACTAAATTTTTCTTTTATTTTTGTCCAAAATCAAAAATTGATACGATTGAAATAAACCCCCAGGTTATTAACGTTGCCTTTCAGATGTTTGAAGTGCCGGCAGAAACTAACCGTCATAAGATTATCGAGATGGATGCATGGTCCTATCTTAACAACCATAAGTTACCCTTTGATGTCTTGATCTCGGACATCTTCGACGGGTACGGCATACCCAAACAATTCACTCAAAAAAGATACTTTAAAAAATGTTACAACTCTTTACATGACTCGGGAATTTTTGTAATAAATTTATGGGGATCGGACAAGAATACGCCTAATTTTATTTTAGATTTAAAAGACTTATTTAGTTATGTAATTATTGTTGAGTCAGACAACCCTGGAAATATCATCTTATTTTGCTTTAAATCAACCTTTTCATTTCCTCCAGTCAAACAAATGGAAAAAAATTTACTAAGATTGTCTGATAAATTAAATTTTGATTTGAAGTTCTTTTATAAGAGAATGCTAAAGAGAAATAAACAAACATTTGAAAGAATACATTGTCGATAGAAAAATTTTCCTTTTTTGCAACATGCCCTAGGGGTCTTGAGAAGTTCCTCTTTGATGAAATTCGCCAAATCGGCGGTCAAAAAATTAAAGTACACGATGGCGGTGTTTCTTTCTCTGGAGACCAGTCCTCAATGTATGCATTTAATATCTCATCAAGGATTGCTACTCGTCTTTTAAAAAGGGTAGCCTATGGTCAATTTAAGTCTGAGCAGGACCTCTATCAATCTGGACTTAAGGTGAAATGGGCTGATATATTCTCGGTTGATAAAACAATCAAAGTTTCAACGACTTCGGTCAGAACGAGTCTTAAAAGTATTGATTTTGTGACGCTTAGAATTAAAGATGCGATTTGTGATGTTTTTACCCAAAGATTTAGCAAACGACCCAATGTTGATGTTCGCGACCCTGATGTTAAGGTCCATGTTTTTTTAGAGAAAAATAACTATATTTTTTATATCGATGCATCGGGTAGGCCCCTTTATCAAAGAGGTTATCGAGATAAGAGTATCGAGGCGCCCCTCAAAGAAAACTTAGCAGCGGGTATTGTTAATTTATCAAACTGGCAGGCGGAAGAGCCGCTTTTGGACCCTATGTGTGGAAGTGGGACGTTGATCATTGAGGCTGCGATGAAGGCCTTAAATATTTTTCCAGGTGCTACAAGAACGTTTGGTTTTGATCAGTGGCATGACTTTGACCCGGATCTTTTTAATAAAATTAAACAGGATTATTTAAATTTAAGGGAAGATAAAGACTTAAAGATTTATGGGTCAGATATTGATCGAAAATCTTTTAATGCCGCTTCAACCAATATTGATAATGTTGGCCTTAAGCCTTTTATTCGAATAAATACCAAACGCTTTGAGGCGTCAAACGCTCCTGCCTCAAGCGGTGTTATAGTTTGTAATCCTCCTTATGGAGTTCGATTAAACAATGAAGACGAGCTGTGGCAAAGTTATCAGCAGTGGGGATCAACACTCAAAAAAGAATTCTCAGACTGGAGAGCATATTTCATAAGTAACGATATGGACTTTCCTAAAGGCTTGAGATTGTCAGCCAGCAAAAAAACCCCGTTATATAACGGGGCCTTAGATTGTCGATTATTTGAGTTCGTGATGGTTTCGGGAAGCAACCGAAAACTTAAGTCAGCGAGTTAATAGCGGACTCATAGTTCGGTTCCTCAGTGATTTCAGCCACAAGCTCACTGTGCAAAACATTGTTATTTTCATCGACAACAATTACCGCTCGGGATGTGAGTCCTTGAAGACTTGAATTCATAATTTCAACCCCAAAGTCATTTGAGAACTTTTTAATGCCCCTGAATGCCGATAAAGTCTCTACATTCTCAGTACCTTCTGCTCCACAGAAACGTTTTTGAGCAAAAGGAAGATCGGCGGAAATACACAATACGACAGTATTGTTTAATCTGGATGCTTCGTCGTTAAATCGTTTTACCGACAAAGCGCATGTGGGTGTATCAATACTAGGAAAAATATTTAGGATTTTTCGTTTTCCAGAAAAGGATCCTAGGTTTACATCCTCTCTTTTTTGATTCGCTAGGCTAAAATCAGGAAGCTGATCTCCCTTTTGTGGAAAGTGGCCACCAATCTGAACTGGGTCGCCTTTGAGCGTAACGTTTGACATGAATTTCTCCAAAAAAATTGTTTAAAGTACTCGTTAATCGTTAAAGATATCAGGTAAAATTAAAAGATGCAAAGTGATTCAGAAAGTCAATTCGTCCATCTTAGATGTCATAGTGAATATTCCATTACCGATGGAATTGTGAGACTGAGTCCGTACGTTAGCAAAGCTCAGGAAGATGGTGCAGAATCGCTTTCCATTACTGACTTAAGTAATGTTTTTGCAGCCGTAAAATTCTTTAAAGCATGCGTGAGTAAAGGAATTAAACCAATTGTGGGCGCTGATCTTTATGTTGAGAATATTCAAAATAGGGAACAACCTTACCGCCTACTGCTTCTTTGTCAAAATCACCAAGGTTATTTAAATCTTTCTAAACTAATTACCAAGGCTTATACGGAGAATCAGCATCGTGACCGTCCTGAATTAAAGTACGATTGGCTTTTTTCGGATCTTAATAAAGATTTAATTTGTTTATCCGGTTTTGACTATGGGGATATCGGGCAATTATTACTCAGCCAAAAAAATGACCAGGCCGAAGAACTGGTAACAAAATATAAACAGGCTTTTGGAGACCGATTTTACCTAGAAGTGCAGCGTTATCAGATTGGAAAACAAAGGGATGAGCATGAGCGACTCATCTTACAAACCGCACAGATTGCTCTTAATCATGAAATACCTCTCGTGGCTACACATCCCGTACAGTTTATTCACCAAGAAGACTTTCAGGCTCATGAGGCAAAGACATGTATTGCTGAAGGATACGTGCTTGGGGATCAAAGAAGGCCTAAAAAGTTTACTGCAGAACAGTATTTTAAAACCCAAAGTGAAATGCGTGAGTTATTTTCAGATATTTCAGCCGCGATTCAGAACAGTGTTGAGATATCAAAAAGATGTAATTTTGAATTTGAATTAGGCAACGTCTATCTGCCTAATTTTCCAATCCCAGACGGTTCATCGGTAAATGAATTTTTAGAAAATTCGGCGAAAAAAGGACTATCTGAAAAATTAAATATTCTTTTTCCAGACAGTGAAGATCGAAAGAACAATGAGAAGAAATATATTGATCGACTCAGCTTTGAAATTAATGTTATTAATCAGATGGGTTATGCGGGTTATTTTTTAATTGTTGCTGACTTTATAAATTGGGCAAAAAATAATGATGTTCCAGTCGGTCCCGGCAGGGGGTCTGGGGCAGGCTCTGTCGTTGCCTTCTCTTTAGGAATTACTGATTTAGATCCGCTTGAGTACAACCTGCTGTTTGAACGATTTTTGAATCCTGAAAGGGTTTCAATGCCAGATTTTGATATTGATTTCTGCCAAGAGGGAAGGGATCGCGTTATAGAGTATGTTAAACAGCGGTATGGCTACGAAGCAGTCAGTCAGATCGTAACCTTTGGTACCATGGCTGCCCGTGCGGTTGTTCGTGATGTAGGTCGCGTCCTCGATCTCCCTTTTCCATTTGTGGATGGATTAGCAAAATTAATTCCTATGGAGCTTGGGATAACTCTCAAAGATGCGATTGAAAAAGAAGAGCAAATTCAACAACGCATTAAAGCTGAGGAGGAGGTTAAAGAGTTATTTGATCTTGCATTAAAATTAGAGGGACTGGTTCGTAATGTGGGTATGCATGCGGGAGGCGTTCTCATTGCTCCCGGAAAAATTTCCGAATACTCTCCACTTTATTGCCAAGCCGATGGCGAGAGCATGGTCAGTCAGTTTGATAAGGATGATGTGGAGTCGGTTGGCCTAATTAAGTTTGACTTCTTGGGTCTAAGGACACTGACTATCTTATCCATGGCATTAAATAATGCCAACCAAATGCGGTTAAAAGATAATCTGCCCGAATTAGATCTTAACTCTATCCCTTTAGACGATAAAGACACTTACCAATGGTTGACAGAGGCCAATACAACCGCTGTTTTTCAGCTTGAATCGCGAGGTATGAAAGACATGCTTAAGCAAGCTAAACCCGATTGTTTTGAGGATATTATTGCACTGGTGGCTCTTTACAGGCCAGGACCGATGGACTTGATCCCTGATTTCTGTAAACGAAAACACGGTCAACAGTTAGTCTCATATCCTCATCCGGTAACCGAAAGTATCTTAAAAGAAACTTATGGAATTGCGGTTTATCAGGAACAGGTTATGCAAATTGCTCAGTCAGTTGCTGGCTATACATTAGGCGGTGCCGACTTACTCAGGCGGGCCATGGGAAAGAAAAAACAAGAAGAGATGGATGCCCAGCGCGATATATTTATTAAGGGTGCAACGCAAAAAGATTTAACAGAAAAACAAGCATCAGATTTATTTGATCTTTTGGAAAAATTTGCAGGCTATGGTTTTAATAAGTCTCATGCTGCTGCCTATGCAAAAATTGCATACCAGACGGCCTACTTAAAAAGACATTACACCTCTTCATTTATAGCAGCCTCAATGTCTGCTGATATGAATAATACGGATAACGTCGCCTTACTTTTTGATGACTGTATTCTGAATAAAATAAAATTATTACCCCCGTCAATCAATAAAAGTGGTTATCGATTCCTGCCATTGAATGAAAAGGAGATTTTATATGGATTGGGCGCTGTTAAAGGAACGGGATTGGCAGCAATCGAAGTGATTATGGAAGACAGGGAGAAGAATGGTCCATTTGAGTCTTTATTTGAATTTTGCGCACGCCTCGATTTAAGAAAGGTCAATCGAAAAGTTATTGAGTCTCTGATTCGTGCGGGAGCGTTTGATGAGCTTGAAAAAAACCGGGCATCGTTATTAGCCTCGATTAATCAGGCGATCACTTTGGCAGAGCAGACTAAATCCAATTTAGGACAGAATTCTCTATTTGGTGCAGAAGAGGATAATAAGATCAACAGTTATGTCCCTGCCGACTTTTGGGATAACAAAAAACAAATATATGAGGAAAAGGTTGCTCTTGGATTTTATTATAGCGGCCACCCATTTACTTACTATAAAGCCATGGTCAGGGCTATGTATCCTCAGTCGCTAAAAGAGGCCAGGCCATCCACAAATAATCAATGGTTGTCTGGTGTTGTTATGTCAGTCAGGAACAGAATGACCCAACGTGGCAAGATTGCCATTGTTACTTTGGATGATGGAGAAGGAAGATTGGATATGATCGTAGGGAGCAAGTTGCTTTCTATGGTATACGGGCTTATTAAAGAAGACCAATTATTGATTGTTGAAGGCAAGGTTAGCCCGGATGAATTTACCGGGGGCAACAGAGTGTCTGCGGTAAATGTTTATGATCTACTGACCGTCCAAAGTCGTAAAATGCGTGGGATAAAAATTAAAGTTGGTACACAACTCGATCCTAATTTTCTGAAAGGAATTTTAAAACCCTACAGCAATGGCGCTTTTCCAAAAGAAGTTGGACGTTGCCCTATATTTATTGAATACGAAAATGCTCAAGGGATGGCGGAGGTCAAATTGGGCGATGACTGGAGAGTCGCTCCCCATGAAAATTTAATCTTCGATCTAAAGAAATCATTCCAAGATGAGAATGTAAAAATACTTTATAATTAATGCAAATATTAATCAGCCTAGAAAAATTATGAAACTTCATTACCTGGAATTTGAAAAACCATTACAAAAGTTAGCCTTACAAGTGGAAGAGCTTGAAAAAGATTACCAAGATAATCCAAAATTAAATATATCCAAAGAAATCAAACAGTTACAATCCAAAACTGATGATTTATTGCATGAGATTTACGACAACCTGTCCCCATGGCAGATTTCTCAAATTTCCAGACACCCACAGCGACCCTATACGCAAGACTACATCGATTATCTATTTACCGATTTTCAAGAGTTGCATGGTGATCGAGCTTTTGCGGATGATCCAGCTATTATTGGGGGACTAGCCAATTTTGAAGGACAGCCTGTTATGGTTGTAGGACAACAAAAAGGAAGAGACACCAAAGAACGACAGTACCGTAATTTTGGCATGCCACGACCTGAAGGTTATAGAAAAGCGCTTAGGCTATTTCGTTTAGCTGAGAAATTTAATTTACCGATCATCACGTTGATTGATACCCCAGGGGCCTATCCAGGAATTGGTGCTGAGGAAAGGGGGCAGTCAGAAGCCATAGCTAGAAACTTGTATGCGATGACGGAGTTAAAGACCTCTATAATTGGTGTGGTCATTGGTGAAGGTGGTTCCGGCGGTGCATTGGCACTCGGCGTAGTCGATCATTTGATGATGCTTCAATTTTCTACCTATTCTGTTATTTCACCTGAGGGGTGTGCATCAATTCTCTATAAGGATGCTAAAAAAGCTGATATTGCTGCGGAGAGTTTGGGCATTACTGCGGACCATTTAAAAAAAGTAGGACTTGCCGATGAAATTATCCCTGAACCGCTCGGTGGTGCTCACAGAAATACTAAGGCAACCATGGAGTCAGTGAAGCAATCTTTAAAAAAACAATTAAATCTAATCCAAAAACAACCGATTGATATATTGCTTAATATCAGATATCAGCGACTTATGAGTTACGGTGACTTTGAATCATAAGTTATGTCGGATTTACTCCAACAAGTTGAACAATCTTATCTAGCTTGTAAATTTAAAAAAAATATTCATTTTTTAGTTGGTGTAAGCGGGGGTGTTGATTCGATTGTATTGGCTCATTCTCTTCTTCAATTAAAAAAAAATTACCCAATCCAAATCAGTGTTATTTACATCGACCACCAGTTGAATCCGAGGGCAAAACGGTGGGGGCAGACTGTACAAAAATTTGCAAATAATAATGATGTGGAATTTTTGTGTGAAAAGATTTCCATTGAAAACGATTTGAAATTAGGTATTGAGGGGGCTGCCCGAAAAAAACGTTACGAGGCTTTTGCTAAGAATAAAAAAGATTTCTTAGTTTTAGCTCATCATGAGGATGATCAGTTTGAGACGCTCCTTCTTCAATTATCCAGGGGGGCGGGTTTAAAAGGACTGAGCTGTATGGCTGAGTTAGATGAAAGCAGAAAGATATGGAGACCATTGTTAGATGTTCCTAAAACAACAATCACCGCCTACCAACAAATGCATCAACTCAATTTTATTGAGGATGACTCAAACCTTAATAACCAATTTGATCGAAATTATATCCGCAACAGAGTCATCCCGGTCATAAAAAAACGGTTCCCCTTGGTGGCAAAAAATGCGAATCGATCGGTCAAGCATATCGCTGATCATTATCTACAACAAAAGGATGTCATCGAACAGTCGTATAGTCAGGCGATTACTAAAGAGAGTTCGCTGAGGGGAGATTTCATAAAAGAACTCGATGACCTAAACCTGACTCAGTTAATTCGTTTCTGGCTGGATGAACATCAAATCCTGATGCCAAGTACTCGAGTCATGAGTCAAATTATAAAGCAGGTAAGAACTTTAGATGCCGAAAGTAACATTAAAATTAAAATTCAACATCACACGATTCAGTCCTACAATCAACAATTATTTATCGTCTCGGATGATGTATTAAATTTCCCTCAATTAATTTGGAAAGATGATGATGTAATAAAGCTCCAACAGGGACATTTTATTTTTTTTGAAAAAAAAATGGGCGAAGGCCTATCAAAAAAGTTATTAGAGGGTGGGCAGGTTCTGATTTCAAAACCACAGAGTATGTCTCAGAAATTGAGAATTCATGATAAGCAACCAAGTCGTGACCTAAAGTATCTATTTCAAAAACACAAAGTACCGACATGGGAAAGGTTAAGCTACCCTTGCATTTATATTGATAACTCACTCGCTGCCGTTATTGGTATTGGCATTAATCCGGAGGTACAAGCAAAACGTGATGAAATGGGTTATGTCATTACATATAAAAAACCCCAGCAGTAACTGGGGTTTGATATGGATAATTTAAAAGTCAGCTTAAGAATCTGAGCCGATGTCGTATATCTCGATTTCTGACTCCATCACTTCGCCGGTAAGACCATTAATCTCAACCTCAATCTCATGGCCTTTATCTTTTGAGTAAATATCGAATTCATAAACAGGAGTATCTCCCTCAAAGCCGTATTCTCTCTCAACAACTTTGCCGGGTGTATTTTCCAGTGCAATTTTTTCAGCTTCTTTAGCTGAAATTTTTACCGCCTTTTTGAATGCCTTATCATTTTTTTTGACTTCAACTTCTTCATCATACAATTCAGCAGTGAGAGGATTACATTCAACTTCTACACGCTTTCCATCTTTGGTTTGAATATCAAATTCATAAACCGGTTTCCCATCCTCAACTTCACGTTCCAGTGCGATGATATGACCCTCATATTTTTGATGGGCGGCAATAAAGCACTTGTCGAGGTCTGTTGTTAATGATTTTTTAATATCATCTTCGCTATGGGCGGCAAAGCTATTAAGTGAAAGGCTCGTAATTGCTATTCCTAGCAGTAGTTTTTGGTTCATCGTTAATCCTTATTAATTCAATTACCTTAAGGACTGAAGTCTTTCCAATAAGTTCTTAGAAATCCACTAATCCCGGTTTTTATTTTATTTAACTTAGGAATTATTCCTATTGAGTAAATTGTAAGTTCCTCTAAAATACAACCATCGTAAATAAATTAAAAATGGTTATCATGAAATATAAGTTGTCGTTATTGGGAATCGTGGGAATTGCCTTTGCATCTCAAGCAGAGGATCTTCAAACCGGAAAAATTAATGTAT
>JAHEAL010000030.1 GCA_024642775.1 Nitrosomonadales bacterium
TTCTTACTTTGTCTTTTTTCATAATCATATATTCAATACATTAAAAAATAATACAAGGATATACAATTAAATCTATAGATGAGGCTTGTTAACGCTAAGAAATATTTGGCGTCCCCAAGGGGATTCGAACCCCTGTTGCCGCCGTGAAAGGGCAGTGTCCTAGGCCTCTAGACGATGGGGACATCATTTAGAAGTCAGTATTCTACTATAAACTTTTGCTAAGTACCAAATGATTTATTGGATTAATTAAGTTTAGATCGACACCTTAGCTTAGCTTGTCGTCGGCTACGTGATATTTAGGATCTTCTATTAGGTTAACCTCAACCATATCTCGGGCTGTATCCAAAATCTCAAGACATTCTGGACTTAAATGAACCAGGTGTAGTTTTTTACCTGCATTTTTATATTTATTAGCGATATTGTCGATCGCCATAATGGCTGAATGGTCTACTACTTTGGAATTTTTAAAATCAATAATCACATCTTTTGGGTCGGTTTTATATTGGAAGAGATCCTGAAAATTCTGGACGGATGCAAAGAATAATGTCCCTTGAAGTTCGTAGACCTTCCACCCTTTTTTATTCTTCTTTTCGATCACGTTAATTTTTTTAGCGTGCTCCCAGGCAAAGAATAGGGCGGATGCAATGACCCCAATAATGACCGCAATAGCAAGATCTGCAATGATGGTGACACCCCCGACCAGTAAACCCACAAAGATGTCTTGCTTGGGTACTTTACCGAAAAGTCTAAGGCTGCCCCATTCAAATGTTTTTTCAGCGACAACAAACATAACCCCAATTAATGCTGCTAATGGAATCATTTCAATCCAATCAGATAGAAATAATATAAAAGACGCCAAGAATACGGCTGTAGCAATTCCAGAAAGTCTTTTGAGGGCGCCGTTATTGATATTGATCATACTCTGACCGATCATGGCACATCCTCCCATACCGCCGAAAAAACCGGTAACGATATTAGCAATACCCTGGGCCATGGATTCTTTATTGGGCCTTCCTCGAGTGTCCGTCATGTCGTCAATTAAATTTAAGGTAAGGAGGGTTTCAATAAGCCCAATAGCGGCCAATAAGAAACTATATGGTAGGACAATCCTTAATGTTTCTAGATCGAAATTGATATTTGGAATCCTGAATTCAGGCAGACTGCCGCCGATTGAACCCAGATCAGCAACCGTTTTAGTTTCTAGATTAAAATAAATAGTAATAAATGAGACGATGGCAATTGCGCCTAACGGGGCAGGAATAAATTTAGTCACTTTCGGTATCAAATAAATCAGAAGTGCAGTAAACAGTGTTAACCCCAGCATCACATAAAGTGCTTCTCCGCTCATCCAAGATGTGATTCCATTTTCATCAATCATCTTAAAATGATTAAATTGTGCTAAGAATATTACAATAGCTAACCCGTTAACAAAACCCAACATCACGGGATAGGGAACCATTCTGATAAATTTACCCAATTTAAATACCGCAAATGCTATCTGGAGAATTCCCATCAATATAACCGTCGCAAAAAGATATTCCACACCGTGATTAACGACCAGCCCCACCATAACCACTGCTAGGGCACCGGTTGCCCCTGAAATCATCCCAGGACGACCTCCAAGTAAAGAGGTCAAAAGACAGACAATGATCGCAGCATATAGGCCTGTCAGTGGGGATACCTGTGCGATTAATGCAAAAGCAATTGCCTCAGGAACCATAGCCAGTGCTACAGTAAGTCCGCTCAGAAGGTTAGTTTTTATTTCGCTGGCTTGTGACGACATCTTGATTCCTCAATTTAACGATGTGAGAATTTAACATTTTTTTGATCTTTTTAATACGCTTGATTATATTTACAAAGCCGATAATATTAAACGATGAAAAAAAATCTTATCTACGGCATGGTTGCCTTTGTGTTGATTTACATATCGCTCATCTTTTTTAACCCAGTTACGTGTCAGCAGGCACTGGGCACTGACAGCGCAATCTGTAAGGTTACGTCGGGCAACTACTGAGATTTTTTAATGATATGAAAGCTTGGGGTCACCTGGGCGTGAAGATTCTTTAAAAATTCTTTGGTGTCATCTGGGAAATCAATTTTTTCGAAATAACGAGAAACTAGCGGGCATATAGAGTTCGTTTCGCTAGACGCTGATACCTCATCTGAAACTACCGTAACTCTTCCTTCGTCGTTGGATTCAAAATTATTTTGTTGTGACCAAACGGAACCGTCCGCACTTTTAATGTCATATCCAATAAACTTTGTCTGATCTTCTAGAACATAGGCAGATGCGCGACCAAATGCTTTTGCATCATAAATTTCAGCTAGGTAGTTAACAAGATAGACTTCAAGATCTTCTGTGATTCCTTTGCCACCGTTTACTTCATTAAACATGCCAGTGAATAAGAAATACTGCTCCTTATCGTTACAGAAGGTGATTACTTTATTAACGGCTTGATGTTCACGAACCATACTGTTAAAGGTTTTTGAGAAATGTGTTTTTAGGTAATTGAAATCAGCTGACATATTTATTTTAGGGTCCTTAATATTTATTGTTTAAATGACAAAGATAATGCAAGAAAGTTTTTATGATTACAGTATTATGACACTTTCAGAACTTTCATTGTTTGAAATTTCAAATTTAGTATAATGATTTTATCTTCTATGGGGGTTAACGTGAAACGTCTTTTAATTAAATTATTGGTACTGCTTTTTATTTTCATCTGGATCTCCATTAACTATAAGATTGTTGCCACAATATATTGCAATTATTTTTGTGAAGCAAAAAAAATGGATGTCGAAGAGGGCGAGGTGGATTATGAATCCATGAGCCCAGAAGAATTGCAAAAAGCTTTTGAGAAACTTCAAGAAGAAAGAGCTAATAACAAATAATTTTGGCATCATTGAGTCTTCAATGTTTAAGGGTAATCAGTGAAAAAAATAGTCCAAGAGATACGCGATAACCGCTCCATGTGGAAAAAGTCTTTTTTTGTTACGATGGTGATAACAATTTTTTTCTTTATTAACCGTGAACGTTTTCATGAAGAATTCTGGATCGCTATCCTAGCTTCGGTAGATTTTCTTATTTTAT
>JAHEAL010000005.1:0-14628 GCA_024642775.1 Nitrosomonadales bacterium
TCATTAATTGAAAATAAAAAACAAATTATCATTACTTGCGACAGTTATCCGAAAGAAATTGCAGGAGTTGATGAAAGATTAAGAACAAGGTTTAGTTGGGGGTTAACTGTTGCTATTGAACCTCCAGAATTAGAAATGCGCGTGGCTATTTTATTAAAAAAGGCGAGTATCAATAAAATAAATTTACCAGAAGAGGTGGCTTTTTTTGTGGCAAAGCAAATTAGGTCAAATGTTCGTGAACTAGAAGGCGCGCTAAATAGAATTGTTGCTATGTCAAACTTCACCAAACAAGATATTGATTTAATGCTGGCCAAGGAATCACTAAAAGATTTAATAGCTGTAAGAGGAAGACAGGTTACGGTTGAAAATATTCAAAAAACTGTTGCTGATTATTACAAAATCAAAGTATCTGATATGGTTGGTAAAAAAAGATCAAGAAATTTTTCTCGACCGAGGCAAATTGCAATGAGTTTAACAAGAGAACTAACTAATTTAAGTTATCCTGAAATAGGCAATTATTTTGGTGGAAGACATCATACAACTATAATGCATGCTTGCGATGAGATTGAGGAGCAAAGACTGAATAACCAATCAATTGGTCAAGATTTGGGTTTTTTATCACAAGTATTAAAAGGATAAAGTTGTTAATATCTTGTGCATATATTGTGGATATCTAACTAAAAAAATCTTCGTCATATTTTGTACACAATTTGTCCACAGTTTTTACAAAACATTTCCTCAAAGTTAAATTACTATAAGTGTTTGATAATAAAAGTTAGTCAATGTTTTACACAGAAATTTACTGTATTATTATTACTATTAATTTTATAAATAACTTAATATAAAAACATAAAATATGAATATTAAAATCAACAGAGATGTTTTATTAAAACCTCTAAGTAATGTGGTAAGTATTGTTGAGAAGCGACAAGCATTACCTATTCTTTCAAATTTACTTTTAGTTGGTAATGAAAATCAATTAACATTTACAGCTACAGACTTAGAAATGCAAACAAGCTTAAGCATTGAAACAAAAATAGATAGTAATTTTGAAATAACAATATCTGCAAAAAAATTATTTGATATAACAAGAGCACTTCCTGAGGGTAGTGAATTGGAATTTCAAATAAATGAATCACGCGTAAATGTAAAAGCTGGTAAAAGTAAATTTAATCTACAAACACTACCTGCTAAAGATTACCCAATTTTAAAACAAGGTGATAGTGAAAGTATTTCTTTTGATATTTCACAAAAAGCATTAAAAGGATTATTGAAACAAGTTGATTTTGCTATGGCACAACAAGATATAAGATATTATCTCAATGGATTGTTATTTGAAATACAAGGACAAAAATTAAATATTGTAGGAACAGATGGACATCGATTAAGTTTTACATCTTCAAAATTAAATCAAAGTTATGAAAAAAAAGATGTAATTATTCCAAGAAAAACTATTATGGAATTAATTAAACTATTAGAAGATGATGATGATCCAGTCGCAATACAAATACTAAACCAACAAGTAACTTTTAAGTTTAAAAATATAAATTTAATTACAAAAGTAATTGATGGAAAATTCCCTGATTATCACCGAGTTATTCCACAAGGGTATGAGAATGGTTTTTTAATAAACAGACAATCACTCTTAAGCGCAATGCAAAGAGCATCCATATTATCTAATGAGAAATACAGAGGGATACGCCTGGTAATATCTGAAAATAATATGAAATTAATTACAACCAATAGCGAACAAGAAGAGGCTCAAGAAGATATTGAAGTTATTTATAATAATGAACAAATTGATATTGGTTTTAATGTTACATATTTAATTGATGTTTTAAGTAATATTCAATACGAACAGCTAAATTTTTTATTTAAAGATTCAAATAGTAGTTGTTTAGTAACCATACCTAATAATGACGATTATAAATACGTTGTTATGCCAATGAGGATTTAAATTGACAGAAGAAAACCAACAAGCTTATTCATCGGATAGTATTAAAGTATTAAAAGGGTTAGATGCAGTTAGAAAAAGACCTGGAATGTATATTGGAGACACCTCTGATGGAAGCGGTCTCCATCATATGGTTTTTGAAGTTTTAGATAATGCAATTGATGAAGCTTTGGCTGGTCATTGTGATGATATAAAAGTCATTATTCATCCAGATAACTCAATCTCTGTTCAAGATAACGGTCGGGGTATACCAACCGATATTAAAGAAGATGATGATGAGAAAAGATCAGCTGCTGAAATTGTAATGACTGAGCTTCATGCTGGTGGTAAATTTGATCAGAATTCTTATAAAGTTTCAGGCGGACTTCATGGAGTAGGTGTTTCGGTAGTAAATGCTTTGTCTGATTGGTTAAAATTAAAGGTTCACCGAAACAATAAAGCTCATCAAATTGAATTTGAACGAGGTGAAAGAAAAGAAGAATTAAAAGTTATTGGTGATTCTAGTAAAACTGGAACCGAGGTTCACTTTCTTCCTTCTGTTGAAACCTTTACAGATATAAATTTTCATTTTGAGATTTTAGCAAAGCGAATTCGAGAGTTATCTTTTTTAAATAATGGTGTGAAAATTGAATTAATTGATCATCGATCTGGTAAATCTGAAAATTTTGCTTTTTCTGGTGGGGTGAAAGGTTTTGTTGAATATCTAAATAAGGCAAAATCAACAATACATAACAATCCTTTTTATGCTGAGGGTGAAAAAGATGGAATCACTGTTGAGGTTAGTATGCAGTGGAATGATTCTTACGGTGAAAATGTTCAATGTTTTACAAACAATATTCCACAAAGAGATGGTGGTACACACTTAACTGGGTTGCGTGGTGCGATGACAAGAACCATCAATACTTATATAGAATCAAATGAATTATCAAAAAAAGCCAAAGTTGACACAACTGGCGACGATATGAGAGAGGGTTTAAGTTGTGTCTTGTCGGTTAAAGTACCAGAACCAAAGTTTTCATCTCAAACAAAAGATAAGTTAGTTTCAAGTGAAGTGCAACCTGTTGTTCAGGATATTGTTGCTAAAAAATTGACGGATTATTTACTTGAACATCCAGCTGATGCAAAAATAATTTGTGGGAAAATTGTAGATGCAGCTAGAGCTAGGGAAGCTGCTCGTAAAGCTCGTGATATGACAAGACGTAAAGGAGCAATGGATTCCTTAGGGTTGCCAGGAAAACTAGCTGACTGCCA
Organism: Nitrosomonadales bacterium; assembly: GCA_024642775.1. Lineage (GTDB taxonomy): Bacteria > Pseudomonadota > Gammaproteobacteria > Burkholderiales > Methylophilaceae > BACL14. The sequence goes on from JAHEAL010000005.1 coordinate 3,206, forward strand.
AGAAAAAGATCCAACCTTATGTGAATTATATTTAGTCGAAGGTGATTCAGCTGGAGGATCAGCTAAACAAGGACGTGATCGAAAAAACCAAGCTATCTTGCCATTAAAAGGTAAGATCTTAAATGTTGAAAAAGCACGATTTGATAAACTTTTATCATCTCAGGAAATAACTACATTAATAACCGCACTTGGAACTGGTATAGGAACGAACGACTTTAACATTGAAAAACTCAGATATCATAGAATTATTATAATGACAGACGCCGATGTAGATGGCGCACACATTAGAACCTTACTACTAACATTTTTCTATAGACAGATGAATCAGCTTGTTGAAAATGGCCATATATATATTGCTCAACCTCCTTTATTTAAAGTTCGTCAAAATAAAAAAGAACAATATTTAAAAGATGAGCAAGAATTAGAACAATACCTTATTGAATCTGCTTTAGAAGGTGCTGAGCTTAAATTGGATTCAAGCACACTTTCAGGTGATGCGTTGGGTAGTGTTGCAAAAGATATGATTTTAAATGAGGCTATTATAAGAAGACTTGCAAATCGATATGAACCATCAATTTTAAGAGCAATATTCTTAGCTGGAGAAATTAATCTTGATAGTCTAGAGAGTACTCAACAATACGCTGATAAATTGAAGGAGTTAACAAGTGTTGAAAATATTAACTTTGATGTCAAAGCAAACCCTAATTCTGAAAAATATCTAATTGAAATTAATCAACTTCGACATGGTAATTTAATTACCTCGATTCTCGATGAAGAATTTTTGCTTTCAGGGGAATACAAACAAATTATTAAGACCGCACTAGTTACAAAGGACTTAATAAAGGATAAAGCGACTATTATGCGTGGTGATAAATCCAAAGATGTCGGTAATTTTAAAGAAGTTGTTGAATGGTTAATGGAAGAAGCTAAAACTGGTCTTAATATTCAACGATACAAAGGTCTTGGAGAAATGAACCCGTCTCAATTATGGGAAACAACCATGGACCCATCAGTTAGAAGATTGCTTCAAGTTAAAATTGAAGATGCTATATCGGCTGATCAGGTATTTTCTACTCTTATGGGCGATCAGGTTGAACCACGAAGAAACTTTATAGAAGCGAATGCACTTGGAGTCAACAACTTAGATATCTGATGAATTTAAGTGAGCTAAAATTTATCATTGCTGTTGCGAAAGAAAAAAATTTTCGTAGAGCAGCTGATAAATGTTTCGTAAGCCAGCCCGCTTTAAGCTTAGCAATAAAAAAATTAGAAAATGAATTAAATATTATAATTTTTGAGAGAAGCCGAACTGAAGTAAAGATTACACCAGTTGGAGAAAAAATAATTGATCAAGCAATAATTATTTTGGATGAAGTTTCTAAGTTAAAAGACTTGTCATCAGCAGGTCAAGAACAATTAAATATACCACTAAAAATTGGTTTAATTTACTCAGTGGCGCCATATTTACTCCCACTAATAATTCCAATACTTCGTAAAAGTACTCCAAATATGCCGTTGGATGTTGAAGAGAACATCACTAAAAATCTTGAAAAATCATTAAAAAGTGGAACTATTGATGCGGCAGTAATTGCACTACCGTTTAATATTCCCGGGGTTGAAAATATTCCATTATATGACGAAGAATTTAATGTAGTCGTTCCTTCAAATCATATCTGGGCAGAAAAAAAAGTGATAGATGCTAAATCGCTATCAAATGAAAAAGTACTTTTATTGAACAACGAACATTGTTTTAGTAACCAAGTAATAGAGGCATGCCCCGAATTGTCAAAAAAAAGTGAAATTTTACAAGGTAACTCTTTAGAGACAATCCGCAACATGGTTGCTTCTAATCTTGGAATTTCAGTACTTCCTAAAACAGCCACAGCACAAAATTATACAAATCCCTTGGTGAAAATCATACCATTTAAAAGCCCTGTTCCTTTTCGAAGGATTGCCATTGCCTACAGAAAGAGTACAGTTAGAATGGAAGCGATTGAAAATTTTGCAGTTGCATTAAAAAAAATTAAAACATCTAGTATTAAAATTTTCTAAATTTCAAGGAGATGGGATTTGAAGATTGGTGTTATAAAAAATGAGATATCAACTGAAAAAAGAGTAGCTATTACTCCAGAGGTTGTAAAAAAACTTAAAAAAAGAAATTTTGAAATTATTATTGAAGAAAATCTTGCGCCTGACGCTAATTTTTCTGATGCTGATTTTATTCAAGCTGGCGCTAAAACTCTAAAACAAGAAGAGATACTAAAAACATCTGATATTTTATTATTTGTTTCTTGCCCGAGTGAAAAAATTCTTAAAAACATATCTAAGGCTATTTTAATTGGTAATTTCAATACAATTTCGAATCCAATTAATATCCCCCTTTTATCCCGGTTGAAATGTTTTGATTTAGAAAAACTTCCTCGAACAACCCGAGCTCAAACTATGGACATTTTGTCTTCCCAAGCAAATATAGCTGGATATAAATCTATTTTATTGGCGTTAGAGCATTATCAAAGATTTATGCCTATGTTAATGACAGCGGCCGGTACAGTAAAACCTGCACGAGTTGTTATTTTAGGAGTTGGTGTTGCAGGGTTGCAAGCTATAGCAACAGCAAAAAGATTAGGCGCAATTGTTGAGGCGTCAGACGTAAGACCATCAGTAAAAGATCAAGTTGAATCCCTTGGTGGAAAATTTATCGATGTTCCTTTTGAGACCGAACAAGAAAAAGAAATCGCAGAGGGTAAAGGTGGGTATGCTCAAATGATGCCAGAAAAGTGGCTAATTAGACAAAAGACAATTGTTAGTGAGGCAGTAAAAAAGGCTGATATTATTATTACCACGGCCTTGATCCCAGGTAAAACTCCTCCTGTATTAATTGATGCACAAACCGTCAAAGAGATGAAGGCGGGGTCAGTAATTGTTGATTTAGCTGGAGGAAATTGTGAACTTACAGTGGCTGATAATATTTCAAAGACAGATAAGGTAACAATAGTCGGCTTTACTAATTTACCTTCCATGTTAGCAGAAGATGCCTCGGTGTTATTTGCTAAAAACGTAAATGCGTTTCTTGAATTAATAATTAATGCTGATAATGATTTATCAATTAATTTGGAAGATGATTTAGTTAAGGGTTGTTTAATCACATAAGGGTTTATTTATGGAAGAAATTTTAACGATTCAGAATTTAACAATATTTATATTGGCAATTTTCGTCGGTTTCCACGTTGTATGGAACGTTACTCCTGCCTTACATACCCCGTTAATGTCTGTAACTAATGCAATATCGGGAATTGTGATAGTTGGCGCAATACTTCAGGTGGTTGAAATAGATGGGAAGATCTTTTCATTAAGCAGCCTGTTAGGCGCTGTAGCAATTTTTCTGGCATCAATAAATATTTTTGGAGGATTCATGGTTACTCAAAGAATGCTTGATATGTTCAAGAAGAAAAAGAATAACAAATGATAACACTTACACTTTATTTGGTGGCTTCGGTATTAATTATACTTGCTTTGAGAGGCCTGTCTTCACCAGTTTCCTCTCGACAAGGAAATTATTTCGGTATGATCGGAATGGCTGTTGCTGTTCTTACCACTTTATTAATTAACCACAGTTACGTTTACTTATTAATTAGTATTTCAATTTTATTCGGTGCTTCAATTGGCTTGGTCGTGGCGAAAAAAGTAGAAATGACTAAAATGCCTGAGCTGGTTGCATTAATGCATTCATTTGTTGGATTAGCTGCCATGCTTATTGCTTTTGCCTCAATTTTTAATTTTGATAATGAGCATTCAACAGTTCAAAGAGTGGAGTTATTTTTAGGTTCTTTTATTGGGGCTATTACATTTACGGCATCATTAGTTGCTTTTGGAAAATTGTCAGGAAAGTTTGCATCTAAAACAATAGTCTTTAGGGGACAGCACGTATTAAATTTGATTTTATTTATTTCAATGGTTTTTTTTGGAGCAACTTATTTTATAAATGAGAGCACAACAGCATTTCTTTTAATGAATGTTTTTGCTTTAGTGCTAGGGATAACTTTAATTGTTCCTATCGGTGGAGCAGATATGCCGGTTGTTGTTTCAATGTTGAATAGTTACTCAGGATGGGCGGCTGCAGGTATTGGATTTACTCTTAATAATTCTGTTTTAATTATTGCTGGTGCGTGTGTTGGTTCATCTGGAGCTATTCTTTCTTACATCATGTGTAAGTCAATGAATCGATCAATTATTTCGGTATTGTTAGGCGGATTTGGATCTGAAGCAAATGAGGCCCAACATAGCGATTCTGATAAAAATCATAAAACGGGATCACCTACAGATGTTGCATACTTAATGACTTCATCAGAATCGATAATTATCATCCCAGGATATGGATTGGCTGTTGCAAGAGCTCAGCATGCCTTACAAGAGTTAACGAATAAATTGGTTGATATGGGAATAAAGGTGAGGTACGCCATCCATCCTGTTGCCGGTAGGATGCCTGGACATATGAATGTCCTATTAGCAGAGGCCGATGTTCCGTATGACCAAGTATTCGAAATGGATGATATTAACAATGACTTTACGGAAACGGATTTAGTTTTTGTTATTGGCGCAAATGATGTTGTAAACCCGGCGGCAAAAATTCCAGGAAGTTCGATCTATGGAATGCCTATCTTAGAAGCACAAAAAGCAAAAACAATTATCGTGAATAAACGCACCATGGGGGTAGGTTATGCCGGTCTTGATAATGATTTGTTCTATGATAATAAAACGATGATGTTATTAGGGGACGCAAAGGAAAGCGTTGAAGAGTTAATCAAAGCCGTAGATGATCTCTAACATTGACGTATAATAATTCTATGGATTTTAAAATTTTATCGCTTTTATTAACTTTTTGTTTTTTGGTGGCCTTATTTTCTATTACTTATGCTTTTAAAAATCTAGAAAATAATTCTAGACAAACCAAACCTAAAACCCGTTTAACTAAAAACAAAATCAAATATAAAGAAAAATTTTTGAAGTCAGTAAAAGACCTTGATTTAAATGTTTAGTTAGGTCAAAACATATTTAATAGCATAACCAATAATGCTGATAAAAAGTACAGACAAAATCCAGATCAAACAAAAATACAAAAATTGTTTCATTTAGTGATAATTTTCATCGGAAGATGTTTTCCCCCTGAAAACCCAATAAGTAAATGCCGTGTATCCAATAATAATTGGTATAAAAATCAGCACTCCGACGAGTAAAAATTTCAAGCTTTTTTCAGGCGCTGCAGCTTCCCAGATATCAAGCGATGGAGGCACGATATTAGGATAAATACTGATCATCAATCCTATAAAAGATAATAGGAAAAGAAAAATACTCCACAAAAATGGCTGTATGTCTTTATTTTGATAAATACTTTGAATGCATTTTAATGAAGCAAATATTACTAGAATTGGAACGGGTAAGACATAATATATCCTTGGTACACTAAACCATTTATCAAAATATTCAGAGTTTAGATATGGTGTCCATAAGCTAACAACAGTAATCATAAGAAGTGTAAGAACAAAAAAACGTTTAGCAAGAAATTGCATATTTCTCTTAGTTCGGTTTTCAGTTTTGTAAATTAACCATGTTGAACCTAAAAGACCGTATCCAATTAATAAGGCAACGCCAGTAAAGATAGAAAATGGTGATAACCATTCCCACCATGATCCACTGTAAGATCGACCTGTTATTGATATACCTTGTAAAAAAGCTCCTAAGGCGACCCCTTGAAAAAAAGTAGCTGTATATGAGCCAGTAATAAAAGCTTTGTCCCATATATTCGATTTATTCTTCTCTTTCCATCTGAATTCAAATGCCACCCCTCTTAATATTAGGCCAATTAACATAGCTGTTAAAGGGGCATATAATGCTGGCAAAACTATGCTGTAAGCTAAAGGGAATGCTGCGAATAAACCACCCCCCCCAAGAATAAGCCAAGTTTCATTACCATCCCAAATGGGTGCAACAGTATTCATAGCAAGGTCTCTTTCCCATTTACTTTTTATAAATGGATAATTAATGCCAATCCCTAAGTCAAACCCATCTAAGATTACATAAGCAAAAATAGCAAAAGAAAGAATAATTGCCCATATTAGTTCAATACTCATGATTTATTAAAAATTTTTAAAGATACTCCAAGAGAGCCAATTTTAACCGGGTGAGTTTTGTCTGTATCTGGATTAATAGCAAATTGCTTAAATATATAGTAGGTCCCAGCACCAAAGACTAAAAAATAAGTCACAATAAAAACCAATAATGAAGCAGTGATCGCTGGTGCATCAATTGGCGATGCTGAATCCATGGTTTTAAGGATTCCATATACCGTAAACGGTTGTCTACCAACCTCAGTAGTAATCCACCCAGCAATGACCGCTACGAAACCTGCTGGACCCATTAAAACAACAATTTTTTGAAAAAAAGTATTTTTATAGAACTGATTTCGAAGCCTTAAATAAAAACTCCAAAGGCCAAGGGCAATCATTGCCATTCCGATTCCAACCATAATTCTAAATGACCAAAAAATAATTTCAGCTGGAGGGGTTTCACCTTCTGGAAAATCTTTTAGCCCTTTTATTTCAGCGTTTGCATCATGTTTCAAGATAATACTTCCCAATTTTGGTATTTCAATGGCATTGTTAACTTCCATTTTTTCATCATTAGGAAAGCCAAAAAGTATAAGTGGGGCACCTTTCTTAGTTTCATAATGTCCTTCCATGGCTGCAATTTTTGCGGGCTGGTGCTCAAGTGTATTTAAACCATGCATATCTCCTGCTATTAATTGCAAAGGTGCAACAATTGCTGCCATCCACATTGCCATAGACAACATTGTTCGAGCACAGATATTGCTATTCTGCTTGAGTAAATGGTAGGCACCAACTGAGCCAACAACAAATGCAGTTGTAAGGTATGCCGCCATAAGCATATGTACCAATCTATAAGGAAAGGATGGATTAAAAATTATCTCAAACCAATTTTCAGGTATGAATTGCCCCACATCATTGATGCTGTAACCTGCCGGAGTATGCATCCAGCTGTTTACTGAAAGAATCCAAAAAGCAGAAAAAAAAGTGCCAAAAGCTACAAGCAATGTAGCTGTAAAGTGGAGTCTTTTACCTACCTTATTCATTCCAAATAACATTATTCCTAAAAAGCCAGCCTCTAGAAAAAATGCTGATAAAACCTCGTATCCCATTAGCGGTCCAAGAATAGGCCCAGTCTTATCAGCAAATACAGACCAGTTAGTACCAAACTGATAGCTCATAACTATTCCTGAAACGACACCCATTCCAAATGCAATGGCAAATATTTTTAACCAATAGTTAAAAAGCTTAAGGTAGCGATCATCTTTTTTCCATAACCATAAGCCTTCCAGTACAGCAAGATAAGATGCTAGCCCAATAGTAAAGGCTGGAAAAATTATATGAAAACTAACTACAAAAGCGAATTGAAATCTGGCAAGTATAAGTGGATCAAACATAAGCATAATTATAATGGATTTGTATCAAAAGAATTGGTCATCAGATCAAATTTCTTTTCTTTTTTGGGCCATTTTTTGCTAATAAATCCCAAATAAAGCTTGGAAGAATATGCATTAGTCTTCCAATAATAGCCATTTGCCATGGAAATATAGCGCAGCGCTTTTTTTTACTTATTATATTAATGATTTTTTTTGCAGCCTTATCACTAGACATTATAAATGGCATTGGGTAGTCATTCGCATCAGTCATATTTGATTTGACATACCCTGGCAAAATAGTCGTGACATTAACATTGATTGAATGACATTCGACACGAATGCTCTCCATGTAATTTATTAGTGCTGCCTTTGATGCGCTATAGGCCCCAGCACCCGGAAGCCCTCTTATTCCAGCAACTGATGATATGGCAACTAGATGGCCTTGGTTAGATTTTATAAATTTATTTATGAAAGGATGAAAAGTGTTGATGACGCCATGAAAGTTTGTGTCAAAAATTTTTTTAATTTTTTCTATATCACTACTTATTGTCAATAGAGTTCCAGAGCTAACACCGGCATTTGCGATCACTATGTCTGGCAAACCATGAGATTTAATAAATTTATTTACAACTTTTTTCATGGATTTAATATTTGAGACATCTGCTACTAGAGCAATTGATTTACATGGAAGCGAATTGCTCAAAGACAATAAATTGTCTTTATTTCTTCCAACTAAACCAATGACTGTATTTTTATCCAGCAGAGCATATTGCTCAGAAAGTGCTTTACCAATTCCGGCCGATGCACCAGTAATGAATATTTTCTTTGGCACTATTTATTTGAGCTTTGTCGGATATTTTCAATTATAAAGTTAGTAATATCAATTGCGTTCTGCCCTCCGCCAGCCATTGTAGAGGATGTTAAATATGATCCGTTAATTATTAAAGTTGGTACCCCGGTCGCTCCAGCGCTTCTAAACATTTGATTAGCTTTCTTCAATTTAGCTTCCATGGAGAAGGATTTAAAAGCCGCTTCGACTTTTTTTGTATCTAACTTTGCATTGGTCGCAATCCATTTAATGGCAGCGGACTCATCAGTAGGGTTTAAAGTCTTGTCAGTATGAATAGCATTGAATAATTTTTCATGGAGACCGTCTAAGACATTAAGTGACTCCATTGCATAAAAGGCTCTAGCCATCGGCAACCAGTCTTTTCTTGGAACAGCTGGTATTCTTTTAAAGGTAATATCTTTAGGCAGGTCTTTTTTCCATTTATTAATATGAGGTTCAAATTGGAAACAATGTATACATCCATACCAAAACATTTCGACAACTTCAATTTTCGAGTTGTCTGTTGTATCAATTTTTTCTCTTGTAGGTTTGAAGTTTACATTTAATTGCGGATCGACAGCGCCGGCTAATGTTGAAATTGCAATTAAACAAATGAATAGTAATTTTTTCATGGGTTTCCTTATAATTTTAGTGTCTTACTCTTTAGGTTTGGTTAATTTGATTAAGTTCGCTTTAAATCCTTCTTTTATAAGCTTTTCTCTTATTTTTTTTGCTTCATTATTGTCTTCGTAAGGCCCAACGCTCACTCTATGAAAAGTATCATCCCCAATTCTTGCAGACATGATAACCGATTCATAACCCATCAGGGCCAGTTTAGCTTTTAGGTTATCAGCTTGTGATTCTTCCGAAAATGCACCAACTTGAAGATAAACTTGGATAGCTCTTTGAGGATTTTCTAATGCTTCGTTACCTTTGCTATAAGTCTCGTTTGACTCAGGTAAATTTTCATAGAAATCAAATGATGCATCTTCATCGATTGCAATTACGTCCTCATCACCAAAGGAGGAATTAATTTCTATACATGCGCCTTCGGTTTCTTTCAGCACAAAGGGTGATTTGCCGCTAGTTATAAAAAGCGTTACCCCAATTGATAATATGATTCCTAAAAGCACTCCAATAAACAAGCCATTAGTAAATAAAGCTTGAGTCTGATTTATTTCTTTTTTTGTGCGGTAGTCTTGTGACATATAATTTCCTTTAAATTACATTTTTTCAGGTGCAGATAAGCCCAATAATTCTAAACCATTTTTAATAACTTGTTTGACTGCAAATACAAGACTTAGTCGAGCTGATTGAAGATTGACATCATCAACCAAAAACTTACTGTCATTGTAATAACTATGAAAATCACCAGCCAACTCTTTTAAATAAGTGGCAATATAATGAGGAGATTTTTCCTCACCAGATAAAAAGACGATATCAGGAAACTCTGATATTTTTTTCATAAGCTGTGATTCATGATTTGAACTTAACAACTCTATTAAGCACTCTGAAATATTTGATGACTTAAACTTTGCTTGATCTAAAACGGCAAAGATTCTGGCATGGGCATATTGTATATAATAAACAGGATTATCATTACTCTTGGACTGAGCAAGATCAATATCAAAAATTAGTTGAGAATCTGCTTTTCGGGATACTAAAAAGAATCGGGTCGCATCACAACCAACCTGATTGACTAAATCACTCAGGGTCACATAGCTGCCAGCGCGTTTAGATATTTTTACTTCCTGGCCATTTTTCATAACAGTCACCATCTGGTGAAGAACGTACTCAGGCCAGTCTTGAGGAATACCCATATTTAGTGCCTGAAGGCCAGCACGAACTCTTGTTATTGTGCTGTGATGATCCGCTCCTTGTTCATTAATAACGCGCTTGAATCCTCTTTCCCATTTGTTTTTATGATAAGCGACATCAGGAACAAAATAAGTGTAGGTACCATCTGATTTTTGCATGACCCTGTCTTTATCGTCATTAAATTCTGTGGTCTTTAGCCATAATGCATCATCACTTTCGTAGGTAAACCCATTCTGCTTTATTGTTTTAACGACATTTTCAATATCTTGATTTACATAGAATGATGATTCAAGAGTAAAGACATCAAAAAATGTTCTAAAATTGGCAAGGTCTTGATTTTGCTCGTTTCTTAAAAAAGCTACACTAAATTGCTGAATATTTTTTAAATCCTCAACATTACCAGATGCAACCACTTCCTCTAGCTCGCTCGATAAACTCTTTTTTTGACTGTAAGCAGTTGCTATATCTTGAATATAATCACCCCTGTATCCATCTTGCGGAAAATCTTCATGATCTGGGTCAATATTTTTTAATCTAGCTTGAACGGAGAGCGCTAAATTATTAATTTGAGCGCCAGCATCGTTATAGTAAAATTCTCGTGTAACATCCCAACCATTGGCTTGAAATATTCTGGCTAAACAATCCCCAATTGCTGCACCACGGCCATGTCCAATATGAAGAGGTCCAGTGGGGTTAGCTGATACAAATTCGACTTGCAAAGTTTGATTATTACCGGTTTTATTTTTACCAAAATCTTCTTTTAAATCGAAGACATCGTTTAATTGACTGGCTTTTCCAGATGAATTCAGAAAGAAATTAATAAATCCAGGGCCGGCGAGCTCTAATTTCTCAAAATATGTTTGGTAATCCATCTCATTAATCAATATATCGGCAACTTCACGTGGATTTTTTTTTAATCTCTTGGAAATTTGTAAGGCAATATTTGAGGAGTAATCACCATGCTCTAAAGATTTAGGTCGATCGATTTGAATTTCATTTTCATTCAAATCAATGGAAATTTTATGGCAAGCATTTTTAATTAAATTAATTATTAATTTTTTCACAAGGTTACAATAGATAAAAAATAATATTCTACATTAGAGTAGAAGTGTTCGCAGAAAGAAAGTACAAGGAATTAAAATAAAAAAGATTATTAAAGTTGCTATTGATGTCCCAGTGGATGATTTATTTGATTATTCATGCGATAGGCCAGTTTCTATTGGTCAATATGTAGTGGTTCCTTTTGCAGGGCGCCAACTGGTTGGCATAGTTGTTGATATCACCGATAGTACAAATATC
>JAHEAL010000005.1:14728-16147 GCA_024642775.1 Nitrosomonadales bacterium
GAAAAAGATTTGCTATGTATGAAATCGTTTCCCTTCACAGCCATCTTTCGGATAGCGAGCGGTTGGATAACTGGAGAAGGGCAAAATCTGGAGAGGCTCAAATTGTAATTGGTACAAGGCTATCCGTTTTTACTCCTTTTAAATCACTGCGAGCAATCATAATTGATGAAGAACATGATGCCTCATATAAACAGCAAGACAGGCTTCGATACCATGCAAAAGATGTTGCAATGATGAGAGCAAAGCTTTTGAATATTCCATATATAGCAGGAAGTGCTACGCCGTCTTTAGAAAGTTGGTATCTTACCAAAAATAAAAAACTTCAGTTAGTGAGGCTGCCTAAAAGAGCTTCAAAAAATGCTACCTTACCAAGCGTGCGATTGATACAAAAGGACATTAAACAACAGAATTCTATTTTTAGTGATTATTTAATTGAATCGATTACCAATAGGCTTGAGAAAAAAGAACAAACCATAATTTTTATTAACAGAAGAGGTTACGCCCCAGTTTTATTTTGCGCATCTTGCACATGGAGTGCCCACTGTAAATTGTGTAGTTCCCCATTGGTGGTCCATAAAAAAACAAATCAACTACGTTGTCACCATTGTGACTCTAGAAGAAAAATACATGTGGAGTGTGAACAGTGCGGCAATATTGATTTGATGACATTGGGGCAAGGGACTCAAAGAGTTGAAGAAATCTTGATGGAGTATTTTCCCCTTGCGCGAATAAAAAGGGTAGATAGGGATACTATAAAAACAAAAAAAGATTTAGATAAGCTTTATGAAGCAATGCTAAAAGAGGAAATAGATATTTTAGTTGGGACTCAAATGTTATCCAAAGGCCATGATTTTCCCAAATTAACATTGGTCGGCGTGATTGACCCCGATCACGCATTATTTAGTCATGATTTCAGGGCCTCTGAAAAATTATTTTCACAATTAGTTCAAGTAGCAGGAAGATCAGGAAGAGATAACATTCCAGGTGAGGTATTGATTCAGACAAACTTTAGTAAGCATCCCTTATATGATGCCGTTCGGTCACAAAACTATGAATCATTTGCTGATGAGGAGCTTGCATTAAGAAAAGCTTTATCATTCCCACCTTTTGTTCACCACTCAGTTTTAAAAGTTGAAAGTAAATGGAATAGTTTGTTACAAACTATTATGAGTGAATTATATGACATAGCTAATTTAATAAATGACTCTGACGTAAGAATTCATCATCCAGCTCGACCATTTATAGATAAGGTAAATGGGATGGAAAGAGCTCACATGTACATGGAGTCTCATTCAAGGATTGAATTAAATCAATTTTTAATAAAATTAAAATCCGCCCTAATTGGCAACGAGATAATGAAGAAAGTAAGATTTTATTTGGAGGTGGATCCGATAGATATTTAATTAAGGCTGCAAAAAA
>JAHEAL010000005.1:16247-19628 GCA_024642775.1 Nitrosomonadales bacterium
ATTGAATTAAATCAATTTTTAATAAAATTAAAATCCGCCCTAATTGGCAACGAGATAATGAAGAAAGTAAGATTTTATTTGGAGGTGGATCCGATAGATATTTAATTAAGGCTGCAAAAAATAACAGCCTTAATTTTAGAAACTTTTATTCAGCAGCTGCTTCTTCAGCGGGTGCTTCTTCAGCGGGTGCTTCTTCTGTCAAAGGTGGTAATTCAGCATCTGTGACATCTGAGGATGAATTCTCACCACAAGCTGTTAAAGCAAGACCAAAAAGTAAAGCCAATAAAAATTTATTCAACATTTAATTCTCCGATAATATTAATAAGGCGTTTGATATTAACATTTTTAATGAAAGAAAAGCAAATATTTTGCTGGTTATTGGGGGATGTTATGATTAAATATATTAAAAAAGACATTATGAATAATCAACCTAAAATATTAACTTTTGCAGCTTCGGATCCAACGGGTGGAGCAGGAATTCAGGCTGATATTATGACCCAGTCAAGCATTGGTTGTTATCCACTTACGGTAATTACAGGATTAACTGTACAAGATACGGCAGGGGTCTATGCTTTACAAGCAATAAAGCCGAGTTTTGTTGAAGATCAGGCAAGAGCTATTTTAGATGAGACAGAAGTATCAGTAATCAAGTGTGGCTTATTATCAAGTGAGAATAATATCAAGGTCATAGCCAAAATTATGAGGGATTACTCTGAAATACCAATAATTGTTGATCCAATTATTGCCTCTGGAAGAGGTGATACCTTAACAAACAAGAGAATGATGGATTTAATGAAGAGCGATGTATTCCCGCAATGCGAATTAATAACCCCCAATGTAAAAGAGGCAGCTATGTATGCCAATCTGGGAGATACGGTAATAGATATTAATTTGATTCATAAGCTGGGAGGGCTATTACAGGATTCGGGTGCAAGTAATGTTTTAATAACCGGTGCGGATAATCAGCCTAATGATTTGGTCGTGAAAAATATTTTATTTGGCTCTGCTGAGCCAGTTCAGTATGAGTATGAGAGGCTTTCAAATCAGTATCATGGGTCTGGTTGCACACTTACATCAGCAATCTCAGCATTTTATGCCTTGGGTTTGTCATTAGAGTCTGCTGTAGCCGAAGCTCAAGATTTTGTTTGGCAATCACTGAAACACTCGTTAAAAATTGGTAAGGGACAAGATATCCCAAATAGATTTTATTGGATGAATGACGAAGCCCAAGATGACAAAACACATCATTAAAGGAATATATGCCATTACCCCTGATTGGCAAGATACACAAAATTTGTTGTTAAAGACCGATGAAATATTATCAGCCGGTGTCGCAGTGCTTCAATATCGAAATAAGTTGGCAAATAATACTTTAAAGCTAGAGCAGGCAAAGAGACTAATTAATCTATGCGCCCATTATCATGTGCCTTTAATTATAAATGATGATGTTGAACTTTGTAAGATTTTAAATGCAGATGGTATTCATTTAGGAAAAGATGATAACAATATCGAAGAAGTTAGGTATTCTATCAACAATGATATTATTGTTGGTATTTCTTGCTATAACTCGATGGAACGAGTTAAAGAAATGTTGAATAAAGATTGCGACTATATCGCTGTTGGCGCATGTTTTCCAACCACAACAAAACCTCAGGCTCCTCATGCATCAACTGATTTTGTTTCGATGGTTGTTGATGTCGCTGAGAAGCCGGTAGTTGCAATCGGAGGAATAACTTTACATAATTGTGAATCTGTTGCCCAAACTCGAGTAAATGCTATTGCCATGATCAATACGCTATATTCGTCAGTTGATGTTGATAAAGTGATTAATAATATAAATACAATATTGAGGAAATATGAGAAATAACAAAGATTTGTTTGAAGAGTCACAACAATTTATTCCAGGTGGAGTGAATTCCCCCGTCCGTGCTTTTGGTTCTGTTGGAGGCACCCCGATTTTTTTTAAGTCAGCCAAAGGGTCGAAATTATGGGATGAGGAGGGAAAAGAATATATTGATTACATTAATTCATGGGGGCCAATGATTTTAGGTCATGCACATCCAGAAGTAATTAGTGCTGTTCAGGAAGTTGCCAAAGATAGCTTGTCTTTTGGTGCGCCTACAGCTCGTGAACTAGATATGGCGAAAGAAATCGTCAAAATTGTGCCTTCGATTGAGCAGGTAAGATTGGTTAGTTCAGGAACGGAAGCCACCATGAGCGCGATTAGATTAGCTCGAGGATATACCCAGCGAGATAAAATAGTAAAATTTGAAGGTTGTTACCACGGCCATGCCGACTCATTATTGGTAAAAGCAGGCTCCGGCGCGCTTACCTTTGGTCAACCAAGCTCAGCTGGCGTTCCTATTGATACAGCGAAGCATACACTAACACTGAGTTATAACAATGTAAGTGAATTAGAAGAACTTTTTAAGAGCCAGGGAAATGAAATAGCCTGTGTTATTTTAGAGCCGGTTGTTGGAAATATGAATTTAATTACACCGTCCGCTGAATTTTTAAATTCATTAAGGTCCTTAACTGAAAAATATGGAGCATTATTAATTTTTGATGAGGTAATGACAGGTTTTAGAGTTGCACTTGGAGGTGCCCAAGAGCTTTTCGGAATTACTCCCGACTTGACGACACTTGGTAAGGTTATCGGAGGCGGATTGCCGGTAGGTGCTTTTGGAGGAAAAAAAGAAGTTATGCAAAAGTTAGCACCATTAGGTCCAGTATATCAAGCGGGAACACTATCAGGAAATCCAGTTGCTGTTGCGGCAGGTCTTAAAACTTTGGAGCTCATACAAAAGCCAGAATTTTTTAGTGAATTAAGCAGCAAAACAAAAACTCTAGTAGATGGCCTGACCAATGCAGGTGCTGGGGAAGGAATATCTTTTTGCGCGAGAAATGTTGGAGGAATGTTTGGCTTGTACTTTAGTGACAACCCTCCAAATTCTTTTGCTGATGTAATGGCTTCTGACCGTGAGAAATTTAATTTCTTCTTTCATGAGATGCTCAGTATGGGAATTTATTTTGGCCCTTCTGCATTCGAGGCTGGATTTGTTTCAGCTGCTCATACATTGAGTGATATTCAACATACAATTGAGTGTGCAAAAAAAGCATTCTCAAAGATCAAAGCTTAACAAGATAAATCATTGAAAACCATTGAATTTAGAGGCTAAAACCATTAATATTATGGGTTCGGCTTAATACTAAAAAATGACTTAAAGATATGACCAAAAAAACGAACATTAAAAAACAAGGTTTATATAATCCGGCGAACGAACATGATGCCTGCGGCGTTGGTTTTGTGGCAAATATTCACGGTAAGAAAAGCCATGAAATTATTGAACAAGGGCTGACTATTCTGGATAACCTCACTCA
>JAHEAL010000005.1:19728-33371 GCA_024642775.1 Nitrosomonadales bacterium
GATCTTAAAAATGAATTATTTACTTCAGCCATCTCTTTGGTGCATCAACGATTTTCGACCAACACTTTCCCCTCTTGGGATTTGGCGCATCCATTCCGAATGATTGCTCACAATGGAGAAATCAATACGGTTCAAGGCAATGTAAATTGGATGCATGCCAGACATGAAACCATGAAATCTCTTCTTCTCGGTGAAGACTTAGATAAATTGTGGCCACTTATCGAGGATGGTCAATCGGATTCGGCATGTTTTGATAATTGTTTAGAGTTATTGGTTGCTGGAGGTTACAGTCTCCCACATGCGATGATGATGTTGATTCCGGAAGCTTGGGCAGGTAACCCACTTATGGATGAGGAGAGAAAAGCTTTTTATGAATATCATGCAGCTCTTATGGAGCCATGGGATGGTCCGGCTGCTGTTGCCTTCACTGATGGTCAAATGATAGGGGCAACATTAGATAGAAATGGTCTAAGGCCAGCACGATATTTAATGACTGATGATGGCGTGGTAATGATGGCATCGGAAATGGGCGTACTAACTTTTCCAGAAGAAAAAATTGTTAAAAAATGGCGTTTAGAGCCTGGAAAAATGTTGTTAATAGACACAGAAGCAGGCCGAGTTATTGATGACCAGGAAGTTAAAAAACTTTTAGCATCTGCAAAACCTTATCAAAAATGGATAAAAGATTCACGTTTCTTTTTGGGCGATCTCAAAAAAGTTGATTCAGCTCCAGGCTTACAGCAACCTATTCTTGATATTCAGCAGGGTTTTGGATATTCTCAAGAGGACTTAAAGTTTATCTTGCAACCGATGTTTGATAGTGGCCAAGAAGCTTCTGGTTCTATGGGCAATGATGCTGCGCTCCCCGTCCTATCAAACAAATCTAAGTCGCTCTATAACTATTTTAAGCAACTTTTTGCTCAAGTGACTAACCCACCGATTGACCCGATTCGTGAAGAGATCGTTATGTCTTTGGTTACCTTTATTGGGCCCAAACCAAATCTTTTGGGAATAGAAGAAACTAATCCGCCTTGGCGATTAGAGTCAAGTCAGCCAGTATTAAATTTGGAAGAACTAGAGCAGTTGAAATCTATTGAATCATTAACGAATGGACATTTTAAATCCAAAGTGATTGATATTACATATGAAAAGACTTCTGGTTCAAATGCCAAAGATCGAATGAATGTTGCACTTAATAATATTTGTAATCAGGCAAATCAAGCCATTAAGGATGGGTTTAATATTTTAATTCTTTCTGACCGAAATATTAGTTCAAATAGAATTGCAGTTCCAGCTTTATTAGCATCATCAGCAACTCATGAGTTTTTAGTTCACGAGGGTAATAGGACAAAAACGGGACTTGTTGTGGATACTGGGTCGGCTCGTGAAGTCCATCATTTTGCTTTATTGGGTGGTTATGGTGCAGAGGCTATTTGTCCGTGGTTAGTTTACGAAACAATGAAAGAAGTTTCTCCAGATTACGAATTAGCAAAAAAGAATTTTGTTAAAGCGGTTGGTAAAGGCCTCTATAAAATCATGTCAAAAATGGGTATTTCTACCTTTCAATCTTACTGTGGCGCCCAAATTTTTGAAGCAATTGGATTAAACTCGGAATTTATCGAAGATTACTTTACGGGCACAGTTACTAATATTGAGGGAATTGGCCTTGGCGAGGTTGCATTAGAAGCAGAAAAAATTCATGAGGATGCCTTTGGAAGTGATCCAGTTTTAGCAAATGCATTAGATGCTGGTGGTGAATATGCTTTTAGAATTCGCGGCGAGCAACATATGTGGAATCCTGAGTCAATTGCTAAACTTCAACATTCAACAAGAAAAAATGAGTACAGCACTTATAAAGAGTATGCGGAATTAATTAACAATCAATCCAAAAGACACATGACTCTTAGAGGATTATTTAAATTTAAATCAAAAGGTTCTATATCTTTGGATCAGGTTGAGCCAGCTTCTGAAATAGTTAAAAGATTCGCTACAGGTGCTATGTCGCTAGGGTCAATTTCAACAGAAGCTCATACTACTCTTGCTATTGCGATGAATCGAATTGGTGGAAAATCAAATACAGGAGAAGGCGGGGAAGATAAAAAACGTTTTATTCCTTTGGAAAAAGATTCTTCACTTCAAGAGTTTTTTGGAAAAGATTTAATAGAAAAAGATTTTCCACTTAAAAAAGGCGATTCTTTAAGGTCGAGAATTAAACAAGTTGCCTCCGGACGATTTGGAGTGACTGCTGAGTACTTGTCTGCAGCTGATCAGATTCAAATTAAAATGGCACAGGGAGCAAAACCTGGAGAGGGTGGGCAACTCCCAGGCCATAAAGTCAGTACCTACATTGCAAAACTTCGTTTTTCAGTGCCGGGTGTGGGACTAATCTCGCCACCACCGCACCATGATATCTACTCTATTGAAGATTTAGCACAGCTAATTCATGATCTTAAAAATGCAAATCCAGAAGCAAGCATATCAGTTAAGCTGGTTTCGGAAACTGGAGTTGGTACGGTTGCAGCCGGTGTTGCAAAAGCAAAGTCAGACCATATTGTTATTGCTGGACATGACGGTGGTACTGGGGCCTCACCATTGTCTTCAATTAAACATGCGGGCACCCCTTGGGAAATAGGACTAGCAGAAACGCAGCAGACTCTTGTACTGAATCAGTTAAGAAGTCGTGTAGCTGTTCAGGTAGATGGTCAAATGAAAACTGGCCGCGATGTAATTGTTGGTGCTCTTTTGGGTGCGGATGAGTTTGGTTTTGCAACAGCTCCATTGGTTGTAGAGGGTTGTATTATGATGAGAAAGTGCCATCTCAATACTTGCCCTGTTGGAGTGGCTACTCAAGACCCTGAGCTGAGAAAAAGGTTTACAGGTCAGCCAGAACATGTGGTTAATTTCTTCTTTTTTGTGGCAGAAGAGGTAAGAGAAATCATGGCGGAACTGGGAGTAAGTAAATTTAACGATTTAATTGGTCGTTCTGATTTGTTGGATATCCAGCAGGGAATTGATCATTGGAAAATACAAGGCTTAGATTTTACTAAAATTTTCCACAGACCAGAAATAGCGGATAAAGTCGGTACATTTAACACTGAAACTCAAGATCACGGGCTTGAAAAAGCACTAGATCACTCATTGATAGCAAATGCCAAAGATGCCATAGAAAATAAAAATCCTTGCGAAATTACTACTGCAATAACTAATATCAATCGAACAGCAGGGACGTTACTTTCTCATGAAATTGCCAAACGCTATGGGAATGACGGACTTCCTGATGACACTATTAAAGTTAATCTAAATGGAACAGCTGGACAAAGTTTTGGTGCCTTTTTAGCAAAAGGAGTTTCATTTGATTTAAGTGGTGAAGGCAATGATTATGTTGGAAAAGGTCTTTGTGGGGGGAAAATAATTATCCGACCACCGAAGGAGTTTGTTGGGAAATCTAACGAAAATATTATTGTTGGTAATACAGTAATGTATGGGGCTACTTCTGGGCAAACATATTTTAGTGGTGTTGCGGGTGAACGCTTTTGTGTTCGAAACTCAGGCGCAAGCGCTGTAGTAGAAGGTGTTGGTAATCACGGATGTGAATACATGACAGGAGGTACAGTGGTTATTCTTGGGGAGACGGGGCAAAATTTTGCTGCCGGAATGTCAGGGGGAGTGGCATTTATCTATGATAAAAATAGTATATTTGAAAAAAAATGTAATCTATCGATGGTAACCCTTGAAAAAGTAAAATCAGCCGAAGTGCAAACGGATGAGCCAATGCATTTAAATACGCCTGATGAACTAATCTTAAAAGAGCTAATCGAAAATCATTATAAATATACTCAAAGTGAAATTGCAAAACAAATTTTAGACAACTGGAACGTTTCATTGGATTTATTTATTAAAGTAATGCCAATAGAATATCGTCGCGCACTTAACGAGTTAAATCAAAAACCAAATAAGGAAACTGCCTAATGGGAAAAGCAACTGGATTTATTGAATTTGATAGACTTTCTGAGCAAAATATTCCTCCCCATGAGCGAGTAAAGAATTATAAAGAGTTTGTGTTGCATCTTTCTGATGAAGAGGCAAAAGTCCAGGGCGCGCGTTGCATGGATTGTGGAATACCTTTTTGCAACAATGGCTGCCCTGTAAATAATATTATTCCCGACTGGAATGATTTGGTTTACAACCAAAATTGGGAAGAGGCAATCAAGGTTCTTCATTCAACCAATAACTTTCCAGAGTTTACTGGCAGGATATGCCCAGCACCTTGTGAAGCAGCATGTACATTAAATATTAATTCAGATGCTGTTGGGATCAAATCAATTGAGCATGCCATTATCGATAAGGCCTGGGAGCTTGGCCTTGTAAAACCAGAAGTGAATGACAATAAAACTGGTAAAAGAGTTGCAATTGTTGGATCAGGCCCTGCAGGCATGGCCGCAGCACAACAATTAGCAAGAGCTGGCCATGATGTAGATTTGCTAGAAAAGAGCGACCGTATAGGCGGTTTGCTAAGATATGGAATTCCTGATTTTAAAATGGAAAAGTCCCATATTGATCGAAGAATGGATCAAATGCGGGTAGAAGGTGTTAACTTTAAAACAAATCAAAATGTAGGTGAGAATATTAATCCCGATGATCTTGTCAATGAATATGATGCAGTTATATTGGCAGGTGGAGCTGAGTGGCCAAGAGACCTTCCTGTCCCTGGTCGCGAATTAGATGGGGTTCATTATGCAATGGATTTTCTCCCTTCTCAAAATAAAGTGGTAGCAGGCGATGTAATTTCTGAACAAATTTTAGCAACAGATAAAAACGTAGTTGTTATCGGAGGTGGTGATACTGGATCCGATTGTGTTGGAACATCAAACCGTCATGGTGCAAAATCGGTTACTCAATTTGAATTAATGCCACAGCCTCCAGAAAAAGAAAATAAATCTATGGTTTGGCCATATTGGCCACTAAAGCTAAGAACTTCGAGTTCTCATGAGGAAGGTTGTGATAGAGATTGGTCTGTTGCTACTAAAGAGTTAATTGGTGAAAATGGTAAAGTTAAAGAGCTAGTTGCCAGTCGGGTGGAATGGAAAGATGGAAAAATGTCCGAAGTGCCTGGAACTGAATTTACAATTAAAGCGGACTTAGTTTTATTAGCAATGGGTTTTATGGGACCACAACAAACTTTATTAGAAAAATTTAATGTTGAAAAAGATGCTCGAGGTAATGTAAAAGCTGAAACAGAAGGAAAAAAGGCTTATTTCACTTCAAGAGATAAAGTATTTACGGCAGGCGACATGAGAAGAGGTCAGTCATTGGTAGTTTGGGCAATTCGTGAAGGAAGACAGTGCGCTAGATCAGTAGATGAATTTTTGATGGGTAACTCAATTCTCCCACGATAAACCTATGTCGTCATTAATTAATGATTCTTTTATAAAGACTCTTCAGCTTAAAAAAACATCTTATACCCCAGTATGGATAATGCGACAAGCAGGAAGATACCTTCCTGAATACCGTAAAACAAGAGCAAATGCAGGATCATTTATGGATCTTTGCAGAAATACAGACTTTGCGACAGAGGTTACTCTTCAGCCTCTTGATAGATATCCGCTGTTAGATTCAGCTATATTGTTTTCAGATATTTTAACTATCCCCGATGCTATGAATCTTGGTTTGGACTTTGTGCAAGGCGAGGGGCCGCAATTTTCAAATCCAATTCAAAATGAGTCAGATGCAAAGAAGTTAGATATCCCTAGTATGGAAAAATTATCCTACGTATTTGATGCAGTTCGATCAATAAAGGAGGCATTAAAAAATAGAGTTCCTTTAATTGGATTTGCAGGAAGTCCATGGACATTAGCTACATATATGATTGAAGGTAGAGGGGGGACAGATTTTCTTACAATTAAGAAGATGGCTTACAGCCGGGATGACTTAATTCACCACATCTTAAAAATAAATGCTGAAAGTGTGACCCAATATTTAGCTGAGCAGATAAAAGCTGGTGTTAATGCTGTCATGATTTTTGATTCATGGGGCGGTGCATTATCTCATCATGATTATGAAAAATACTCACTTAATTACATGAAAGTTATAGTTCAAAATCTTAATCTAATGGGTTATGAAGACATCCCAAAAATTATTTTTACAAAGGGTGGAGGTCAATGGCTTAAGCAACAGGTTTCAGCAAATCCCAATGCAATTGGTTTAGATTGGCAAACCAGCTTAAGTGAAGCAAGGAAGATAACAAATAATAAGGTTGCTTTACAAGGAAACATGGACCCATCAATTTTACTTGGGTCAGAAAAAAATATTGAACATGCCGTTAAAAAAATATTAGATGATTATGGTGAGGGTGAAGGGCATATTTTTAATTTAGGCCATGGCATCACCCAATTTACCGAGCCAGAAAAAGTCGAGATAATGTTACAAGTTGTTCGAGAGTACAGTCAACAATTTCATTAATTTTTTTTATTTGCTTTAATATCTACACCCGTCAGTGATTGCCGATACTGATCTGAAAACTTATGTTTCTCATCCCTACCCCCCTCAGACTTATCAAGCTTGGATATGATCATAACGAAAAAGAAAGTTGTGGTCATGGAAAAAAGTGCAGGGTACTTGTAAGGAAATATAGCAGCTGGGTAATTAAAAATATCAACCCAAACAACCGGACTGAGAATAACTAAAATTATGGTGGTTAAAAGACCAATAATTCCCCCAATAAAAGCCCCATGAGTTGTTAGATTTTTCCAGAACATAGATAGAAATATAATCGGAAAATTAGTACTGGCAGCAATAGCAAAGGCTAAACCAACCATAAAAGCTATATTTTGACTTTCAAAAATAATACCTAAAATTATTGCAATAATACCAAGGGTAAAAGTAGCGATTCGCGACACCATAATTTCTCTTTTTTCGTTCGCACCATTAGGATTTATTACATTGGAATAAATATCATGTGAAATGGCTGAGGCACCAGCTAATGTTAAACCAGAAACCACTGCCAATATGGTAGCAAAAGCAACAGCTGATATAAATCCAAGAAGCACGTCACCACCGACAGCGTGTGACAAATGAATGGCAGCCATATTATTATTGCCAATTAAACCACCTTCAGAATTTAAATAGGAAGGATTTCCATTAATGAGAATAATTGCACCAAAACCAATAATAAAGGTAAGTATATAGAAATATCCAATAAAACCTGTGGCATAGGCTACTGACTTTCTAGCTTGAACTGAATCTTTTACAGTAAAAAAACGCATTAAGATATGAGGTAATCCAGCGGTACCAAACATTAATGCAAGACCCAATGAAATCGCTGATACAGGATCTTTAATTAAACCGCCTGGCCCCATGATGCTTGATGATAAGTTATGATTTTTAATTGCTGCATTAAAAAATAAATTAAGATTAAAATCAAATTGCATCAGTACTAAAAAAGATATCAGTGTTGCTCCAAATAGCAGTAATATGGCTTTAATGATTTGTACCCAGGTTGTGGCTATCATGCCACCAAATGTCACATAAAAAATCATTAAAGCCCCAACTATATAGATAGCAAACTGATAAGGAAGATTAAATAATATTTCAATCAATTTCCCTGCACCCACCATTTGAGCGATCAGATATAAAATAACTGTTGTTAATGATCCAAGAGCAGATAATATCCTAATGGGTTTTTGTCGAAGACGAAATGAGGCAACGTCAGCGAAAGTATATTTTCCTAAATTTCTAAGAGGTTCTGCTATTAATAGTAAAACAATTGGCCATCCAACAAGAAAACCAATCGAATAAATTAGGCCATCAAAACCAGTGGCAAAGACAAGACCAGATATTCCTAAGAAGGATGCGGCTGACATAAAATCACCAGATATTGCTAATCCATTTTGTAAACCTGTAATATTTCCTCCCGCAGTATAGAATGTGTCACGAGACTTGATTTGTTTGGCTGCCCAGTAAGTTATAAATAACGTTATTAGAACAAAAACAATAAAAAGGGAGACGGCTACGAGGTTCATGATTTTATTTTTTTAATGAGAGGTTCTATGTATTTATTTGATAAATGAACATAGAGCACAGTGATAAAAAAAATTAAAATGATAAGATAAAATCCAAAGACAATTCCGAAAGAGATAGTGGAATCACTAATCTGGATAGTAAGTAATTCCGGGTAGTATGCAATACAAAGAATAAAAGAAAAATAAGAACCAATAATTATAATTAATAGCGGTAAAACAATTTTTTTCTTAAGAGAGATTAATAAAGCAAAGTCATTCATAAATTTAATATAGCATCAAAATAATAAATCAAAAAACATTAGGGAAAGGTATAAATATTAGTCTCTAGGTGCGACTCTAGGTAACTTTTAATTTTTTCAAGCTCAAAATCAGTCAAGCGATCAATTTTTAGATTCGAGGTTTGATGAGATTTTCTTGCAAGACTATATAAATGAATGGCTCTTATGTCCTTATCATAAGGCTTTATTAGCTTTATATAATCATCTAAAAAATAATTCGATGGCACTTCATCGTTTATCTTTAATAAGCATGATTGAATGATGGTTTTAGAGTGAATTAAGGAAAATTTAAGATTCTTTTTTATAGTTGTAAACGATGATTGAATTTGATTAATGTTATTGATGGAGTCAGAATCACCTGCATCAATTTTAAACCATACCTCTCCATTAAACTCAGATAAAAGGTCCAGACTTGGTAAGTTTTTATGTATAAAGCTTCCATTTGTTATTAGTCTAATCTGGATATCATTAATTAAATTAAACTGTTTCAGTTTTTCAACCACTATTATTAATATTTGATGGAATTCAATAGCTGCGGTTGGCTCTCCATTACCTGAAAAGGCAACATCTACAAATTTAGTATCAGGGGCACAATTTTTTTCAATGAAAGGGGAATTAATTAATAAATTAATCCAGTGACTTAATTCTGATGATAGTTGTCCTACGTCAATGGGATCTGGTTTTCCTCTTGATAAATTCGGAATCTCACAATAAATACATTGCCAATTACAAGCATTGTTAGTATTTAAGTTGATTCCAAGCGACAAACCTCCCGCCCTTCTAGAAACAACTGGGTATACGTATTTAAAATCAAATATATCTCGATCATGATTTTCGTGATGGAGAGTAAATGTTTTATTGATCATTAAGAAATTATATATAAATTAACTCTATTAAACCTTAATATTAAAAATTAGTTATCCAGTAAGTTTGATAAGGTTTTAGAATTAATTTTTTATGGTTTATTTTTTTATTAGAAATAAGATCAAACCACTCTTTATTAAAAATTAAGTTAAGAGAATCAGTATCGATTACTTGTGATTGATCTGAAATATTATTTATTGCAAAGATACTTTGTTTTCTATTTTGACTTTGTCGCCAGACCCCAAACAAACGATCACCTAAATTTAGAGTATATTGGGTTGCATTCGGATGAAAAGCTTCTTGGGCTTTTCTAAGTTTAATTAACTTTTTTAATTTATAAAGTATGGATTGTTGGCGAGAGGGCTGATTAAGTAACTGTGAAATTTCATCCAGCTGATACTTTCTTCTATTAATACTTCTATAATGTGAAGACTTTCTAACTTGTTGATGATCATTTTCAGATCCAATTAAGCTATGAATATATATTCCTGGTATTCCTTCTAAAGCAAGCATAATTGCGTGAGCACAAATAAATCGATCAATTTGAAAATTATCGAGATTATCAATGGTACCTTGCAATGCATCAATTAAAGCTATATTTATTTCATAAGGTTTTTTTGTATGCTTAGCATTGCGATACGATACATGCCCTCCAAATTGTTTCATTCTTTTTAAAATAGCTTTGATTTGTTTATTCGGAACAAGTCCCTCGGCAGGTCTAATCCCAATACCATCATGAGAAGCAATAAAATTAAAATAAGTGTTCCCTTCCATTGGTGGTGGCATAGACATTAGCCATTTTCTTAAAATATGAGAATTTCCAAAAAGCAGTGTATGAAGAATAAGGGGAGGTAATGAGAAATTATAGATTAAATTGGCTTCGTTACCATTTCCAAAATAATCAATATTTTCTTTATTGGGTAAATTAGTTTCAGTAATTAAAAAAGTATTATTTGAGTACGCGTCTAGTATAAGCCTAATTAGCCTAATGATCTCATGTGTTTGAGGTAAATTGATACATTCGGAATTTTGCTCTTTCCATAAAAATGCAACGGCATCTAGGCGTAAAATACTAATTCCTCGATCTAAATAGAATTTTATAATTTTAAGTATTTCAATTAAAACATCAGAATTCTTAAAGTTAAGATCAACCTGGTCTCTACTGAAAGTGCACCAAACAAACTGCTTACCTTTTTTTGTATCAAATACCTGAAGCAAATCATGACTTCTTGGGCGTATCACCTTTTGTGTGTCCGGCTTATTTTTAAAAGCAATAAAATAATTTTTCCCGGGTAGCTGGTTTTGAATAAATTGCTGAAACCACTTAGACTCAGAAGAGCAGTGATTAATAACGAGATCAGACATTAATTTATACTTCTTAGATAGTTTCTTTATATCAACCCAAGATCCATTTTGTTTTTCAATTTTTTGATAGTCAGTAATAGAAAATCCGTCATCTGAGCTGTAAGGAAAAAATGGTAAAATATGGACAGTTGAAATGGAGTCCTTTAAAAATGTATCAAGAAATTCTTCTAACGAATGAATATTTTTTTTATTGGCTTTTTGAAAAGTATCGACATAGGTAATTACCGCAATATCACTTTGATCCCATCGATTAATTAAATCATGTGGTTTCGGATTTTTTTTTTGAAAAAATATATTGTAAATTTTTTTTGTAAGTGAATGATTCTTGCTGTCGGGATAAATTCTATTTAGATGTGAATGAATCGATTCTAAAAGATTATCTTTTTGAGAATTCATCCATATCCCCATCTACCGCCTCTAAAAATTCTCTTTGGAAGTTTGGTATAGCACTATTTACTCGAGTCCATGATGGTATAAAAGGAGTTTCCATAGGGTTATCAAGATAACTATTCCCAGCATCAAGAATATTTTGAGCAAACATTTCAACAGCTTCTTCTTCTGAATGAATATCAAAACTCAACCCATTCATTAAAGCATCATTGTTATAGGTTTCTATAAAGTCTAAAGCAATTCTATAATAGGTGGCCTTGATTGATCGGAATGTTTCATTATCAAATACATGTCCATTGGTGGCTAACTTTCTAAAAATTGATTTGCAGATATCAATAGACATCTTAGACAAACCTTTATTTTTATCATCAAGGCTTAAATCCTGATGCTTGTGATCGTAATGATCAGTAATATCAACTTGGCATAAATGGTTATTTGAGAAGTTACGATTCACCTCTGATAAAACTCCTATTTCAAGACCCCAGTCACTGGGAATTCTAATATCATTAAGAACATCGGTACGCATTGAAAATTCACCTGCTAGCGCATATCTAAAACTATCAAGATAATTTAAATAATCATTATCTTTAAAGATTTTCTTTAATGATCTTATTAGAGGGGTAACAAGAAGCCGGCAAACTCTGCCATTCATTTTTTCATTTGTCACCCTCGAATAAAATCCCTTACAAAATTGATAATTGAAATTTGGGTTTGCAACCGGGTATATTAACCGAGCAAGCAATTCTCTATCATAAGTTGTGATATCACAATCATGTAATGCCACCGACTTTACTTTACCCTCTGCAAGAACGTAACCAAAACAAAACCATACATTCCTTCCTTTTCCCAGCTCTTTTGGAGAGAGACCAAATGTCTTTAATCTATCATCTAGTTTTTTTAAACGAGGACCATCATTCCAGAGCACGCGATGTTTTTGGGGAAGTTGGTTGAAAAAATGGAGAGCATACTTATATTCTTCCTTGGTTGCCTGATCAAGTCCAATAATAATTGAATCCAAGTAATCTACTTTTTTAAGCTCGTTTATAATTAACTGAAGAGCAGGTTTTTCCAGTTCAGAAAAAAGGCTAGGTAAAACTAAGGCCATTGGCCTAGTTTTCGAAAATGCTATTAGATCATTCTCGAGATCCTCTACAGTTCTTGTTCTTAAGTTATGTAAAGTGCTGATAATTCCATTTTGATAAAAGTCACTCATATTTTTTAATCGCCTTTATTACCTCTTCACCCCACCCCTTTGGACCAGGCATGTTACTCATAATCCAGTCATCTTGTTTTAAATGGGCATTATTATTTTTAATTAATATTTTAGTGTTACATACATTAATCATATTAATATCATTCTCCCCGTCACCCAATCCAATCGCTGTAAATTCTGAATTTGAACCTTCTTCATATCTACTTTTGACCCATTTTAGTGCATCTGCTTTATCATGGTGCGAGCTTATTGTTAAAAAACGACCACCCTGCGAAGCTTTTAGACCTTGCGTTTCGATATCTTTTATAAATTTATGTCTGGAAATATCGCTATCCATCCAAATAAGGGGTTCTGAAAACAGCCTGATTTGTGAATTTTTACACTGCTCGAGTTTTAATCCAGTTAGGTTTATGGCTTTCTTTATAGGGAGGGTTGAATAAAACTTAAAATTATAAAAATTCATTAACGGTAGTAATACTTTGTGGATTGTCTTAATTGAAGTACCAAATTCATAAATCTGGTTGTTATAAAAGATTCCAGATCCATTTTCAAAAATATATGGACAGTCATTAAGATCCATTTCTTTATGAATAATTTTCATTTCAGCTTGCGTCTTACTGGAAACTAAAATAGTTGGAATTTTTTTATTTTTTAAAATCTTTAGAGCAGGTATGGCATCCCTGAATGAGTAATTATCATGGTCCAGTAAAGTACCATCTAAATCTGTGAAAACTAAGATGTTGCTCATACTGCTGTGATAAAAAAAGGATTAGAAAGTTTATTTTTATTTATGAAACCACATTCGTTTCAAAACACCATCTTTGTTGATTAGGGTATGTTTCAAAGCGCCTGCAACATGCAGAATTAAGATTAGGATTAAAATTTGTCCAAAAATTTCATGAAACTCTTTAAATAGATTTCTAAGATCCTCACTGTCAATTCCGGGTAAGAAGGGTATGCCAAACCAGTGAATACCATATTTGCTCCCAATAGACATAATAATTCCTGATAAAGGTATTAGCACCATCAGCAGATAGAGGGAATGATGCGCCGCTGTTGCTAGCTTAATTTCGAAGGAAGACATGGAAGTTAACATTTTTGGGGGTTTATGATTTAACCGCCAGTAGACTCTAAAAAGTATGAGTATGAATAGGGTGAGTCCAATAGATTTGTGTAGATTGTAATAAAAAGTCCTAACAGAAACTTCTTTTGCTACATCAATATTAATAAGCCCTAAATCAAAGAGATCAAAATTTGTCACTTTTGGGGCGCCCTTTGGCAACTCGTGCATGTACCATCCGAGCAAGAACATAAAAATAATGGTGATGGCTATAAGCCAATGCAATAAAATAGCTACGTTGTTATAACGATTTATCTTAGGTCCAAAATAGCTTGTCTTTTTTGTTGCCATCCAAAGATGATATAGTGATTTATTTAAAAATACAACATAATCAAAAGTATGAAAAACTATCCTTTTTACCTACTTATCTTATTGATTTATTCCGTATCAATTTC
>JAHEAL010000005.1:33471-72430 GCA_024642775.1 Nitrosomonadales bacterium
CTTCAGGGGCTAGCCAATGAAGATATTCAACTAGTGATTCCAGGTCATGGAAAACCTGCATCTAAAAAATTATCATTTGACCCCATCTTGAAATACTTAGTTGTCCTGAGAGACGATATTAGAAAATTGATCGATGAGGGCCATACTTTAGAGTATGCCATTGAAAATGCAGCAGCCTCCGAGAGAGGAAAGTGGTTATTGTTTGATATTCAAAACAAAAGAAACGTTAATATGATTTACCCGATGATGGAGTGGGAGTAAAACAACCCCCACTGAAATTGCAAATCACTTATTTTGATTTTTTGTTATCTATGCCACAGCCTGTAATTTGAGGATTGCTTCCAACAAGCATTAGACCTCCGGTGATAGCAACATAAAGCAGTGACATGATCAATACTGGCTGCCCTTGCATCGCATTAAAAAAATAAACGATCGCCCAAATAAATGAGTATGCAGCTAACACATAAGCAGCAATCTTTGTCTTGTAGCCCAGTATGAGTGCTAAGCCCCCTAAAAATTGAACTAAGATGCTAAGAGGCGCCATTATTCCAGGCAACCCTCTTGATCCAAGCATGTCTTGATACATTCCATATCCACCCGGAGTGCTGATAATATTGTTTAAAATGAAAAGAATAGACACAAAGAAAATTTGCGCTAAAAAGACACGAGAAATAAGTCCGATATGTTTTGTCATAATGATTCCTAATAATTTAATTTTATAAATAATGCCCTTAAAATACTAACTATGCAAGAAACTAACATTAATTTTCAAAAGATATGTTGGAAAAAGAATCAAAGCTTTATAAAAGAAATTCGCACAAAAGTTTTTATAGAAGAGCAAAATATTCCTATTGATTTAGAGTGGGATACATATGACATAACGGCAAACCATTTTGCAGTTTTTAAAAACGGACAACCAATTGCCTACGCAAGAGTAGTTCAAAAAGAGGGTGCTCTATGGATAGGGCGAATGGCTGTAGACAAGTCACAAAGGTCAAAAGGAATAGGTAGTTTTTTGATTCAGCAAGCAATTAAAGCAACGAGATCGTTAAATCCGAACCAAGCAATATATGTTTCAGCGCAATTAGCGGCAATAGATTTTTATAAAAAAAATAAATTTGAGACAGTCGGTGAACAATATCTCGATGCGGGAATTTTTCATAAGGATATGAAATTAGTTAGATAATTCGGTAAGAAGTTTTTTAATTGGCGCTGGAAGACCAACCTCAGTTAGATCGATAAAATCAAACCACAATCCAAAACTATTATCATTTGGCTCTTTGCAAAGATGGATATGAGTATATTTATAAGAAAGCTTAAAATGAGAAAATGTACAACTTCTTTCCCCTGTCTTTAAGATTTTTAAATCATCTCTATTAAGTTTTTCTTGAAAAATTGGCTCTGTTGGAGGCAGCCATAGTTGACTCCAAATCTTAGTCTTGGTGTTCTTAATCAGAAAGAATCGTTTGTTGTATTCATAAATATAAAATTGGGAGTACTTAACTGGTTTATCTTTTGACTTATTTTTAACAGGGATTCTGCTTGATGCATTGTTTTTTCTAGCTAGGCAACCATCGTTTAATGGACAATCAACACATTTAGGATTTGATCTTTTACAGACAGTTGCTCCTAAGTCCATAATGGCTTGAGTATAAGTCGAAATATTTTGATTGGGCAAAATGGAATCACTTATTGACCAAAGCCTTTTGATAGTTTTTGTTTTATTGACAGGTTCTTCAATGGCAAAGAATCGTAACAATACTCTTTTTACATTTGCATCGAGGATGGCGTATTTTTTATTAAAAGAAAAAGCCAAGATAGCACCTGCGGTTGATCTCCCTATCCCTGGTAAATTAACAATGTCATCGTAATCCTCAGGAAATTTTCCATTATGTAAATTTTTAATAGACTGAGCAGCAGCATATATGTTTCGCGCTCTGCTGTAATAGCCGAGGCCGCTCCAGTAAGAAAGTATTTGATCCTCATCAGTATTTGCTAAAGCAGCAATGTTAGGAAATTGTTTTATGAATTTTTCAAAATAAGGTATGACGGTATTCACC
Source organism: Nitrosomonadales bacterium (assembly GCA_024642775.1). Lineage (GTDB taxonomy): Bacteria > Pseudomonadota > Gammaproteobacteria > Burkholderiales > Methylophilaceae > BACL14. The sequence continues at coordinate 35,532 of JAHEAL010000005.1, forward strand.
TGTGTTTGTTGAAGCATAATTTCAGATATCCACACATGATAAGGATTTTTATTTTTTTGCCATGGGAGATCATGACGTCCAAAAGACGAATGCCACTTAATCAATCTTTCACTGATGTCAATTTTTGAAGTCACAATGATTTATATAAAAACGACTAGGAAAAACAACCCAAAAATAATTCGATAGTAAGCAAAAATTTTGAAATCATTATTTGAAACAAATTTAATTAAAAATCTGATGATAACAAGCGCGGTAAAAAAGGATACAACAAATCCTATTAGAAAAAATAGAGTATCTTCTTGACTCAAGCTAGAGTAATTTTTATATAAGTCATAGAAAGTGGCGGCAAACATAATTGGGATAGCTAAAAAAAATGAAAACTCGGTTGCTGTTTTCCGGTCAAGTTTTAGAATTAATCCTCCCATAATGGTTGCTCCTGAGCGAGAGGTTCCAGGTATTAGTGCTAAGCACTGAAAAAGCCCTATACCCAATGCATTAGTTTTTGATAGTTGCTCAAGATTTTTAAGCTGTTTATATTTAATTTGTTTTTCGATGAATAAAATCAGAACCCCACCAATGATTAAAGCAATGCTAACTGGGACGGGGTTAAATAAATACATTTTTATGTGATCGTGAAATAATAATCCTATTACAGCAGCTGGTATGGATGCAATGAGAATATTTATAAAAAAATGCTGAGAAGATTTTGTTTGGATCAATAATACTTTTTCAATGAGCATTGAACGATACTCGTACACGATAGCTAAAATGGCGCCTAGTTGGATAAAGATCTCAAAAACATTTATATTAGCATGATCTACTTTTAGCAAATGAGCGCCAATGATTAAATGGCCGGTTGAGCTGACAGGAATAAATTCCGTCAGCCCTTCAAGAATTCCAAGCAATATGGCTTGTAGATAAATTATGATGGCCATGACCTAAAGGCTAAACTTTCTGGTAAACCTCAGAACCTTTTTTTACAAATTCAATAGATTTTTCTTGCATACCCTCATTTAGAGCATCCGCTTCTGATATGCCTTTTGATTTTGCGTATTCACGAACATCTTGAGTGATTTTCATAGAACAGAAATGGGGGCCACACATTGAGCAGAAATGCGCTTGTTTTGCACCCTCTTGAGGTAATGTTTCGTCATGAAATTCTTTTGCTTTTTCAGGATCAAGGCTAAGATTAAATTGATCTTCCCATCGGAACTCAAATCGTGCTTTTGATAGTGCATTATCCCGTATTTGTGCTCCTGGATGACCTTTAGCCAAATCGGCAGCATGAGCAGCAATCTTATATGTGATAATGCCCTCCCTTACGTCTTCTTTGTCTGGGAGGCCTAAGTGCTCTTTTGGTGTTACGTAGCATAGCATTGCACAACCGTACCAACCAATCATTGCAGCACCAATACCTGATGTAATATGGTCATAGCCGGGGGCAATATCTGTGGTTAAAGGACCTAAAGTATAAAACGGAGCCTCGTCACAATGCTTTAATTGCAAATCCATATTTTCTTTGATGAGGTGCATAGGAACATGCCCAGGACCTTCAATCATGGTTTGAACGTCATGTTTCCATGCGATTTTTGTTAACTCACCGAGTGTTTTTAACTCAGCAAACTGAGCTTCGTCGTTTGCATCATAAATAGAACCTGGTCTCAATCCGTCGCCAAGACTAAAACTTACGTCGTATGCTTTCATGATTTCACAAATCTCTTCAAAATGTGTGTACAAGAAAGATTCCTTATGGTGCGCTAGACACCATTTTGCCATAATAGATCCTCCACGACTTACGATCCCTGTCATTCTTTTGGCAGTCATGGGGATGTATGCAAGTCGAACGCCAGCGTGAATTGTAAAGTAATCAACACCCTGTTCGGCTTGCTCAATTAAAGTATCTTTAAAAATCTCCCAAGTTAAGTCTTCAGCTTTTCCATCTACTTTTTCGAGAGCTTGATAAATTGGAACGGTACCGATTGGAACCGGGCTGTTTCTAATAATCCATTCACGGGTTTCATGAATATTTTTCCCCGTTGAAAGGTCCATCACTGTATCGGCTCCCCAGCGAGTTCCCCAAACCATTTTTTCTACTTCTTCGCTGATACTTGAGCCCAATGCTGAATTACCTATGTTCGCATTAATTTTAACTAAAAAATTACGTCCGATGATCATTGGCTCAGTTTCAGGGTGATTAATATTCGCAGGAATAATAGCTCGACCTTTTGCTACTTCATCTCTTACAAATTCTGGGGTTATTAATTTAGGTATGGAAGCTCCATGATCCTGCCCAGGATGTTGAGTTTGTATAAAATCAGATATACCTTCACGTCTCTGATTTTCTCGAATTGCAATGTATTCCATTTCAGGAGTAATGATCCCTTGTCTAGCATAATGCATTTGAGAAACGTTTTTTCCAGCCTTAGCTTTTAGGGGTTTACGTTTTAAGTTAAACCTCATCTTCTCTAACTCAGGATCTTGTTGCCTTTGGGTACCAAATTCTGAAGATGGCCCACTTAATTCTTCAACATCGCTTCGCTCCATAATCCATTGGGATCTCAGTGCTGGCAACCCGTTACGGATATCTATATTGTATTCAGGATCGGTATAAGGCCCTGATGTGTCGTAAACAATAACTGGATTATTTTTTTCTGCACCAAATTGAGAAGCCGTATCAGCAAGGCTAATCTCTCTAAATGGAACTTTGACGGAGTTATTTACTCCATTAACATATATTTTTTTGGAATTCTTAAAAGAGTTCAAGGCACCTGGATCAATAGATGCATCTGATTTATCAAAATTTGTTTGGTCTTTTAAATTTTTGTCTGGGGCGTTCATAGCTCTCCTTAATATTGAGTAAAGCAAGGAGTGCTCGTTGCATTCCCTACGTCGATTTTAGCCGAATCAGGTTCCAAGGGTATTTCTCACAATAAATAATTATTGACCCCTAGCAATAAATCTATTCTACCTAATTTTGATTGAAATGCGTAGACTAAAGCTACAAAATGGAATAGCAATTTAAGATATAATTTATTTTCTAATAAATACAATTAATTTTTCAATGAATCAAATAGAAAAAAATAGGTTTAATATGATTGAACAACAGATCAGGACTTGGAATGTTCTGGATAAAGCTGTTTTAGATCTTTTAAAAAATATCCCAAGAGAGGATTATGTTCCAAAAGAATTCTTACCTTTAGCATTTTCGGATGTTGAAATTCCAATAGAAAAAAATATAACCATGTTAAGTCCAGTCATCGAGGCCAAAATATTAAATTGTCTTGATCTTAATAAGCAAATTTACGCATTGCATGTGGGCACGGGTTCTGGTTATTTTGCAGCACTGCTGGCAAGTCAAGTAAAGAAGTTGTTAACTATTGATATAAGTGAAAGTGCTTTAAATAGGGCAAAAGTTATTCATCGAAAAAACAAAATAAGCAATATTGAATATTTATGTTGTAATGGATTTAATGGATTATTTGAGAATTTTCCATATGACTTAATTGTTTTTACAGCTTCACATTTGATTGAACCGCCCGGGCTTCGTGATCAACTTGCGATAAATGGGTCACTATTATTTTTTGAAGGTAACTCACAGTTACAGAATGTTAAACTAGTAAAGAGAGTTTCTGAAACTGAATACGATGAAAAAATTCTATTTGAGGCATCGATACCCTCTTTATTAAAGTCTTGGGAGCCAAATAAATTTCTATTTTAAGATTTAAAATTTTGATAAGTTTATTTGCTCTTTTTGTAAATTTATACGCCTTTTCTGATGATAAAGATCTATTCCAGCTTTATCAAGAAGCACTAGCAAATGACCCAATGCTTTCTTCTGAGAGATACCAAAATGAAGCCGTTAAAGAATTAGTAAATCAAGGCCGAGCACTTTTTTTACCAACGGTTTCAGCAACAATGAATTATGATGATCGAAACCAAGCACGAAAATTTTTAAATACGGATGCTTCCTTGGGCAGTAGTTTGTTTACCAGAGGAACCAAGGCGGATTATGATGCATATGGTTACTCGGTAATAATTAGACAACCATTGTTTAATTACTCAGCTTTTTCTACGTATAAAAAAATCTTATCCCAAACAAGCTTAGCGGATAAGAAATATCATTTGGTGCAACAAGATTTGATGATGAAGTTATCTGAATTGTATTTTGATGCTTTATTAGCAAAGGATAAGGTTGAATTAATTCAAGCACAAAGATTGGCTATTAATGAGCAACTTAAAGAAGCGGAAGTTAAGTTTGATGCAGGACTAATTTCTATAACTGATATTAATGAAGCAAAAACGAAGAATGACTTAATGGAAATTGATTTGTTAAATGCTGTTAAGGATTTAAAAATAAAGAAAAGACAAATTCAGGCAATTACTGGAAGTTTGCCGGGGCGTTTAAAGCCATTGATGAGCTCAATAGCTTTTGAAAAAATGGACAACCTTCCAGAAGAATGGGTAGATATTGCTATGCAAAATAGCACAGCTATTTTGATTAAAGATTCAGAAATTGATGTGGCACAAAAAGAAATTGATGTAAGAAGAGGTGAATACTTTCCAACAGTTGATGCTTTGGCTTCGAGACGAAGAACATGGGATAAGGGAGGCTATGCTTTTGGTTTGAGGAATTATTCGGATACTTTTGGGGTAGAGGTTAGCATTCCAATTTTTGAGGGGGGATTAACAAGCTCAAAAGTCAGAGAAGCAGAGTTACTTAAAAATAAGACCATACAAGAATCAGAAGGATTGAAAAGACAGGTTGAGCTTCAGGTCAGGGAGTCTTACTTGAAACTTCAAACCAATTTATCTGAAATAGAAGCTTATCAACAGGCATTACGCTCATCTGAATTACAATTACAGTCGACGCAACTTGGTTTTCAAGAAGGGTTGCGAAACAGCGTGGAGGTCTTAAATGCTCAGCAAATGTTATTTTCGGCTACTTATGATCTTTTGGCGTCAAGATATCATTATTTATTAAATCTGTTAGACTTGAAACACAAGGTGGGCACTTTGTCTGTCCAAGACATAGAAGATATAAATAAATTTTTAATGGTTGATGCAAATGAAAGCTGAAATTCAAAGAAGTCAATTGGTTATTGTAGACATGCAAGAAAAACTTGCTGGCGCAATGCCAAAAGAAGTGATCAATAAAATTATTCGACGAATAGAACTTATTGCAACTCTGGCAAAAATTGAAGAGATTCCTGTTGTTGTAACTGAGCAGTATCCTGTCGGCCTTGGCAAGACGATCTCAAGCATGATTCCATTTTTGACTCATGCTCAATTTATCGAGAAGACGACATTTTCGTGCGTTGATGATCCAAAATTTAATACAAAGTTAATTGAGACTAGAGATCAGATAATTCTGGCTGGAACCGAGTCACATATTTGTATTCTTCAAACAGCGTTAGATTTAGTAGACCAAGGAAAGAAAGTTTATATTCTTGAGGATGCTATTGTTTCACGCAATATATTAAATAAACAAAATGCTATTTTTAGATTAAGAGATGCGGGTTGTATTTTGACGAATGTTGAGTCTATTGTTTTTGAATGGCTAGGAGATTCGAATAATCCAAATTTTAAGAAGATTGCTCCACTAATTAAAGATATTTGCTAATCAAGGAAATAATTTTTTCCTCTCCTTTTTTGTTTTTATCTAAAAAAGTTTTAATATTTTTTTGATAGTTTAAATCATCACCAGATTCAGAAAATTTTTCAATAAAAAAACTTAAATTTGCTATTTCAATTTGATAAATTATTTTTGCCAATATGGCTTCTTTAATGATGGAAAAGAAATTATAGGTTGATTGACCTACTACCGTAGGTTTGCCCATTAACAATGGTTCAATTGGATTTTGTGACCCATAGTCCCCGATGCTTCCACCGACAAAAACTAAATCAGACAAGGCAATGTAATTATTTATTTCCCCCATGGTATTCCCAAGAATTAGATATGGGGATGATTTTTTTTCTACTTTTAATTGCGCCATTTTTATATAGCTGAATTTCATTTTTATAAAGATCTTTTCAACCTCTGAAAACCGATCTGGGTGCCTAGGAACAATAATAAAAGAATATCTGGAAGGATCTAGGTTCTTTATTGAATCCAAAAATATTTTTTCTTCTCCTTTTCTTGAGCTTATTAGAGAAACGATAAATTTGTTATTCAAGGAAAATTTATTTTTAATGGCAACAATATGTTTGCTATTTACTGCCTCTATGGTCTGATTAAATTTTAGATTAGACGAGAGTGCTATTTTTTGTTTGGTAATTTTATGAAAATGATCTTTATCAATTTTAGATTGAGCAACAATATGGTTAAATTTAGCAAAAGTTTCTCTGCTAAAATTTTCAAATTTAAGATACTTATCTAAGGATCGCTTGGAAAGCCTTGCATTAATAAGAATACTGGGTATTTTCCTCTGAGATAATTCATTTAATAATGATGGCCAAATTTCAGTCTCTAAAAAAATTGCGATACGTGGTTTAAAGTGCCTTAAAAATCGTTTGTTCAAAATAAAGCTGTCAAACGGCAAGTAAGCTCGATGAACTCTTTTTGACTCAGTTAAGACAACGTTTCTGCCCGTTGGGGTTCCATGCGTAATGAGAAAATCGTAACTGATGTGCTTTTCTAATAAAAGCTGTAATAAAGTTTTGATCGCTCTGGTTTCTCCTACCGATACGCAATGAAACCAAATTAATTTTTTATTAAAAATTTGAGTCCTGAATATTCCATATCTCTCAAAAATGAAATTAAGATAGGCCGGTTGTTTGATGGCTCTGAATAAAAACTTAATCGGTGAGAGAAGAATTAGAAAATGAACAGCAATTTGATAAATAAAAAGTCTCATACAGATCATATTCTACATCTAAAACTATTTTTAATAACGAAGTCATTGTTTTATATGAACAAAATGATTTTTGCACCAAATAGTTACAAAAAAATGAATTGACGAACCACAATTAGATGATAATATTATGAATGCAAACCACTACATATTGTGGTTTTAATAAAAAGATAATTTTGGTATATTTAGTTAAGTACAATCAAATTAATTTAAGTTTTTCAGGGGAAATAAATGTTAGAAGCCGTCAAATCTAATAAAAATGAAGATGAAGCTCAGTCAAAAATTGAAATGCAGTCAGTTTCATTAGATATTTGGGATAAAAAGTATCGATTAAAAACTAAAGAAGGAAAGTTTGTTGATGATTCAATAGATGATACATTTTATAGGGTGGCTGAGGCTTTGGCGGATGTTGAAGTAGAGAACAAGGAAACATGGAAGAAAAATTTTTTATGGGCCTTAAAGCATGGCGCTATTCCTGCAGGAAGAATTACGTCTAACGCAGGAGCAAAAGAACATAAGCCTGCAACAAGCACAATTAATTGTACCGTTTCTGGAATCGTTCAAGACAGCATGACTGATATCCTAGATAAAGTTCATGAAGCAGGACTGACACTAAAAGCGGGTTGTGGTATTGGATATGAATTTTCAACATTAAGACCTAAGGGTGCTTTTGTTGCTGGTGCAGGAGCTTATACTAGCGGTCCACTTTCGTTTATGGATATTTATGATCGAATGTGTTTTACGGTCTCAAGTGCAGGCGGAAGAAGGGGTGCTCAAATGGCAACCTTTGATATTTCACACCCTGATGTGACGGATTTCATAAAAGCAAAAAGAGAAGATGGGCGCTTAAGGCAATTTAATTTATCCTGCTTAATTACAAAGGATTTTATGGAAGCGGTTAAAGCTGATTCTGATTGGAAGCTTGCCTTCCCGGTAACTGAAAAAGAAGCTGTCCAAGATGGTCTGGATTTGGAAGATTCAGAAAAGACAGTTTGGAGAGATTGGCCAGTCAAAGAGAAATATTTAGTAAAAGAAAGTGGAAAAAATGCTGGGAAAGTGGCTTGTAAAGTTTATTCGGTTATAAAAGCAAAACGCCTATGGGATATTATTATGTCATCCACCTATGATTATGCAGAACCTGGCTTTATTTTAATCGACCGAGTAAATGAGATGAACAATAATTGGTTTTGTGAAAATATTAGAGCAACAAATCCATGTGGCGAACAACCTCTACCTCAGTATGGCGCGTGTCTCTTAGGCTCTGTAAATTTAACCATGTTTGTTAAAAAACCCTTCACTGATGAAGCATTTTTTGATTGGGATGAGTACAGAAAAGTAGTCTCAATTTTTACAAGAATGTTGGATAACGTTGTTGAAATTAATGGCCTTCCGTTAGGTAAGCAACGAGATGAAATCGAAAGAAAAAGAAGACATGGCATGGGTTACTTAGGTCTTGGTTCGGCTTTAACCATGATGAAAATTACTTACGGTGATAAAGATTCCATTAAGTTCACTGAAGAAGTAACTCGTGTGCTTGCTGAGGAAGGATGGAAAGTAGGTATTGAGCTTGCTAAAGAAAAAGGCCCCGCTCCAATTATGGAAGAATTTTTTGAAATTAGTGAAGAAATGTTGCAAATGCGTCCAGAAATGAAAGCAGATGGGATTAAAGTCGGGGATAAAGTGAGTGGTAAGATTCTGATGGGTAAGTACAGTAAATATATGCAGCAATTCCCAGAAGATTTAAGAAATGATATTGCAAAATTTGGTTCAAGGTTTAGTCACCATAGCTCCATAGCTCCAACAGGAACAATTTCTTTGTCTTTAGCAAATAATTCAAGCAATGGCATTGAGCCTTCATTTGCTCATCATTACAGTCGTAACGTGATCAGAGAAGGAAAAAAGACTAAAGAAAAAGTTGATGTTTTTTCTTATGAGCTTCTCGCATACAGAACGTTGGTGAATGAAAAAGCTATGCCTTTTTCAGATAAAGAAGATGAAAAATTACCAGAATATTTTATTGATTCATCAACTATCAAGACAAAAAACCATGTAGACATTCAAGCTGCAGCTCAAAAATGGATTGATAGCTCTATTTCGAAAACAATTAATGTACCTACTGATTATGATTTCGAGGAATTCAAAGATATTTATTTATACGCCTATGAAAAAGGTTTGAAAGGTTGCACAACTTTTAGATTTAATCCAGAAGCATTTCAAGGTGTTTTGGTTACAGAAAAAGATTTAGAAAATACAACCTATCAATTTAAATTAGATGATGGTGCAACGATCGAACTAAAAGGAAATGAAGAGGTTGAATATGATGGAGAGACTCATACAGCAGCAAATTTATATGATGCTCTTAAAGAAGGATATTACGGTAAATTCTAGAGGATATTATGGTTAAGAAAATTGAAAAGAAAATTGTTGGATATTCGGTACTTAATAAAGAAAACCAGACAAAAGAAGTTAGTGCAGAAGTTGTCCAACTTGGCGAACCTCTTGAGCGTCCAGAGCATATCAGAGGGTCAACTTATAAAGTAAAAACTCCAGTAACCGAACATGCTTTATACATCACAATAAATGATGTGGTTATGAATGAAGGTACTGATCAAGAACATTCACGTCCATTTGAGATATTCATTAATTCAAAAAATATGGACCATTTTCAGTGGATTGTTGGCCTCACGCGTGTGATGTCGGCTGTATTCCGAAAAGGTGGCGATGTTACTTTTCTTCTGGAAGAGCTTCAAAGTGTATTTGATCCGAATGGTGGATATTACAAGCGTGGAGGAAAGTATGTTCCAAGCTTAGTGGCTGAAATTGGTGAAGTGCTTGAAAAACATCTTATAAGTATTGGGATGTTGAAAAATAAAGAGCTCGACGAACATCAGAAAAAATTGATTGATGACAAGAAAAAAGAATATCTTGAAAAGCACGAGGGTACTCTTGAAGACACAGGCTTTCCTAAAGACAGTCAGCTATGTAATAAATGTCAAACCAAGGCAGCTATTCTAATGGATGGATGTTTAACTTGTTTGAATTGCGGTGAAAGTAAATGTGGGTAATCTTGAACTAAGTTATACAATTTAAATCAGATAATTTTAATATTTAAATCTGAATTTAATGAAATACCTTTTAATAGCATTAATAATTTTCCCCTACTCGATTTATGCTGATATCCCCAAAGAAATCGTTTTTTCACTTAATAAATCTATTGTTAAGATCCATGCGGTAAATGAATCGGGCAACCATGGTGTTGGCTCTGGGGTTGTAGTCTCTAAAGATCATGTTGTGACAAATTGCCATGTGATTGCAAATGCCAAGGGTGTCCACGTAACTAAATATGGGGTTAGTTATTCACCCGAACAATTAATTGCTGACTGGCATAATGATATTTGTATTTTAACTTTCAAATATTTAGAACTTCCCCCTGTCGAATTAGGCTCTACAAAAAACATGACTCGTGGAGATGATGTTATGGCCAAAAGCTTTGGAGGAAATGCATTAAGGCCAGTAACTGCCACTGGAAAAATTAGGGAAATCTTTGATTACGATGGCAAAAATATAATTCAATCTTCGACTTGGTTTTCTCTCGGAGCAAGCGGTGGTGGTTTATTTGATGACAAGGGCGCAATGATTGGCGTTACTACCTTTAAAACTCCTGGCAGAAGAGCACTATACTTCTCAGTTCCGATTGAGGTAGTAAAAAAGTTATTAGATAGTGGCGAAAGAATAACAGTCACCTCTCAAGCGATGCTCCCTTTTTGGGATGAACCCCCAGAAAAGCTTCCTTATTTTATGAGAATAGTGAAACCTTTATTTGATGAGAATTGGGAAGATTTAAAAGCAATTTCTCAAGAGTGGCAAAATAAAGAAAAAAAAATAGAAGCAGATTATTATATCGCCTTAAGTATGTATCATCTAGGGAATGTTGATGAATCCAAAAAAATGCTAGAGAACCTTCTCATAAACATTCCTGAACATGCACTAGCACATAATTTAATCTCAAAAATATACCGTCAAGAAGGAAATAATGTAAAATCTGCCTATCATACAAAGGTAAGCACGGAGCTTGATAGTGAGATTCAGGAAACACACAATTAAAATTATTTTAATCTTGGTATTTTTGCTTCAGGGTTGTTCTTACATAGATTCGGATAAAATTGGAAGAGTTCTTTCAACAGATTATTATGAGTTGGATAATAGCCCAAAAGATGCTGAATTTTATGAGTGTGAGGATGGCAAATCATTTTATATTCAAAAATTAACAGCAGATGAAAAAAAGGACTTATGGATCATATTCAAAAATAGTGAATATCGATTAAATTACGTTGATGACCTTCATTACGAAAATACTATCTTAGATCTAAAAATACAGAATGACTCATTTAACGTGATACCAAAAAAAGATAACCTAGAAAAATTCTTATACTCTGATTGTAAAAGACAAAACCAAAATTAACCCCTATTGATAATGTATCAAAGTTAGAGTAATTTAATATTATTACTTTAGAAAACAAGAGGTATTCAATGTGGATAATAAATATGGTCTTGGAAGTTCAAAAGTAGCAACTGAAATTCATAAAAGAAGTTCGGGTTCCAATTGTCAGTTTTGTAAAAATAAAGAGTTGAGATATTGTCCAACGATGGAAGATCATCAATGTTTAAAATGTGACCGTTGGCAAAATGATTTACCAAATAATTATGCAACTGGCAGAAGTCCAGATTATTAAGGAAAAGAAATGTTAATAAAGTCTAGTCATGAAGATATTCAAACACCAACAGGATTAATGCGAACGTATATTCATCAACCAATTTTAGATAAAAAATTTCCAACCATTTTATTTTATTCAGAAATTTTTCAACAAACTGGACCAATTGAAAGAGCGGCAAAGATAGTTGCAAGTCATGGTTATAATGTTCTTGTCCCTGAAGTTTTTCATGAGTTAAATCCGATAGGCACTGTTCTTGGATACGATGATGCAGGAAGAGACAAAGGCAATGCTGATAAATCACAAAAAGATATCGAGTCATACGACTCTGACAATCAATCACTAATTGATTGGGTGGAAAAACAATCTTGGCACAATGGAAATATTGGTGCTATGGGATTTTGTATTGGCGGACACCTTGCTTTTAGAGCGGCTTTAAATTCAAAAGTAAAGGCAACGGCATGCTTCTATGCCACTGATCTTCACACAAAAACTATACCAAATAAACCAGGTCAGCACAGCATGGAAAGACTAGACGATATCAAAGGTCAGTTATTGATGATCTGGGGTAAGCAAGATAACCATGTTCCAACAGAATCCTTATCAAACATTAGGGAGCAGTTACTAAATACAGATATAATTTTTGATTGGCATGAATTTAATGCTCAGCATGCTTTTATGCGAGATGAGGGTGAGCGGTATGATGCCGAGCTTGCATCATTATGTTATCAGTTATCGTTTCGTTTTTTTTCAAGAAATTTTATCTAATCTAAACATATATTATGAAGATAATGATTAATGGGTCAGAAAAATTAATTGATAGAAATATATTAGTTTATGACTTAATTTTACAATTGGGGATAGAGAATAAAAGATACGCCATAGAATGTAACGGTGAAATAATCCCAAAAAGCGAAATAAAAAATAGAACTATAAATGAAGGAGATAAGTTTGAAATTGTCGGAGCAGTTGGGGGTGGGTGAAGAAAATGATATTTTTAAGATCGGCACAAGAGTATTTAATTCTCGTTTGCTTGTAGGGACAGGAAAATATAAAAATTTCGTTGAAACGAAAGAGGCTATACAAAATAGTGGTGCAGAAATAGTAACCGTGGCAATTCGTCGAACTAATATCGGACAAAATCAAGATGAACCGAACTTATTGGAATACCTGCCTGCTTCAGAATTTACTTACTTGCCGAATACAGCCGGCTGTTTTAATAGTGAAGATGCGATAAGAACATTACGATTGGCTAGAGAGCTTCTGGATGGTCATAATTTAGTAAAATTGGAAGTTTTGGGTGATAAGGATACTTTATATCCAAATGTTATTGAGACTGTTGAAGCTGCAAAAATATTAGTGAAAGAAGGTTTTGAAGTTATGGTCTATACATCAGATGATCCAATAATTGCGAGAATGCTAGAAGATATCGGTTGTGTTGCTATTATGCCTTTAGCTTCACTAATTGGTTCAGGAATGGGTATTTTAAATCCTTGGAATTTAGATATTATCATTAAAAATGCAAATGTCCCTGTGATTGTAGATGCAGGGGTAGGAACTGCATCTGATGCAGCAATTGCAATGGAGCTCGGTTGTGATGGTGTGCTCATGAATACCGCAATAGCTGAAGCACAAAATCCAATTAAGATGGCCAGAGCGATGAAAAAAGCGATTGAGGCAGGAAGAGAGGCTTTTTTGTCGGGAAGGATGAATAAAAAGCTTTACAAAGGATCACCCAGTTCGCCAACATCAGGCCTTATTAAATAATCAATGAATGATTTTGGGAAAAAAATAAATATCGAGGTACTCACGGAATTTGTACCATCTCATTCATCCGATGAAGAGAATAAATATTTTTTTGCTTATTCAGTCACAATCCAAAATAACTCTGAATTAAATGTCCAATTGGTTTCTCGGCATTGGAAAATTATTAATTCTAATGGGAAAATAAAAGATGTTAGTGGCTTAGGAGTGGTTGGTGAGCAACCAATCATTTATCCAGGAGAAATTTATAGCTATACCAGTGCCACCGAACTTGATACTCCAGTAGGTGAAATGTATGGAAAATATTCAATGGAAACGGAATATGGGGATCTATTTGAAACAGATATTCCAAAATTCAATTTGATAATGCCAAGGAGCCTTCATTGAAAAGATTGATTTTTATTGGATTGCTGTTTTCATTAATGGGCTGTGCTCCAAAAAAGATTGAGCAGGAATGTAATTGCCCCGATAATCAGGTTCAAAAAAAAATTGAAGAGTGCAATATTGAAGAAAAAAAAGTTGAGGTAGAAAAAGAGATTGTTCCTTTCAGTCAACTAGAGGAAGCAGGTTGGTATGAAGTTGATTTTATTTTGAATAAAGATGATTTGACATCAGCATGGGCGGCTTGGAAAAATAGTTGTAGCGCACTAAATAAGAAAAGTGAATGGAAACAAGTCTGCGATTCAGCCGATCAAATATCTGATGTAAGCAATGCAAATCTAGTTTCTTACTTTAAAGAAAATTTTCATATTTATAAGTCTTGGCAAGAAGATAGATCAGACCACGGATTAATTACCGGTTATTACCAGCCTGTACTTAACGGAAGTAGAGAGCAGTCAAAAAAATATTCCACACCGATTTATCAAACGCCAAAAGATTTAATTACCGTTGATTTGAGTGAGTTATTTCCCGAAATGAAATATAAGAGGTTGAGAGGAAAGATTGAGGGTAATAAGGTCGTTCCATACTTCTCCAGAGAAGAAATATCTTCGACAAACAATATTTTGTTAGGTAATGAATTGTTCTGGGTCGATGATCCCGTGGAAGCATTTTTTCTGGAAATACAAGGTTCGGGAATTATTCAATTAGAGGATGGACAAAAAATACCGATTGGATATGCTGATCAGAATGGACACCCTTATCGGTCAATGGGAAGAGCATTAATAAATGCAGGTGAGATAACAAAAGATAAAGCATCAATGCAGTCTATTAAAACATGGGCTCAAAAAAATAAAAAAAAACTAAAGAAATTTTTGAATAAAAATCCTAGTTTTGTATTCTTTAGGGAATTAGAACCTGATCTTCCAGGGCCAATAGGGGCACAGGGTGTTCCGATACTAGCAGAGAGATCCATTGCGATTGATAGAAGGTATATACCAATTGGGGCACCAGTTCTTCTTGCCACAACATATCCAAATTCAAACGAGTCTTTAAACCGACTGGTCATCGCACAGGATACAGGGGGAGCAATTAGAGGGCCAGTTCGAGCAGACTATTTCTGGGGCGCAGGAGCAGAAGCGGGTAAAAAGGCTGGGGCAATGAAGCAACAGGGAAATTTATGGGTGCTGTTACCGAAATCTTATAAAGTTAATAAAAAAAAGGAGCGATAAGCTCCTTTTTTAAAGTAAACAATAATTACTTATTGCATACGTACATTGTTACTTCAAAACCGAAACGCATTTCAGTTGCTGATGGTGTTGTCCACATAATGAATCTCCTTTCGTTTTAAATTCTGCGTTAAGCAGTAGTATCAATATAAACACATTACTAAACTAAGGTACGATAAAAATCGATGATTTGATACTAATGAAAATCATGATTATTTTTTATAAAGAGTTTTCCTAAATCGTTTAAATGAAACATGCAGATCATATTTTAAAAATGTGAATTTATTAAATATAGATAACTTCCTATTATTTAACTGAAAGTACTTCTTTAAGAATATATTTCTTACCTCCCAATCAAATTTATTAAGAAGCCTAACCATGTCTGCAAACCTTAATGTTTTTTTAGCTTGAAAGCTGAGTCGGTTATTAAAATCTTTTATTCGACCAGTATCAATCAGAGAAAAATCAAAGGAGCGATTGGAGATAATAATAATTATATTTCCAGCAGACAGATCTCTAAAGTAAATTCCACGGGAATGCATCTTATTTATAAACGTGGCACATTGTTCAAAAATCTCTCTTTTAGAGAATCCATGAAATATATTTTGATTAAAGAAATGCTGCGCTAGATCATTAAAAGTAAAACCCTCAACATAACGAGAAATATAATAATTTTCTAATTGAGACTTATCATTTTTTAAACTGAATAGTGCTATAGGATCTGCCGTATTTAAACCCTTATTCAATAGTGACATTGCGCCATTCCATGAACGCATGGACTTATTCGGTTTATTTCGATTTAAAAATATTTTGTGCGCATAAATTTTTAAAGGTTTTTTTATAACAACTTTACCGTAGCCTGGAATATTTTTTACCCAAACAGCATTTCTGGATTTTCTTAAAGAGCTCACTTGATCAGGAACGGATAATATAGATGGGTGACAATGGTTTATGATTAGATCAGAAGTATTCTTATCGTCAGCCTGAATAATTCCGGTCCATTGGGGGTCGTGTAAATGGAAGTAATTCAACTTAGGATCGACAACAAGATCACTGATCACTTTACCTTTTTGAATTATCGTTGGTCTATCCTGAACATGCCAAATTAAGAAATAAGGATTTTCAGTAATAGACTGAATACTTTCAATGTTATTACCTAAATAGTTTTTGATTTCCGCTCTATCAATACTTGTGGGCAAATAAAAATCAAAGATATCAGAAATATGACTGTTCATCGTCCATATAACATGAATAACCCGATCATTTTTTTCAAACTCAAGGATTTGAATTTCAGGAATTGATGAATAATTTTTAATAAATGTAGAACCCGGAATTAGGCTATTAAAAAATTTACAGGCATAAAAAGATGGTCTATGGGAATAACTCGAAAGATAACCTTTTGCTTGATTGTAAAAGGTGACTTGTTCTAGTTCTGGATATTCAGATTCATCGGTGTTATCGTTGATGAGTCCTTCTCTTTGACAAATTAAAGGCCCCCAAAAGATTTGATCAAAATCTCCCTTAGCGGCGAGCATTGTAAAATAACGAGTCAAATATTTTGCTTGATAGTCCTGTGGATTGTCACGTAATCGACCAATTCTTTTTATAGACCAAAACGCATTAGATGAAATGATTTTTTTTATTTCATATTTATTCGATATGAATTTATATATCGAAGATTTTTTATATAAATCAATCTTAAGTATCTTAGAAAAAAAACGAGAAAGTACCCGGTGATCGAAAGGTTCTGGCTCAATTGTTCTTTCAGCAAATAAGTTATTTGATTGAGCATCTGTTAATTGATGTTTATTTTTTAATTGAGCAAGAATCCCAAAGTTAACATGCGGTTCAAAATCAGTAATATTTGGGCCGATGATTCTTCTGTTATTTAACTTAACGATATGGTACGCGACACTCCATATTCTAAAAAAACTCTTGTAGGGCAAGTTGGTCCATGATTTTCTATTTATAGTACTTCCAATTTCAATATCAAAAGGAATATGTCTGAATTCGTTAAAAAATTTTGTAATAAAATTTTTCCAAACCAATAAACCACTCTCGGTTGAAATTAAATGTGCTTCTTCAGGAGGTACGCTGAGATTAACAATCAGTTTGCCATTAAAGTTTTTGCATTTGTTAATGATTCTCTGTTTGTGGGTATTAAAATCTTTATAGGAAAAATAAATTCTCAGATTTTTTATGCTTAATTCTTGAATTTTATTAAAAATATATTCATCAGTTTCTTCATTATCATTACTTGCAATATTAATGCCAACAAAATCAGAGGGAACAAGATGAGGGCGATTGGGTAATTCTTTATTGCTAATTGAAGAAAAAAAGTAAAAGTATAAAAATTTACTTAAGTAGATAAGATTTTTACTAATTTCTCGATTCTTCATTGAGGCGGTAGTTTGTATAATTTTTCACTATAGAGGATGCTTGGTAAAAGTGCATAAGCTAATTGCTTATCATAGTTTATCTCAGCCAATTCGCTTGGCCTAATTTCTGAATTCTTAAAGTCATACGATCCGAAAAAAACTTCCTTATTCGGCTTTAGAACAACTAACTTATCTTTTTCAAGCCAAGCAAAATTATCATAGTATTGCATGAGCGCTCGCCCTTTATATTCTCTGTTAATACTACTCATGTCAGTTCCAATCAATGGGTGGTAAGCTTTTATGCCAGCCAAAGAAAGCAACGTTACTGGCAGATCGATTTGACTTGTCAACGCATCAATATTTTTTGGCTTTATGCCTCCACCTATGATCAGACCAGGAATATGAAAATTCTTAATTGGTATTAGGTGATCACCTCTAACGCGGATGTCATGATCTGCTACGATCAAAAAGATCGTGTTATCCCAATAAGAGCTATTTTTAGCTTTTTTAATAAACTCACCCAACGCATAATCAGAATATTTGACGGCATTTTTTTCAGTATTATGCGGTTGTTCATAAAGCTCTATTGTATTCTCAGGAAATTCAAATGGTGCATGGTTTGAGGAAGTAAAAACCAGACTAAAAAAAGATTTATTACGGTTTGATAAATCTAAAAAATGTTGATGAGCTTTGTCATATAAGTCTTCATCTGATGCGCCCCAACTCCCTTTAAACTTTGGATTTTCATAATTTTTTTCTTCGATGATTGTTTTAAAGCCATTCCCTGTGAAAAAGTTACGCATATTATCAAAATGAGCTTCTCCACCATAGATAAAGCTTGTTTCGAAATCTTTCGACCCTAATAATGAAGCTAAGGTGAAAAAATTGGATTGAGATAGAGGCAGCTTTACCGCACTTTGTGCAGGGGTTGGGGGAAATCCAGAAACAACTGCTTCAATTCCTCTAACCGATCTTGTACCTGTTGCATATAATTGAGTGAACCATATTCCCTCGTTTTTAAGTTCCTCTAGGTTAGGTGTCACAGCCACGCCACCAAGTGAACCAACAAATGTGGCACCAAGACTTTCTTGAAGCAGGATGACAATATTTTTGGGACTTCCTTTGTAGGTTGGTTCAAGTAATTTTTTTGTTGGAAATTCAGAAGGGCCATTTTGTCCGGTTAACTCATAAACCTTTGATGAATCTAATTTTCCATAAACTTCAGCAGCATTTGATTCGTGAGTTGTGCTGTAAGCTGCATAGAAGACGGAGTAGCTTGAATTAAGTACTAATGAATTGACCATAGCATTATCTGTAATAGCAAACATTGCTGGATTGGCTGGTCTGTGTCCAAAGCTGGAGCGAATAGAAAGTATCATTAATACAATCATGAATGGCCAGAGGATTAAATGTTTAAAATTAAATGTGGAGTCAATGCTGTATTGAAATTTTTTGTAAACAAATCTTCCAAGAACCCCAATCGAAAAAAAGACGAAAATAATATCCAGGAAAAAGCCTTTAAATAACATTGAAAATACTTCTTGCGGATACTTTAAATATTCAATAAATAAAATATTCGGCCTGGTGTTGTATTCCATGACAAAAGTCGGTGTGCAAGCTTCAATAATTATTAAAATCATCAAGCTAACTAGAATCCAAAATCGTAAAATTAGTTGGTAAACTTTTTGGGATTTTTTGCCTATACAGTTAATGGGGAGGAGTAGCATGGGAATTATGAACATAAGCCCTAGCTGAATAAAATCTACCCTAATGCCATTGAAGATAATTTCTAAAATTTGACCGGTTTCATTTACTGGCTGAAATTGCCAAACTAATAACCCAATTCTGGAAAGAGTCAAAAAAGATAAGCCAAATAAATAGGCTTTAACAAATAAAAAATATGGATTATTTCTTGTGAGAATTTTCATATAAAAAAAATTAATAAATCATCAAAGAATTATACGTAATTTTTTTTATAAGTATAAAAAAAGGGTGTATTTTCATACACCCTTTTAGGATCACTAAGATTACTTTTAGAGAGGAGAAGTATCTTAGTTGCGGTAAGCCGTTTCACCATGCGATGAAGTATCAAGTCCTGTCACTTCATCTTCTTCAGCTACTCTTAAACCGATCAGGCCGTCAACCAGTTTAAATAAGATGTAACTGATGACACCACACCAAACAATAGTGAATAAAACTGATTTAGTTTGCACCCACAATTGAGACATCATGTCGAAACCTTCATCATATCCAACGCCACCAAATTGAGGCGCCATTAGAACAGCAAGACCAATAGCACCAACAATGCCTGCGACACCATGAATCCCAAATACATCTAAGGAGTCATCGTAACCAAACGCATTTTTTAAAGAGCTACATGCCCAGAAGCTGACAATACTTGCAATAAATCCAAGTACGATTGCTCCGACAGGACCCAGAACCGCACAAGCAGGCGTTATGGCAACAAGTCCAGCAATTGCTCCAGAAGCACCGCCTAACATTGAAGGTTTCCCTTTTAGTGCCCACTCTATTGCTAACCATCCGAGAACAGCTGCTGCGGTTGCAGCCTGCGTATTAATCATTACCAGACCAGCGGTTCCATCGGCAGCAAGTTCACTCCCTACGTTAAAACCAAACCATCCTGCCCAAAGCAGTGAAGCTCCAATCATTGTCATGGGTAGATTGTGAGGAGCCATCGCAGTTTTACCAAGCCCTATTCTCTTGCCTACCAAGATGGCACCAATCAGAGCAGCGATACCAGCATTGATATGAACTACTGTACCTCCAGCAAAGTCAACCGCACCCCAATCACCGATCATTCCTCCACCCCAAACCATATGGCAGATTGGCAAATAAACTAAGGTGAACCATAACGGCATAAACAACAAAAGAGCAGAGAACTTAATACGTTCTGCAAAGGCGCCAACAATTAAAGCCGGTGTTAAGGCAGCAAATGTTAATTGGAAGGTAACAAAAACAAATTCTGGAATGGTATCTGAAACCGAGTCTGCAGAAATACCACTTAGGAACGCTGATCCAAGACCACCAATATATCCATTCCATGAACCACCATCGCTGAAAGCTAGGCTGTAACCATAAAATACCCAAAGAACTGACATCAGTGAGAAAATCACAAAGACTTGCATCAGAACAGATAACATATTTTTTGCCCTAACAAGCCCACCGTAGAATAGGGCTAATCCAGGAATAGCCATAACAATAACGAGAATAGTAGCTACAATCATCCACGCAGTATCACCGGTGTCGATTGATGCGGCCTCTTCTTCAGCTGCGGCAGGCTCTTCAGTAGCCGGCATCTCAGCTTCCATTTCAGCTACAAAAGTAGTGCCTTGGTCAAAAACAGACAATTCATCAGCCATGCTTACATTAGTAAAACTAATTAAAAATAAACTGAGAAGACTGATTAAACTTAATTTTGAAAATATTTTTTTCATGCCGATCTCCTTAAAGCGCATCGTCGCCGGATTCACCGGTTCGGATACGAATGACTTTTTCTAAATCCGATACAAAAATTTTGCCATCCCCAATTTTTCCGGTAATGGCAGATTTTTCAATTGCATCGATAACCTTTTTTTCAAGTTTGCTAGAAACGGCCACTTCAAGTTTTACCTTTGGCAAAAAGTCGATGACGTATTCTGCTCCTCGATAGAGCTCGGTATGCCCTTTTTGGCGGCCAAATCCCTTAACTTCCGTTACGGTAACTCCTTGAACACCGATATCCGAGAGAGCTTCTCTGACCTCATCAAGCTTAAATGGCTTGATTATTGCTGTGATTAACTTCATTATGATTCCCCTTAAATAAGATCTTTAAATTAAAAGCTTTTGGTGATGTATAGGGTGTGGCTGCTATCACCAAGATATTTGCCATCACGTTTAACCCACCAGCCATTACCATCTCTAACATCTGTGCCAGTGTAGTAGTAGCCAACATCGATATCGTTAGCAAACGACTTCGTAGCTCCAATCAACCAATCTGCATAAGAGTCTTGATTATTTGATGCCCCAGCAAAATGTTGGTATCCCATATGAAATTGAGCTGATACACCACTCAATAGTTTATGATCAACTAAATCCCCAACTGGGACTTCGGCATTAATTTCGTAGTAAGTAGTTCCTTTTGCACTATCGGCGCCAGCAGCATCACCCCATGTCCAAGCATCATTGGAAGTCACAACATGAACCGCTGTATCGAACCAGCCATAACCCAAGCCGGCATGAACCTCAGTAGTATTAGCATTGGCAATTCCGGCACTTACCTCGCCTGGATAGAGATATTGAAGAACGCCCACATCATAAGAAACCCCAGTATCGCCGATTTCAGATGCGTAACCCGCATATAAATCGATTTCAAGAGATCCACCATTGTCGTATGCATCAGAATCATCAAGCCATGATACGTTTGAGGCCCATGCGCCGGCATAAAGTCCAGAGCTATGTTCTACGTCAACCCCGCCCTGAAGTGCTGGATCGCCATGAGTCTGTGTATATCCCCTGAAAATGTATTGGGAAAATAGTCCAATGTTGTAACTCACTGCAAAATCAGATGATTTCTCTTCTTCCGCCATCACGTTTAGTGAAGGAATTGTTAATGCGGCAACTATTGCCATTTTTAATTTACTCATAAAATATTCTCCTTAATATTTTTATGTAATTTTGTAAGTGATCCTTTTAAAAAACCCCACCTGCATAGTTAATAATGCAATTAGCGTGCCAACATGTTAAAAAAGAACATTTTTTTTAAATTTAGGGAAAACAACGATGTTGATTACTGTCTTATGTAAAAGTAAAAAAACTGGTAGAATCAATGCTTTAGACGATATTTCAGATGAATAAAGACACCTTACAAAATATTTCCGATAAAATTCGTGAGTTAATTAAACATTCACCGATTCAGGATATAGAAACCACAATAAATGCACTAATAAAGAGCAAGTGCACTGAATTGGGGCTTGTTTCTCGTGAAGAATTTGATGTTCAGGCTGAGGTATTGAGGCGGACTCGTGAAAAACTTGAAGCGCTTGAAAAAGAATTGGCCAAATACGAAACTAAAAAAAAATAAACAGCTCAATATTCATACCAAACAAATAATTTTTAAAATTAAATGACGAACCCTTTTGATAACATCGAATTATATTTAAAAGACGCCTTGTCCAAAAGAATCATGATCATGGATGGCGCTATGGGAACTATGATTCAGCAACATAAATTTTCTGAATCCGATTATCGTGGAGAGCGTTTTAAAGCATTTAAAGCTCCTGAAGGACAGAGGGAATTATTTTTAAAAGGTAATAACGAACTGCTGTCGATTACACAGCCAAATGTTATTCAAAAAATTCATGAAGACTATTTAGCGGCAGGTTCAGATATTATTGAGACCAATACTTTTGGTGCCAACAGCGTAGCCCAAGAAGATTATTTTATGGCTGACTTGGTCAAGGAGATGAATACAGAGTCGGTGAGGCTTGCAAAAGAGGCAGCTCAGAAATTTTCTACTCCTGATAAGCCAAGATTTGTTGCCGGGGCCATTGGACCAACCCCAAAAACAGCTTCAATATCACCCGATGTAAATGACCCAGGCGCAAGAAATATTAATTTTGATCAGCTCGTCGCTTCTTATTCTGAGCAAACGGAAGTATTGATTGATGCAGGTGCGGACATCATTTTAATAGAAACCGTATTTGACACACTTAATTGTAAAGCGGCAATTTTTGCAGTTCAGTCTGTTTTTGAAGCAAAGAATAAAAAATTACCCATCATGATCTCTGGTACCGTAACCGACGCATCGGGCAGAATTTTGTCAGGTCAAACCGTTACCGCTTTTTGGAATTCAATCCGACATGCAAAACCGCTAACCATAGGTCTTAATTGCGCTCTTGGTGCAGCGCTGATGAGACCTTATGCGGAAGAGTTGTCCAATATCGCTGACACAAACGTTTGTATTTATCCTAATGCGGGTCTTCCTAATCCAATGTCAGATACCGGTTTTGATGAAAAGCCTCATGACACATCTGAGCTGTTGAAAGAATTTGCTGAGAGTGGGTTTGTGAATGTCGCGGGTGGCTGTTGTGGAACCACGCCTGAACATATTAAAGCTATTGCAAATTCATTAAAAGAGATTGAACCAAGAAAGATTCCAGTTGTTGAAAAGAAGATGTACCTTTCTGGTCTTGAACCTATGGTAATTGGCGATAAAGAATTATTTATTAACGTAGGCGAGAGGACGAACGTGACCGGATCGCGCGTTTTTGCCAAATTGATAATCGATGAAAAATATGAGGAAGCAGTAAGTGTTGCTCGCCAACAGGTAGAAAATGGTGCTCAAATTATTGATATAAATATGGATGAGGGGATGTTGGACGCGGAAAAAGCCATGACCACATTCTTAAATCTGATTGCATCTGAGCCAGACATATCTCGGGTCCCTATCATGGTTGATTCATCAAAATGGAGTGTTATTGAGTGTGCCCTTAAGTGTATTCAAGGCAAGCCAATAGTGAATTCAATTTCACTTAAAGAAGGCGAACAAGAGTTTATCCGACAGGCAAAGGCCTGTTTAAAGTATGGCGCAGCCGTTATCGTGATGGCATTTGATGAAAGTGGTCAAGCTGATACTTATCAAAGAAAAATCGAAATTTGTGAGAGAGCTTATTTAGTCTTGAGAGACAAGGTCAATTTCCCTGTGGAAGATATTATTTTTGATCCGAATATATTCGCAATAGCAACTGGCATTCCTGAACATAATAATTATGCGGTTGACTTTATCGAGGCAACCAAATGGATTAAAGATAATTTACCTCATGCAAAAGTTTCCGGCGGAGTTTCAAACGTTAGTTTTAGTTTTCGGGGTAATGAGGCGGCAAGGGAAGCAATTCACACTGTTTTTTTGAACCATGCGATAAAAAATGGCATGACTATGGGGATTGTGAATGCCGGAATGATCGGGGTAATAGATGACTTATCCGATGATTTAAAAAGAATTGTGGAAGATGTTGTTCTGAACCGAACCGAAGATGCTACGGATCAAATGATTGAAATTGCTGGTTCTTTGCAGGGAAAGAAAAAAGAAAAGGATACGAACGAATGGAGAGGAAATGAACAAAATCCTATTTCAGTTGAGAAAAAAATCGAATATGCATTGATCCATGGCATCACTAATTTCATTGAAGAGGATACAGAGTTAGCACGAATAAAAATTTGCTCAAGTGGTGGCCGTCCAATCAATGTGATTGAGGGGCCCTTAATGGATGGAATGAATGTGGTGGGTGACTTGTTTGCTGAAGGAAAAATGTTCCTGCCCCAGGTTGTTAAATCTGCCCGTGTAATGAAACAAGCAGTGGCACACTTAATTCCTTTTATAGAGGAAGAAAAAGAAGCCGAGGAAGCACGAACCGGTAAAAAGTCAAAACCAAAAGGAAAAATGCTTATTGCAACGGTAAAAGGGGATGTTCACGATATCGGTAAAAATATTGTTTCGGTTGTTTTGCAATGTAACAATTTTGAAGTCGTTAATATGGGCGTCATGGTTCCTTGTGCTGAGATTCTAACCAAGGCGAAAGAAGAGAATGTAGACATCATTGGATTGTCAGGATTAATAACGCCATCCTTAGAAGAGATGGCTCATGTTGCTAGCGAGATGCAAAGAGACCCATACTTTAGGTCAGTGAAAATGCCATTACTGATTGGTGGAGCGACTACATCAAGAGCCCATACAGCAGTAAAAATAGCACCCAACTATGAAGGCCCGGTAGTACATGTTACCGATGCCTCTAGGTCGGTTTCGGTTATGCAGTCGTTGATGTCATCGGAAAGCAAGAAGCAATATATTGATAACCTTAACGAAGATTATGAAAAAGTTCGTGACTTGCATAGTAAAAAACGAGGCCCAAAATATCTTTCTCTAGATGTAGCAAGACAAAATAAATTTAAGCTTGATTTCAAGCCCAATAAACCAAAATTTATTGGTAAAAGAGTATTTAAAAATATCAACTTAGAAGAGTTAAGAGATTTCATTGATTGGACGCCTTTTTTTAAAACTTGGGATTTGGCTGGACGATACCCTGATATATTAAAAGATGATGTTGTGGGAGAAACAGCGACCCAATTATTTAATGACGCTAATCAAATGCTTACAAAAGTTATTAATGATCGAAGATTAAAAGTACATGCTGTAGTAGGTTTTTGTAGAGCAAATACAGTTGGGGATGATATAAACATCATGAATGAAAAATATGAAAATATTTTTACCTTTCATACATTAAGACAGCAGACTGAAAAGCCGGTAATAAATAATAAACCCAAGCCTAATATCTCACTGAGTGACTTTATTGCTCCCAAAGAAAAAAATATAGATGATTACATTGGTATGTTTGCCGTTACCGCCGGAGATGGAGGGAGCTATTATTTAGAAAAATTTGAAAAAGATAAAGATGATTATAGCTCCATTATGATGAAAGCGATCATGGATAGATTGGCTGAAGCTTGTGCTGAGTACATGCACTTACGGGTAAGGAAAGATCTTTGGGGTTACGATTCAGATGAAAAGTTAAGTAATGAAGAGTTAATTAAAGAAGGTTATAAAGGCATAAGGCCAGCACCTGGATACCCTGCTTGCCCAGAGCATTCGATTAAAACCAATATTTTTAAGTATTTGGCCACTGATGAAATTGGTATGAGTCTTACTGAAAGCTTTGCAATGATTCCTGCTTCATCAGTCTCAGGCTTTTATTTCTCACATCCTGAGTCGACATATTTTAGTGTAGATAAAATAGATGAGGATCAGGTAGAAGATTTTGCAAAACGGTCCAAAATTGAAATGGATTTAGCTCGACGTTTACTTTCAAGTAATATAAGGTAAAGCTTATGCATATCCATGTATTAGGCATCTGCGGAACATTTATGGCAGGAATTGCTTCTATCGCAAAAGAACTTGGCCATAAAGTAACGGGTTGCGATCAGAATGTATACCCACCCATGTCAATTTTTTTAGATTCACTTGAGGTGGAGGTTACCGAGGGTTATAAAAAAGATCAAATTTCAAAAAAACCTGATTTGTTTATCATTGGGAATGTGATAAGTCGCGGTAATGAGTTAATGGAAGAGATTCTTGATCAAAATCTAGCATACCAATCAGGGCCGGAGTGGCTGTATTCCAATGTACTTAGAAACAAATGGGTTATTGCTGTTTCAGGTACTCATGGTAAAACAACAACATCTTCAATGATTAATTGGATTTTGTCAGATCAAAATTATGACCCAGGATTTTTAATTGGTGGAATACCCGGAAATTTTAAGACAAGTAGTCAACTATCAAAATCCGATTCCCCATTTTTTGTTATTGAAGCAGATGAATATGACACGGCTTTTTTTGATAAGCGATCTAAATTTGTTCATTATCATCCAAAAACATTAGTCATTAATAATATTGAATTTGATCATGCGGATATCTTTGAAAATATAGACCAAATAAAAAAACACTTCCATCAATTGATAAGAACAATTCCAAGCATTGGAAAAGTAATTGCTAATAAACAAGATAAAAATATAGAAACTTTATTAACTCAGGGAGTATGGTCTGAATTGGATTTTTTTAACACGATTGAATCATGGCACCATAAAAAAGAAGATAATAAAAACCATATCTATAAACAAGATAAATTGTTGGGAGAGTTGAAATGGGATTTAATGGGTGAATACAATGTCCATAATGCATTAGCAGCTATAGCTGCAGTAAGTCATGTTGGGGTATCTCCAAATGATGCTATCAATTCATTAAAAAGTTTCAAGAATACAACCAGAAGGATGCAATTAATATTTCAGTCTGAAGAGATCAGAATTTATGATGATTTTGCCCATCACCCAACAGCAATAAAATCTGTTATTGAAGCCTTTAAGCAAAAATATCCAGAAGAAAAATCATTAATCGTTTTAGATCCTAGATCAAATACGATGAAAAGAGGGGATCTAAAAGAAGATTTAAAAAGGACATTAGAAATGGCCGATGCGGTAACCATATTTTCAAAAAACTTGATGTGGGATATTACCTCGGTGAAAACTGATAAGAATAATATTTCATTAATTTCTGATCAAGTGGAAAACATATTTGAATTCATTAAAAATAATCAATCAAAATTTAATAATATTATTATGCTCAGTAATGGAAGCTTTGATGGTTTAACCAAAAAGATTACAGATTATTTTGAAAATGAAAAAAAATAATATAACTTACCTTACTTTTTTCGTTATTTTATCGTTTTTGATACACGCAGTTATTATTACGTCCTTTAATTTTAAGACAGTAAGAATAAAACAAAATGAATTAACGGTAGATATTATCAGTATAGAAAAAAAAATTGATACCAGTGAGGCAATAATTCCTGAAACAAAAGATCAAATTAAGGAAGTTAGAGCAGCGAAAGTAATTGAAAAAAATATAAAAACTAAGGTAACTCCAGAAAGAAAACTGACCACCGAGACTAAAGAGAAAGAGCTGTCACCGCCGATAAAAGTCGAGCCAAAAAGAATCATAGTAGATCAAGAATTTATACAGTCACAAATTTCTAAGCAACTCAATAAAAAACAAAAGAAAAACAGATCAAAATTAATAACCAATAAAACAACGGAACGAGATTATGCCTCCTACTATCAAGTTTGGAAAAGTAAAGTTGAGAAAATTGGAGCGCTCAATTATCCGAAAGCGGCAAGGAATGGATTATCAGAATCTCTGATAATGACTGTCACTTTATCGCAAGATGGAAATATCATTGACATATCGATTAATAAAACTTCTGGGGTAAAAGATTTGGATGAGGCCGCAATAAATATTGTAAAATTAGGAGCGCCTTATGCCTCATTCCCAGAAAAAATTAAAGATGAGGTGGACACTCTTGAAATCAGAAGAGTATGGCGATTTACAAATAATTTAGGTCAATAGGATGACAGATCAATATTATCAATATCATGTATTTATTTGTTTAAATGAGAGAGAAGATGGCGCGCAATGCTGTAGTCAATTTGGCGCTAATAAAATTTTTGATTATATGAAACAAAAAATTAAACAATTAAACCTTCGTGGAAAAGGTTTAGTTAGAATTAATCGGTCTGGATGTTTTGATCGCTGCGAATCAGGTCCATTATTGGTAATATACCCAGACGCAGTTTGGTATCAATTTATCGATGAGTCAGATATTGATGAGATAGTCGATTCACATATACTAAATAAAAAAGTTGTAAAACGTCTGCTAGTCTAATACTTCAGCAAGTTGCTTTTTGATCGCCAAGATTTCATCATATGAATTATTAAAAATATTATTTCTTTTTTTGCTATCCCATATTGAATTTGGATAAAAATTATCATCTTTGAACCTCGATATAATGTGCCAATGGATATGAGGGGTAATATTACCTAATGAAGCCAAATTGATTTTGTGAGGATCAAAAACGTCTATTAATATTTTCTCAGTCGTATTAATTATGGAATACATCATTTCCCTTAAAGTATCATCCAGTTGGCTCATTTCTTTAACATGATCGATTATGTCTAATCGAACATAACCACGAATATTTTGATCATCAATCAAACATAGCCTAAAAGTTTTATCTGACCAAAGTATGGGGTATTTATTTTCGAAACAGATGGAGCAGTCTTTAAACAACTTGCATCATCCGGTCGAGAGCAATTTTTGCTGATTTAGCTATAGCTTCAGGAACAATAATCTCATTAACAATATTATTATTTTCAAGATTTTCTAGAACCCAAGCTAAATGTTGTGGATCAATTCTAGCCATAGTAGAACATTCACAGATAACATGTGACATGAATTTAACCATCTTATCTTCTTTAATCATTTCATTGGCAAGACGATTAACTAAATTTAGCTCTGTCCCAACGAGCCACTTTGTTCCAGAGTCTGAGTTTTTAATTGTATTTAAAATAAACTCTGTAGAGCCGACAAAATCGGAATTACTGCAAACTTCAAAAGGAGATTCGGGGTGGGATATAACAATGCCATCAGGGTGATCCGACCTAAATTTTTTAATATGATCTAGGCGAAACATTTGGTGAACAGCACAATGCCCCTTCCATAGTAGAATCTTAGCTTTGGTGATTTGTTCTTTAGTTAAGCCACCAAGGGGCAGGTCTGGATCCCAAACAACCATTTCATCAAGATTAATTCCCATTTTAAAGCCAGTCCAACGTCCTAAGTTTTGATCAGGAAAAAATAGTACCTTTTCCTTACTTTTAAAAGCCCATTCTAAAATTTTTGGGGCATTAGTAGAGGTGCAAACAATCCCATCATGATCGCCACAAAAGGCTTTAAGATCAGCAGCTGAATTAATATAGGTAATTGGCGTAATGGTTTGGTCAAAATTAAGGACTTTATTTAATTCTCGATAGGATCTTTCAACTTTCTGGAGATCGGCCATGTCAGCCATTTGGCAACCGGCAGACAAATCAGGAAGAATAGTAACCTGGTCGGATCTCGATAGAATATTAGAAACCTCAGCCATAAAGTGAACGCCTAAGAAAATAATATATTTTGCGTCAAGTGCTTGAGTATATTGAGCAAGCTTAAGGGAGTCTCCAGTATAGTCGGCATGTCTATAGACAGATTCATTTTGATAGTGATGACCCAGTATTATTAAGCTATCTTTTAAATTTCTTTTAGAATTTAATATTCTTTCTTGACACTTTTCGTCGGTGTTATGTTGATGGCGATCAAATTGAATTACAGTTTCATTCATATATATTTTTAAAATTAATTAATGCATTACGATTAGTCCATGAGAAAACTTTTTTGATAGCCTCTTCAATGCTAACCCATTGATATTTCAGATGTTCATCTTTATTTAAAACAATATTTTCTTCTTTTTTTAATTGTAAGGCAAACAAGTGTTCGATATTGGTGAATACGTTATCAGAATATCTTGGCCGCCATTCAGGAAAGATTTGATATTGACTTGTATCTAATAATGAAAAAAAATGATGTTTGTTGGCATCAAGGCCAGTTTCTTCCATTATTTCTCGGATTGCACATTCCCTAGGATTTTCATTTACCTCAATACTTCCAGTGATAGATTGCCAATATAATGGATTATCCTTTCGTTGCAATAAGAGAATTCCTCCACCTTTTACATAGATAATTGATTGTGTTGAGATAGGTATTTTTTTCAAATTTTTAAATTTTGGGTAGTTTGAATATTATATTTTCTTTTACGCCATTAAATTCATTAATCTTTATGTTTGTTAAAGATGCGATTCTTTCAATGATTGATTTTATTAGCTCTTCAGGAGCTGACGCACCCCCTGTTAAAAGCACCTCTTTTTTATTATTAAACCATTCAGATTTGATGGACTTAGGACTGTCAACAAGATAGCTTTCAATATTTTTTTTATCTCCAAGCTCCTTGAGTCTATTTGAGTTTGAACTGTTATTCGATCCAACAACAATTAGTAATTCTGCCTTATCTAATTGATTATTGACTGCGTCTTGTCTATTTTGAGTTGCATAACAAATATCATCAGCTTTTGGTCCTTTTATATTAGGAAAAACAGTGATTAATTTTGAGATGATATTTCTTGTTTCATCTAAAGAAAGTGTTGTTTGCGTTACGTAAGCGAGTTTATCTTTATTTTTTACTTTAATTTTTTTAATATCACTTTCATTTTCAACTAAAAACATTTTTGCTGACTCAGCCTCTTGACCAAGCGTTCCCTCAACTTCAGGATGCCCTTTATGCCCAATCATGATTATTTCATAATCATTATTTAAATAATGATTAACTTCATTATGAACTTTAGTTACTAGTGGACAAGTGGCATCAATAGGTTTAAGTTGATACTGTTTACTTTCTTCACGTATTTTTTTTGAAACACCGTGGGCACTGAAAATAACATGTGAGTTCATTGGAATTTCATCAATATTATCAGTAAAAATAGCTCCCTTCTTTTTAAGATTTTCAATAACGAATTTGTTGTGGACAACTTCATGTCTCACATATATGGGGGGGCCATATTTCTCGATAGATTTTTCAACAATTTCAATTGCCCTAACAACACCCGCACAAAACCCTCTTGGATTTGCTAAATTTATATTAATTATTTTTTTGGTCATTAGTGAATATAAAACTATGTATTTAAATGTTTTATTTCGTGCTTAATTAAATCTTCAAAAGATTCTCTATCTCTGATTAAGGTAAATTGATCGTTATTTACCATTACCTCAGATATTCTAGGCCTGCTGTTGTAATTTGAACTCATTGAAAAACCATAAGCTCCGGCATCTAGGATAGCTATTAGATCATTTTCATCAGCTGTTAATAATCTATCCTCTGCCAGGAAGTCTCCAGTTTCGCAAATTGGCCCAACAATATCAAATTTATTATTCGGTTCGTTTTGATTGGTTAGATTTATAACATCGTGGTGGGCATTATACAATGCAGGTCTCATGAGGTCATTCATGGCAGCATCCACAATAATAAAGTTTTTATGGTTAGATTTTTTAATATACTCAACTTTAGTTAGAAGAAGTCCTGACTTTCCGACTAAAAGTCTGCCGGGCTCAAGAATAATTTTTTTATTATGTTTTTTAAGGTGCTTTGTGATCATGTCAGCATAATATTTTAGTGGGGAAATAACTTCGTTGTTATAGTCAATTCCAATGCCACCACCAATATCAATATGATCAATTTTTATATTATCTTTTTCAAGCGCATCTACAAGGGAAGAAATTTTTTTAAAAGCATCCTCAAAAGGAGAGAGGTCGGTTATTTGTGATCCAATATGACAATCAATTCCTGTAATTTTTATATTGTTCAGCTTATTTGCATGTTGGTATAGAGCTAAGGCATTTTCTTCATTGATACCAAACTTATTATCTTTTAAGCCAGTAGAAATATAGGGGTGAGTTTTAGCATCTACATTAGGATTTACCCGAATGGATATTTTTGCAATAACTCCCATTTCTTTTGCAATTTTATTAATTCTAACTAGTTCATCTTCAGATTCAACATTGAATGCCAATATATTGCTTGATAACGCAAGTTGAATTTCCTCAAAGCTTTTTCCAACACCTGAGAAAACAACCTTCTCTGTATTATTATTTATTTGTTGTACCCTTTTTAGCTCGCCAGCAGAAACAATATCAAATCCACATCCCAAGTCATTAAAGATTTTCAAAATGGATAGGTTTGAGTTCGATTTGACGGCAAAGCAAATGAGGTGATTAATGTCTTTTAGCGCAGATTGCAATTCAGTGAGTTGCTTAATGATGTTGGATTTAGAATAAATATAACAAGGAGTTCCAAATTTATCGGAAATCTCTTTTATGTTTACGTTTTCAATATAATAATTTGAATTCTTAGAATAGACTAAATCATTACTCATCAACAGTTCCCGATGATTCATAGTCCTCATCTTGTGGCCTGGATTGATCAGCAGGCGTATTGTTTTCTAAAGGGTATTTTTCTTCAGGAATATACAAAGAGCCCTTCGTGCCGCAAGACTGGATAATCAGGAGAAGTAGAATAAAGACTAATTTTTTCATAATTAAATTTTACCACTTTTTTTTAAATTAATTTGAAGATGTAATTACTTTGGTTAATACGTACGCATTGATTAGTGAAAAAATAAATCCGAAGAGTAAAAAGATAGGTAAAAGATAAAAAATACCATTATCAGGAATAATAAAAATTCTTACGATAATGAATTGACCAATAATATGGCCTAAGGCTGAAAGAATACTAAATGAAAATAATGAAAAAAGATTCTTTGATAAAAATTTACAGAAATAGAGAAACAGAAGACTTATTAATGCCCCGAATAGACTTAAAAAAAACGAAGGGGTTAGGAATGTACCAAGAAGTAAGCTGGAAACAAAAACGCGAATAAGTGAAATATATACTGCAGATTGAAAGTTAAATTTAACAAAGGCGAAAAGAATAATAATGTTTGCTATTCCAGGTTTTACACCATAAATAGGGGAAGGTAAAAAAAATTCAAACATATTTAAAACAATGGCCAGTGCCGTTAATTTTGCAATTTGATGAATATTAATACGCTGTGGAGTCATGGGTTATATTGTTATCGTTTGATTTAATCGAAATTTTAGTTAAATTGGGCAAACAAAGAATAGACTGGTTTAGTTTCGAAATCCAACCTTGCATTATGCAGTATTGATTTTTGCATGATGATTTAACTACTCTCACTCGTCCGCTGTTGATTTCAATAGTAATTCCTTCAAGCTCAATTACTGACTTTGAAGAAAGTGAGTATTCTTTAGTTTGATTATTATTTTCAATACTTATAAAGCTTCCTGAAGGAACCCTATAAAAGTTTATGAAAATAAGAATAATAGAAAAAAAACAAATTATGAATATAACAAGATCTCCAGGTTTAAAAAGTTTGAACATCAAATTCATCCTTTTCGAATAACCATTCAACTTTTTTTAAAAAAGACTCAGATATCAATATTTTTTTCTCTCTAGTTGTTACAAAAAAATAATCTAGATTGAGATCATCTCGAGTTTTATTAAGATCGTTTGAAAAAATGACAGGCTTAGATAAAACGTCAGATTTTATACCCGCATCTTCTTGCGGTGTAATTAATACAGTTGCCGATGAGTATTTTTTTATCGGATAACCGTTAATGGGATTTATTAAATGAGAAAATCTCGATCCATTTTTTAGAAAATATTTTTCATAATCTCCTGATGTTCCAATTGCCATTCCTGGTTCCAGTTTTAATTTTGCCAATAATAATTTATTGTCCAATGGATTTTGAATGGCTATTTCCCAATAACGATTATTAGGTTTACCACGGGCTAATATGTTTCCGCCAAAATTTGTAAGCACATTATCAATACCAAGCTCTTCATAAATTTCATTGGCAATGTCTAAGCTCAAGCCTTTTATCATACCGCCTAGATCAATCTCAAGCTCTTTGTTTTTTGTGGTAATGGTATTTTTTGTGATAAGAAGTTGATTAAGGCTTGGTTTGCTATTTAAAATTATATTAACTTTATTCTCAGAAGGAATATTCCCAATAATGGTATCAGCATGAAAGCCCCAGAGATTAATTAACTTTCCAATTGAAGGATTAAATAACGAATGGGTAAAGTTTTCATAGTATTTAGCTTTTGAAAGGATTTTTATAAAACTATCATCTGTATACTTCAGCTGATGATTCTTATTAAATTCGCTTATTTCGGATTCTTTCCACGGGTGAAATTGTTTATTAATTGTATTTAGTCTATTAATTACTTGTTTGATCGCTTTGTTTGAAAGCTCGGCATCAGTTTTGTAAAATTTAAATTCAAGAACGGTTCCATAAACTAGGGCTTTATGTTCATAGAAATCAGATTTTGCACATGAATTAACTAGAAAAATTAATAAGATAACAAGGATACTAGAATAATTTTTTAACAATTTCTTCGGAAACATTTTTTTTTGTTAATTTCTCAATTTCAATCAACCCTGTCGGGCTTGTTACGTTAATTTCAGTAAGATAATTACCAATGATATCGATTCCAACAAATCTTAAATCTTTTTTAATCAGATAATTTTTAATATCTTTAATAATTTTATGATCATTGGTGGTGAGTTTTTGAATTTTTGCATTACCACCTTTGGCAAGATTGCCTCTAAAGTCATCTTTCCTTGGAACTCTAACCAAGGCATATGGTATCGGCTCTCCGTTTACAATAATTATTCTTTTGTCTCCTTTTTTAATTTCAGGAATAAACTTTTGAACTATAATTTGCGTTTCACCATAGTTAGTAAGAACCTCAAGAACAACGTTAAGATTTTTATCACCAGGCTTTATAAAAAAAATCTTGTTTCCGGCCATCTCATCAATCGGTTTAGCGACTGCTTCTTTACTCTCAAATATGAATTTTTTAATTTGATCAGAATTAGCGCTAACTAGAGTTTTTGTAATTAAATGAGGAAAATTTAATATAGATAGCTTTTCATTATGGGATTGTAGGCTTAAAGGGTTATTGATTATTTTTGCATCATTAACAAGATCTAAAATCAAAGTAAGGAATAAATAATTTTTGTCAAAAGGTGGATCCTTACGAATGAAAATAAAATCAAAACTATTAAGGTTACATTTATTTTGCTTAACCTGATCCAAACAATTTGTGAATGAAGTTATAGTCTTCGTATTTCCATGAGGCTGATTATTAATGACAAATAAATCATTATGTCGAGCATATGAAACCTTATAGTTTAATTTCAAAGCAGCCTTAATCAATAACAAGCTTGTATCTTTGAGCGTATTAAGAGTTTTTGGCTCATCGATAATGAAGAGAATTTTTTTATTCATTAGCTTAACTCTCCGGCTGCAGCCAGTAATGCAAGTCTAGCAATAACCCCATAAACATAGAATCGGTTTGGGGGGTCGTTGCAATCTCTTCCTTGGTCTGGCATGAGACAAGATAATTCAAAAGGGGTTGGAATAAATTCCATGCCTGGGGAGTTTAAGTTTTCATCCTTACCTTTATTCGTATGAATTCGATAGAATCCCCCGATAACATAATGATCAATTGTGTAAACAACAGGCTCGCTTACTGCATCTTTAAGAATTTCTTCACTATGAATTCCTTCTTGAATAATTACATCAGAAACTTTTTGCCCATCTTTGATGGTAGTCATTTTATTTCTTTTTTTTCGGTTAAGCTCGAGAAGTTCGGATGGATTTTTAATGGTAATTATTCCCATACCATAAGTCCCTGAATCAGCTTTAATTACAATATAGGGATCATGGTCGATATGGTATTGCTTATATTTGACTCGAATTTTTTCTAATATACTTTCAGCTTTATGTGCAATGATTTTTATATCATCAGGGTTATTAATGTCCATATTTTTTTGAACATCAAAATAGGGATTAATTAGCCAGTCATCAATGTTTAGAAAATCTGCAAAATCTGCTGCAACTTGGTTATAAATTTTAAAGTGTTGCGACTTCCGACGATTAAACCAGCCTGCATTTAAATTTGGGAGAATTGTTTGAGAGATACCTTTAAGCAAATCTGGCTCACCAGAAGATAAGTCATTATTAAGAAGTACTGAGCAAGGAATAAACTTACTGTTATTTTTTTCAATATAAATTTTATGATTGTCTTTTTTTACTGGATATATTACTAATTCATTTATTTCATCAAATTTTATTGTTGTTTCTTTAAAAGACTCATCAATACTTCCAATTTCTACTTCTAATCCTGCATTACGAAGAATATTGATAAGGGTATAAAGATTTTTAAAATAAAATATATTCCGAGAATGATTTTCTGGGATGAGTATTATCTTAGAGGCTTCAGGACAAACCTTTTCAATAGCTACCGTAACAGCCTGAATGGCAAGTGGTTCAAACTGTGGGTTAAGATTATTGAATCCAGCTGGAAAAAGATTAGTATCAACAGGAGAAATCTTAAAGCCTGAATTTCTAAGGTCAATCGAGCCATAAAATGGAGCATCAAAGTCTTGCCACTTGGTTCGGAACCATTGCTCTATTTCACAAGAGTTTCTGATGATGTGGTTTTCAAGTTTTAAAAATTCAGAATTTA
>JAHEAL010000045.1 GCA_024642775.1 Nitrosomonadales bacterium
CTTATAAATAAAGTAAAATATGTTCAACGTTAATATATAAATATTTAAACATGTTTACAGGTAGTTTTGTTGCAATTGTTACACCAATGTTCGATGATGGATCGATTGATTATCAGGCATTGCATCGATTAATAGATTTCCATTGCAAAAATAGCACGGATGGAATAGTAGTTGTTGGAACATCCGGAGAGTCTCCGACAATTACATTTGAAGAGCATACAAATTTAATTAAAGAAACGATCGCATTTTGCAACAAGAGAATTCCAATTATTGCCGGAACCGGAGCTAACTCAACAGAAGAAGCAATTTATTTAACAAAATCAGCGAAAGAGTTGGGTGCGGATGCGGCATTAATTGTTGCCCCATATTACAACAAACCTCCACAAGAAGGATTATATGAGCACTATAAGAAAATTAATGATTCAGTAGATATTCCTCAAATTTTATATAATGTTCCATCAAGAACATGCTCAGATATTGAAAATGATACTGTCATCAGGCTTTCTGGGCTAAAAAATATCATTGGTATCAAAGATGCAACTGGTGATTTATCAAGAATCTCAAAAATAAAACCTAATGTTCCATCCAATTTTATTTTTTTTAGCGGTGATGATGCATCATCACTTGAGTTTTTGAAGCTCGGAGGGGATGGGGTAATCTCTGTCACTGCTAATATAAAACCAAAAGAAATGCATCTTCTTTGCAGTTATGTTAAAAACGGAGAATTGAGTAAAGCAAACGAACTAAATATTGACCTTGATGAGCTTCACCATATATTATTTGTCGAGGCTAATCCAATACCTGTAAAATATTTACTGAATAACATGGGGTTAATTAAATCCGGAATAAGATTACCGTTGATAAAATTAGCAGACAAATATCATAAAATTTTTGAAAAATATGTATAAGTATATAAGTTTCTTTTTAATTTTTCAGCTATTAGCTGGATGCACATCCCTAGAAGAAATCCCAATTATTGATAAAGTTACCCAACCTGATTATGTGAGTTCAAAAAAATCAAAAAAATTAGAAATTCCTCCTGAGCTTGATGATCTAAATGTTGCAGATTCCTATTATGTTGATGGTGAGCCAACCTCATTCAAGCAATATCTTAATAAAGATGAAAAAAATCAAGAGAAGAATCTGATTAATCAAGATGAAAAAATTAAGGTTGTAAAATCAGGCAATATGAGATGGTTGGTTGTACCTGCTAAGCAAAATCA
Source organism: Nitrosomonadales bacterium (assembly GCA_024642775.1). GTDB lineage: Bacteria > Pseudomonadota > Gammaproteobacteria > Burkholderiales > Methylophilaceae > BACL14. Next base: position 1,224 of record JAHEAL010000045.1, read on the forward strand.
GGTATGGCCAGTTGTAGAAAGGTTTTGGGAAGATATGGGTTTTCAAGCCTCATCATCTAAAAGAACTGGAATTATTGAGACCGCCTGGGTTTCTGAGTCTGATATTAAGAAAAAAGATCAAGATGCATTAGGTAAGTTTGATGCCTGGCTAGATGCTTTAGCGAATACAGCCACTAGAAGAAAGTTTAGAACCAGGATTGAGGATGGTGTTGAGGAGGGAACAACGGAAATTTATTTATCACAAAGATCAATTCTTAAAGGACTTGATGAGCACTATGGTCGAAAGTCAAAACATTATGAAAATACAGTAAATCCAGATACTGTGTATAAGATTCAAGAATATAAGTCAGAAGATGAAGGCATTGATAATGAAGTCAAAAGTAACTACAAGGATGATGATTTAGAAATACAATATGAGTTATTAAGAAGATTGATGGTTCGACTTGGTTCATCCGACTTGTCTGCAAAAAATAGTTTAGACAATGCTGTTGAAATCAAGCAAGCAAATTTAGTCCAAGAGGATGGATATAAATCACTTCTTTTGAAAGATAATTACGGAAGAGCTTGGAGAAGACTCAGTCTGGCAATTGATATGGTTGGTTTTTTAGTAGAGGATAAAAATAGGAGTAATGGTATTTTTTATATTAAATATTCTAATATTGAAATAGATGATCAAGCTCCAAAAAAGAAAAAAGGAATGTTAAGTAAATTAGCATTCTGGGCTGAAGATAATGATGAGCCAGAAGAAGACATAGAAGGGCAAGCAAAGTACCGAAAAGAAATTAAAGGTGATGAAAAGAGCGAAGAAATTAAAGAAAAAAATTGGAGCTTTTGGGGAGATGCTGACGAGCAGGATGTTCCTGCAGGAGAAAAAAGATTTAGGATAAGAATAATTGAAACAGATGATGGCTCTAAAGTTTATATCGATTATCCAGATGAGACTATAAATAAAACAAGAACAGCAGAGTCGATAATTAATATCTTATATGATTATCTAAAATCTTAGGATGCTTAAGTTTGCCTCATTAGGAAGTGGTAGCGAGGGCAACTCATTTTTAGTAAAATCACATCAGGCTTTAGTAATGGTTGATTGTGGATTTAATTTCAAAGAAACATCAAAAAGATTAAAAAAGTTAGATATTGATTTAAGTGAAATTAGTGGAATTTTAATAACGCATGAACACGAAGATCATTGCAAGTCTGTTTCGCAGATATTAAAAAATAATAATATCAAAATCTATTCTACATACGGAACGGCAAAAAGATTAGATTTAATAAATGATATTGAAATAATCAATACCAATGAATTGATACAAATTAATGATATTAAAATCTCAATTATTCCAGTTCCTCATGATGCGTCAGAGCCATGTCATTTTGTATTTGAATCCAATAATACAAAAATAGGGATCATTACCGATTTTGGATTTGTTACAAATAAAATTAAAAATAACTATTCTGATTTGAATTTACTTGTTGTGGAAGCAAATCATGATGAAGTTTTATTAGAAAATTCTAGATATCCTAGGAATTTAAAAAAAAGAATTCTTGGAAAATATGGTCATGTTGATAATAAAACTGTAAAAGATTTTAT
>JAHEAL010000046.1 GCA_024642775.1 Nitrosomonadales bacterium
GGTGACAGCGAAGAGATCGCAGACTTTGCTCTATTAATTGAATACATTGCTGAAATTCCGGGGGTTGAGAGAATTCGTTTTACCACTAGCCATCCTAAAGAATTTACACAGCGCTTGATTGATGTCTATGCAAAAGTCCCTAAGTTAGTAAGTCATTTGCATCTACCAGTGCAACATGCATCGGATTCCGTTTTATCTGCTATGAAACGCGGCTATACCGCCCTTGAGTACAAAAGTATTATTCGCAAGATGCGCGCTGTGAGACCTGACCTGACACTCTCTAGCGACTTTATTGTGGGCTTTCCTGGTGAGACTGATGAGGACTTTGCAAAACTACTTAAGATGGTTGAAGAGCTCAATTTTGATAACAGCTTTTGCTTTATTTTCAGTGCACGTCCTGGCACCCCCGCTGCCAATTTGAGTGATGACACTCCTTATGAGGTCAAACTCAAACGCCTACAAACACTGCTTGCTCTAGTGGAATCACAAGCAAATCAGATTAGCAAAAATATGTTGGGCAATATTGAGCGAGTGCTTGTTGAAGGACTTGCAAAGGATGGCGTGAACTTGCAAGGTCGCGCTGCTAATAATCGCGTGATTCACTTTACTGCGCCTGATCAAGATATTGAATTACTCATTGGCCAAATGGTAGATATCCGCATTACCGAAGTATTGAACTACACCCTCCGAGGTGATCTGATTAGTGAATCCATCCTTACTCATGCCCATTAAGATGACAACTAAGCAAGCATCCCCCTCTAAATTAGAGATCGATATTCAATTTGCTAGCGCCACTATTGAAGATAAAGTGCTTGCGATTGCATCTTTAGCGGCCATTAAAAAATGGGTAAAGGCAACGATTCAATTACATGGTCTCATCACCTTACGCTTTGTTAATGCAGCAGAAGGTAAAAAACTGAATTTTGCTTTTCGCAATAAAGACTATGCAACTAACGTACTCACCTTTCCGTATGATTTGGGTAAAAAGGCATTGGTTGCTGATGTTATTTTTTGCCTCCCAGTGATTCAAAAAGAGGCCTTAGAGCAAGGTAAGGTTGTGAAGGCTCATCTAGCGCATCTGATTATTCATGGTTGTCTGCATGCACAAGGCCTAGATCATGAGAATGATAAAGAGGCAAAGAAAATGGAAGGCAAAGAAATTGCCCTCCTTAAGTCCCTGGGCTTTACCAATCCCTACGCACCCATTTAAAGCGCCTTTCATTCGCACTTCATCGAATTTACTTATTTCTGCGATATTCTTGCTATATGCCTGACCCCAATAAATCCCTTTTAGAGCGCTTGGCCGATTTTTTAACGCCACAGCCAACTAGCCCAGCAGAACGTCGTCAAGAACTGATTGATACCCTCAGAGAAGCTCAGACTGAGGGCTTAATTGATGCAGATGCTCTTTCCATGATTGAGGGTGTATTCCAAGTAGGTCAGTTATGTGCTCGCGATATTTTGATTCCCAGGGCTCAGATTGACTGGATTGATATCAGCCAGCCTTTATCGGAAATTATTAAGAGTGTGATTACTGCTGCTCACTCACGCTTCCCCGTATTTGAAGGTAGCCGCGACAACGTCATCGGCACCTTGCTAGCAAAAGATTTATTGCGCCACTCCAATGAAAAAGATTTTCAAGTGCGCGATTGGCTCCGCCCTGCGGTCTTTATTCCAGAATCCAAGCGTTTAAGTGTTTTGCTGCGTGACTTTAAAGACAACCGCAATCACTTGGCTATTGTTGTAGATGAATACAGCGGTGTTGCTGGCCTTATTACGATTGAAGACGTACTGGAACAAATTGTTGGCGACATTGAAGATGAGCATGATATTGATGAAGAGGCAGATAACCTAATCTCTTTAGATAATGGTGATATTCGAGTTAAGGGCATTACCGAGCTCGAGCAATTCAATGAGGCGCTTGGCACCCAATTTCATGATGATGATATTGAGACGGTTGCCGGCTTAGTCATTCAACATTTAGGGCGTGTACCGAAAATGGGTGAGCTAATTGAAATCGATGGAATTGAATTTGAGGTGCAACGTGCCGACCCAAGACAGATTCATATTCTGCTTGCAAGACAACTCCCGAAAAAATCTGCCTGAGAATTACCTTGATTGATCAGCAATCAACCAGACTGAGAAATAGCGTCAATTTATCGGCGCTATTTTTTCTAGGGGCCTTACTAGCCGTTGCAGCAGAGCTTCCATATGGTGGCTGGATACAAATTCCTGTCTTGAGTTTGATTTGGTGGCGCATGCGTCAACAATCAATTCACTCCATTAAAAATCAATTTATTTCTGGCATGTCCTTTGGTCTAGGCTACTTTGTTCTAGGCTTGTGGTGGATCTATATCAGCCTGCATGACGTTGGGGGTATGCATACTGCAGTTTCTTGCTTAGCCGTATTTTTACTGGCTGCAGGTATGGCTTTATTTTTTTCCAGCGCCTCTCTCTGCCTCTCTCTGCCAAGACGTAAATATTTAACAGGTCTGGTGCTGGCAGCCTCTTGGGTGCTGGTTGAATACCTTCGCAGCGTAGTGTTAACTGGCTTTCCTTGGATGGGGTTTGCCGAAGCGCAATTCAATGGCCCCTTCGCACCAGCAGCACCATTCTTCGGTGGACTAGCCTGTACGTTTTTAGTGGTGTGGATTTCTTGGGAGATTGCAGAACTCAGGAAGAATGTTGTCTTTAGTTCTTCCTGCATTATTTCTGCAATTGTTCTTGCGCAACTTGCCAGCTTTTGGACTTTCACAAAACCCATTGGCGAGCCACTGAGTGTGCGTTTAATCCAGGGTAATT
>JAHEAL010000032.1 GCA_024642775.1 Nitrosomonadales bacterium
GGTTAGCCACAGAATATGATAGAAATGAGAAAGCAAAACTCATTCACTTTACCTTAGGGACTCCTTGTTTTAAAGATTACCAGAACTCAGATATGGCTGAAATTTGGTATGATTACTATCAAAACACTCAAAAAGGATTTGATGAATGAAAAGTTACCGAAAAGAGCTTTGGTTTAATGCCCCAGAAAGAATGCATTTTACGAATATTACCTCAGAGATTCGACAGTGCTTAAGCGAAAGCGGAATTTCTGAAGGGCTTGTTTTGGTCAATGCCATGCATATCACCGCTAGTGTTTTTATAAATGATGATGAGCGTGGACTTCACAGTGATTATAAAAAATGGTTGGAAAAACTAGCTCCCCATGAACCGGTCAGTGGTTATCGACATAATGATACCGGTGAAGATAATGCTGATGCGCACATGAAGCGACAAGTAATGGGTCGTGAGGTTGTGATAGCGATTACAGAGGGACAGCTTGATTTTGGACCATGGGAACAAATATTTTATGGCGAATTTGATGGCAGAAGAAAAAAAAGGGTACTAGTAAAAATAATTGGTGACTAGCCAGCTATGAAGCTCTCAAGCTGTTCTATTAAAAATTTTTGATGACTGATGGTTTCTTTCGCCAAGTCACCCAGCGACAACATCCCTATTACCTTTTTATTTTCCATAACAGGTAAGTGACGGATTCTATTTTCAGTCATGAGTTCAAGACCTTTATCAAATCTATCATTAGCGTCAATAGTAATAATATTTTTTGTCATAATTTCTTCAACAGTTGAAATTTTCGATGATTTGCCTTTTAAGATTATTTCTCTGGCATAGTCGCGCTCAGAGACAATTCCCAATAGTTTGTTTTTATTCATCACAAGCAAGGCACCAATCTTATATTCAGCCATAATGATTAGAGCATCAATTACCGGACGGTCTGGCTCAATACTTAAAATTTCGTTATAAGTTTTATCGTTTAAAATTTGTTGAGCTGTTTTCATAAAAAAAATAATACAATTGGATAATTAAATTAGCATACCAAATTTTAAATAAAATGAAAAATATAAAAAATAGTAATTTTGTACCCATACTTTCAGTTTTATTGCTGACTATAATATGGGGGTATAACTGGGTGGTAATGAAGCAATCCGTCCAGCTATTGGGGCCATGGGAATTCGGCTTTATTCGAAATTTTTTTGGCGCTATTTTTTTATTTATCGCACTTATATTATTAAAAAAACCCTTAAAGCTAGTGAGCCCGGTATTTGTTTTTATTATCGGTGCATTTCAAATGGTTGGATTTACAGTTCTTGTTTTAATAGCTTTAGTAAATGGTGGAACCGCAAAAATATCTGTTCTTACCTTTACGATGCCAATTTGGGCGAATATTTTAGCTTACATCTTTTTAAAGGAAAAATTAACGTTAAGCCAATGGCTTGCTATTTTAATTAGTGGTTTTGGGCTAATGATGATCTTTGATCCTATTCATGTTTTAGCTGATTTTAAGAGCATGTCTATAGCTATCCTTTCAGGATTCTTTTGGGCATGTGGGGCAATTTTGTTTAAACGTTATAACTTGAAATACCCCCATTCAGACCTATTAAATCTAACAGCCTGGCAAATGTTGCTCGGCTGTATTCCAATAGTTTTATATATTTTATTTAAAGGTATTGAGGTTTACGAAGTTAATAATTATTTAATTGGGGCCTCCTTGTACAATGCATTTTTTTGCAATGCGGTTGCATGGATTCTTTGGCTTTATGGAGTTAAACATTTAAAAACCAGTTCTGTTTCAATACTTTCACTCCTGGCTCCCATAATTGGCTCATTGGCTGCATTTATTGAATTGGGAGAAACTCCTCTGCCGAATGAGCTTATTGGGCTTGTGTTAATTTTGAGCGGAATTGCTTTTATGATGATCTTAGGGATAAGATCGACTTCAAGATGATAAAATAAAATTAATTTATATTTAAGGAAATTCTAAGCATGGCTGGACATTCAAAGTGGGCAAATATTCAACACCGAAAAGGTAGACAAGACGCTAAAAGAGGTAAGATTTTTACGAAATTAATTAAGGAAATTACGGTTGCAGCAAGAATGGGCGGGGGAGATCCTAACTTTAACCCAAGATTAAGAGCAGCAGTTACAACGGCAAAAGATGAAAATATGCCTGCTGAGAACATTACACGAGCAATTAAAAAAGGTACCGGAGAGCTGGAAGGTGTGAATTACGAAGAAATTCGTTATGAAGGCTATGGAATTAATGGTGCTGCAATTATAGTTGATTGTCTAACCGATAATAAAAATAGAGCGGTTGCGGATGTAAGGTACGCGTTTAGCAAAAATGGGGGTAACTTAGGAACCGATGGATGTGTGAGTTTTATGTTTAAGCATTGTGGAAGTATTTTTTTTGCTCCAGGCTCTGATGAAGAAAAAATTATGGAGAAGTCCATTGAGCTTGGTGCTGAAGATATTCAAGTGAATGACGATGGATCGATTGAAGTAATTACACCACCCAATGAATTTTTGTCCATAAAAGAAGCTTTTGAAAAAGAACAGATTAAGTTTGAAATGGCAGAGTTAACTATGAAAGCTGATAATGAAGTGGAACTCAAAGGTGACGAAGGTGAAAAAATGCAGAAAATTCTGGATGTATTAGATGACTTGGATGATGTGCAGGAAGTATATACAAACGCGGTAATTGAAGGTTAAATTTGGCAAACTCAGTCAG
>JAHEAL010000033.1 GCA_024642775.1 Nitrosomonadales bacterium
CAATAAAAAATTAACATGCTCCAAAATCGAGTTTAATGTGATTTTTAACTGGACTAAATTTAAAAACCTCACAATAGTTTTGCTGCTTGGTGTGCGTAAAGCACTTAAAAGGGAATCGTGATCTTAAAACACGAGCTGCCCTCTGCAACTGTAAGCAGTTAGCCTATCTTGCTAATCCACTGCCCTTGTTGGGTGGGAAGGAAAGATAAGGTGTTGATCTGCTAGCCAGGAGACCTGCCAATCATGACCACCGTGTTGCTTTGCAGAGGGCTTAGCTGACAGCGGATCTCCCGTAATGGTGTCAACTTTGATCAGTTAGCAATAACGCTAACTTAAACGTGGACCCATTTGAGCTTTAAAAGTTCAATTTGTATGGGAGCTTGTCTATGAAAAGTAGAAAAATACACTTATCCGCTGCCATCTTATCACTTTTGGCAACTAGCGCTATTGCCCAAGAAACATTTGAACTTGATGATATCGTCATTTCAGGCGGCAATAGCCCAATCAAAGCCGCAGACCTCGCAACTTCCAACTCGGTTATAACCAGTGGTGACATTTATAAGCAAGGTGATGTAACCATTCAGTCGCTTCTCCGACAAATTCCAGGAGTTGCTGTGAGTAGTGCGGGTTCATCATTCACTGAGGTTAGAATTCGTGGTGGTGAAGCCAACCATACACTTGTACTGGTTGACGGGGTACCGGCGACAGGTGGCGATGGAAATTATATATTTTCTGGATTATCGGCAACCGAAATTGAACGTATTGAGGTAATGCGTGGACCACAAACCATATTTTTTGGTCCTAGCGCGTCATCTGGTGTGATTAATATCATCACTAAAGAGTCTGACAAAAATAGTGGAACATTTTTTGGTAGTGTTGGGAGCACCAGAACCGCCGGCATCTCCCAAGATATCACATTTGGACAGGTTAGCTCCAGCGTAACCATCATTAATGAGGATTATGAAGGTTATGATCAGTCTTACAGTAACGGTGACAAGGATGGCTTCAACCGAGAGACATTTCAAATAAAGACAAAAGCAGTCACTGACAGTGGCATCGCGATGACTTTAAAAATTCGAGACGCTTCAGAAAAATACGACACTGATGATTATAAGGGGTCCACAACAGATACGGCAATACATGGATATAGATCCCCATCCTCTCATCTCGATTATGTGGTTGATACAAGCGACAAAGGCAAACGAGATGAAATTCAAACGTCACTCGATTTTCAAAAAAATTCCAGTTCCGGGAAGACAAAACACAAGTTGTTGATAGCCCACACCAAATACTCAAACAGCTTAAATAGCATTAAATCCAGTGATAACAACCAAGAGCTTATCAGATATCACTTTGAGCAATCTCTGGACAATAAAGTGATAAGTGACTCCACAAAATCCGTTTCCGTTATCATGGAACATCACAATGATAAAAACCAATTGAATAAAGCGCAAAAGAGATTGGGAAATGCACTTGCTTTCGAATACCGGCAAAAATTCCAAAATAACAGCGCTCTCCAATTAGGCAGCAGAGTTGAAAATGGAAACAGATACAAAACGGCCCAAACTTGGAAAGTTGGATATGTTCTGCCACTGATGACAAATTCTACGAGCCTTCTTTTTGATGCCGGAACAGCGGTGATAAACCCCACCTATGGGGAAATCTATGGAACAGCATGGACAAGCGGCAATCTTAACTTAAAGCCAGAAAAGAATGTAAGTGTTTCGTTGGGGCTAAAACAGATTTTTACCAACCAAGAAAACTACATAAAAGCTGTTCTCTTTCGTGACAGATTAACTAATGAAATTAGAGCTGATGCTGCGCCGTATACCCCCTACAACGAGGTAGGCGACAGCAAACGGAAAGGCCTCGAACTGGATATGCAGTTTCAGCCCTTCACTCAAACAATCATCTCTGGGAACTACTCGTATCTGATCGCTAAAAACCCAGACAGTACAGTAGAGGCACGGCGGCCCAAACATAGTTTTAATAGCCAAATTGAATATCAGTTCGCAGAAAACAAGGGTCATGTTGCCGTGTCCGCAACAAAAATAGTAAAAAATTATGACAGCTATCCCGGCGTTTGGACATCAAGGAAACTGCCCGACTACACAAAATTTGATCTGACAAGTTCGTTCAACATCACATCAAACGTTCGCATCACCGGACAAATTTCAAATTTATTTGATAAGAAATATTCCGATAACTGGGGGTACCGGAGTGCTGGGAGATCTTATTACCTGACCGCAGCCACAAAATGGTAGGGGAAAAATGATAAGGTCTTCATCTATCACTACCGCCGTCATGCTTGCCATTAGTTTGGCGAGCATTCCAATGACTGCGCTCGCATCAGATAGAAACACAAATCCTCAGTCGCGCGTTATAACAACAAATATCTGCATAGACTCGTTAGTTGTGGCGCTCATTGGTACAAAAAACTTAGTCGCTGTGTCCGCTCTTGCCGATGATGACCGTTATTCACACATCAGCGACAAGGTCAAAAATTTGCAAAAAGTTACTTTTAATGCAGAAATGATCTACACCCTCCATCCCTCGTTGGTTTTGGCATCAAATTTTTCATCAGCAAAGACAAAATCTGCTCTCGAAAAACTTGGCGTTAATGTGCGCCTTATAAGCTTTGCAAGGTCGGTTGAAGATATTGAAAAAAATATTTTTATTCTAGGAAAATTACTGAATGCAGAGAGCCAAGCGCAGGAATTGAC
>JAHEAL010000034.1 GCA_024642775.1 Nitrosomonadales bacterium
GGTTGAGAAACAATAATAGTTGAAATTTCTAAAAAATTATTGAGATTTATACTATTTGATTCTGGCCATGATGTCATCAATTTTGGAAAGGAAATTAATAAAACAGCATAACCAATCATTGCTGGATTAAAAGGGTTTGAGCCTAATCCGCCGTATGCATGTTTTGCTACAACAATTGAAAAAAACATCCCGATAGCAATGAGCCACCAAGGAGAAGTTGATGGCATTGAAATCACTAACAGCCAGGCTGTTAAGAAAGCTGAAAAGTCATTTAAAAAGAGCTTAATCGGCTTTTTTTGTAAATAAAGACATATTGATTCAAGAATCAGGGCAAAAGAAATTCCAAAAAAAAGATTTCCCAAAATTTGGTAGCCAAAAAAACCAATTTGTATAAGCAGCGCTGGAATTAGAGTTAGAATCACCGTAAACATAATAATAGAAACAGAACTTCTTTTTTTAATTGCCGGGGAATCAATGATGGTCATAAGTTTTGTTCCTTAGTTCGATTAAGTGCCGCTTCAATTGCAGCTTTTTTTTCATCAATTAATTTCTTTTTGTCATCCTCGCTAACTTGACTTCTTCTTTGAGCATTCCTTTCAGCACGCTCCCTTTTCTCACGATCAATCCTTAGCAATCGAAAATCATTTCTTTCTCTAGCTATGTCTGCAATATCAAGTGATTGTTTTTGTTCTCGTATTTCACTTTTTGCATAACGGTAATATTGAACCAAAGGAATATTACTTGGACAAACATAAGAGCAGCATCCACACTCAATACAATCAAATAACTTATAATCGTTGGTTAGTTTTTCAAACTGGCTTGATTTTGCATGCCAATATAATTCTTGGGGTTGTAATTGAGCAGGGCAAACATCAACGCATTTTGTGCAACGAATGCAGGGCATTTCATATGATGGTTTATTTTCCATTTCATCTGTGATGGTCAACAAGCAATTCATTGCTTTAGTTACAGCAATATTCGTAGACGGAAGTTTAAATCCCATCATTGGACCGCCCATGATAATTTCTTTATTTGTATCACCACCAGCATCTCTTAATAACTCATTAATCGGTGTACCAATCAAAGCTTCATAATTATTTGGTTTTTTAACATTTCCTGTAACAGTAACAATTCTGCTTATTACTGGCTCTCCATGATTAAAAAAACGGGCTATAGATATTAAGGTGGCTACATTAAAAACTTGTATCCCGTATTCAGCAGGCCTTTTTTCTTTAGCAATTTTTATTCCGGTAATAAGATAAATTAATCTTTTTTCATCTCCACTTGGATAAACAGTAGGTATAACTTTTAATGAAATTGAGTCATCATCTGCGATTGATTTTGATAATTTTTCAATCGCCAATGGTTTATTCTCCTCAATACCAATAACTGCTTGAGGTATTTTTATTAAATTCATTACCTCTTTGATCCCAAGAAGAAAATCATCAGTTTTTTCTTGCATAGCCATATCATCACAGGTAATAAAAGGCTCGCATTCGGCAGCATTTACGATTAACGTATTGATTTTGTTAATGTTTAATTTAATATGCGTTGGAAATGTTGCTCCACCAAGACCTACAATTCCTGAAAATCTCATTTTTTCAAGAAGGGCTTCAATTGAAAGTTTACTGGGTTGAAATTTTTCTAGCTCAATCCACTTATCTTTTCCATCGGTTTCAATCGTAACGGCCATATCTGGTAAACCAGAAGGATGTGGAATATCTTCTTTTTTTATGGAGATAACTTTACCTGATGATGAAGCATGGGTTGCAGCAGATACGTTAGTAACTGGCTCTGCAATCAGTTGGCCTTTCAGAACATACTCACCTTCACTTACAATAATATTAGGCATCTTTCCGACATGCTGCCTTACAGGAATGATTAGTTTTTTTGGAATGGAAATCTTTTTAATAGGGTTTAATGTAGAAATATTCTTATGGCCATTGGGCTTGATTCCACCAAAAAATTTATATATTTCATCTTTAATTTGCATGTTTATTTTTCTGATTAATTTTAAATATTGGATACTTCCATTTCCAATTATCTGTAGTTTCAGGGATTACTTGCATATCTATACAATCTACTGGACATGGAGGTAAACATAATTCACATCCAGTACATTCTTTCTCAATTATAGTATGCATTTGTTTTGCGGCTCCTAAAATTGCGTCAACCGGACATGCCTGAATACATAAAGTACAACCGATACAGGTTTCTTCATCAATTATGGCAATTGATTTTGGTTTTGGTTCTCCATGTTCTGCATTTAGAGGTTTGTATTCAACCCCAAGCAATTCTGCAAGCTTATGAATACCTTCATCACCTCCGGGAGGACATTGATTAATATCCGCTTCTCCATTAGAAATCGCCTTAGCATAGGGCTTGCATCCAGGAAATCCACATTGACCACATTGAGTTTGTGGAAGAATTTTATCAATTTTATCTACTATTGGATCACCTTCAGTTTTAAACTTAATTGATGCATATCCTAAAGTTATCCCAATAATGAGAGTAATGCCTAACAAAATTAAAATGGAAGCAATCATATTCTATCAAGCCCAATGAATCCCATAAAAGCAAGACTCATAAGACCTGCAGTTAGCATTGCAATTGCTGTCCCTTTCATCGATTCAGGAACATCCGCCCCTTCAAATTTTTCTCTTAAAGAAGCGAATAGAATTAA
>JAHEAL010000003.1:0-63993 GCA_024642775.1 Nitrosomonadales bacterium
ATTCCTGGAAATTCGCCCAGACAGCTTTATACAAAACAAATTTCTGATTCACTTTCATCAGCTGGAGTAAGAGCAAAAATAGCTGATTTAAATGCTAATGCTAGTGTTGATTTTGACGCCGTGCTTTATTCAGGCCCACAGTTAAAGTCGCAACTTCGAAATGCTGCTCCTGGTATGGAATTTACAGTAGATTATGGCTGGCTAACGTTTATTGCAGCACCTTTATTTTCACTTTTATCAGGTATTCAGAAGATTTTTCATAACTGGGGTGTATCTATTATTTTGTTAACTCTGATAATTAAAATTTTCTTTTATCCCCTATCTGCATCAAGCTATCGATCAATGGCTCAACTAAAAGAAGTTGCCCCAAGATTGCAAAGCATGAAAGAAAAATTTGGTGATGATAAACAAAAAATGCAACAAGCGATGATGGAGCTTTATAAAACAGAAAAAATTAACCCTTTAGGTGGATGTTTACCTATTTTGATACAAATCCCGGTTTTTATTGCTTTATATTGGGTTTTATTAGGCGCAGTTGAGTTGAGACAGGCCCCATTTTTTGGATGGATTACTGATTTATCAGTTAAGGACCCTTTTTATGTTTTACCTATTTTGATGGCAGCTTCGATGTTTTTGCAACAAAAATTAAATCCAAAACCAACCGATCCTGCTCAAGCCAGACTGATGATGATCATGCCAGTTGTATTTAGTATTTTCTTCTTTTTCTTTCCTGCGGGTCTCGTGTTGTACTGGTTTATCAACAATGTGCTTTCGATGGCCCAACAATGGTATGTTAATAAGTCTATTCATGCTGCTGCGATGAAAAAAAAGAAGGCCGGTTAAAAAAATGCGGGATAGTAGCACAATAGCTGCTATAGCGACTGCAGCAGGAACAGGCGGTGTGGGAATTGTAAGAGTTTCAGGATCAAAAGCTGAAGCTATTGCGTTAGCGATTACACATTTAAAAAAACTTACCTCTCATAAAGCACAACTCACTTCTTTTTTTAATCAAGATAATCAATTGCTCGATAAAGGATTGGTTTTATTTTTTAAAGCCCCTAAGTCTTTTACTGGAGAAAATATTGTTGAGTTTCATGCTCACGGCGGCCCAGCATTATTGCAATGTCTCCTTGACGCAACTATTAGTAACGGCGCCACCCTAGCTGAACCGGGAGAGTTTACAAAAAGAGCATTTTTGAATAATAAAATTGATTTAACTCAAGCAGAAGCTGTAGCAGATATTATTAGTGCGTCAACTGCTCATGCTGTTGTTAATGCAGCAAACTCACTTTCAGGAAAATTTTCCTTTAAAATCAATATTTTATTAGAAAAACTTGTTGAAATAAGAATGTATATTGAAGCGTGCCTTGATTTTCCTGAAGAAGATATCGATTTTATTGAGAAGGGTCAGATTTTAGAAAAGTTAAGTCAGGTACAAACAGAAATTAATGATATTTTAGTAGTAGCAAAAAAAGGGCAAATTATTCAAGAGGGATTTCAGGTATGTTTAATTGGTAAACCTAATGTAGGTAAATCCACGTTGTTAAACCTTTTTTCTCAAGAAGACCTTGCGATTGTTACAAATATTCCTGGAACAACTAGAGATCCAGTAAGAGCCTTAATAAATATTAATGGTATTCCGATTAAGGTTGTTGATACTGCCGGTATTCATGAAACAAATGACCCGGTTGAAAAGGCAGGAATTGATAAATCTATTTCTATCATTAACACATCCAGCTTGGCTTTGGTCATCATTGATGATCTCAATGACATTGATAAATATATAAATTATTTCTTAAAATTAAATCAAAACGTAAAATTAATTTGGGTTTTCAATAAGATTGATTTAATTGATAAGTCTCCCTGTGTTGATTTGATAGGTAAACATCGAGTCATTTCGATATCAGCAAAATTCAATGAAGGAATTGGACTTTTAGAGAAAGAAATACTTGATGTATTTGGTGTTCAAAGTATGGACAGTAATGAATCTTTGTATGCTTCGAGAAAAAGACATATATTGGCTCTAAATGATATAGATAGATATTTAAAGTCTGCTCTTAATAATTTAAATCAACCAGAGCTTTTGGCTCAAGATTTACTTTCAGCACAGAATAAACTCTCATCAATAACTGGTGACTTTTCGCCTGATGATCTTTTAGGTGAAATTTTTAGCCGTTTTTGTATTGGCAAATAATTTTTAATGTTTCACGTGAAACAAATTAAAATTTAAATAACGTGTTTCACGTGAAACATGTCTTTCTTATTTTTTTTGAAGTAAAATACTCATCTTATTAAAATTAAAGTATTGATAATGGAATTTCCAAAAACATTTGATGTGATTGTCGTCGGTGGCGGTCATGCTGGTACTGAAGCAGCTTTGGCTTCAGCGCGCATGGGCCAAAATACACTTTTAGTCACTCATAACATGGAAACATTAGGACAAATGTCTTGTAATCCCTCAATCGGTGGTATCGGAAAGGGACACTTAGTTAAAGAGATTGATGCGTTAGGTGGGGTGATGGCTAAAGCGGCCGATGAAGCGGGAATCCATTTTAGAACATTAAATGCAAGTAAGGGGCCTGCTGTTAGAGCTACTCGGGCTCAAGCTGATCGGGTACTTTATCGTTCAGCTGTAAGAAAATATCTAGAAAACCAAGAAAATTTATGGATTTTCCAGCAGCCGGTTGATGATATCTTGGTTAATAGAAATGATGAGGTTGATGGGGTCGTAACGGAGTCCGGAATTAGATTTTTAGCAAAAAAAATTGTTTTAACAGCAGGAACCTTTCTGCAAGGCGTTGTTCATATTGGATTAAAAAATTACGAAGCCGGAAGAGCTGGTGACCCATCTGCAAATAGTTTAGCTAAAAGGCTTAATGATTTAAAGCTTCCTGTGGGCAGATTAAAAACAGGAACCCCCCCAAGAATTGATGGACGTAGTATTAATTTTTCCGTAATGGAAGAACAACCAGGGGATACACCAACACCACAGTTTTCATTACAACAACCAAAAATAGAGCACCCAAATCAAATATCATGCTGGATTACGCATACCAATAATAAGACCCATGACATTATAAGATCAGGTTTGGACAGGTCACCAATGTACACAGGTGTTATTGAGGGTGTAGGACCAAGATATTGTCCATCAATTGAGGATAAGATTCATAGATTTTCTGATAAAAATTCCCATCAAATTTTTTTGGAGCCTGAGGGGTTAACAACTCATGAAGTATATCCAAACGGAATTTCAACTAGCTTACCTTTTGACATTCAATATGATCTAGTTAGGTCCATCAAGGGATTAGAAAATGCTTACATTATCCGACCTGGATATGCAATTGAATATAATTATTTTGACCCAAGAAACTTAAAGAAAACTCTTGAAACAAAGACGATTCAAGGCCTTTATTTTGCGGGACAAATCAATGGAACTACGGGGTATGAAGAAGCGGGTGCACAGGGACTAATTGCTGGAATAAACGCCGCTTTGAGTGTGCAAGGAAAAGAGGGCTGGTGCCCAACAAGAGAAGAGGCTTATATTGGGGTACTAATAGATGATCTTATAACTCGTGGAGTGACTGAACCATACAGAATGTTTACTAGCAGAGCTGAGTATAGGCTGTTATTGAGGGAAGACAATGCAGATTATAGGCTGACAAGAAAAGGTTTTGAGTTAGGCGTTGTTGATAGTGAACAAAATAATGAATATCTTAGAAAAAATAAAAATATTCACCAGTGTGAGCTTTTCTTTAATAAAACAATCATCAAGGCTAATACATTAAATAATGAATGCCAAGAAAAACTATTTGGAAAACAGCTTGAAAGAGATTATTCTGCTTTTGAGTTGATTAAACGACCAAATGTTAATGCATTAGAGCTAATAAACATCATGGGTTTTAATGATAAATTTGATGAATCTATTATTGAGCAGGTAGAAATTAATGCGAAATATTCTGGTTACATCAATAGGCAAAAAGATGAAATACAAAAAATGCAGTCTCAATATGAATTAAAGATTCCAGAAAGTATAAATTATAATAAAATCAATGGGTTAAGTAATGAAGCTATACAGAAATTAAGTAATATAAGACCTGAAAATATTAAACAAGCTAGTGGTATTTCTGGTATAACGCCTGCAAACATATCTTTAATTATTGTTTATTTAAAAAAATACAAAGGATTGGATGCGCCATTGAAAAAACAGATTGAGGCATAAATTTTTGGAACAATTGATCGTTAAGGGTTTAAAAAGTTTAAATGTTAATTCAGAAGCAAATGTAAATAAATTATTGATTTATAAAGATTTTTTAAAAAAGTGGAATAAAGTTTATAACCTAACAGCGTTAAACGACGATGAAGATATAGTAATCAAACATTTTTTTGATAGTTTGACAATAAATGAATATATTCAAGATCATAATTTAATTTTAGATGTTGGAACGGGTGCAGGATTCCCTGGGATGATTTTGGCTTTATTCAATCCTGACAAGAAATTTATTTTGGTAGACGGGGTAGCAAAAAAAATAACTTTTTTAAATGAGTTAAAAGGTAAGCTGGGCTTAAAAAACGTTGTTTCTTTTCATTCAAAGGTTGAAGATTTATTATTAGATAAACCAGTGGATATGATTGTATCAAGAGCGTTTTCTGAAATCAGCAATATGATGAAATTATCCAAACATTTGTTAAGTAAAGAAGGAAAGTTTTTTGCTATGAAAGGTCCAGAAGTAGATAAGGAGCTGTTAGGGCTGGGAGATCAAATAAATAGTGTTCATCTTCTTAAAGTTCCTTATTATGAAGGGACCCGAAAGTTAATAATAATAAATAATAAATAATAATGACAAAAATTCTAGCAATTTCAAATCAAAAAGGTGGAGTCGGCAAAACCACAACGGCCGTGAATTTGTCAACGGCTTTGGGACTAAAGGGAAAAAAGGTGCTGTTGGTTGATTTGGACCCACAAGGTAACGCAACTTCCAGCTCAGGGCTTGAAAAAACCAAGCTTAAAAGTACGGTTTACGATTTGTTAATAAATGATGCTGATATAAAAGAGGTTGTTAAAAAAGGAAAGTACTATGATGTTGTTCCTGCAAATCAACATTTAGCTGGCGCTGAAATTGAAATGATACAAATTAAGCAAAGAGAAGTTTTGCTTAAAAATCAATTAAAAATAATTCAACAAGATTATGATTATATTTTATTAGACTGCCCTCCTTCTCTTGGCTTAATAACCTTAAATGGATTGACAGCTGCAACATCAGTTTTAATTCCTATGCAATGTGAGTATTTTGCATTAGAAGGGTTAACGGATCTTGTAAATACTATTAAAAAAATCAAAACAAATATGAATAAAGAAATTCAGATTGAAGGTTTGCTTCGTACAATTTACGATCGGAGAAATACCCTAAGCAAGGAGGTTTCAGATCAATTGTCGACTTATTTTCCAAATAAAGTTTATAAAACGATAGTGCCAAGAAATGTTCGAGTTGCAGAGGCACCCAGTCATGGATTGTCGGCAATTCAATTTGATAAGCATTCAAAAGGGTCAAAAGCATATTTAGAGCTAGCAGATGAGATTATAAAAAAGGAGGCTAATAATGGCTAAAGAAAAAAGACTCGGAAAAGGTCTAAGTGCTTTATTTGAATCTGAGGTTGAGGAAAATCAATTAAGTGAGAATCTTAACGCAGGCGAACAAATCCGAAATATCAATGTAAACATCTTGGAAAAGGGAAAGTATCAGCCTAGAAGCTATTTTTCGGAAGAATCATTAAAAGAACTATCTGATTCAATTCTAGAACAGGGACTAATGCAACCCATCATAGCTAGAAAAATCAATGATACGCATTTTGAAATAATAGCAGGTGAACGAAGATGGCGCGCTGCAAAGCTGGCAAAAATTACTGAAGTACCAGTAATTGTTCGAGAAATTAATGATAAAACGGCATCCATAATAGCGCTAATTGAGAACATGCAAAGAGAAGATTTAACTGCTCTTGAGGAAGCAAATGGAATAAAAAAAATGATTGAGGAATTTGGTATGACTCATGAAGAAGCCGCTTCAGCAGTCGGAAAGTCAAGAACTACTGTAAGCAACCTATTAAGATTGCTTCAACTTTCAAGCTTTGTTAAAGGGAAGCTAGAGAGTGGTCAAATAGAAATGGGCCATGCAAGAGCTCTAATTTCTTTGGAGGCTGATAAACAAAATATGTTGTGTGAAAAGATAATCAAGGAAAAGTTGTCGGTAAGGGCGGTAGAAGACATTGTAAGCAATGTTCAATTTACAAACAAAAAAACAAAGCCAAAATATGTCATTAAAAAGAGTATGGACTTGATTAAAATTGAACAGGAGTTATCAGATTTTATTGGATTTCCAGTAGATATTGAAAATAAGTCCAATAACAATGGATACATAAAAATACGATATAGAAATTTAAATGAACTAGATGATTTGTTGAAAACTTTAAACAAAACTAATTAGTCATAATGACTTTTTATAGGGGCTTGACTTGAGCCTGTTTTCCATTCAAAATTCAGTGTTTTTGTAAGGAACGTTTCGGTGATGAAAAGTGAATTTGATGAAATCACTGAAAAATTGGGAGGTTTGCCAACTCAGCTTAAAAAAATGCTGATGCGACAAATTGTTGTTGCGGGTCTAATGTTTATTATTATTGTAAACATTTACTCAGTTAATATTGCATATTCACTCCTAATTGGGTTCGGATCAGTAATTGGTGGATTTTTACTGGCTTTCCCCATTGCAAAACTAAACAAAAAAGGTCAGCCTGCATCAACGGTGCTTATTAATATATTAAAAGCAGAATTAGTAAAGTTGCTATTTATTATTGTGATGTTGTGGTTGGCATTTAAGTTTTATGGTGATATACAGCCTTTTGGATTAGTTCTGGGGCTAGCAATTTCAGCATTAATGTCTGGACTAGCAATATCAAAATTAGATAATAAATAATTTAAGTAGAGAAAATATATGGCAGATTCCTATAATTCACCCAATGAATACATAGGTCACCACTTATCATTTAACGAAATTCATTTAGGAGACTCTCCTTTTTGGACGTTAAACTTAGATTCAGTTGTAGTTTCCATTATTCTTGGATTGTTAACTATGGGTTTTATATGGTGGTTTGCTCGTAAAGCAACATCAGGTGTTCCCTCTAAAACACAAGCGTTTGTGGAGCTAGTTTTTTCTTTTATTGATGATCAAGTGAAAGCAACCTTTCATGGCGATAGGCATGCTTTTGTAGCTCCTGCTGCAATGACGGTATTTCTTTGGGTATTTATGATGAACTCAATGGACTTTTTACCGATTGATGTCATGGCAAAAATACTTGGAGGGTTTGGTGTCCATGAATGGAGAAATGTTCCAACAGCTGACGTAAATACGACTTTTGCACTTGCTTTAGGTGTCTGGTTCTTAATGATCTTTTTTGGTATAAAAGTGAAAGGCCTTAAAGGCTGGTTGCATGAGTTATTCTGCGCCCCTTTTGGATCAAACCCTTTTGTATGGCCTGCTAACTTTATTTTTAATTTAATCGAATATGTCTCCAAACCACTGTCGCACTCACTGCGATTGTTTGGAAATATGTATGCCGGCGAAGTGATCTTCTTGTTGATCGCAATGCTCGCTGGTTTTTCTGGCATTATTGGTACAGCCGCCAGTATATTGTTGGGTGCAGGATGGGCTATTTTCCATATCCTAATCGTGACGTTACAGGCATATGTATTTATGATGCTAACCGTAGTTTATTTATCTATGGCTCATGAAGGCCATTAATTTATTTTGAAGGGAATTTAAATGGAAGCTTTACAATTTTTAGCAACAGTTCAATCATATACAGCGATTGGTCTTGGTTTAATGGTAGGTTTAGGTGCTTTGGGTGCTTGTATTGGTATTGGTATTATGTGCGCAAGTTTTCTTGATGGTGCTGCAAGACAGCCTGAGATGATTGCTCAACTTCAAACAAAAGTATTTTTACTATTAGGCTTGATTGACGCTTCATTCATTATTGCAGTTGGTATTGTTATGATGTTTGCTTTTGCAAACCCACTTACTATGGGCGTAACTCCAGGCGTTTAATTTGAACATAATTGATTTGGAGAAGAAATGAATATTCATTTTACCTTAATCGCTCAAGCAATAACGTTTGCTATTCTTATATGGTTTACCGTTAAGTTTGTTTGGCCGCCTCTTTTGAGTGCTATAGAAAACCGTCAAAAAGAAATTGCAGACGGCCTAGCTGCTGCAAAAGAAGGAAAAGCATCTCTTGAAATGGCAGAGAAAAAAACAACAGAAGTTTTAGATTCAGCAAAAGAAAAGTCATCTGAAATAGTTTCCCAAGCAGAGAAAAGAGCTAGTGAAATTGTAGAAGAGGCTAAACAAAATGCAAAGGTTGATGCAGATCGTATTATTGCTAATGCTAAATCTGAAATAGAACAAGAAGTTAATAAAGCAAAAGAAACCTTGAGATCTCAAGTTGCAAATCTTGCTGTTGAAGGCGCTCAAAAAATACTTGAAAAAGAAATTGATGCAAAAGCACATAGTGCTATGTTAACTAAACTATCTAAGGATCTTTAATGGCAGAAATTTCAACAATAGCTAGACCTTATGCACAAGCCATTTTTGACTTAGCAAAAGAAAAAAACCAACTTAATGAGTGGTCAGCCACTGTTGGTTTATTGGCTAAAATTGTTGAAGATGAGCAAGTAAAAGCTATCATTCAAGATACAAAAGTTGATGTTTCTGATAAAGAAAAATTCATCTTAGATATATGTAAAGGCAAAATTACCAATGAAGGTGAAAACTTCATTAAGTTATTAATTGAGAATAAAAGGTTACTGGTACTTCCCTTCATCAGTGATTCTTTTGAAGAACTCAAAGCCAACGAAGAAGGAACTGTTGCTGCAACTATTGTTGTTGCAACAAAAATTTCTCAAAATGAAACAGATGGAATCATTAAAAACTTAGAAAAAAAATTAAATAAGAAAATTGAAGCAACTGTAAAGATAGATGAATCAATATTAGGTGGAAGTGTTATTACAGTTGGCGATACTGTTATAGATGCTTCAGTTAAAGGACAACTAGAAAGCTTGGCTTTCAAAATGAAAGCATAATTTACCCAGGAGAAAGTAATGCAATTATCAACTTCAGAAATCAGCGAACTGATAAAAAGTCGAATAAAGGACTTTAAATCATCATCAGAAGCTAGGACACAGGGAACAGTTGTTTCCGTAACTGACGGAATTGTTCGTATTCATGGATTATCCAATGTGATGTCTGGAGAGATGATTGAGTTTCCTGGAAATACATTTGGTATGGCGTTGAACTTAGAAAGAGATTCAGTTGGAGCCGTTGTTTTAGGCGACTATGAACATATTTCCGAAGGAGATGTTTGCAAATGTACAGGTAAAATTCTAGAAGTACCGGTTGGGCCAGAGTTAATTGGAAGAGTTGTTGATGCGCTTGGCAATCCTTTAGATGGTAAAGGTCCAATAAAATCTAAATTAACTGACAAAATTGAAAAAGTGGCTCCTGGTGTTATTGCAAGAAAATCAGTATCTCAGCCAGTGCAGACGGGTTTGAAATCTGTTGACTCAATGGTACCTATTGGTCGTGGACAGCGTGAACTTATTATTGGGGATAGACAGACAGGTAAAACAGCAGTAGCTGTTGATGCGATTATTAATCAACGTGGTCAAGACATGAAATGTATTTATGTTGCGATTGGACAAAAAGCATCAACGATTGCAAACGTGGTTCGTAAACTTGAAGAGACTGGTGCAATGGAATATACAACTGTGGTTGTTGCTTCTGCATCTGACTCAGCGGCATTGCAATTTTTAGCCCCCTATTCTGGTTGCACTATGGGTGAATACTTTAGAGATCGAGGCGAAGACGCACTTATTATTTATGACGATTTGAGTAAACAAGCGGTTGCGTATAGACAAATTTCACTTTTATTAAGAAGACCTCCAGGTCGTGAAGCTTATCCTGGTGATGTGTTTTATATTCACTCAAGATTACTTGAGAGGGCAGCGAGAGTTAACGAAGAATATGTTGAAAAATTTACAAATGGTAAAGTAAAAGGAAAAACAGGTTCCTTAACTGCTTTACCAGTGATTGAAACAGCTGCGGGCGATGTTTCAGCATTCGTGCCAACTAACGTAATTTCAATCACTGATGGACAAATCTTTTTAGAATCAGATTTGTTCAACGCAGGTATTCGCCCAGCTATCAACGCAGGTGTATCAGTTTCTCGTGTAGGCGGCGCTGCTCAAACTAAAGTAATTAAAAAACTTGGTGGTGGTGTTCGTTTGGCTTTAGCTCAGTATCGTGAATTGGCTGCTTTTGCTCAGTTTGCATCTGATCTAGACGAAGCAACTCGTAAACAGTTAGATCGAGGAAGAATGTTTACCGAATTGATGAAACAAGCACAATATGCTCCGTTAAGTGTTTCAAAAATGGCAATTACATTGTACGCAGCAAACAATGGTTATTTTGACGATGTTCCAGTAGACAAAATTCTAAATTGCGAATCTGATTTACATGGATTTATTGGATCGAAACATAAAAAAGTTATGGAGAGTATTGAAAAAAATCTTGAGCTATCTGAAAAAGATGAAAAAGATCTAATTAAAGCAATTGAAGACTTTAAAGCTTCAAGCAAATATTAAAAATTATTTGGAAATAATATGGCCGGTAGTAAAGAGATACGAACCAAAATTAAGAGTGTAGAAAACACTAAGAAAATCACGAAAGCGATGGAAATGGTGGCTGCCTCTAAAATGAGAAAAGCACAAGATCGAATGACGGCATCAAGACCTTATGCTGAAAAAATTCGTAATGTAGCTGCTCACTTGTCGTATGCTGAATCAGAATCAAAACATCCATTTTTGGTTGCTCGTGAAAAAGTTAAAAATGTGGGTCTAATTGTTGTAACTTCTGATAAAGGCTTATGTGGCGGCTTAAATACTAACGTATTACGAACATCTTTAAATCAGATTAAAGATTGGGAAAAAGAAGGAAAAAAAGTTCAAGTTGCAGCAATTGGAACTAAAGGATTTAGTTTCATGAACCGTATAGGAGCAGATGTTAAATCAAATATAACTGGTTTAGGTGATACCCCGCATTTAGATGATCTCATTGGAAGTATCAAAGTTATGCTTGATGCATACATCAACGGTGAAATTGATCAGCTATACGTATGCTATACAAAATTTATTAATACCATGAAACAAGAGCCATTAATGGATCAAGTATTACCTTTAAATGGTGAGAAAATGGGTGCACCTGAAGGTCCATGGGATTATATTTATGAGCCAGATGCTGAAGCAGTTATTGAAGAGTTATTGAAACGATATATAGAGTCAATAATTTATCATGCAGTTGCAGAAAATATGGCTTCTGAGCAATCTGCACGGATGGTCGCTATGAAGGCAGCCTCAGATAATGCAGTTAATGTTATTGACGAGTTGACGTTGGTTTACAACAAAGCTCGACAAGCAGCAATTACGAAAGAAATATCGGAAATCGTTGGTGGAGCTGCAGCGGTTTCATAATTTAAATTTTTTAGATGAGTAAGGAAAAAAAATGAGTGCCAAACAAATCGGAAAAGTAGTTCAATGTATTGGGGCGGTTGTTGACGTGGAGTTTCCTCGTGATGCAATGCCAAAAGTATTTGATGCATTACTAATTGACAGCAAGGATACAAACGCAAAAACTGCAGAAGAAGGCCTTACGCTTGAAGTTCAGCAACAGTTAGGTGATGGTATTGTGAGAGCTATTGCAATGGGTTCAACAGATGGTCTTGCCAGAGGCACTCAATTTACATCTACTGGCGCAGCTATTCAAGTTCCTGTTGGAGAAGGTACTCTAGGACGAATTATGGATGTGCTTGGAAGACCGATTGATGAAGTTGGTAAAATCGACTCAAAAGAATTTCGCTCAATTCATCAAAAAGCACCTGAGTTTAGTGAATTATCACCATCAGTTGAATTGCTTGAAACAGGAATTAAAGTTATTGACCTTATTTGTCCATTTGCAAAAGGCGGTAAAGTTGGCTTGTTTGGTGGTGCGGGTGTAGGTAAAACAGTTAACATGCTTGAATTAATTAATAACATCGCTAAACAGCATTCCGGCTTGTCAGTATTTGCAGGGGTTGGTGAAAGAACTCGTGAGGGGAATGACTTCTACCATGAAATGTCAGATGCTGGAGTTATTAAACTAGATAATATGAAAGAATCAAAAGTAGCTATGGTATTTGGTCAGATGAACGAACCTCCTGGAAATAGGTTGAGAGTGGCTTTATCTGGTTTAACTATGGCTGAAAAATTTAGAGATGAAGGAAGGGATGTATTGTTCTTTGTAGACAATATCTATCGTTATACTTTAGCTGGAACAGAAGTATCTGCTTTATTAGGTAGGATGCCATCAGCAGTTGGATATCAGCCAACCCTAGCAGATGAAATGGGCCGCTTGCAAGAACGAATTACATCAACAAAAACCGGTTCAATTACATCAATTCAAGCGGTTTATGTTCCTGCAGATGACTTAACTGACCCATCACCAGCAACAACATTCCAGCACTTGGATTCCACAGTTGTTTTATCTCGAGACATTGCTTCTTTAGGTATATATCCAGCTGTTGATCCGTTAGACTCAACTTCAAGACAGTTAGATCCCCAAGTTGTTGGTGAAGACCACTATCAAGTAGCAAGAAAAGTTCAGCAAACACTCCAGAAATATAAAGAATTAAGAGATATTATTGCGATTTTAGGTATGGATGAACTATCACCAGAAGACAAATTGGCTGTAAACAGAGCACGTAAAATTCAAAGATTCTTATCTCAACCATTCCATGTTGCTGAGGTTTTCACAGGTGCCCCAGGCAAATATGTTTCATTAAAAGAGACAATCGCTGGATTCAAAGCTATTGTGGATGGTGACTACGATGACTTACCAGAACAAGCATTTTATATGGTTGGCAGTATCGATGAAGCTGTGGCTAAAGCCAAGAAACTATAATCACTTATTAACTGGAAAATTTTATGAGTAAAGTAATGGTAGATGTAGTAAGTGCCGAAGAATCCCTTTTTTCAGGAGAGGCTGAGTTTGTAGTAGCACCCTCTTCGATGGGTGAGGTAGGTATTTATCCTAATCATGCTCCAATGATTACAACATTAAAGCCTGGATCTGTCCGTATAAAATTATCTGGCAAAAATGATGAAGAATTAGTTTATGTTTCGGGAGGTATTTTAGAAGTTCAACCAGGCTCCGTTACTGTGTTATCTGATACAGCGGTTAGAGGATCAGATCTTGATGAATCAAAAGCTAATCAAGCGAAAAAGCAGGCTGAAGATGCTTTAAGTAAGCAAAAAGGAGATATTGATTACGCGAAGGCACAGGCTGAGTTAGCTGAGGCGGTTGCTCAATTACAAGCCATACAAAAACTTCGAAAACGTAAGTAAACTAAAACAAACAAAAAAGCAGCATTAAGCTGCTTTTTTTGTTTATACTCAAAATATTATGGATCTTGACATCGTTATATTGGCTGCAGGCAAAGGAACTCGAATGAAATCCGATTTGCCTAAAGTTATGCATCAATTTTTGAAAAAACCATTTTTACAAATGGTTCTTGAAACAGCCAAGGAGCTCAAGCCAAATAGAATAATCCCAGTGATTGGATATAAATCTGAAATAATCAGGGAACATTTTAAAGAATTAGACCTAGAGTTTGTTGAACAAAAAGAGCAGTTGGGAACAGGACATGCTGTTCAGCAAGCTATCTCAAAAATAAACAGTAAGTTGACGATGATTTTGTACGGGGATGTTCCTTGTATAAATAAAGATGACCTTATTAATCTTTATAGAAAGTCTGAAAAAACACAACTGGCCCT
Source organism: Nitrosomonadales bacterium (assembly GCA_024642775.1). Classification (GTDB taxonomy): domain Bacteria; phylum Pseudomonadota; class Gammaproteobacteria; order Burkholderiales; family Methylophilaceae; genus BACL14. Next base: position 13,910 of record JAHEAL010000003.1, read on the forward strand.
CATCACTTTTAAAAAATCTAATCCTAAAGGGTTTGGCAGAATAGTTCGAGATAATAATCAAAAAATAGCAAAAATAGTTGAAGAAAAAGACAGTAATGATGCTGAAAAAGAAATTAATGAGATAAACACGGGGATAATGTGTGTTGAAACTGCGCTATTAAAAAATCTTTTATCATCAGTAACTAATGATAATGCTCAAAAAGAATATTATTTAACGGATATTATTAAACTCGCCGTTGATGCTAAAATAAATGTAGATAATATTGAAGCAAAAAATGAATATACAATTCAAGGAGTAAATTCAATTGAGGAATTGGTGCAATTGGAAAGGGATGTCATGAATGAAAAAGCAAAAAAACTTCTTGAAGAGGGAGTAAAAATTTCTGACTGTTCGAGAATAGATATTCGTGGCGAATTAGTTTGTGAAGAGAATGTGTCTATTGATATAGGATGTATTTTTGAAGGTAAGGTTACTTTAAAAAAAGGCAGTGTCATAGGACCTTATAACATTATAAAAGATACAAATATTGGTAGTGGAACAGAATTGCTTGCATTTAACCATGTTGATAATTCAATAATTGGAAATGATTGCCGTGTCGGCCCATACTCAAGGATTCGACCGCAAACTCAATTAAATAATAAAATTAATATTGGAAATTTTGTTGAATTAAAAAATGTAAAGGTAGGCGAAGAGACAAAAGTGAATCATTTATCATACGTTGGAGATTCAATAATAGGAAAAAATGTGAATGTTGGCGCTGGCACAATTACCTGTAATTATGATGGGGCAAATAAGCATCAAACAATTATTGAGGATGGTGTTTTCATAGGATCTGATAGTCAATTAATCGCTCCAATAACAATAAAGAAAGGTTCAACGATTGGAGCAGGATCAACAATAACTCAAGATACTATAGAAGGTAAATTAACTTTATCACGAGTAAATCAAATAACTGTTGATTCTTGGGAAAGACCAAAGAAGAAATAATTATGTGTGGAATTGTCGGAGGTATTTCTAAGAATAATAATATAGTTCCTGTTCTTATAAGTGGACTAGAAAAACTTGAGTATCGTGGTTACGACTCTGCGGGAATTGCAGTCATCAATGACAACAAAATAACAAGGGTTAGATCTGTAGGACGAGTATCTGAGATTAAGAAAAAGGTTCTTAATAAAAAGTTAAAGAGCAAAATCGGAATTGGCCATACAAGATGGGCAACACATGGTGGCGTGGCAGAAAAAAATGCACACCCACATATATCAAACAATGAGATTACGGTTGTTCACAATGGGATTATCGAAAATCATACGCATTTATGCCAATTATTAAAAAAAGATGGGTATAAATTTAAATCCGAAACTGACACAGAAGTAATTGCTCATTTAATTCACTCTTATTATAAAAAATCAAATGATTTAAAAAACTCTGTTTTAAAAGCAACAAAAAAATTAATGGGAGCTTACGCAATAGCAGTAGCGGATAAAAAAACAAGTGAAATTATTGTAGCTAGAGATGGATGTCCGTTAATTATTGGGATTGGTAAACAAGAACACTTCATAGCATCAGATATATCAGCACTATTATCAGTAACTAACAAAATAATATTCATGGAAGATGGGGACGTAGCTTCTATTAATGAAGATAAATATACAATTTATAATTCGGAGAAAAAAGTTGTTAAAAGAAAAGTTCACATAAGCTCAATCAAGCAAGATCAAGCTGAGCTGGGCCCTTATAAACATTTCATGCAGAAAGAAATTCATGAACAGCCAGTGGCTGTGGCTGACACAATTGAATCAATTATTGATGAAGCGAGTATTAGTCCAAAGTTAATTGGGGGTAAAAATTTTGATGCAACAAAGTACGATAGTATTCTAATTTTGGCAGCGGGCACTAGTTTTTACGCAGGATTAACGGCAAAATATTGGTTTGAGCAAATATCAAATATACCTGTCAGTGTGGAAATAGCGAGCGAGTATAGATACAGGAATGTATATACGCCAAAAAAACAACTGGTCATAACTATTTCTCAGTCAGGTGAAACGCTTGATACATTAGAAGCTCTTAAACAATCTAAAAAAAATAAAAATTTAAAATCTTTAGCTATATGTAATGTTCAAGAAAGTGCCATTGTTAGGCAATCAGATTATGTTTTATACACACGCGCGGGTATGGAAATTGGAGTAGCGTCAACCAAGGCTTTTACAACACAATTGGTTTGTTTATTTATGGTGGCGCTGTTATTTGCTAAGCAGAAAAAATTATTAACCAAATCAAAAGAAAAAGATTATTTATCTGATTTAAGGAAATTGGCTGGTCATATTCAATCGGCATTAAATTTAGAACCACAAATAAAAGAGTGGGCAAAGTTATTCGGCAAAAAAACCAATGCATTGTTTTTAGGTAGAGGACTTCATTACCCGATTGCACTTGAGGGCGCTTTAAAGCTTAAAGAAATATCATATATTCATGCTGAAGCATATCCTGCTGGTGAATTAAAACATGGGCCATTAGCTTTAGTTGATAAAAATTTGCCTGTAGTTGTCATTGCACCTAACGATAAGTTATTAGAAAAAGTAAAGTCAAACATGCAGGAAGTAAAAGCTAGAGGGGGCGAGTTATTTGTTATTGCAGATGGCGATAGTAAATTTGATGCTGAAAAAGGAATAAGAGTTATTCGTATGGATAGACATGTTGGCATACTTTCTCCGATTGTTCATACAATACCTATTCAGTTGTTGGCTTATCATGTCGCATTATTTAAAAAAACAGATGTTGATAAACCTAGAAATTTAGCAAAATCTGTAACCGTAGAATAAAATTTAAAATTTTTTTTTGAATAAGCTTTACTGGAACCTTCCAAATTATCATTTCAATATATTGTTGTCAATACTAAAAAAAATACTAAATGTTGTATTTTTAATTAAAAAGAGTATTGTTTAAATATGTTTAGAGCGATGAGAGTTTAAACGTATATTTCCATAGATATAAAACTATATAGGAGAGGTTATAAATGGATATTTTAAAAACAGTACGTAATTGGTCAGCTGCACTTTCAGAAACAGTAGTAAGTTTGTTGGCACTTGGAATCGTTTTACAAATCTTAATGGGTAACTCAGCAATTCCCTTTTTTGGTGAGCCTAGGATAATCGAAACCGTTACAGGACATATTAATGCATTGGGCGGTGAAGGTATTGTCGGTTTAGTTGCTATTTGGGTGCTTTACTCTATTTGGAAAGCAAGAAAATAGTCTTAGTATAAGTTTTATAAAAACCCTTGGAAACAAGGGTTTTTTTTGCAACTTTTTTTTAAAGATTACGTCTTACCAAAAATCAGTTATACTGATTGTGGTCTTTAAATTTAGTTTAATGGCTGAAGAGAGATATTAAATTAAATTTACAGGTATTTAAAAATTTCCTAACGAGAAAGAGATGACAGTTTCTTGGGAGGTCATTATTTTTTAATGGAGAATCTCTATGGAAGTAGGCGGATTTAACTTAGTATATAACTCGCTGTCTTTTGCCATCGCTACATTTGGCGCCTCGACAGTATTTTTCTTTGCTCAGCGTTCTCAAGTCGCTCCAGCATACAAAACAGCCCTAACATTATCTGGACTGGTTTGTTTAATCGCTTTTTATCATTACGTAAGAATATTTGATAGCTTTAACGAGGCTTATCATCTTGTGGATGGTGCAGTCGAAGCAACGGGTGCTCAGTTTAATGATGCATATCGTTACGTCGATTGGTTATTAACAGTTCCACTTTTACTTCTTGAATTAGTTTTAGTAATGAGACTATCAAGAGAAGAAACATACTCAAAAGGAACTAAGCTTGCTGTTGCGGCTGCAGTAATGGTGGTACTAGGTTATCCTGGTGAAGTAATCACTGATGCGGCTATGTTTGGTGACAGATGGATGTGGTGGGTTCTTGCAATGATTCCATTCTTATACATTGTATGGGATTTAGTTGCTGGTCTAGGTGCATCAATCAGTAAACAGCCTAAAGCTGTTCAAGGCTTAGTAAGTAAAGCTAGAACGCTCACAATTGTTTCATGGTGTTTTTACCCAGTTGTTTTTGTATTCCCAATGTTAGGCCTTTCTACAGGCGTAGCTGTTCAAGTTGGTTATACAATTGCAGACGTAGTTGCAAAAGCACTATTTGGTGTAATGATTTATATGATTGCTCAGCGCAAATCTGACGCTGGTGCATAGTTGTATAAAAACATTATTACCTAAAACTTGAGATAAAAAACGCGTCGAATAGGCGCGTTTTTTTTAATATGAAAATAACAATAAGCAGCCATTTTGATGATTTCTTTATGCCTCCAGAAGCGTTGAATCATCTGAGTATTGTCAAAAATGAATTACAAAAAACTTTTAAAGTAAAAGAAAAAACATTAAATCAATGGTTATCACATTATGGTAAGGCAGAAGGAAAGTATATAAGAGCGCAATTGGCCTTGGCAACAGGTGAGCTCTTCGGGCTTCCAATTAATACAGTTACAAAGTGGGCTATATCATGCGAACTAATTCACGCAGCGTCTCTCATCCATGACGATATATGTGATAAAGATATTCAGAGAAGAGGGATCACAACGGTATGGAAAAAGTTTGGAATACCGGCAGCTGTATGTTCAGGAGATTATTTAATTGCTGAGTCATTTTTAAAACTATCAGAAATAGAAACAGGATGGCACCAAACAATACTCTTAAAGTCATTATCTGAGAGTATAAAAAAAATAACAGAAGGTCAGGCCGAAGATTTAGAGGCTAATCAAAAAAAAATTACCATAAAAGATTATGAAAAAATTGCCTATGCCAAAACTGGACCATTATTAGGTATGCCGCTAGAGGGAATGTTTCGATGTAAGGAAATTTCAGAAAATGAGATTAAGGGTTTAAAAAAATTAATCAATGTAATGGGTTTGGTTTATCAAATGATTAATGATTACCAAAACATTTTAAAATCGAAAACTGATATTAAATTAAATCATATGAATTTCGTAAATATAATTACTAAAGCTAAAAACAAAGATCATAAAAAAATGTCTCATGAAATATTGATGGAGGCAAAAAAAATGATAAATAAAAAATTACAAATGATTGAAAAATACATACACAACGTTCCAATAATAGTGCAGCCAATATTTATGAATATTGCCAAATCAATGAAAGAGGGTTTATGAAAGTAACAGTTATTGGATCTGGATTTGGGGGAATATCATCAGCATTGAGAATGAAGGCCAGAGGTCATGAAGTTACATTAGTAGAGAAATTAGATAAAATTGGAGGCAGAGCGCAGCAATTTAAGAGAGAAAAGTATATTCATGATGCTGGGCCTACGGTAATAACTGCGCCAAATTTATTTTATGAACTATTTGAGTTATTTGATGAAAACCTAGAAGATTATTTAAATTTTGTACCACTAGATCCTTGGTATAGTTTTTACTTTGTAAATGGTTTTGAATTTGATTATGTTCCAAATAAAGATAAGATGCTTAGCCAGATTGAAAAAATCAATTTCAGTGATGTAGATGGATACTTAAGAATGCTAAAAAAAGCACAAGAGATTTTTGAGATTGGGTACACAAAATTAGCAGACAAGCCTTTTCATAAATTTACCACCATGGCTAGGTACACACCTGAAATTATAAAATTAAAGGGCTATCAGTCAGTTTATAAATTTGTATCATCTTATTTAAAAGATGAAAATCTAAGACAAGTATTTTCTATACAGCCTCTTTTGGTTGGGGGAAATCCATTTCAAACTTCTTCAATTTATGCTCTTATCCATGCGCTAGAACAAAAATGGGGAATCTATTTTGCAATGGGAGGGATGGCGAAAGTAGTCGACGAATTGCATAAATTAATGATAAGAAAAGGTGTTGTAATAAAAACAAATCACCAAGTTGAAGAGTTTGAAACAGCTGGAAATCAAATCAAATCAATAATTTTCAAAGATAAAAGCCCCATTAAGAGTGACATAGTAATTTCAAATGCAGATCCTGTTACGGTCAGTACCCATTTTTTAAAAAATAGAAAAGTATCTTTACATAATAAAATTTTAGCAAAATACGGTAAGCAGTCGATGGGACTATTTGTGATATTTTTTGGAACTAGAGCTAAGTATAAAAAAATAGCTCATCATACAATATGGATGGGACCTCGTTATAGAGAGTTGCTAAATGATATTTTCAATAAAAAGATTTTAGCTGACGATTTTTCAATATATCTTCATAGGCCAACTGCTACAGACCAAAGTTTTGCAACAAACGGTGGGGATAGCTTTTATGCTTTAGTTCCCGTTCCAAATCTTCAGGGTGACATAGATTGGGATGATACAAAAGACGAATATGCCAAAAAAATTATAAAAGCTTTAGGGCAAACAATAATGCCAGATATTGAAAATCAAATAGAAGATTTATTTATCATGACCCCAAATGATTTTAAAGAAAACTATATGACACCACATGGAACAGGATTTTCCATAGCACCAATATTAAGTCAGTCTGCTTGGTTTAGAACGCATAATAAAGACGACTATTACAATAATTTATTTTATGTTGGGGCTGGGACACATCCGGGAGCAGGTGTGCCAGGTGTAATTAATTCAGCAAAAGTAGTTGACAGGATTATCCATGGATAATGGTAGCCAAATAATGAAACTAAATGGTAAGTCATTTTATTGGGCAACCAAGTTCATGGATAAAAAAGTACTAGATTCAATATACGCTATTTACGAATTATGCAGAAAAATTGACGATATGGTTGATGAACAAGATGCTCGTAAAGCAAAGCAAGACCTTGAGTTTCTTAAAAAAAATATCTCAATTGGGAAATTAAAAAAACAATTTCCTGTATTAAATATAATAAATGATAATCAATTTCCTCAAGAAAAATATATTAATGAGTTTATTAAAGGTCAAGAAAGTGACTTGGAATTTAAACAACCAAAATCAATCAATGAATTATTAAAATACTGCTATCGAGTAGCAGGTGTGGTCGGGTTAATGTTGTGTGATGCTCTTGAAATAAAAGATAAGAAATTAAGATATTACGCAATTGATTTAGGAATTGCTATGCAGTTAACGAATATTGCAAGAGATATTGATGAGGATTTAAGCAAAGGAAGAGTTTATATCCCGGTGAATATGGTGGGTAAGATTGACATTGAAAAAATTATAGATAATGAAAAGGAAATGAAAATAAATAATAAAAAATTAGAACTATTAAATATAGCTTCAAAATATTTTAAAAGTGCTAATAAAGCAATTGAAGTTCTTCCAAGCAATATCTCAAAAGGATTTGGTTTAGCATCACAACTCTATGAGGGTATTGGCAAAAAAATTATTAAAAAGAGTAAAAGCTACAAAGAAGGAAGGATTTACCTAAACATATATGAAAAATTAGAAATAACAATAAAGTATTTTATGAAAATTCAAACGAAAAAAAAATATGTAATTCCGCACAATAAGATATTACATTTTCCAATTAAAACATCACCGGATGTAAATGCATAGTCAATACGACATAATTTTGGTGGGGAGGGGTTTAGCAAACTTATTGTTTGCAGTTCAATACCTTCAAAAAAATAAAAAGTTAAAAATTCTTATCATCGAAAAGCAAAAAATAATTCCGAAACGTTACATTAGTACATGGCAAGGTCCAGGTCTGATAGACCTTAAAAAAGAATTTGGCTTAAAAAAAGAAAAGTCATGGAAAAAAATTTCAGTTTCGAATGATAAAGAATACATCGTAAGAAAGACGGCTCCTTATGAATATGTATCATATGAATACAGTAAAAACATTAGAATTCTACTAAGTCGAGTACTGAAATATAACGTCGATATTATTTATCAAAATGTTAAATCAATAACAGAGTTACAAGATTACATAGAAATAAAGACGACAAAAGATAGCTTCAAAGCCAAATTTGTGATGAACAGTATGATAAATGAAAATAAAAAAGAAATAGACCCTTATATGTTACATCAATATTTTGTTGGTACAGAGATTAAACCTAACTCTTCAGATCGAATAGATGAATGTCAGTTGATGCATTTTACAAAAGTAAGGAATGCTATTCAATTTAATTACATCTTACCATTTGCGAAAAATAGAATATTAATTGAAACGACAGAATTCTCAAAAAAAATAGATTTCAAAAAACTTCAGAGAGTTAATAATCAATTAATTAAAAAAAGTAAAATTAATTTTAAAGAAATGGGAGTAATACCCATGAGTACCAAGTTAAAATTTCAAAGAACTAAAAGAGTTATACCAACTGGGATAGGTGGAGGGTTTGCAAGGCCTTCTTCTGGGTACTTGCTGATAAGAACTGCAATGTGGGCAAAAGAGAATAAGGATAAACATCTGAGTGAGATATTATTTAGTCAAAAAAAGGTTATAAATTTTTTGGATAAGATATTTTTAAGAGCATGTGCAAATTCATCCGAAGATGCACAAAAAATATTTATGGCATTATTTAAAGCAAAAAATATTCATTCAGTCATCAGGTTTCTAGCTGACTCAGCAACAATAAAAGATTTAATAAACATAATAATAATAAGCCCTAAGAAGATTATGATAAATGCTCTCTTTAAATAAAAAATTTATAATTCATCAAATATTTTTTGTAATACTCGGATTGATAATAGCAATTCTGCCGTATGAAAAAGATAATATTGCGATACTTGGTTCAATGAATAAACTATTTCTTGTATCCTTAATTCTTATATCAACAATCGGGATAGGGCATGGAGCATTAGATGGAAAAATAATATGGAAGAATCTTGAAAATATTAAGAGCAAATTCTATGCATATTTTTTATATTTAATCATTGTTTTGTTAGCAATATTACTTTGGTTGATATCTCCAGCGTATAGTATTATGTTGCTTATTATCATGTCAATAGTTCATTTTGGTGATAGTGATCTCAAAGGATTTGAGTTTAAAAATATAGAAAAGCTCTCTTGGGGTTTTATGATGTCAACTATACCTTTAATTTTGAATTCAGAAAGTACGAATGAAATAATATTGATGTTAATAGGTATTGAGATTGATCAAACAATAATTTTTATCTTCTCAATATTCTTTTTATTTTCACTAATTATTGTTTCTGTAAAAATTATAAAGAATCAATATTATTCATTAGGACTGTGTTTGATTACCTTAATTTTACTAGGAAATTTAATTCATCCTTTTTTATGGTTTGGTTACTATTTCTCTTTTTATCATGGTTTAAAGGCTTTAATTAACAATCAATTTAGTATCAAAAAAGATATCCTGTGGATAATATTTTTCTCATTTCCGGTAATAATTTTATGGGTACTGATAAATCAGCATATGGGAATAATCGAAATAATATTTCCTACTTTATTTGCTCTGACAGTAGCTCACATGCAAATACATAAAATTTTAAAGTTAGTTACTAAGAAAGTAGTTTAAACAGTAAGTTACAAAACAAATACCAATTGAAACTAACAATAGTGAAAAATAAAAATTGAATCCATGCTTCAGCATCAAGGATAATAAATATAGGAATGGTAAAACTGGAATGATATAGACAACAGTTTCATATGTAAGCTGAGCTATTTGATTATTATTATTTGATTGATGATAAATAAATGCAAATGAAATAAAAAGAACTATAGGCATTGCTAAAAGCATAGCCGCCAGGGTGGTACTTTTTTTACTTAGTTCTGATGCAACTAAGATGATTGATACCGCAATTAATGTTTTAATAATAAAGGCCATATGGCATGGATCCAAAAAAAAAGGAAAGATTCAATAAATGATGGAGATATTATTAGTTGGTGGCAATGGGGCAATTGGAAAGGCAATGAGAAATGAGTATCTGTCTCTGAAAAATAAGGTAACCATTTTATCAAGAAAGCCGGTAGAAGATGACTCAGCATTAATGACCTCACATTTATATGATTATGAAAATCCGGGTGAGCTTAACATAGAGGAAGGGAAAAAATTTGATCTAATTATCTTTGCAACAGGACATCTTCATAATCATAAATATAAGCCAGAAAAAAGTATAAAAGATATAGAGGAAAGCGCATTAAGCTTTTCTTATTTGATTAATTGCATAGCTCCATTATGTTTAATAAAAAAATTATCCGATCAAATAAAAAACAATACAAAAATAGTTTTCTTGTCAGCCCGTGTAGGAAGTATTAGTGATAATAATCTAGGGGGTTGGTATGCCTATAGAATGAGCAAGGCTGCATTGAACATGATGATAAAAAATTTATCAATAGAGTTGGGTCGGAGATATAAAGAGTCAATCATTATGGGCCTTCATCCAGGAACGGTTGAGAGTAAGCTTTCAGCTCCATTTGTGAGCCATGTAAACCATGAAGTATTTACTCCAAATGATAGTGCAAGAAAATTGATAAAAGTAATAGAAAATCTAAAAAAACAAGATACAGGAAAGATATTGGATTATGCTGGAAATAAAATTGAGTGGTAATTATTTTTTTGCTAAGAAGATAAGTAAAATTAACAATATAATTAGTATGATAAAAACTAATGCATCCAACAAGTAATAATTTATTTGCATAAGAATTTCCCTTTAGCAACTTCCTTTGAATTGATCTTTTGGGGCTCAGTTACATCAGAGAAAATTTCAAGATTGAAAAATAATTGTTTTGATAGCAGATCATAGTTTATTTCAATATCATGTTTTGTAGTTGCTGTTAAATCATAAACTAGTTTTGTTTTAGAATCGATTTCATTTAATTTAGATTGATGGTTAAAGCGCTTTCCACATGTGATTATAGTTTTATTTCTGCTACAGTTATAGGTAACTTCATTATTAATCCGGAGTTGATGGTCATAGTCAAACCTAATCTCTTTAAATTGGTTAGAAAATTCAATCTTAGTTTCTTGGTTGTTATTATTGCTTTGATTATGCAATGTGTTATCAATAAAATATTTTTGTTCAAGATCGCCAGAACAAACTATAGCAAAGAGGTTGTTACTTATTAAAAATATGATTGAAAAGTAAATAAATTTCATTATTTTGCAAGACTAAAATGAAGTATAAAATAAAGAAAAAATAATAATGATACGAATAGGATAGCTTCCATATTACCAATAAAACTTATAAAAAAAATATCTGAACAAAATAGATTAAAAACCTCACAGGCTGTTAGAGATTTTACCCATCCACCCAGCTTTAAATATTTATATATTGCAAAACCAATATAAAGAAAAAAGGTAACCAATGAAGTCAGAAGTGTGGCTCCAAGAATGATAGTATCAAAACGTGAAAATTTGGTATGTTTAGTCATATCAATTATTATACTCGTATGGAACATAACTTTTGGATACGATTGGGGGGAATTATTATATTAATTTCCCTATTTGCTTGCTTTCTAATGGGGGCAGTCAGACTGGGTTGGATTTGGGTATTATTCTTAATCCCAAGTTATCTTTTAGGGTATTACCTTTACCGAATTGCAGGTAATGAAAAAAATAGAATAGAATTTAAATACAAAATACACTTTTTTATTATTGCAGGCATCGTAACGCTATCAATAATTTACATTATAGGAGTAATTTTTAATATAATAGGTACATACATATGAGACCGCCAATATTATCAAAGTATCCAGTAGATGAAATCATCGCTGATCTAAAAGAATCCAAAGATAAAGAAAAATGGATTATTCGATTTATTCCGCAAATTTTAAGTAAGGATAAACTAAACGCAAATGCAATTTCATTGCAGAAGAGAATTAGTTTGCTAAAAACAGAGCCAGTTTCAGATGAGGAGCTTGAGCGTTTGCAAAAATATTTCAAAGAACAAAAAAAAGATGATTTAATTGTTATTAGACAAGAACAAAGTCGTCAACAAAGAGTTTTAATTTTTTGTGCTCATGATGATGCACCTGAAACAATTGATGGTTTAGAAAGACATATTTATCGAGTAATTCCCAATGCTAAATTAAAATTCGGAGCTTCTGATATTAATAGAGATCGTTGTAGGGTCGTAAAAAGAAGAACATGGAAAACCGAGAAAGAGCGCCCAACTGGCGTTTATTCAATTACAGACTTAACAGGCTCAGAGTAAGTTTAGGGATTCTGTTTTTCCCATTCGGGCTAGTGTTTGCTGATGAAGTTGTTATAGACAGAACATTAAAAGATAAAAAATTCCAAAAAAGCACAGACATTGAGAAGATTGAATTCTATGAGACTACAAGTCGTATCACAGGAAACACTTGCGGACCAGAAAGCGACTGGCCATGTCTTGAAGACAATGGCTGCTTAGTAATCAAAAGATTACAGAAAGTCGATTAATTTGAGATTTTTCCATCTTTATAGAGAGTTTTGGACTCTAAATTTCCATCTTTGCTCCATACAAATTCAGGACCATTTTTAATTCCATTCTCCCATTCGCTTTGAGATTTTAGTAAGCCATTTTCAAACCATTGCTGCCATAATCCGTTTTCTTTACCATCTTTGTAATTAACACTTAACTTTAATTGGCCATTTTCAAACCATTGCTGCCATAATCCGTTTTCTTTACCATTGATATAGTGACTTTGCATTTTCAGATTACCGTTTTCATACCAAAAAGATTCCTTGCCATTTTTTTTCCCATTCATGTAGGTAACTTCAAACTTTAAATTGTTATCATCAAAAAATTCTTGATAAGTACCATCTGAATTGTTACCTGCGATAACAAAAAATGGAAAAAAAAATAAAATTAAAAATAATTTCATATAACAATGACAAAGGAATTTTGAAATGGTTTCAACCATCAAATAGATGATCGTATTCTGGAAAATATTTAGAAATTATACTTAGATCAAATGTAGATAATATCGATGTGTTAGGTTCTTTATTTAGCAAGAATTCAATTGATTTTTTTACAATTTCTAACTTGGAGAGGTTGATAGAATTGTATTTATTAATCATGACGTCATCAAATATTACTGTATGTGATGTTTCTATTTCATCAAATATAACGACACTAAAAGTGCGATGATCAATTTCAGTAATTATTATTTTTTTTGACATTGCCCCTTAAAGCTTTCAATATACTGGCCAAACCCTTTATTTCCAGAGATGAAATCTGTTAATTTCATGCTTTTAAGATCAAATTTAAGCGAACGAACATTTAAAAAATTAGAATCACATTCTATAATTTCATTATCTGAAATACATTGAATATCATTTAAATCTTTAAGTATTAAATCATTGAAAATATACTCACGCTCTTGTTTTTCTTCTTTAACCCCGGTTGCTCCAACAAGTTCAAATTGACTAATACCTGAGCATGAAAGTGATAAATTATTTGCAAATGCCAAACTAGAAAAAATCATTAAAAGTAAAAATTTGATCATTGAGTCAATTCCTCCAAACAGTTAGAAAAGGATTCGCTACCCACTTTAAATCCTAATTTTTCACATTTCTTTTTCGCAATTGTTCCATTAAGTCTTTTTGAGGATCTGCCATCAATATCAAGCTCCTCTTTAAGTTTATTGGCAAAATTACATTGATACTCATATACATCTTGCAACAATAAATCATTATCAATTTTTGCGATGCTGTCTTGATTCAGTCCACCATAGATTTTACAGGATTGCATCATGTAATCATTTGGATCTTCGCTATTAAAATGCATTTCTGTATAAAGCCCTTTAAAATTATTATGGGGAGCTGGTATTTGTTTGGATTGATTGACGCTTGCGCAAGCGCTTAAAAGCAGAAAGACTAATGTGAAAACTAATACATTATTCATAAAAATATTATAAACCAATAAACAGTGAATTATCCACTTATACAAGAACCATATGATTGATAAAATGTCAGACAGAAATGAAGAAAAGTAACTTACCAAATAAAGTATGTTTGACTTGCAAGCTCCCCTTTAATTGGAGAAAAAAGTGGGAAAATTGTTGGGATGATGTCAAATATTGTTCAAAAAGATGCAGGAATCATCGTGATGCATAACATTTTTTGGTTTAGAAATAATTTTCGTTTATCAGCTAACGAGCCACTTCTTCAGTGCCTAAAAAATTCAACAAGCTTATCTTTTATTCATATAATCAACCCAAAAATTAATGAATTGAATTTAGAAGGTAATAAAAAAAATTTGTTTTACTTAAGAGCTCTTATAGAATTAGAAAAAAAATTACAAAAAAAAGGCCACAAACTTTATATTTTTCATGGCGAACCTAAAGAAGTCTTTGCTCAAATAATGATGGGAAATAAGATCAATGAGGTATACGCAGAAAAGATTTATGCCCCTTATGAGCTGGAAGAAGAAAATATTGGGATTCACACAAACTTTATTTGGGATTCAACATTAATCAATGAGAGTGATTTACCTTTTGCTATAAATGAGCTGCCAGATACCTTTACAACATTTAGAAAACAAATTGAAAATAATAAAATTAGAGTTTTCTCAGAAGATACACCTAAATTTCCATCAAAGACGAATTTAAAGGAAGTAAAAGAATTTAAATTGCCATTGCTGCCGGAGTTTATGTTTACAGGTAGCGTTGAGTTTTTAAATGATTATCCAATATCTGAGGAAGGAGCCAATAGATATGTCGATGATTACTTTTCTACGCAAAAACCTTCTACATACAAATCTACTAGGAATGAATTAAGCGGAATGAATTTCTCAACTAAATTTTCTGTTTGGTTATCCCTCGGTTTTATTTCAGTAAAACAAGTCTTTAATAAATTAAAGGAATATGAGTCATTAAACGGAGAGAATGAAAGCACGTATTGGATTTTTTTTGAATTATTATGGAGAGATTACTTTAGATTTTTACATATAAAATACAATAAACAACTTTATTTAAAAAATGGATTGGAAAGAAATTTACAAAGGATCAATTATTCCAACGAAAATATACCATTAATTAATTCAGCAAATACCAATTCCACCTTTATTAATGCTGCAATAAATGAGTTAAAAAAAAGTGGCTTTTTATCCAATCGGATGAGGCAAATATTAGCTTCATTCATTGTGAATGAAATGAATATTGATTGGAGATGGGGGGCAGATTTCTTTCAAAAATTTCTGATAGATTTTGATATTTATTCCAATCAAGGCAATTGGATTTATATAGCAGGATTTGGCACAGATCCTCGAGGTGGAAGAAAATTCAATATTGTGAAACAAAAAAAAATGTATGATCCAAATAATCAATATGAAAACAAATGGAATGAAAACACTTAGAGTAATTTTAGGTGATCAACTAAATCACCAACATAGCTGGTTTAAAGAAGTAAACAATGAGATAACTTATCTAATGATGGAAACAAAGTCAGAAATGACTTATGTAAGCCATCATATCCAAAAGATAGTGGCGTTTATGCATGCTATGCGGACATTCTCAAAAGAACTAATAGAAAAAGGTCACAAAGTTATTTATGTAGGCCTTTCTGACCCAAATAATCTTCAAACCTTAAATAAAAATATTCAAAAAATAGTAGCCGAGCTAAAAATTAAAAAAATTGAATTTCAAGAACCTGATGAATACAGATTAGACCAAGAAATTAGAAGTATGATTAAACTATTTGGAATTGATTATTCGATTGTCTCAAGCGAACATTTCTTGACTGAAAGAAATGATTTAGAGCTATTTTTTGAGAATAAAAAAATATGGAGAATGGAAGATTTTTATCGTCATATGCGTTTAAAAAAAAAGGTGCTGGTTCAAGATAATAAGCCAATAGGCGGTAAATGGAATTTTGATCATGAGAATAGAAAAAAATGGAATCCTGATGATAATAAGGCTAACCATATTTCATTTAACCATGATGTGACCAACTTGATGAACGAGGTTATAGAAAATAAGATTTCTTACATTGGCAATATAAATTTAAATAATTTTAAGTGGCCTTGCTCTAGAGCTGAGTCGCTAGCGCTACTAAACCATTTTATAAATAATAATTTGGATAATTTTGGGACCTACCAAGATGCAATGGCTGAAGAGGATGATTATTTATTCCACTCATTACTTTCATTCTCATTAAATATAAAATTACTTCACCCACTTGAAGTTATAGAACTGGCCGTTAATGAATTACAAAATAACTTAGAAAATCTTAACTCTATTGAGGGTTTTGTAAGGCAAATTTTAGGTTGGAGAGAGTATATTCGTGGTGTTTACTGGACAAAAATGCCTGGATATGAAGAAAATAACTTTTTTAATTTTTCAAGAAAAATTCCTGAATATTTCTGGACGGCAGATACTCAGATGAATTGTTTAAAGCGCTCTATTAACAACTCTCTTGAAAATGCTTATGCGCACCATATTCAACGATTAATGGTAATTGGTAATTTCTTGTTATTAACAGAATCGGACCCAGGGCATGTTCAGCAATGGTTCTTGGGGGTTTACATTGATGCAATTGAGTGGGTAGAACTTCCAAATGTGAATGGGATGTCTCAATATGCTGATGGTGGTTTGTTGGCTACAAAGCCTTATGTATCATCCGGTTCTTATATTAATAAAATGAGCAATTATTGTGGAAGTTGTAAATATAACGTTAAAACAAAATTTGAAAAGAATTCTTGTCCATTTAACGCCCTCTATTGGAACTTCTTTTTGAATAACCAGGACAAACTTAGTAATAATCCTCGATTGGGTATTGTGAAGATGCAACTTTCCAAAATGCAAGATGCTGAAAAAAAGCAAATTTCATTAAAGTCTAAAGAATTGATAAATGATATTGAAAAATTATGATTTTTTTGTTGCTATTAAACACACCCAGCCATCTAGATATATTGATTTATCAAAAAAAAAGCTGTGGTGATAAAATTCTTTTACTTCATCTTCTTGGCTTTCAAGAATGCCAGATAATGCGATTTTTCCTCCACTATTACATTTAGCCGTAATTAATGGAGATAGAACTTTTAAGGCGCTTGAGAGAATGTTGGCAACTACAATATCAAAACTTTCGCTTAATAAACTATCCGAAGTAAAAAATTTAATATCAGTTGTATTATTTTTTTTTGCATTTTGGTTGCTAGAAAGAATGGCTTGAGAATCTATATCAATGCCAACGGTTTTATTTGCACCAAGTTTATTGGCGGCAATGGCTAAAATACCGGAGCCACAACCATAGTCAAGAACGGATCTATTCTTTAAGTCTAATTTGCTGAGCCAATCCAAACAAAGCTTTGTTGTTGGATGTGATCCTGTTCCAAAAGCAAGCCCAGGATCTAAATGAATATTTAATGCATTGTTATTTTGAACTTGATGCCATGAGGGGATAATCCAGATCTTTTCATTAATCTTAATGGGCTCAAATTGTGATTGCGTTTCCTTAACCCAGTCTTTATCTTCGATATTCTTAATCTTGATGGCTTCAGAGGGAATTTGATAAATACTGAATAGCTTTATTGAAATACTCTGAATACTTTGCAGACTTTCAAATAAGGAAATAACATTTGTGTTATTCCAAAATCTTTCAGCTTCATCAGGATCTTCACCAAATATAGCTTCTTCTTTCTCAGTATTCAAATCGGAATCTTCAAAGGAAACGGACAAGGCGCCATTTTCAAGCAAAAAATCTCCGACAGCTTGAGCAAGACTTTGATTAACATTAAGTGATATTGAAATCACTTATTTTTTCATTCCAAGTTTTTCTTCAAGGTAATGGATACTTGTTCCGCCTGACTGGTAGGCTAAGTCTGCTAGTAAATCACGATGCAAATCAATGTTAATTTTAATACCTTCGCAGTACATTTCGGCCAAAGCCATTCTAAGTTTTGCAGTTGCTTCCTCTCGAGTTGATCCGTGAGCGATAACTTTTCCGATCATGGAGTCGTAGTGAGATGGAACACGATACCCTCCATAAACATGGGTATCAACTCGTATTCCGGGGCCACCTGGTACATGAAATCGATTAATGAGTCCAGGCGAGGGTACAAAAGTAAAGGGGTCCTCTGCGTTAATTCGACATTCAATCGCATGGCCTGTAATTTCCACATCTTTTTGTCGTATGGAAAGTTTTTGTCCTGCTGCAACTTTGATTTGTTCTTTAATAAGATCAATTCCAGTAATCATTTCCGTTACGGGATGCTCTACTTGAATACGTGTATTCATTTCGATGAAGTAAAATTCTCCGTTCTCATAAAGAAACTCAAAAGTACCCGCTCCACGATAACCAATTTTTCGGCAAGCATCTGCACATCGATCACCCATTTTTCTTCTGATCTTATCTGGAAGACCAGGAGCAGGCGCTTCTTCAATAACTTTTTGATGACGTCTTTGCATCGAGCAGTCACGCTCAAAGAGATGAATGGCATTTTTATAATTATCAGCAAGAACCTGGTATTCAATATGTCGAGGATTTTCAAGATACTTTTCCATATATACAGCGGCATTACCAAAAAAACTGTGAGCTTCATTTTTTGTCATGGATACAGCATTTAATAGGGCTGCTTCTGTATGAACAACTCGCATGCCCCTACCTCCACCTCCACCGGCTGCTTTAATAATTACCGGATAACCAACTTTATTTGCAATTTTAATAATCTCATCAGGATTACTTGGGAGTTCGCCATCAGATCCTGGAACAACCGGAATGCCGGCCTTTATCATCGCTTCTTTTGCACTTACTTTATCACCCATTAGTCTGATGGTTTCTGATTTTGGCCCTATGAAAGTAAAACCACTTTTTTCTACTTGTTCAGCAAAATCAGCATTTTCTGACAAGAATCCATAACCCGGATGAATAGCTTCTGCATCGGTAACCTCAGCCGCACTAATGATAGCGGGAATATTTAAATAACTTAGGTTTGATTGAGCTGGTCCGATACATACCGACTCATCAGATAATTTTACATATTTGGCATCAACATCCGCCTCCGAATGAACGGTGACAACTTTGATACCCATTTGTCGACAGGCTCTTAGAATTCTTAATGCGATTTCGCCTCGGTTAGCTATAAGTATTTTTTCAAACATAAATTAGTTACTCAATAATAAATAGTGGTTCACCAAACTCAACAGGTTGTGCGTTTTCTGCCACAATTTTTTTAATTACGCCATCCTTATCGGCTTCAATTTCATTGAGCAGTTTCATAGCCTCGATAATACAAAGTGTATCGCCTTTTTTAACTGTTGAACCCAGTTCCACATAAGGAGCTGATTCTGGAGAAGATGACCGATAAAAAGTACCCACCATAGGCGAAGTTAAAACATGACCACTTTCTTGATCTGTAACCGATTCTTCATGAGCGATTGGTTGACTTGATAATGATGTTGAAGCAGCTGGCTGTGGTTGGGGGATCTGAATTTGTTGAGGAATAAATGGTTGAGTCGAGCCTTGACGACTAATGCGAACTTTTTCCTCACCCTCGGTAAGCTCCAATTCGTTAATTCCAGATTCTTCAACCAGATCAATTAGTTTTTTTAATTTTCTTAAATCCATATTTTTACCCTTAAGAATTTTCTATTATGTGTTGTATTGCCGAAAAGTAACCTTGTTTTCCTAATCCGCATATAACAGCAACTGCGCTATCGGAGAAAAAAGACTGATGCCTGAAAGGTTCTCTTCGGTGAACGTTAGATAAGTGAACCTCATAAAAAGGTACGTTAATACTTTTAATCGCGTCTCTTAACGCCACGGACGTATGTGTGAAAGCTGCGGGATTAAATACTATATAGTCAACTTTTAAATCATGAATAAAATTGATCAGATCAGATTCGCTATTACTTTGAAAAAAATTAAAATCAATGTCAGTAAAAGTAGATTTTATCTGATTATTAATTTCATCCAGGGTACTTGAACCATAGTGCTCAGGCTCTCTTTTTCCAAGCATATTTAGATTCGGACCGTTAATAATAGCTATATTCATAATTTGTGTTTAAAGATATAGTCTACCAGTTTGACGAATTTAAGAGAATTTGTCCACATAATTATAGAAAATAAGCTTTAAAGGATAGAAATTAAAGGATTATAGATAATGAAAAAGAAACAAATTTTTTAGTTATACGAAGATAGAGTGATTAAAAGTAATTTTAATCACTTTTAATCACTTTTGTTAGATCTTCTAATTTTATTTTCCCATAAAATTTATTAAGTACGTTATACGAAGTATCTACTATGACGGTATAAGGCAAAACACCTTTATCATTTCCAAGCTGTTTGCCTAACTTAAATCCATTCGGCTCACTGACTAAAATGGGATAATTTACCGGTATTTTTTTGATAAATTCGCTTACAGCATCAGCCTCATCAATAGCAACACCTATGATCTTTATTTCTTGATTATTTGTTAATTGCTTGTGAAGGTTATTTAACTCGGGAAGTTCTTCCTTGCATGGTTCACACCAAGTTGCCCAAAAATTGATAATAAGCTTGTCATGAAATTGAAACTCGTTTAAAAATAATGGTTTATTCTCAGGGCTAGTAAAAGGTAACGTTGTTATATCTTTGATTGCAATAGCATCAAAGGTTTTAGTATTCTTTTTGGAATAGTAATGGCTAAAAAACCCTACAGCAAACGATAGTAAAATTACTGCTCCCAAGAGACTTTTACTCATTGTATTTCCTTTATAGTCTTTAAAAATTGTTCCGCATCTATAAAACCATAGATTTGCGAACTTTTTAATTCAGATTTCTCCGTATTGTAAAATACAATTGAGGGAGGCCCGTAGATACCATACTTTTCCATAATCAACTGATCGTCTTTGGTAAAAGAGGTGACATCAATTTTGATAAGTTTAAATCTTTTGAGCTCTTCCAAAACATTTGGGTCTGTAAAGGTGTATTCATGAAGCTCTAGACAGGCTGCACACCAATCAGCATAAAAATCTATCATAACCGGTTTATCTGTGGCTTTAAGTGATTCATTAAGGAGTCCCATATTGTCGATAATAGTAAAAGGTAATTTATCTTCAGATGTTTTACTTAACTTTAAAGATAAGGACTGAAAGCTAAACATTATGATAATGATAAGAGAGCAAATAGTTATTAAAGTCTTAAAGATTCGATATTTTGTTTGAATCTTGATATACAAAAAAGCAATGATGATAAAACATAAAAGCGCATAAAGAAGGGCGGTGATTAAATCTCCGAGTAAAGGTTTGCCAATAAATATTCCAGTTGCAATTAAAATAAAGCCGATCATATTTTTTATTAGCACGTTAAAATTGCCACTCCGTAATTTTATTTTTGAGGAAGTGAATCCAAGAATTAGCATAGGAAAAGACATACCTAGAGCCATAAAAAATAAAGAAAGTACCCCAGTGGATACGTCACCATTTTGGCTTATAAAAAGAATTCCACTGGCAAGAGGAGGGGCAACACAAGGGCTGAGGATCAGCGATGAGATTGCCCCTAAAAGATAAATTCCAATATATCTTTGAGTATTAATTCTGTTAGCGACACTATTAAAAAAAGTCTGTAAAGAGCTCGGCAAACTAAGTTCGTAGAGGTCAAACATGGATGCGGCAAATATTAAAAATAAAATTGATGAAAAAGCAATTATGTAATCATTTTGGAAATACAACGAAAGCAGACTTCCCGTTTGTGAAGCAATCAAGCCAATTACTGAATATGTTGAACAAATCCCCATTACATATGCAGCAGTGGCAGCACCCTTGTTTTTATTAATTTTAGATAACATGGTAAGCATCACTGGAATAAGTGGCAGAACACATGGGGTAAGTGATAGAAGAAGGCCAGCAACAAAGAAGACTAATAATGCTTGAAAAATATTACTGCTTAATGCTGTTTCAAATGAATTTAGTTGCAATTTGTTGTCGGGAATATTTTTGAGGTTTACGCTAATTTTTTGTGGTGGATAACATAAGCCTTTTTCGCTGCAAC
Source organism: Nitrosomonadales bacterium (assembly GCA_024642775.1). Taxonomy (GTDB): domain Bacteria; phylum Pseudomonadota; class Gammaproteobacteria; order Burkholderiales; family Methylophilaceae; genus BACL14. The sequence continues at coordinate 35,733 of JAHEAL010000003.1, forward strand.
CTTGATAAGAGACTAAAATTGAATCATCTGGTGATATTGCATTTTTAAAGTTAATTTGAATTTGGAGGGGGTCTGAATAAATAATCTGGTCCCCAAAGAATTCATCATACTTTTCTTTTCCTTGGGGTAATTGATAATTCAGCTCGGCATTATTATTGCTGGAAAAAGAAAGTTTAGATTGGTAGAGATAGTATCCTGGCTGAATATCAAATTTTATTATAAAACTAGTTTTAGTAGGTGAAATTGAATAGCTGGGATCAAAAGCTTCTTCCACGCTCAAAAAATCTGAAGATTTATTTTTAGAAAAATCAAAGATGTTAGATTCATCAGCTAATACGCTGCATGATGTTAAAATAATTATTAGTAATCTAAAAAAAAGTTTCATACAGTCTTTTAGGAGCTTTCGAATAGAATTGGTTCAGATTAATATTTTACAGGAAAGAGTATTGCGATGAAATTATTTGGGATATGGGCAATAATTTTAATTCCATTCATTGAGATTTGGGGCTATTTTAAAATTGGTAGTCTTTACGGGTGGTGGTATATGTTTTATATCTTCATTGTTGGCATTCTTGGCTGGAGGATGATCAAGGAAGAGAAGGCAAATATGATTTCTCGAATGATGGGGGCAATCGGGAATCAATCTTCACCTATTCAGATGATTTTGGGTGCTGCAAAAAATATGATAGCGGGAGGATTATTTTTATTTCCGGGTGTTTTTACAGATTTTGTGGCGGTTACTATTTTGTTAATACCTGGTTCAAAAAAAAATATAGATAATTCAATGTTTGAAGAGATGGAAAGAAAATTTAATGAATCCAAAAAAACAAAAGATGATGATTCAGTAATTGAGGGCGAGTATAAGAAAGAGGATGACAAATAATGTTCTTGGTTAAAATTAAAAATGGTGTTGAATTTAAAGTAAAGCCAAGTCAGAATCTTCTTGAGGGAGCGATCAGCTCAGGAATAAATTTACCGTATGGATGCCGAAGTGGATCGTGTGGAGCATGCAAGACGAAAATTCTAGATGGTGAAGTATTTCATTCCGACATTATGCCGGGGGTCTTAACTGATAAAGATAAAGAGCAAGGGAAGTATTTAATCTGTAGAGCACATGCTGCAAGTGACTTAATAATTGAAGACAGTCGTTTTGATGAACGGGATGAACCTGATCCACAAATCACCCCTGTAAGAGTAGAAGAGATTAATAAATTAAATCATGATGTCATTCAGATTTATCTCAAATTACCTGGAGTGAATTCCCTAGATTTTTATGCAGGACAATATTTAGAATTTATTTTAGCGGACGGATCAAGAAGAGCTTTTTCGATGGCGAGCTGTCCAGGGGACGATTTAATTGAGCTTCATATTCGGCTTATAGAGGGTGGTAAATTCACTAATTTTATATTTAGCGATATGAAGGAAAAAAGTATTCATCGGATTGAGGCGCCACTAGGAAGTTTTTACCTTCGCGAATCTGATAAGCCCATAATTTTTATTGCAGGCGGAACAGGTTTTGCACCAATAAAGTCAATAATTAATGATATGTTACGTAAACAAAACAATAGAAAGATTATTTTATACCGGGGAGCAAGAACCTATGCAGACCTTTATGAGGATAAGGCGATCAATGAATGGATACAATCTGATTTAGATATTTCCGTAGAAAATGTTTTATCAGATGAAAAATTAGAAAATTTTAAGCATGGTCTTGTTCACCAGCAGGTACTTATGGATGAAAGAAATATAAAAGATTATCAGATTTACTGTTGCGGATCTCCAGGACTAGTGGAAGCCGCATATAAAGATTTTGTAAAAAATGGACTACCAGATTCTGAGTTTTATTCAGATGCTTTCACATTTGCTCCTAGGTAAAATTTTGCATCAGTAAGGAAATATTTCTAGGATCTAATGTTTTAGTGAGTAATATTTTGTTTTTTAGAGGCTCGAGTAGGTCCATAATTTTTTTATGGTTGACAATGTAAGTTGCCTCAAACTTTTCGTTATTTCTGTTAAATAGACTTAAGTAGTGCTTTGCCACCTCGGTACTAGTGATCAGGATAAAAGTTTTACTTGATTCTGCGTGAGATTTAATCTCATTAAAATTAATTGGCATGAGTAATCTTCTGTAACATTCAAGATATTCAACAGAGGCACCTTTTGATTCTAAAGTATCTTTCAAAACTTCCCGCCCGCCCTGTCCTCTGATAATTAGAATCTTTTGAGAGTTAGGATAAATTAATTCTGGATGATTCAGAAGGGATTCAGAATCAAAATTATTCTCAGGATATTTTATTTTCTGTGTTAAAAAAGAAACTAATTCATTTTTGGTGGTGGGGCCAATACAAAATACTTGTTGTTCATTCGTCAAGGAGAGTTTATGAATGTTGAGTAATTGTTTAAAGCAAGCTGCAGCATTCGAGCTGATAAAAATCAATTTATCATACTTGTTAATCTGATTGATAATTTCAAAATTATTATGGTCGGTTAATGGCTCTATGGAAATAAATGGACGATCTAAGACTTTAATATCTGAGTCTGTAAAATACTTAATAATATTTTTATTTTGCAGATGTGATCTAGATGCAATCAGAGTTTTCACTTATATACCAAGTACTTCCTTGGCACCATTTTTTATTAATTGCTTTGATACAGATTCCGCAATTAAAGTATTTTGATTTATCGATCCACTATCTTCTGCAAAAATAATCTTATTTCCATCAGGGGAAGCCACAAATGCTTTAAGATTTATAGTGTCTTTGATTACCATTGCATGTGCTCCGATAGGCACAGTACAGCTTCCAGCAAGCGAGCGACTGATTATTCTTTCCGTATTCACACAAATCTCAGTTGGATGATCATTTAAAAAATTTAAAAACTCACTGAGCTCCTTGTTATCTTTTAGTATTTCAATACCTAGAGCGCCTTGTCCCACAGCTGGAATATATGTCGAAGTATTCAGTCTCTCTTTGATTCTTTCACTTAAGCCAAGCCTGATCAATCCAGCCGAAGCTAGGACAATCGCATCAAAAAAACCGTCATCAAGTTTTTTAAGTCTTGTTTGTAAATTTCCTCTAAGACTATTAATTTGAAGGTCAGGTTTTTGGTGATAAAGGAGACTTTGGCGCCTTAAGCTTGATGTTCCAACAATGGCTTGTTTAGGAAGTTCGTCAAGAGAATTAAATTTTGTACTAACAAACGCATCGCTGGAATCTTCTCTTAATGGAATAGCCGCAATTTTAAAAGGTTCAGGGAGATCCATTGGAACATCCTTCATTGAGTGAACAGCCAAGTCAGCATGTCCATCAAGTAGCGCCTGTTCAAGCTCTTTGATAAATAGACCTTTACCTCCAATTTCAGCCAATGGTTGATTTAAGATAATATCTCCTTGAGTTTTAAATCCAATTACCTCAACCGAAATAGATGGATATTTTTGCTTAATAAGAGAAGCAATATGATTAGATTGCCACATGGCAAGTTCGCTTTGTCTGGATGCAATTCGTATAGTATTTTTCATTTTGGAATTTTATCATAGAGATTATCGATCTTAATGATCAACAAAAAGGATTGATATATACTATGCCTATGAAAAAACAAATTAAAAAATGGTCGGGAAGATTTAATGAACCGGTAGATCAGCTCGTCCAAGATTATACGGCTTCTGTTAATTTTGATAAGAGGCTAGCAGCTTATGATATTGAAGGGTCGCTTGCTCATTCTGAGATGCTTCAAAAACAAAAGATAATCTCTGTTTCAGATTTCAATAAGATTAAAAAAGGTCTTTTGCAGATTAATGAATTAATTAAAGAAAATAAATTTGAATGGAAAATAGCGGATGAAGATGTTCATTTAAATATCGAGAAAAAATTAACTGAGTTAATAGGCGATGCCGGCAAGAAATTGCATACGGGCAGATCCAGAAATGATCAAATTGCGACGGATTTAAGATTATATTTAAGAGACGCTACCGATTCAATTGTCAAAAAAATTATCACTTTGCAAAAAAATTTACTTTCTTTTGCTAAGAAGAATATTGGGGTGAGTATGCCTGGACTTACCCATTTACAAATTGCACAACCGATTAGTTTTGCTCATCATCTTCATGCTTATTTTGAAATGCTGGAGAGAGATAAAAAACGATTCATAGACGCCAGAAAAAGAATTAATCAACTTCCTCTTGGCGCTGCTGCTCTTGCTGGGACAACTTATCCAATTGATAGGAAATGGGTTGCTAAAAAATTAAAGTTTGAAGGGGTATGCAACAACTCACTTGATGCGGTATCCGATAGAGATTTCGCAATAGAGTTTTGTTTTCATGCTTCATTATTGATGACGCACTTATCTAGATTTTCTGAAGAATTAATTATGTGGATGAGTCCATTTTTTAACTTTATTGAAATATCAGATAGATTTTGTACAGGATCAAGTATCATGCCACAGAAAAAAAACCCTGATGTTCCAGAGCTTGTGAGGGGAAAGGTGGGTAGGACAAATGGTAATTTGATGGCTCTACTTACTCTTATGAAGTCACAACCACTGGCCTACAACAAAGATAACCAAGAAGATAAAGAGCCAGTTTTTGATTCTGTGGATACGCTAGAAGCGACTTTAGTTATTTATGCAGATATGATAAAAAATATTAAAGTTAATAAAGAAAAAATGATGGCGGCTGCTGGAGATGGTTTTTCTACGGCAACTGATCTGGCTGATTATTTGGTAAAAAAAGGCATGCCTTTTAGGACTTCGCACGAGGTTGTGGCAGAGTTAGTTAATTTTGCCATAAAAAATAAGTTAGATCTTCATGAGATCACATTAGATACCTTTAAACATTACTCAAAATTAATTGATAAAGACATTTATGATGTCATTACTGTTGAAGGATCGGTGCAAGCAAGAAATCACGTAGGAGGAACAAATACACAAACCGTAGCGAATGCCATCAAATTAGCTGAGCAAAGTTTAAGCAAAAAGGGGAGTTAAGTCATAACCGGCTTTTTTAGTTTGTATAAGAATTTCATCTTTAGCTAATTCATCAATTTGAGATATTGCCCAAAGTTGACATGAGCGGGTTCCGGTGCGGCAATAGGCAAAAATTGGGTAATTATTTTTATTGGAGTAGATGGCTTTAAATTGATCTATATTTTCTTGGGTAAATTTCCCCGGGATAATTGGTAGATCATTAAAAAAAAGTCCTATTGATATTGCCTGTTGCTCAATTTGTTTTGATGAGGGCTGGTCAGGAGACTCATTATCAGGACGGTTACAGATGATGGTTTTAAAACCTGCTTCTTTAATCGCATATAAATCATCAAAAGTAATTTGTTCAGATACACAGAAGTTTTCATTAACTTTGTTAAAATTCATTTTATCCCCTTATGTTTAAATAAAAATTTGGAGCATGTCATTGAGAAATAGAGCCCCTTTTTTTGTTGGACTAATGACGTTTCCATCATCAATTAAAAGTCCTTTATTTACCGACAATTTAATTTTATCTTGAATTACCGAAAACTCTAACCCTGTTCTTTGAGTAAATAAAGCTTTTTCAAATCCCTGATTGAGTCGAAGAGCATTCATCATAAATTCAAAGGGTAAATTATCCTGGCTTATGGATTCTTTATTTTGAAAAAATATTTTTTTATTGATGCTATCTACATAATTTTTTGGATTTTTTGTGTTGTGCGTTCGAATAATCGTTTCATTATCAAATGTAATTTTGGAATGTGCACCGGCACCCAGCCCCAAATAGTCACCAAAAAACCAATAATTTTGATTATGCAAAGATTTATAATTACTTTTAGCAAACGCCGAGGTTTCATAATGAATATACTTCTTTGATTGAAGAAGGCTGGTTATCATTTCATACATTTCAAAGGCTAGATCTTCAGATGGAAGTTTTGGTGGATTTTTATAAAATGTTGTTTGAGGCTCAATAGTCAGGTGATAAAAGCTGAGATGATTGGATTCAAATTCAATTGCTTGTAGGAGCTCTTTTTCTAGGTTTTCCAATGATTGTCCGGGAAGGGCAAACATTAGATCTAAGTTATAGTTTGTGAAAAGCCTTTTTACAACCTCTATAGCTTTAATCGCCTCTTCTGAGCTATGAATCCTTTCAAGTTTTTTTAAATGATTGTTGTTAAAGCTCTGAACTCCTAATGAGATTCTGTTTACGCCGGCCAATTTGTAGTCTGAAAAATTGTTGACGTCTATTGTTCCTGGGTTGGCTTCCATAGTTATTTCAGGCATATGCTCTTGATTACATGACTGAATACGATCAATAATTTTTTGAATCAATTTCGGAGAAACTAAGCTAGGTGTACCTCCCCCAAAAAATATTGATGAGATGTGTCGATGAGGAATTTCCTTTTCATAGTAAGAAAACTCCTCCAAGATAGCGTTGATATAATTCTCTTCTAAATTTTGTACTTTATCTAAAGATGCTTCATGGGAATTAAAGTCACAATAAGGGCACTTATGAATACACCAAGGGAGATGTATATAAACACCAAGATTTCTAGGTGGATTAAGCATTATGATTTTTTGTAAGGATTATTTAGCTTATGAATTATTTCCTCAAACACAGTTTTCATTTGTTCTTCAGATACTTCCATCAATAAGCCATCTTCAAAAGCATCTTGCATGAGCTGATTAATTTCATCAAAGTTCTCTTTCATAACTTTGATTTTTTCTGTACAAGAGACAATGCTTTTATCTTCTCGTTTCCATACTGGCCATTTATTCTTGCTCATATTTAATTTTAAGCTTATGAATTAATTGTTGCAATGCCTTACCACGATGACTTAATTTATTTTTTAATGTCGTATCAAGTTCTGCTGCTGTTTTTTCAGTTTTGATATCTTCAAAAATTGGATCATACCCAAAGCCATTATTACCTCTTGGTGATTTGGTAATTCTTCCTTTCCATATGCCTTCACAAATTAGGGGTTGCGGGTCTAAATGTGAAGAGATAAAGACTATAGAAGAATAATAATAAGCATTTCTATCAACAACTCCATCAAGACTTTGAAGCAGTAAATTTAAGTTGTCTATGTCAGATGCATTATCTCCAGCATATCTTGCTGATCGAACTCCTGGGAGCAGGTTCAATGAATCAACACAAATTCCAGAGTCATCAGCAATTGCTGGGAGATTTGTGTGCAATGAAGCATGGCGTGCTTTAGCAAGTGCATTTTCAATGAAGGTGTCATAAGGCTCATCTGCCTCACTTATATTGAAATTAGACTGAGGAATAATTTCAAAATTTGTGCCCATCAATAGGGTTTGTAACTCCCCAATTTTTTTTGGATTGCTTGATGCCAAAACAATTTTTATCATATTATTTTTTTGCAATCTCAAATATTAAATTTATAGCTTTCTGACTGGCGTCTAAAATACTATTTAATTCTGTCAGACTAAACGCTACTCCCTCAGCAGTACCTTGAATTTCAATAAATTTGTTATCCTGGTTCATTACTATATTCATATCCGTTTCGCAATTGCTGTCCTCATCGTAATCAAGATCTACTAAAACCTGATCACCTACAACTCCTGCTGAAATAGCAGCGACTTTACTAATAATTGGTGACTCAGTAATCAACCCTTTTTTAATCATGAATTGGATGGCATCTTCAACGGCGCATGCTGCACCAGTAATAGATGCAGTTCGAGTACCCCCATCCGCTTGAATGACATCACAGTCAATATGAATTGTATTTTCTCCTAATTTTTTTAGATCAACCATGGCACGGAGACTTCTACCTATTAATCTTTGGATCTCTTGTGTTCGACCGGTTTGTTTTCCTCTGGCTGACTCTCGTTGCATCCTAGAAGATGTTGATCTGGGAAGCATTCCGTATTCGGCTGTGAGCCACCCCTGATTTTTTCCTTTTAAAAAAGAGGGTACGCCTTCAACGACGCTTGCTGTGCATAACACGTGCGTTTGCCCACATTTAATTAGAACAGAACCCTCTGCATGGCAAGTGAAGTTTCTGATTATTTCTATTTTACGTAGCTCATGGTTTTGTCGATTGCTATTTCTCATTTAGATACCTAAAGTTTTTTAAATTACTTAAGATTATAAAGAATAAAGCAGATAAAATAATGTTTTCAAACAAGAAAGAAGCACTGAATGACAAAAAGCATGACGGGTTTTTATAACGGTTCAATGAAGATTGACAAAATAAATAATATTTCTGTTGAGATGCGCTCCGTAAATAATCGATATTTTGATTTTAATTTAAGGATTGATGATGACCTTAAATATCTTGAAACTAAAATAAAAACATTAGTCGGTGTTGTTGTTAAAAGAGGTAAGGTCGACCTAAGAGTTTCAAGAGTTACGGATATTAATAATGAAAAAAAATTAACAGATGAACAAATATTGACTGCTGTAAAAGATATGAAAAGAATATCTAGTTTATCAAAGCAGGAATTTAAAGCTTCATCAATGGAGATTATCAATTTTATCAATTATTATCAGGGTAGTGAAAAGCAAAAGATCAATGAAAAAAAACTTATGGATTTTTTATCAGATGCATTAGAAAATTTTAACAAAGATCGAAAAAGAGAGGGGTCTGTTTTAGGAAAAATTCTTTTAAAAAATGCAAAAGAAATTTCAAAAAAAACCAAACAAATAAAATCTTATTTTTCTTCTGATGCAAAGCAATATCAAAAAAAATTAATGGAAAAGCTAGAAGGTCTTAATGTTGAAGTTACGGATCAAAGATTGCAACAAGAGGTAATCTTTTTTTTGCAGAAGTCCGATATTCAGGAGGAAATTGATCGTTTGTTTTCCCATCTGATAGAAATCGAAAATCTTCTTAGATCAAATGAAGCTGTCGGTAAAAAATTAGATTTTATGATGCAAGAGCTCAATAGAGAAGCTAATACATTGGCATCTAAGTCAATATCTAATAGAATTTCATCGGAAGCAATTGATATAAAAGTATTAATCGAACAAATGCGTGAACAAATCCAAAATATTGAATAAATGAAAAATAATAAATTGGCAAAGTTATATATTATTAGTGCTGCTTCTGGCGCAGGCAAAACAACGATTGTAAAAGAGTTACTAGATAAAATATCGACTTTGAGAGTTTCCGTATCTCATACTACTAGACCTCCCAGGCCTCTTGAGAAAAATGGAAAGGATTACCACTTTGTCTCCATTGAAGAATTTGAAGGTATGATCGAAGATGGTTTATTTTTGGAGTATGCCGTTTGTCATGGAAATTTCTACGGCACCTCAAAAGACTCGGTTTTGAGTTTATTGGAAAATGGAAAAGATGTAATTCTAGAAATTGATTGGCAAGGTGCGCAAAGTATTAAAAAATTATTTCCTGAGGCTAAAAGCATCTTTATAATGCCGCCATCTTTGGAGACACTCAGGGAAAGATTAATTCAAAGAAATCAGGATAGTATTGAAGTTATAGACAGCAGAATGAATGCCGCTGAGGAAGAAATGTCGCATGCTTCTGAATTCGATTATGTTACAATAAATAATAATCTCGACGAGACAGTCGGACAATTATTACAAATTATAAATCATTAAAATATCGAGGAAGTTATGGCACGAATTACAGTAGATGATTGCTTAGCAGTAATACCTAATAGATTCCAATTGACTCTTATTGCATCAATCAGAGCACGTCAGCTTGCAAATGGTGCGGAATCAACAATTAAAAATGCAAATAATGATAAACCTTCTGTTTTAGCGCTTCGTGAAATCGCTGCAGGACTGATTGGGTTAGAATTACTTGGCGGTAATAGCCCTGAAAGCGCAGCTACAATTAATGAAACAGAACAAAATGAGGAACAACCTCAATAAATTTTAAAACATGAGGCTACTCGTTGAATAAGCCAAAGTTAAAAAATAAACCTGAGGCTGAGAATTCAGAATCAGGTTTTCTTCTTCCTGCCGATAGTCCTAAATCTAAATTAGGATGCCTAGTTTCTGCATATTTAAAAAAATCTGAGATTGATTCAATCAATGAGGCCTATCGTTATTCAGAGAATTGTCATAAGCATCAAAAACGCAAAAGCGGAGAACCGTATATAACTCATCCAGTATCTGTAGCATGTATTGCTGCAGAGCTTCATTTGGATGCTCCATCGATAATGGCAGCATTATTGCATGATGTGGTTGAAGATACAGAGGCTACCTTGCAAGATATTGAGGACCGATTTGGAAAACAGGTTTCTAAGTTAGTTGATGGACTATCAAAACTGGATAAATTAAGTTTTTCGGATGTAGTGGAAGCTCAGGCTGAAAACTTTAGAAAAATGTTGTTAGCTATGTCTTCCGATATCAGGGTAATGTTAATTAAATTATGTGATCGAACGCACAATATGCAGACACTTCATCATTTGCATGAAGAGAAAAGGAAGAGAATTTCACAAGAGACGCTGGATATTTATGCGCCGATTGCTAATAGACTTGGCTTAAACAATATATATCAGGAACTGGATAATCTTAGCTTTAAATATATTCATCCATTAAGACACCAAACAATTACCAAAGCCATAACGTCTACAAGAGGAAACCGAAAAGAGGTTGTGGAAAAAATTTTAGTCGACATAACAGAAAAGTTAAAAAAAGAAAAACTTAAAGCCAGTATTTATGGGAGAGAGAAGCAGCCGGCCAGTATTCATAAAAAAATGTTAGAAAAAAGTTTAGGGTTTTCTGATATTTCCGATATCTATGCTTTTAGAATTATTGTTGATGATGTAAAAAATTGCTATATTGCTTTAGGAGCTCTTCATTCATTATTTAAGCCAATTCCAGGAAAATTTAAGGATTACATAGCAATTCCAAAAGCTAATGGGTATCAGTCACTCCATACGACTTTATTTGGACCTTTTGGAATGCCATTAGAAATTCAGATACGAACAATAATGATGAATAATCTTGCTGAAGCTGGCGTAGCTGCTCATTGGATGTACAAAACAAAAGAAAACCAAGTATCCAGATTGCAACAAGATACCAACCAGTGGTTAAAAAGACTATTAGAAATTCAATCAGATAGCGCGGATTCATTAGAGTTTCTAGAACATCTTAAAGTGGATCTTTTCCCGGATGAAGTATATGTATTTTCTCCAAAAGGAAAAATCTTTGTTTTACCTAAAGGTTCATCAGCTGTTGATTTCGCTTATGCGGTTCATTCGGATGTCGGAAATAGTTGCTTATCATGCAAAATAAATAATGAATTAGTACCCTTAAGAACAAAAGTGAAAACAGGGGACCATATTGAGATAATAACCGGTCCATTGGCTAAACCAAATCCAGCATGGTTGAATTTTGTTATTACTGGAAAAGCAAGGTCGCAGATAAGAGCATTCATGAAAAATGCTGAGTCTACGGATCTAGTAATATTGGGATACAGTATATTAAACAAAGCATTAAAAGCATTTCACATTGAGCCTGATAGCATAAAAAAAAGGCATTGGGAAAAACTTTTACATGATTACCACTTAAAAAATAAAGACGATATTTTGATTGATATTGCTTTAGGCAGAAGAGTAAATATTATGGTTGCCCATCAACTATCTACAATTGTTAGTGGGCAGACAAGCCTTGGAAGACAAGAAAAGTTTCTTGATGTCATATCAATTAAGGGGTCTGAGGGAATGGCTTTAGATTTAGCAGATTGCTGCTATCCAATTCCAGGAGATCCAATTCTCGGGTATATAGATAAAGATAAAGGTCTTATTATTCACACGCATGATTGCAATGAAATTAAGAAGATTAAGGTTGACCCTGAAAAATGGGTGGATGTGGAATGGGAGCCAAATCCCGATCGAATATTTAAAGTTAAGATGGATATTTTAGTCACCAACGAAAGAGGTGTGCTAGCAAAAATTGCCGCTGTGATTGCTGATTTAGAATCAAATATTGATAACCTTATCACTGAAGAGGGTGATGGAAGTAACTTTACAACGATTAGATTTTTGATAGAGGTAAGAAACAGAATACATTTAGCTGATATTATTAGGCAGCTTAGAAAAATTGAACAAGTCAGTCGTATTACAAGAACTAAAATGGGATCAATTAAATAGGATAATTATGAGTAAAGAAATAATAAGTACAAAAAATGCACCACAGGCAATTGGAACATATTCACAAGCGATTAGAAAAAATAATATGGTGTTCTTGTCCGGCCAAATTGGCTTGGACCCGAAAACTATGCAAATGGTAGATGGTATAGAGCAACAAATCCATCAGGTTTTTAAGAACTTATTAGAGGTAATTAGTTCAGCAGGTGGAAGTAAGGAAGATATAGTAAAACTTAATATTTATCTTACTAATCTTGATAATTTTTCGTTAGTAAATTCAATTATGGAGGAATATTTTAGTTCTCCATATCCTGCAAGAGCGGCAGTAGGTGTTTTATCACTCCCTAAAGGAGCACTGATAGAGGCTGATGGTTTTTTAGTTCTTGATTAACTATTGAAATCACTATTCACAGACAGACAAAAGCAGCTCCTAGAAAATTTAAATATTACAAATTGGTTTGATTTAATAACTCACTTGCCATCGAGGTATGAGGACCGAACTACAATCGTTAAGATTAATAGCGCAGATCTTGGTCAAAACATATTAATTTTGGGAAAAATAATACGAACGGAAATTACTTACAGAGGAAAAAGAAACTTAAATGTATTTGTCCAAGATGAAGATGAAAATTTAATCATCTTACGATTTATTAATTTTTACCCAAACCAATTAAAGCAATTTGTTGAAGGAATGAATATTTTAGCTTACGGGTTAGTCAGAAAATATTTAACTAATCTAGAAATGATTCATCCTGAGGTTCAGGTTTCTGAAAATTTAATTTTTACCCTGCCGACAAATTATACGCCAATTTACCCTACGACCTCAGGGCTTGGGCAAAAGAACCTTTCTAAATTAATTCAAAAAGCATTGGCATATACAAAAGAAAAAAAATTTTTGAATTTTATTGATGAGTTTTTAAATAAAGATAAAAAAATTAATTTCATTTCAGCATTAGATTACATTCATAACCCAACTAAAGAATTTAGTTTAAATGAAATCAATCAAAAAATTACTCCATATCATGAGCGAGTAAAATACGCTGAAGTATTGGCTCAACAATTATATTTAAAGATTTCTAAAGCAGACAGAGTATCTGAAAAAGCATTTAGCTATAAGGATATAAATTCTGATTTTAAATCACGGATCTTAGAAAAAATTCCCTTTGTATTAACAAAATCACAGAAGTTGGTAATAGAAGAAATTGAGAATAATCTAAATAACAGCCAGCCAATGTACCGAATTCTTCAAGGTGATGTTGGATCAGGTAAAACAATTGTAGCAATAATAGCATCTGTAAAAATTCTTTCAAAGAACCACCAGGTAGCATTAATGGTGCCCACGGAAATTTTAGCTAAACAACATTATCTGAAGATAAAAAATATTTTCGATGGAAGTAAAATTAGGGCGAGTCTTTTAACAGGAAGCATAAAGGGTAAAGAACGAGAGGATGTACTAAGAAAAATTAGCTCGGGTGAAACTCAATTTATTATAGGAACACATGCTTTATTTCAGGATAGTGTTGATTTTAAACAATTAGGATTATGCATAATTGATGAACAGCATCGATTTGGTGTAAAGCAGCGGATGGATTTAATGAAAAGGGGAAAGCAAGAGTTCATGCCTCATCAGCTTATGATGAGTGCTACTCCAATACCCAGAACTTTAAGCATGACTTATTTTGCTGACTTAGAGGTTAGTTCAATTTCAGAAATGCCAAAAAATAGAATTCCGATTACAACAAAATTAATACGGGAAACGCGACGAGATGAGTTAATTGAATTATTAAAGTTGGAATTACATAAAGGGAATCAAATTTACTGGGTTTGTCCTTTAGTTGAAGAAAGTGAAAAAATAAAATTAGTGGACGCAAAAAATACTTTTGAAGGTTTAAAAAGTACCTTACCAGAATTTAATGTTCAATTAATTCATGGAAGAATGAAAGAAATTGAAAAATCAGAAATTATGCAAAATTTTTTAGATGGAAAAATAAATTTACTAGTTGCTACAACTGTTATTGAGGTAGGGGTTGATGTTCCTAACGCAACTGTTATGGTAATTGAGCATTCAGAAAGACTTGGGCTTTCTCAACTTCACCAACTTCGTGGTAGGGTCGGAAGAGGCGATAAAAAAAGTATGTGTATTTTTCTTTATTCAGATAACTTATCTATAAATGCAAAAGATAGATTAAGAACAATTTATGAAAATACGGATGGATTTATAATTGCAGAGAATGATCTTAAGATAAGAGGACCTGGAGAGTTGATAGGAACTAGGCAAAGTGGTATTCCCTCTTTAAAAATTGCAAATTTAATTGATGATGAGGACATTGTTCATCAAGTAGTTAAAGATTCAGCTAATATGATAAACAGCCAATATAACGACGTAATAAAATATACGGACTTGTGGTTTGGGCATAAAAACTTTTTAAGATCTTAAGTCATGTGGATAAAAAAACCTCAAAATAACATTAATAGTCTCGTTACTTATAGAAAATCATTAACTTCAAGACTAAAACGTCACAATTTATTTAAAATTAAGCTGGTATCCAATAAAAGATCAAGCATAACCAGTTATGAAAAAAATTTATATGGGATACGTGCAAGGAATTTTTTTGTAAGGAATGTCTTAATTGAGCTAGACAACCAACCTGTAATTTATGCGAAGACTATAACGCAATATAAACATTCGAGAGATTTAATCTCTAAGCTGAAAAATCTTAAGAACAGGTCTTTGGGAAGTTTTGTTTTCAATAAAAGTCATTATAAAAGATCAGATTTTAGATTTCAGCAAACGAATTCAAATAACAACCTTATTAAAATTTTAAACAAAGAAAATATTGATCCAAAAAATATTTTTATAACGAGGTTGTCATTTTTTGACTCGTCTTCAAACAGAATACTCTTAATTGAAAATTTCATGAAAAAAATTAATCAATATGAGTTATAAGAAACTAAGAGGCTATATACAACTAGCTCGAGTAGATAAACCAATTGGTATTTATCTATTATTGTGGCCAACATTATGGGCACTGATTTGTGCATCAAATGGTTTTGTGCATATCGAAGATCTAACTCTCTTTGTTCTTGGAGTTTTTTTATCTCGATCAGCAGGGTGTGTGATCAACGATATTTTTGATAAAAATTTCGATAAAAAAGTTCACAGGACAAAATTAAGACCGTTGGTCAGTGGAGTATTGGAAAAAAGAGAAGCCTTTATATTGTTCTTTATTTTGTTGTTCTGTGCATCTTGCTTGATGTTTTTTTTGACCCCCTTAGCTATAAAAGTAGTTTTTATATCGGCATTACTATTGTGCACATATCCATTAGCCAAAAGGTTTATGAAAATTCCCCAAATTTATTTAGGTATGGCTTTTAGTTCAAGCATACTAGTTGTTTTTGCGCATGTTAATAAGAGCTTTCCTTTGATTTGTTGGCAACTTTTTTTGGCAAATTTTTTCTGGGTTATGGCATATGACACAATATACGCCAAAGAGGATTATGGGGATGATGTAAAATTAAATATTTATTCAGCACCAAAATTTTTTAAGGGAAAAACGATTTTTTATACAAATCTTTTCTATTTTTTGATGTTTTTTTTCTTTTATCAGGTTGTTTCCCAATTCAACGATACTTTTTTTGTTTTTTTATTAATCCTTACACTTTTTATTATTTCAATAATAAGGGTCAGAAAATTGGCTTTGAAAGAGAGTAAATTTATAAAATTATTTAAAGAAAACAATTACTTAGGTGCTATAATGATGATCATATTACTTTTTGTGGTTAATTATTGAAATTAAAACAAAAAATTAGTAATTAATTTGACAAAACACTAGGATTCGTAATAAAATCACGCTCTTTTATAAATTTTGGAAGTAAAGATAAATGAGAACTATTTCAGCTAAAGGTCACGAGGTTAAAAGGGACTGGTTCCTTGTAGATGCAACTGATGCTACTCTTGGTAGGCTAGCAAGCGCAATTGCACACAGACTAAGAGGTAAACATAAGACTATCTATACACCTCACGTTGACACTGGAGACTATATAGTTGTTGTTAATGCTGAAAAGATCAAAGTGACTGGTAATAAATCAAATGATAAGATTTATCATAGACATTCTGGATATCCAGGTGGTTTATATTCAGCAAACTTTTCTCAAATGCAGGAAAAATTCCCTGGTCGTGCCCTAGTTAAAGCAGTTAAAGGCATGCTGCCAAAGGGTCCATTGGGTTACGCAATGGCAAAGAAATTAAAAGTATACGCTGGTGATACACATGAGCATGTTGCTCAACAACCAAAACCACTAACTATTTAATAAGAGAATTATATGATTGGTAAATATTATTACGGTACAGGAAGAAGAAAAAGTTCAGTCGCAAGAGTATTCATGCAACAGGGAAAAGGACAAATAATCATTAACGGCTTACCTGTTAATGAATATTTTTCAAGATTTACTTCTGAAATGATCTTAAGGCAACCATTGGATCTAACAAAAAATGAAACTTCATTTGATATTAAAGTTAATGTTACAGGTGGTGGAGAATCAGGTCAGGCTGGTGCAGTAAGACATGGAATAACAAGAGCATTGATGGACTTTGATGCAGAATTAAAACCTGAATTATCTAAAGCAGGTTACGTTACTCGTGATGCTCGTGAAGTTGAACGTAAGAAAGTGGGCTTAAGAAAAGCTAGAAGACGTAAACAGTTTTCTAAACGATAATATATCGTTATACAAAAGCCGCTTTGAAGCGGCTTTTTTTTTGATAAATCATTTATAATCGTTGAAATTATGAAAAAAATAAATGTGTCAATTATGGGCGGTTCTGGATATACAGGATCTGAACTTTTAAGGTTACTGAGTAATCATCCGTATATAGAAATCGATCAAATTACCTCAAGACAAGATGAGGGCAAAAATATCTCAGATGTTTTTCCTTTTCTTACAGGCAATTCCAAATCTTTTTTTATTCACCCAGATAAGGCTGACTTTACAAATTCAGATTTGATTATGTTTGCAACACCGAACGGAATTGCCATGAAGTATGCCAAAGATCTTTTATTGAAAGGTAAAAAAATTATTGATCTTGCGGCTGATTTTAGAATAAAAAATCTTCAAATTTGGGAGAAATGGTACCAAATACAGCATGAGTCAGCTGATTTAATCGATGAAGCCGTTTATGGGTTACCTGAATGGAATAGGGAAAGTATTAAAAATGCTCATTTAGTAGCAAACCCTGGCTGTTATCCAACTGCGATCCAGCTTGCACTAGCCCCATTACTTAAGGAGCAAGTGATTCAAGAAAGTAATATTATTATTGATGCTAAATCTGGAATAAGCGGGGCTGGCAGAAGATTAGAAAATAACTTGCTAATGAGCGAAGCAAGTGAGAATTTTTATGCCTATGCAGTTGAAGGACACAGACATGAACCAGAAATAGAAGAAAATTTAAAAATCTTTGCTGATAACAAAAATATTAATGTTTTATTTATTCCGCATCTCCTGCCGATGGTAAGGGGAATATATGCAACAATTTATGCTGATTTAAAATCAACTGATATAGGTATTGATAAGATTGACTCTTTATTTAATCAAACGTATGAAGATAGTTTTTTTGTCGATTATCTGGGCATTAACAAGCTACCTCAAACAAAAGCGGTCAGAGGTTCAAACTACTGTAAAATATCTGTTTTTAAGCGAGATAATAAATTGGTGATACTTTCAACAATAGATAATCTTGTAAAAGGTGCAGCTGGTCAGGCAATTCAAAATATGAATTTGATGTTTAATTTTAATGAAAATGAAGGTTTGCAAAGTCTTCCAACATACCCATAAATTTATGTTAAAAAAATTACAAAGAAAAAAAAGAATTAAATTAGCAAAAGCTAAACCCAGGGTAAGAATAGGGTCTGTTTGGAGAAAACAAACAATGGTAATATTGTTAGCTTTTTTGGCTACGTTATATCTTTCTTATCGATTATTTGACGGAGGAAATTCTGTTAATTATTTACTAAAAATTAACGAGCTTAGCGAATCAAAAACAGATCTTTCTCAAGAATTAGATGCATTAAGATTGAAGATTCAACTAAAAGATGTTGCTATCTCCAAGATGGATGAGGAGCTTAAAAAGCTGAAAGAGGAAAATAATGATCTGCAAGAAGATATCTTATTCTATGAAAAAATTGTCGGAAAAAGGAGATAAGATTGTTTAAAAAAAATAAATATAGTTCAATTGACACACTAATTGATGAAACAATGAATATCCGAGGCAATATGACATTTGCAGGAGGTATAAGGCTTGATGGAAAGCTGGTTGGAAGCCTTACTTTGAGTGATGGAGCTCATGGAACTTTAATCATGGGAGAAAAGAGTAAAATCACAGGTGATATTATTACAGATTCAGCTATTATAGCTGGAGAAGTTAAAGGGAATATTCAAGCAACTGAATTCTTGGAACTTCACTCTACCGCAAAGATCTTAGGTGATATTGAATACAGCACAATTGAAATTCATGCGGGAGCAAAGATTAACGGTCAATTGATTGAAGTAAAAAAAAATAAGTTAAATAAAAAGAATTTAGAAAATAAAGAGGTAAAAAATGACAAATGAAATAAAAATGCCAGACCCATTAATCTTTACTGATAACGCAGTAAAAAAGGTTAAAGAGCTGATAGAAGAAGAAGAGTCGGGCGATCTTAAGTTAAGAGTTTTTGTTAGCGGCGGAGGATGCTCGGGTTTCCAATACGGATTTACATTTGAAGAGAATGTAAACGATGACGATACCCAAGTGACTAAGGACAATGTGACTTTACTAATAGATCCTATGAGCTTACAGTACTTGACTGGCTCTGAAATTGATTACCAAGATAACGTTCAAGGCTCTCAGTTTGTAATAAGAAATCCTAATGCAACTACAACCTGTGGATGCGGATCTTCTTTTTCAGTCTAATATTTTGAAACGTTTCGACCTGAAGGGACATTCCTTTGGGTTTTGCCTTTATAGATTTGTCTTGGGCGTCCTATTTTCAGATTATCATCCAGAAACATTTCATTCCAATGGGCAATCCATCCAGCCGTTCTAGCAAGAGCAAACACAGCCGTGAACATTGAATTAGGTATCCCTAAAGCACGCATTACAATTCCTGAATAAAAATCAACGTTGGGATAAAGTTTTTTTTCAACAAAATATTCATCCTCAAGAGCAATTTTTTCTAATTTCATTGCAAGCTTGAAAATAGAATCATTTTCTAGTCCAAGCTCGGATAAAACTTCATGACATGTTTTTCTCATAATTTCAGCTCTAGGATCTTTATTTCTATAAACTCGATGACCAAATCCCATTAACCTAAAGGAGTCTGTTTTATCTTTCGCCCTTTCAATATACTCATTAATGCGATTTTCATTTTTAATTTCTTGAAGCATCTTTAGTGTTGCTTCATTTGCACCGCCATGGGCAGGCCCCCACAAGGAAGCTATACCAGCAGCAATACATGCAAAAGGGTTAGCTCCGGACGAACCAACTAACCTTACTGTTGATGTGGATGCATTTTGTTCATGATCTGCATGGAGAATTAAAATTCTTTCAAAAGCTCTTACTAGAATAGGATTTAGATGATACGCTTGCGTCGGGCTTGAAAAAAGCATATTTAAAAAGTTTGCCGCATAACCCAGATCATTTCTAGGATAATTAAAAGGTCGTCCTAAGTTATATAAATAACTCCAAGCCGCAATAGATGGAACTTTAGCAATAAGTCTATTGGCAGATAATCTTCTATGATTTCGATTATATACATTCATTTCATCAAAATAAAAAGCTGATTTAGAAGCTACAACAGCCGCCATAACTGCCATTGGATGCGCGTCTCTCCTAAAACCTTTAAAGACACTATTCAGTTGGTCATGCAGCAGATAATGTTTTTTTATTTCACCAACGTATGCATTTTTTTCTGACTCATTTGGGAGTTCACCATTCAGGAGTAAATAAGAAACATCTAAAAAATCACATTGTTCAGCAAGTTGCTCAATAGGGTATCCCCTATGAAGCAAAATACTTTTTTCACCATCAATAAAGGTAATAGATGAGTCACAGGAAGCAGTTGACATAAATCCTGGATCATAAGTTACATAACCATTTTCAGATAGCGCAGAAATATCAATGGCTGGTTTACCAAGTGACCCTTCTATAATTGGAAGATCAATTGTTGTTCCATTTGCTAATGTAAGTTTTGCTTTTTTTGAATCCATCATTAAACTTTAATATTTTTTGATCTCGTATTATAACTTAAATGTTAGGAATCTGATTGAGTGGGGGGCTGACTTATTACTCCGTAAATATTTTTATTTTTTGAGCCAGTCACTGAACGTAAATCAAGATATTCATTGTTTATACTTTTTGATGCAATCCATGCAAATGCTGAGGATTCTACATATTTAGGGTCTAGATTGAAATCATTTGAAGATTTAAAATTGATTTGAGTTCTTTCCTTGAGCTGGTCCATCAAATAAGTATTGTAAAATCCACCTCCAAAAATATATGCATGATTTATATTTTTAAATTCTTTTAAATGCTTTTCAATCGCTTGAATGGTTAATTCGAGAAATGTTCGTTGAACATTTTCAGGTTTATATTTAGATAATTTAAAAGACTTAAGCCAACTTTCGTTGAAGTAATCTCGGCTAGTACTTTTTGCCCCCTTTTTGTTAAAAAAAGGATCCTTCAAGAATTGAGCAAGTAATTCATACTCTATCTGACCTTTTTTTGACCAAGAGCCGTTGTTATCAAAATTTTTATTTTTAACTTTTTTGATCCAAGAGTCTAAAAAAATATTTCCGGGACCACAATCAAAACCAAGCATATTTGATTTATTGATGATAGAAATATTTGAAAATCCACCAATATTTAAAAAAATTGCAGAACTTATTTTATTAATTTTCATTAGGTAATTATGAAATATGGGTATCAACGGAGCCCCTTGTCCACAATCAGCTACATCGGAATTTCTAAAATTGTGAACAACTTTTATTTTTGTATGCTTTGCAATTAAAGAGGCATTCCCTATTTGAATACTGAAAGAACTTTTAGGATTGTGTCGAACAGTTGGTCCATGAAAGCCAATTCCAATAATATTATGCGCATCAAGATTATTTCGTTTGATTAAATTAAGAATTAGTTTGCTGGTTAAATTCGAGACCTCATTCCCAACTAAAATACTTTGCTCTAAGTCATTAACTGATGGACTATTAAGATTAATTATTTTATCTCTTAATTTATTAGTATAATTTTTTGATATTCCATCGATGAGACTAAAGTTATCATTCTCTATTCTGCAAAGAGAGAGATCGATACCATCAGAAGATGTTCCTGACATTACACCAATGTATAAATTATTTTGTGGCATATTTTTATGAAGTTCTTAAAGTTCTTTTAATAAGACTATATAATTATCATTTTCATTATAAACATAATCAAATATGCTGGCAGATTTAAAAAGAGGTTCAGATGAAATTTTAGTGATGTCTGAATTCGAGAAAAAGTTAAAAGGAGATAAGCCTTTAAAGATAAAAGCGGGTTTTGATCCAACCGCACCCGATTTGCATTTAGGGCACACGGTTCTGTTAAATAAATTGCGGCAATTTCAAAATTTAGGCCATGAGGTAATTTTTTTGATTGGCGACTTTACAGGGATGATAGGTGATCCAACAGGTAAGAACACCACGCGACCTGCGCTTACGGAAGAAGAAGTTCAAGAAAATGCCAAAACATATCAATCACAAGTATTCAAAATTTTAGACAAAGAAAAAACTAAGGTTGTTTTTAACTCAGCCTGGTTAAAAGATCTCGGTGCAGATGGCATGATTAAGCTATCTGCTAAATATACTGTTGCAAGAATGTTAGAGAGAGACGATTTTAGTAAACGATTCAAGACTAACCAGTCAATATCAATTCATGAATTTATGTATCCGTTGATGCAAGGATATGATTCTGTTGCCCTTGAAGCTGATGTTGAGTTAGGAGGCACGGATCAAAAATTTAATTTACTCATGGGTAGAGAGTTACAAAAAGCATATGGTCAAGAACAGCAGTCGATTCTTACTATGCCGCTATTAGAGGGCTTAGATGGCATTAACAAAATGTCAAAATCTTTAAATAATTATATTGGTATCAACGAATCACCTGAGATAATTTATTCGAAATTGATGTCAATATCGGATGAGCTAATGGTCCGCTATATTGATTTACTTTCGTTAAAGCATTTCGAAGAGATACAGGAATGGAAAAATAGACTGAAATCTGGAGACAAT
The DNA here is from genome assembly GCA_024642775.1 of Nitrosomonadales bacterium. Classification (GTDB taxonomy): domain Bacteria; phylum Pseudomonadota; class Gammaproteobacteria; order Burkholderiales; family Methylophilaceae; genus BACL14. The sequence goes on from JAHEAL010000003.1 coordinate 58,077, forward strand.
CCAAAAAATATTAAGGATGAGTTTGCTCAGGAGATTGTAGAGAGATTTCATAATAAAGAGGCTTACCAGAAAGCAAAATCAGATTTTTCAAAAAGATCATCTGGGCAAATACCGGATGAGATTAAAGCTTATGAGATTAAGAAAACTGATGATTTATCAATTCCTCAAATTTTAAAAAATATTTACTTTGTTACTAGCACTTCCGAGGCCATAAGACTTCTCAAATCTGGTGGTATTAGGGTCGATAGTGAAAAGATAGATCAAGATTTCCAAACACCAAAAGAAGATTTTGTAGTGCAAGTTGGAAAAAGGAAGTTTGCTTTAATTAAATTTGTATAAAGTATTGATTTAAATATTTATTTTTAGAGAATAAGTCAGTATAATAAGTGTGAGTGGGCCTAAAAAGGCCCTTTTTTTATTTTTAACGATTTTGATAATGGATATTGAAAAAATTATTTCAGATTCAATAGATAATATTGGCTATGAGCTAGTTGAGTGTGATTACAATCACAACAATGGCTTCATACGCATTTTTATTGATAACGGATCAATTATTTCTGTTGAAGATTGTGTAAAAGTAAGCAATCACTTAAATCGTGTTTTATCTGTCGAATTAGATTTTGATTTTTCAAGATTGGAAGTTTCATCACCAGGAGTAGACCGAAAATTAATTAAGCCTAAAGATTTTAAAAGATTTGAAGGCGAGAAAATAAAAATAAAACTACACACAGCTATAGATAGTACAAAAAAATTTGAAGGAAAGTTAATTGACTCAAATGAAGACTTCATAAAGATTCAATTAACTGACAATAAACTACTTGAACTGCCTTTTGATGAAATACAATTGGCCCGATTAAACCCTGACTTGTAACTTGGAGAATAATAAACATGAATCGTGAAATGTTAATTTTAGTTGATGCACTCGCTCATGAAAAAAATGTAAAAAAAGAGATTGTCTTTAATGCGCTTGAGCTAGCTTTAGCGTCTGCTACTAAGAAAAAATATCCTCATGGAACAGAAATTCAGGTTGAAATTGATCCGGAGACTGGACTTTATAACTCTTTTAGATGTTGGACTATCGTTGAAGATGAGTTATTCGAGAACGAGGAGGGAGAGCTTATTTCTTCAGATGAAAAAGCTCAAGGTAAAGATATAGGCGAAGTTATTAGGGAAGAAATTCCTTCTGAGGAGTTCGGAAGAATAGGAGCTCAAGCGGCAAAACAAGTTATTTTGCAAAAAATAAGAGAGGCTGAGAGAGAGCAAATCTTAAATGATTTTTTAGCTAGAGAAGAAAAACTTGTTTCTGGCCAGATTAGAAGAATGGACAGGGGTAACGCTGTAATTGAAATTGGAAAATTAGAAGCAATTTTACCTAGAGATCAGATGATCCCTAAAGAAAACTTGAGAGTTGGGGATAGAATTAGGGCTGCTTTGCTTAAAATTGAAACAACTCCTCGCGGACCACAATTAATTTTATCGAGAACATCTCCTGATTTTCTAATAAAGTTATTTGAATTAGAGGTTCCTGAAATTGAAGAAGGTTTGCTAGAAATTATGTCTGCATCAAGAGATCCTGGTTCAAGGTCAAAGATTGCTGTAAAGGCAAATGATCAAAGACTGGATCCAGTTGGCACATGTGTTGGCATGAGAGGCTCACGAGTACAGGCAGTCACTACAGAGTTGTCAGGAGAAAGAGTTGATATTGTTTTATGGTCAATTGAGCCTGCACAATTTGTAATTAATTCTATGGCACCAGCTGAAGTATCTAGTATTGTGGTGGATGAGGATAAAAGAAGCATGGACATTGTGGTTGATGAGGATCAATTGGCTCTTGCAATTGGAAGAAATGGACAAAATATTCGTTTAGCATCTCAATTAACTAACTGGGAACTAAATATTATGTCGGAAGAAGAGTCTGATAAAAAGCATGAAGAAGAGTATTCAACTGTAAGTCAGCTTTTTATTGAAAAACTTGATGTTGATGAAGAGGTAGCTGATATTTTAGTTAAAGAAGGCTTTTCATCTTTAGAAGAGATTGCATATGTTCCAGAGGATGAATTAAATCAAATGGATATATTTGATGAAGATACTATCCAAGAATTAAGAGCAAGAGCAAAAGCGGCTATTTTGACGGCAGCAATTGCAAATGAAGAAAAAGTTCCAGAACCAGCAGAAGACTTAAAAAACATGGAGGGTATGGATGAAAATACGGCCAGTTTGTTAGCTTCAAAAGGAATTATATCAATGGAGGATCTTGCAGAATTGGCGGTTGATGAGCTGTTAGATTTAATTAAAATCGAAGAAGATAGAGCAAAAACACTTATCATGACTGCTAGAGCACCATGGTTCGCATAATAATGGAGTAATAATGAGTCAATATACTGTAGAACAATTTGCATCTGAATTAAACCTTCCAATTGATTTGTTATTAGATCAATTATCCAAAGCAGGTGTGAAAAAAGGGAGCTCTAAAGATGAGTTGTCGGAAAATGATAAAACTGCTCTTTTGGATTTTTTAAAAAAGTCTCATGGAGAGCAGAAGCCAAAAACTAAAATTACTTTAACGCGGAAGCAAAATTCAGAAATTAAAAAAACTGACAGTGCTGGCAGATCGAGAACAATTCAAGTTGAAGTGAGAAAAAAAAGAACAATCACCAAGACGCCCGAGCCGGTTCAAGCTAGCGAAGAAAGCAACATTCCAAAACCAATTTTAGATGATGAACAAAAAAAGATCAGAGAACAAGAGCAATCTAGACACGATGCTTTAATAAAAGCCCAACAAGCTGATAAGGTAAAAGCAGATGAAAAGAAAGAAGACTCTAAAAAGCATATTGATGGAACAATCCACAAACCAGAAAATAAAGAAATAAAAAAAGAAGAACGAAAAGATAACTGGGACGATAAGCCTAAGAAGAAAGTTTTAAAACCAAAAACTTCAACAGGTATGAATGAAGGTTGGAGATCACCAAAAACAAAGAATAGAAAACAACAAAAACAAAACAGCGACAGCGATACTTCTTTTGTTGCACCTACTGAACCTGTCATAAAAGATGTGATGGTTCCAGAGACTATTACTGTTGGTGAATTGGCCCATAAAATGTCGGTCAAAGCTGCTGAAGTAATTAAGTCACTAATGGGCATGGGCATGATGGTTACTATTAATCAAGTTCTTGATCAGGACACAGCGATGATTGTTGTTGAAGAGCTTGGACATGTTGCAAAAAAAGCTGAACAAAATGACCCTGAATCTATTTTAGACTTGGACGAAACCATAGAACCTATTTTGGAAACAAGACCGCCTGTGGTAACAGTAATGGGTCATGTGGATCATGGGAAAACCTCTTTGCTTGATTATATTAGAACTACAAAAGTTGCTTCTGGAGAGGCTGGAGGAATAACTCAGCACATCGGTGCATATCATGTCGAAACCAAAAAAGGTATGGTTTCATTTTTAGATACTCCTGGTCATGAAGCATTCACTGCGATGAGAGCAAGAGGAGCAAGCGTTACCGATATAGTAGTTCTCGTGGTTGCTGCAGATGATGGGGTAATGCCTCAAACCATTGAAGCGATTAATCATTCAAAAGCAGCCAAAACACCACTTATTGTAGCTATTAACAAGATAGATAAACCCGAAGCTAATTCTGAAAAAGTTAAGAATGAGCTAATGAACCATGAAGTTATTCCTGAAGAGCTTGGTGGGGACAGTATGTTTATTGAGTTGTCAGCTAAAACAGGACAAGGTATCGACGATTTACTAGATGCAATTCTGTTACAAGCTGAAGTTTTAGAATTAAAAGCTCCAACTAATACGCCAGCAAAAGGAATAGTTGTTGAAGCTAGGTTGGATAAAGGTAGGGGTCCAGTTGCTACTATCCTTATACAGTCAGGACAAATGAAGTCTGGAGATATGTTGCTCGCTGGATCTAGCTTTGGACGGGTAAGACTGATGTTAGACGAAAATGCAAAAAAAATTAATGAAGCAGGTCCATCAATTCCAGTAGAAGTTGTCGGATTGTCAGATGTTCCAAACGCTGGTGAAGATGTGATTGTTTTAAATGACGAAAGAAAAGCTAGAGAAATTGCATTATTCAGACAAGGAAAATTCCGAGATGTTAAGTTTGCTAAACAACAGGCTGCCAAGCTTGAAAATATGTTTGATCAAATGGCAGAGGGTGATGTAAAGACGCTTCCGTTAATTCTTAAGTCAGATGTTCAAGGTTCGTTTGAGGCTCTTAAGGGATCTTTAGAAAAGTTATCAAATGAAGAAGTTAGAATCAATGTTATTCACAATGCCGTTGGTGCAGTGAACGAATCGGATATTAATCTTGCGGTTGCATCTAATGCAATTATCATTGCATTCAACGTTAGGGCTGAAGGCGGGGCTCGTAAATCAGCTGAATCCAATGATATCGAAATTAGGTATTACAGTATTATTTATGATGCTGTTGATGATGTGAAAGCTGCCTTAACTGGAATGTTATCTCCTGATGAGAAAGAGAATATTTTAGGCTCTGTTGAAATAAGAGAAATTTATAAGGTTTCAAAAATTGGATCTATTGCAGGCTGTTATGTCACCGATGGGCTAATTAAAAGAGACTCTAAGGTTCGTGTCTTAAGAGACAATGTCGTGATTTATGATGGTGAGTTATCATCGCTTAAACGCTTCAAAGATGATACTAAGGAAGTTAAGTCAAACTTTGAGTGCGGCCTTTCAATCAAAAACTTTAATGATATTAAAGTCGGTGATGTGATTGAACCATATGAAATTGTTAAAGTAGCAAGAAAACTATAATGGCAAAAGACTTTCCAAGGTCAAATCAAATAGGTCAACAAATAAAAAAAGAGATTGCTCAAATTTTACAATTTGAGGTTCAACATCCTTTATTAAAAAATATAACTGTAACCGATCTTGAATTATCAAAAGATTTAAGACATGCAAAAATTTACTTTATTTCAAAGCAAAAGAAGGAAGATTTGCTTGAAGCCCTTAAGAGGTCAAACAGTTTTATAAGACAATGTTTATCTAAAAGAATGACGACTCGAGGAATACCAAATCTTGAATTCATCTATGATCAAGGGATTGACCATAACGACCGAATCACAGAATTACTTAACTCAGCTCTTAAGAATTAATATTTAACGATGAAGGACAACGAAATTTCTGTAAATGGATTTATATCTGTTATAAAGCCAAAGGGATGGACATCAAACCAAGTTCTTTCAAAAATCAAATGGTTATTTAAAACAAAAAAAGCTGGTCATGGGGGTACGTTAGATCCATTTGCTACGGGAGTGATTCCAGTTTTTCTTGGCGAGGCTACTAAATTCTCATCAAGAATTCTTGATGCTGATAAGGAATACATAGCAAATATTAAGCTTGGGTATGAGAGTACCACGGGAGATCTTGAGGGCGATGTTAATAAGGATGATTCTTTTAACTATGAAGAGTTACCTGCAAATATTGATAATTTAATTAAAAATCAATTCTTGGGGAAACAAACGCAGATACCCCCCAAGTATTCAGCTTTGAAGTATAAAGGTAAACCCTATTACAAATATGCTAGAGCGGGAATAGAAATCCCCATAAAATCAAGAGAGATTGAAATCAAGGAAATCGTTGTTATCTCGCAAATTCATAATCAGCTCACGGTGCAAGTAAGTTGCTCTAAGGGAACATATATCCGGACATTGGGGGAGGATATTGCAAAAATACTAGGTACAAAGGGGTATCTTACAGATTTAAAAAGAGTAAGAGTTGGAGATATTCATGAAAGAGACTCCTTTCTTTTAGAGGATATTGAGAATAAAGAATTAGATCAGAGGTATCAGCTACTTAGACCAATCGAAAAATATATTGATTTACCTGAAATAATCTTAGATCAAGAACAAACATTAAAAATATTGCAAGGGCAGT
>JAHEAL010000003.1:64093-66667 GCA_024642775.1 Nitrosomonadales bacterium
TTGCGTTTGATTAAAAATTAAATAATTTGATATAAACCATTGTTAATTATTAAATTTTTATATAAAATACACCGTTCTTAAGAGAAGGAAATAAATGATGGCGTTTACAGCTATAGATAAAGAAAAAATTGTTAAAGAGTATGCACAAGGACAAAACGACACAGGTTCTCCTGAAGTTCAGGTTGCATTGCTTACTAATCGAATTAATTATTTGACAGGGCATTTCAAAACAAATGCTAAAGATAATCACTCACGCAGAGGTTTGCTGGCGCTAGTTAGCCAAAGAAGACGTCTATTAGATTACCTTAAGCGCAAAGATTTATCTCGATATCAAGATCTTATTAAGCGTTTAGGTTTAAGAAAGTAATAATCAATCAATCAAATTATTGAATAGCCGATTGTAAGCAACTATTGCTTATATCGGCTTTTTTTATAATTTTTTACTGGGAAGAGAGTAAAAAAAATGGCAAAAAGTATGTTTAATAAAGTAACAAAAAGTATCAAGTTGGGTGCAAATGAATTAAAAATAGAAACAGGTGAAATTGCAAGACAAGCAGATGGTGCCGTAATGGTAACTTATGGTGAAACTGTAGTTTTAGTTACGGTGGTTGGAAATCAATCAGTTAAAGAAGGACAGGACTTCTTTCCTTTAACAGTAGATTATCAAGAAAAAACATATGCAGCTGGAAAAATACCTGGAGGATTCTTTAAAAGAGAGGGCCGCCCAAGTGAAAATGAGATTTTAGTGTGTAGACTTATTGATCGACCATTAAGACCTCTATTCCCAAATGGCTTTTATAATGATGTCCAGATAGTGGCTACGGTTCTATCCTCTGACCCAGAAATTAATTCAGATATTCCAGCCATTATTGGTGCTTCTGCAGCGTTATCAATATCAGGAATTCCTTTCTATGGACCAATTGGTGCATCAAGGGTGGGTTATATTGATGGTGAATATGTACTAAACCCATCTAAATCAGAAATAGAAAAATCAGAATTGGACTTAGTAGTAGCCGGAACTAAAGATGCAGTTCTTATGGTTGAGTCTGAAGCTAAAGAATTAAGTGAAAAAGTGATGTTAGATGCTGTTCTATTTGGTCACAAAGCTGCCAAGGATGTGGTTAAGTTAATTAATGACTTTGCTAAGGAGTCTGCTAAAGACCCATGGGATTGGTCAGCTCCAGAGCCGAATAAAAAATTAATTGCTGATATAGAGAAGCTTGCTGAGAAAGATTTATCAAAAGCTTTTGCAATAAAATCTAAAGCGGAGCGATCACAAAAAATTTCTGAAATTAAAGCAAAAGTTACTGCCGAATTAATTACAGAGGATATGGGCACGCTTGCAATCAACGAAGTTAATAAAGAATTTTTTAACTTAGAAGCTAAAATTGTAAGATCAAAAATCCTTGACGGCGAACCAAGAATTGATGGTCGTGATACACGAACAGTTCGTCCTATTGAGATTAGTACAGGTGTTCTTCCAAGAACACATGGCTCATCTTTATTTACTCGTGGTGAAACTCAAGCTCTAGCAGTAGCAACTTTAGGCACTCCAAGAGACGCTCAAATTATCGATGCACTTCAAGGAGAGTACACGGATCGCTTTATGCTTCACTATAACTTTCCTCCATTTTCAACAGGGGAAACGGGCCGAGTTGGCTCACCAAAGAGAAGAGAAATTGGGCATGGAAGATTAGCCAAAAGAGCACTACTGGCTGTTTTACCAAATCAAGAAGAATTTGATTATACAATTAGATTGGTTTCAGAAATTATGGAATCAAATGGATCAAGCTCGATGGCTTCCGTTTGTGGTGGATGTATGGCTATGCTTGATGCTGGAGTTCCGCTTAAAGCTCACGTGGCTGGTATCGCAATGGGTTTAATTAAAGAAGATAATCGTGTCGCTGTGCTTACCGATATTCTTGGGGATGAGGATCATCTAGGTGATATGGACTTTAAAGTTGCTGGTACCGATTCTGGAATTACTGCTCTTCAAATGGATATCAAAATAGATGGCATTACTACCGAGATAATGCAGGTTGCTCTAAAACAAGCTAAAGAAGGAAGAGAACATATTTTATCATTAATGAAAAAATCACTCGATTCCAGCAGAAAAGAGCTTTCTAAGTATGCACCACGAATCATGACATTAAAAATTCATCCAGATAAGATTAGGGATGTGATTGGTAAAGGTGGGGCTGTTATCAAAGCCTTAACAGAAGAAACTAACACTACCATTGATATCACTGATGATGGGTTGGTAAAAGTTGCATGTACTTCTGGTGATGAAGGACAAAGTGCAATTGATCGAATTAAAGAAATAACTGCGGATGTGGAAGTTGACCAGATTTACGATGGTAAAGTAATTAAAATCTTAGATTTTGGAGCAATTGTACAATTAATTCCTGGAAAAGATGGATTGCTTCATATTTCACAAATAGCTCATGAAAGAGTGAAGGCGGTAAAAGATCATCTTTCAGAGGGCGATGAGGTAAAAGTGAAAGTGATTGAGGTAGATCAAAAAGGAAAAGTTCGCGTTAGTGCTAAAGCATTAATAGAAAAACCCGAAGAAGA
>JAHEAL010000014.1 GCA_024642775.1 Nitrosomonadales bacterium
GAATGGAGCACTCTTGATTTGATTAAAAATGAAGAGGATGAAGTTTTGGGCGTAATTGCATACGAAATGGCAACTGGCCAGTTAGCTATTTTTCAAGCACGAAAAACGATATTTGCCACAGGCGGCGCCGGCAGAATATTTGAAGCGAGCACAAATGCATACATCAATACTGGAGACGGACTCGGAATGGCGGCACGAGCAAATATTCCTTTGGAGGATATGGAATTTTGGCAGTTTCATCCAACTGGGATCTCAGGTGCTGGGGTTCTTGTAACTGAAGGAGTTCGTGGTGAGGGCGGTTATTTGGAAAATTCAGAGGGTGAGCGATTTATGGAGCGATACGCACCAAATGCTAAAGATTTGGCCAGTCGTGATGTTGTCTCAAGAGCCATTGCGACAGAAATTATACAAGGTAGGGGGATTGGGAAAAATAAGAATGCGGTTTATTTAAAACTTTCTCACTTGGGCGAAGCAAAAATAAATGAAAAATTACCGGGAATTAGAGAAATAGCCATCAAGTTTGCGAATGCAGATCCAGTAAAAGATCCAATTCCAATTGTGCCAACGGTTCATTATATGATGGGAGGAATCCCAACTGATCTTAATGGGCAAGTTAGAAAAAATGAAAAAGGCGACCTAATCAAAAACTTTTATGCGGTAGGAGAGTGTGCTTGCGTTTCTGTTCATGGTGCAAATAGATTAGGATCCAATTCACTTTTAGATTTAATTGTTTTTGGAAGAGCATCAGGTCAGCATATTGTGAATTCAATTAACTTAAAAGAGGATTTTCCAGATATCCCAAACGAATCATTAGAATTTACTAAAGAGAGAATTAGTAGACTTCATACAAAAAATAAAGACGCAGAGACCATTGATGGACTTGGTGCAGAGTTAAGGAAAGTGATGCAAGATCACTGCGGAGTGTTTCGCTTTCCAGATTTATTAGAACAGGGAGTAAAAAAGATAGATGACATTGCGAAACGTGCTGAAAATATTTTTGTTAAGGACCAAAGTAATATTTTTAACACATCAAGAATCGAAGCGCTTGAGTTAAAAAATTTAATTGCTGTGGCTAAGGCAACCATTCAATCTGCAAATGCCAGACAAGAAAGTCGAGGTGCTCATTGTCGATCAGATTTTGAAGAAAGAGATGATAAAAAATGGCTCAAACATACGCTATATTTTTCCAATGAAAATCGTTTGGCCTACCGCGATGTAAAATTGAAACCATTAACTGTGGAAACTTTTCCATTAAAGAAAAGGGTGTACTGATTATGAAATTTTCTATTTATCGATTTAATCCTGAGCAGGATAAAAAACCTTACATGCAAGATTATGAAGTTAATTTAGAGGAATCTGATCTTATGCTGCTTGATGCATTGATGAAAATAAAAAAACAAGACGAGACCCTTGCATTAAGAAAGTCATGTCGCGAAGGGGTTTGTGGCTCTGACAGTATGAATATTAATGGTAAGAATGGCTTAGCCTGTGTAACCAAATTAAAAGACTTAAAAGAGCCAGTAAAAATCAGACCTATGCCAGGATTGCCAGTAATTAAAGATTTAATAGTGGACATGGATCAATTTTTTAAAAATTACAATGATGTTAAGCCGTACTTTATTAATAATGAGGAGCCCCCAAAAACCGAACGACTTCAGTCTCCTGAGGATAGAAAAAAATTAGATGGTTTGTATGAATGTATTTTGTGCGGTGCATGTACAACCTCTTGCCCTTCATTTTGGTGGGGGCCAGATAAGTTCATGGGACCCGCAGCGCTCCTTCAATCATATCGATTTTTGGCCGATAGCCGCGACCAGGGTACGGAAGAAAGACTTGAGTTTTTAGATCACGAAGATCGTCTATTTAGATGTCATAACATAATGAATTGTGCAGACGTTTGCCCTAAAGGATTAAGTCCAGCTAAGGCTATTTCTGGAATTAAGGATATGCAATTTAAAAATAAAAAGAAAAGTTTTAAAAAAATATTTACTTTGAAAAAGGATCCTTCATGAACATCGACCAAATAATCCGATATAAAAGTCGACGTGGTTTGCTTGAGTTAGATCTAGTATTGAATAAGTTTTATGAGGATGACTATCAAAATCTCAATGAAGCCGAAAAAAAAATATTGTTGAATATTTTAAAAAAACAGGATAACGATTTATGGAAAATTCTTAGCAAGAATAATCTAATAGAATTAATTAAAGAAGAGATACCATCATGATTAATGAAAAAAATATTTTAGAAATTGGCTCTGATTTATTTGGTGGTTTTTGGCCCGGTATTCAACTCTACTACCCACCAGTAAAATATTCACCATCGTCAAGTTCTTATGAGGACTTAGAGGCGGCCTCATTGAGGTTTAAGAAGCATGCCCATCAAACAATCGCACATACGCTTATTTTTGACTTGGAAGACGGTTGTAGAAAAAAAGAACTCAGTCGTGAATTACTTAAATTAGAGTTGTCTGGACTTAGAAAATCAAGACCTGATGTCCAAATTGCTATTCGAATCAATCCTTTTAGGACCGTGGAGTTTGAGAAAGATATTACGCTATTAAAAACGGTATCCGATTACGTTGATGTGGTGATGTTGGCAAAAGCAGGTGAGGCCTATGGCTCAGCTGAAGTCAGAGATCTCTCCAGTATTCTATTAGATTTAAACTCCAAGATAACTATTCAGCCTATTATCGAGCATCCAAGATCCTTGAAAATAGTCCCTGATCTCATGTCTTATAGTACCGTAAAACATGTAGTCTTTGGGATACATGATTTTTCAAAAGCGATGGGTATTAATATAACCCCTACCAATTGGATAGAAGAGCTTAGTTATTTCTTAAATCAGATTATGTTTGAGGCTCGAATCGCAGGTAAGGGTGTGATTGGCGGAGTTGAGACATTGATTGGTGAAAATATAATGCCAGAAAAGTTTATTGAGCCTCACGACGTAAGAAGATGGTTGGATTTACACGGTGACGATGAATCCAGAACTGTCTATAGACATGCGGTAACTGAATCGGGACAGGGCTTAACCGGAAAACAAGTTATTCATCCTGGACATATTCACCTTTGCAAGGTTGCTTATACTCCATCACCGACCGAGATTAACTTACGTATTAGAATTTTAAAAGCTGCAATTGAAGCTGATGCACTTCTTGGGGGAGCGATTAAATTTGAGGGAGAGATGTTGGATCCACCAATGTTTGGTAAAGCTCTTCAGACATTACTTCGGGCACATGCATTGAGGGCACTTAATCAAGATGATACGGACTTTGCTATCAGTGTATTAAATAAATTACCAGCACAAGTAATTCGCGAGAATTGGCCTTATGGAGCTATATTGTAATGAAAATTCAAAAATTTAATTGGGATTGGGAAGTGCCTCAAACATTAAATATAGGATCCCTATGTTCGACAATTCATCTTGGAACTCAGTTTGAAAATAAGGTAGCCATGATTGTTGAAAATGACGAACTGGGTACCAGCGAGATTACTTTTAAAGAGTTAGCAAAAAAAACTGATCAGTTTGCTCAGCTGCTAGTAAATAATGAATTTAAAAAAGAGGACAGGGTGCTTATCCGCCTGCCTAATTCAATCGATTATCCTATTTCATTTTTAGGTGCCATGAAGGCCTCTTGTATCTCTGTTCCCACATCAACTTTATTGACTGCTGAAGAGGTGCTTTATCTAGCTAAAGACTCTGGAGCAAAAGGACTCGTCACCGACAAAGTTATGTGGAAAACTCTTAAAACCCTTGATTTACCAGAAAGCCTTCATTACATTTTTTTAACGGGTGATGGAGAAATTGAAGAATTAGAAAGATATAAAGTATTTGATTTAAATGATGCCTTAGCTTCAATTAAGGAAATCAAATTGGAAATCAATACGCAAGCTAATGACCCAGCGTATTTGGTATATACATCTGGAACTACTGGTTATCCTAAAGGAGTATTACATGCACACAGAGCAATAATTGGTCGAAAACCTGCATCAAAATTTTGGTTTGATTTTGTGGGAGATGATGATCGCATAGTACACTCAGGAAAATTTAACTGGACCTACGTATTGGGATCAGGGCTTATGGATCCATTGTATTTAGGGAAAACAATTGTTGTTTATGAAGGAAAGAATCAGGCTGATACGTGGTTGAAATTAATCCAAAAACACAAAGCCACTATATTTATAGGGGTTCCAACTATTTATCGTCAAATACTTCAAAAAACAGAATTTACAAATAATGATGTTCCATCATTACGATATTGCATGAGCGCCGGTGAACATCTTTCCGACGAAGTTCTTAACCAATGGAGAGAACGTTTTAACCAAGATATCTTTGAAGCAGTTGGTATGTCTGAATTTTCGTATTACCTGTCTGAGAATAAATACAATCCAATTAGGCCAGGATCAGCAGGATTTCCCCAACCGGGGCATGAGATAAAACTGCTTGACCCAGAAAATTTACAAGAGGTAGGCCTGGGTGAGGAGGGAATGATATGTGTTCCGGATAGCGATCCTGGCTTGTTCTTAAGATACTGGAATTTACCGGATGAAACAAAAAAACATTTGCACGATGGCTGGTTTTTTACCGGAGATTATGCAAAGTATGACAAGGACGGCTATATATGGTTTTTAGGCAGGAAAGATGACATAATCAAGAGCTTCGGTTATAGGGTATCACCTTACGAAATTGAGCGAGTATATAAGTCACACCCCGATGTATCTGATTGTGCGGCGGTTGGTGAAGAGGTAGAGAAAGACAAATTATTGGTTGTAGTTTATGTGCTTCCCCATGACGAAAAAGATCCTGACCCCAACGAGTTATTAAAATTTGGTCAGCAACATTTAGCGGCGTATAAGGCACCTAAAACTGTTTATCTAACAAGAGAGTTCCCAAAAACAAAAAATGGAAAAATTTTGAGAAAAAACATTGAAAAAAGTATGGCCTTCAACCAATCCACATTCAGATAATGCTTATAAAAAATAATGACATCATAAACAGTATTGCTGAGGCGCTCCAGTACATCTCCATCTATCATTCTAATGACTTTATTCAGGCAATGGCGGAGGCTTGTAAAAAGGAAGAGTCCAGACCTGCAAAAGATGCGATTCAACAAATCCTTACCAGCTCAAAAATGTCCGCCCTAGGTAAGCGTCCACTTTGTCAGGATACCGGAATAGTCACAGTTTTCGTTGAAGTAGGTATGGGTATCCAGCTTGAGGGAAATCACACAATCGAGGATTTAATTAACCAAGGTGTTTCGAATGCTTATCTTGACCAAAGCAACCCATTAAGAGCATCCATCGTCAACGATCCATTAGCTTTAAGGAAAAATACCGGGGATAACACACCCGCGGTTATTCACACTAAATTGGTGAAGGGTGACAAGATAACATTTAAGGTTGCAGCCAAGGGAGGCGGATCAGAAAATAAGGCACACCTTAAGATGATGAACCCCTCGGATGATCTGGTTGAGTATATTCTAAAACTAATCCCAACATTAGGAGCGGGTTGGTGCCCTCCGGGTGTTTTGGGTATCGGGGTTGGCGGAACTGCGGAAAAGGCAGTATTAATGGCAAAAGAGTCCTTAATGGATCCAATAAATATCCAGGAACTGATCGTTCGTGGACCAGAAAATCGTGCTGAGGAGCTAAGGATTGAGCTTTATGACAAAGTTAACAGGTTGGGTATTGGTGCACAAGGATTAGGCGGCTTAACCACTGTTCTCGATGTTAAGATCAAAGATTATCCAACTCATGCCGCATCATTGCCGGTGGCGGTTATTCCAAATTGTGCTGCAACACGACATATTCATTTTTCATTGGACGGGTCAGGAAAAATTAACTTAGATCCTCCGTCGTTGGATTCTTATCCTTCTGATGACTGGATGCCGGATATGAATGCATTAAGAATTGATTTAAACAATACCAGCAAGTCTGATCTTGAAAAATTAAATGCTGGCGACACATTATTGCTCAATGGAACAATTTTGACGGCTCGGGATGCTGCTCACAAGAGAATGGCCTCCTTGATATCAGAAGGAAAAGATCTTCCAGTTAGCTTAAAAAATCGTTTTATTTATTACGTGGGCCCTGTTGATCCAATTGCTGATGAGGTGGTGGGTCCTGCTGGACCTACAACCGCTACAAGAATGGACAAGTTTAGTGATTTAATCTTGAAGCAGGGTATCTTGGGCATGATTGGTAAAGCAGAACGTGGACCGGAAACAATTGAGCTTATTAAAGACAACAAGGCGGTTTACATGATTGCTGTTGGCGGCGCTGCATTTCTGGTGTCGAAGGCAATTACCAAGGCAAAGAAAGTAGCTTTTGAGGATTTGGGCATGGAAGCAATTTACGAATTTGAAGTCAAAGATATGCCGGTTACTATCGCCGTTGATCAAAAAGGTAAATCGATTCATCAAGATGGGCCAAAAAAATGGCAGATCAAGATTGAAGAAAAATAATTATTTTGGCTTATACTGGTTCTTTGCGTAAGCATTTGAAACCATAAATCCCCGCTTTTTTTGATGTTTCAATCCGATTTCTTTTACGCGTTTACGCCACAAAACATAAGATGACTTTTTTAAGTTTTGTTGCATTAATTTCATCACTTCATTTTCAGTCAATTTGAATTGATGGAAAATGGCATCAAAGGGAGTACGGTCTTCCCAAGCCATCTCAATTAGTCGGGATAAGTCCTCTTTATTTAATTCCTCTTTACTCATTTAGTGTGTAATCCAGAACGTTGTCATTTTCAACAAATGATCTTAACTTAACCCAGCGCTGACTATTTTTTTCATACCAAACCTCAATATGAAATTTCTCATCATTTTCCTTGTAAGCCTTTAGCGTGTATTTTGTACATAGAATTTTTTGATCGTTGACTGTGACTTGATCACTCTCACCTTGGCTAAAAGTTAATTCATAAATTTCACCATCTTGGGGGTTTATAGCATTTTTTTGGTCAATGAAATTATGATCCCAGTATCGAAAAGACTGGACACAGCTTGGAAGTGGTCTGTTCTGCCCATTAATAACCAGATTTAAATCATCATTGGTGTTAACTGTTTTGATGGAGTATGTGTCCGCGCCATCTTGTGTATCGCTTTTTAGATAAATAAGGCAATTTTCTTTATAGGTTTCTTCTGCTTCATGCCGATACTTGTAAGCTGGAATAATCCAGAGTTTTACATCAAATTTTGCTTGGCTTTTGATGGTATTGTTAGTAATTGAAAATAAGT
This sequence comes from Nitrosomonadales bacterium, assembly GCA_024642775.1. Classification (GTDB taxonomy): domain Bacteria; phylum Pseudomonadota; class Gammaproteobacteria; order Burkholderiales; family Methylophilaceae; genus BACL14. The sequence goes on from JAHEAL010000014.1 coordinate 7,241, forward strand.
GCTCCCCAATGGGTTTTTCATTCAGTAAGACCGTAAATTGAATGTCTTCTGAAAACCCATAATGACTGAGGGATAGCAGTAAAAAGGCTAATAAAATCTTTATTTTTTGGGTGGCCATGGAAAAATAGTATTAGTTGATCGTATGTAATCTTTGTATTTGGGTTTACGCTTTATAATGGTTTCTTCCATTAATCCTGCACCTGAAAATTTAAACAAGAAGTACGTCATTAATAATGGTGATATCAGGATATAGATGTGCGTATATGCAATTGCGTTAACAAATACACCCCATGTAATCAAGAGCTCCCCAAAGTAATTTGGGTGACGAGAAAATTTCCATAAGCCAGTTTTACAAACCTCATTCCTGGACCGATTCTTTTTGTGTTCTACCAGCTGCAAGTCGGCAATCGTCTCATAGACAATTCCAGCCGCAATCATCACGTAACTGGTATATGACTGCAGCAAGCCGCTGTTATCGGCTAATGGATTGAAGATATAGTACAAGGGGTAAGATAATATGAGTGCTAAGATTGCTTGGAAGATAAAGATGATAAGGAGACTTTTAAAAGCAAAGTTAGGCGAATAATTTCTTCTTATATCTTGGTACCGACTATCTTCCGGTTTGTTGGCGTTTCGGTAAATAAGATAGGCGGATAATCGTAAACCCCAAATGATAATTAACCCTATTACCAGTGTTTGATTAAAAGACATACTGTCAAGATTCACAAAACACAGGGCATTAATAATGAAGAATAGACTCCACATTGTATCGACAATATTGACATTTGATCGGAAAAGAGAGTAAAGCCAGCCTAGAGCAGCGAACAATAAGGACAGGGTGAGGGCGTTTAGGTAGATATGCATATTGTTATCGTTTATTCGAGAAAAAGAAAATTAGAGGTGTGAGTATCGCCCAGCTAACTATCAGGATATATGAGGTGTTATCACTAGTCAGTTCAATCGCGCCTAATTTTTGACCAGCCAGGTAGGCCAGGGGCCCGCCTATTCCTCCAAAAAAGACCTGTAAAACAACTTTATTTTTTAACCAAGATAACGAATGGTTAATGGTTAATGCAAAAGATACCCATAATCCCACTATCCAAATAGGAGAAAATTTATCAATAAAAACAAGGTTATATGATATAAAATTAAAGTAATTTAATAGGCTATCATGGATGAAACCAGCGGCCAAGGCAAGTAATCCTATGAGCCAGTCGTTGGGGGTATTTCCCGCGAGCATCAGTTGTAAAATAATCAGCAAAATACCGAGTGTCATGCCGTAATAGGATAAATGAGCGGCGGAAAGTATCAACACAAACCACACGCTTTGAAATAGTATAAAATTGATAATGTTATTTTTCATTAGTAAATAGATAGTGACCCACCATCCATTCCTGACCCTGATTAAAGGCCCAAAGTTCCTCGCAGGCCATGAAAAATATTCTCCACCTTTGCAACCAGAGTTTAGAATATTTCTGTCCGTAGCATTCTGAAAAAATAGCTAGGATGGAATCCTTATTTTGGTCGGTATTATTCAGCCACTCTCTAGCAGTTTTTGCATAATGATAGCCGTCCCAGGTCCATTGATTCTCTATTTTAAGTTTACTTTGAAAAAAGAGCGGAAGGTCCAATGAGGGCATCATTCCCCCTGAAAAGAAATATTTGCTCATCCAGTCATCTTCATCTTTTACCTCAAATAAATAGGGGTCACTTTTATGAACAAAAATGTGCTTAAAGAACTTCCCATCTTTTTTGAGCCACCTTGAAATTTTTTTATACAGAACATCAAAGTTTCTCATGTGCTCAAACATCTCAACAGACACCACTCGATCATACTTATCCTTGGTATCAAATTCAGTCATGTTGCAGGTAATTACATTAACATTCCTCAGCTTCCTTTTTTTTGCCTCACCCATAATAAATTCTCTTTGCGAGTTCGAGTTGGATACGGCAGTAATTTTAGATTTTGGGTATTTTTTTGCCATCCAGAGTGTTAATGATCCCCAGCCGCAACCAAGCTCTAAAATCGTCTGATTATTATCCAGGTCGGCATGCTTGCACGTTTCGTTCAGGGCATTATTTTCTGCTTTGTTTAGTGAGTCCGTATTCGATCTCCACAAGCAGGAGCTGTATTTTTTATTCTTACCCAGGGCATAATCATAAAATTTTGATGGCACCTCGTAATGCTGATCATTTGCCAGGTCGGTGTCAACAGCGATTGGTGATTGGTTCATTCTATGTATAAATTCAATTTTCTTTTGATTGCGATCTTCTAAATTGCCTGTGTTAATTTCTTTTATTCTATCCTTTAGTAATTTTCTGATGCCAGCTCGGATTAGCCAGTCAGGAATTAGCGATTTTTCTGCAAGTTGAAGCGAGAATGACATTCTTTAATCCTTTAGTTTTGATAAATTTAATTTCAATTTTATTGTCTCATAAAACTCTTGAATATTTTGACCTGGTCAATTGCTTTTTTTCAGTAAGAGTTGGTAATAGAGAAGTGAAAATATAAACGGTGGAAGCCCTGAATAAATATCATTGAAATAGTTAAACTCAGTTTTAATACAAAATATAAGCAGGGCTAACAATGAACAGACATAAAAATGTTTCAGGGTAATCTTTCTCGATAGGGCAATCATAATTATTACTGGAGTAAAAATAAATCCCAAAACAGTCCATGAAAAAACGACTACTGAAAATACATTTGCATTGTCAATCAGGGCTATCAAGATTGCTGATACTGCAATTATGAGGGTAATAATTTTTATCTTATTTTTAGCGTAATTTTTAAGCCCCATCAGATCAATACCAATATTTCCAGAACAGTTTATTATCATTGAATCTGCGGTTGACATCGTTGCAGCAAAGATTCCGGCTACAATGAGCCCAAGCATAAATGGATTCAGAAGCTCAACAGCCATCATGGGTAATGCTAATTCAGGATCAAATAATACGTTATCGTTAAAGTAGACCCTGGCTATCATGCCTGCCATAAATGCCAAGCTATAAAATATGATATATCCGAAATAGTAATAATGTCTGGCAGATTTCAAGTCAACCGTTTCTTTAAGTGAGAGAAATCTTACAACAATGTGTGGCTGAGAGATGACAAAAATACCGGCTATAATCCAGCTTAAACTTGAAAAAAATTGGTAGATAAGCGTGGAATCGTTGTCTGGAAATAATTTTAAAAATCCGTCGATTTTTTGCCATTTAGCCACAATGGTATCTATGCCACCCAATCCATTTACCGCAAAAATCAAGAGAATGATTAAAGAGGCTGTCATAATGATCGCCTGAATTGAGTCAGTCCATATCGAAGCTCTGATGCCTCCCGAGATGGTATATAAAATGACAATGATTCCACCAATTAGGACACCCCATACAAAATCCCATCCCATGACAACCATCAATGTTTTGCCGGATGCAGCAAGCTGTGCCGAGGCGTAGATAATTAAAAAAATAAAACTTATCATCGCAATGGGCTTGATCAGTGATTTATTCTTTGCCCATTCTGCAATGATAGATGCGTAAGTAACGTTATCGGAATGATGAGCTACTTTTAATAGCGGTGGGTAGATGAAATGAGTGATTAGCAAATCACCCATTATCCATCCGAGCATTAACCATAATGAAGAGATCCCATTAATAAAAGTAAACCCTATGAGACCAATAAACATATACCCACTATTGTTAGTGGCCATCGCAGATATTCCGGCTAGCCATGGTGAAAGGGTATGGCTAGTGAGAAAATAATCTTTTAATGAAAATCTACTACTTCTTGATGACAGGACTCCGACTAAAGCTATTACCAAAAGAATCGATAAGAAAATTATTTCCATTTTCTAGTCTAACTCATAAGCCCCATTTTCATTGTGTACCTCATTACCTGAGATGGGGGGATTGAAGACACAGGCCAATGTCATTTCCTCAGAAGCGCTCAGCTCATGCTTATCATGCTGGTCGAGTGCATAAATCATTCCTGGATAGATCTTGTGTTCATCACCGGTTGTTAAGTCTTTAATCAGACCCTTTCCGGCGATGCAGTAAACTGACTCAAGATGATTAATGTAATGCATTTGCATACTTTTATCTTTATAGATGGTCGTTATGTGAAATGAAAAACCCATTTTGTCTGCTTTAAGGAGCATTCTAACGCTATTCCAATTGCCGTTAGGATCGTCAACTTTACTCTTTTTTTTACACTCATCTAAATTTCTAATAATCATTGATTTACCTCATAGTGCTCATCAAAATAATCAACCTCTTCATCAAAATTATTGATTTTTTCGCATACCGATTCGATGGCATTCTCCAAGATATCCATCCCTTTTTTTAAATTTTGATCGGATATTGTTAACGGGCATAAAAATTTAATAACGTGGTCGTCGGCGCCACTAGTTTCAATCATTAGACCATTCTTAAAAGCTAGCTTCGTAATTTTATTTGCCAATTCACCACTAACGCAATTGAGTCCCTGAAACATTCCGCGACCTCTGGAGGTAAAATTTCCTTCACCAAATTGTTCAATAATTTTCTGAATACGTTCGTAAATATACTTACCCTTTCTTTTTACAGCCTTTGAGAATAAATCGTCCGACCAGTAGTGATCGATGGCAGCCTTTGCGGTAACAAAAGCGAGATTATTGCCCCGGAATGTGCCGTTATGTTCACCCGGTTTCCATATATCGTGCTCTGGTTTTAGAAGAACTAAAGCAAAAGGAAGGCCATAACCACTCAATGACTTCGATAGGGTAATAATGTCGGGGGAGATACCAATTTCATCGAAACTGAAGAATGTTCCTGTTCTACCGCAACCGGCTTGAATGTCATCAATGATTAATAATAAATCATGTTTTATACAAATCTTTTGAAGATTTTTTAGCCAGCCGAAACTAGCAGCAGTTATTCCGCCTTCTCCCTGAACTGTTTCCACTATTATCGCTGCAGGGTGATCAACTCCGCTGCTGCTGTCGGTAAGCACTTTATCAAGGTATGCCGTGGTGTCAATTTCATCTCCCATGTATCCATCGTAGGGAAGTGTGTCAACTCCCGTGAGCAATGTTCCTGCTCCACCCCGGTGGTGTTGGTTTCCAGTGGCTGCTAAGGCGCCAAGGGTGACCCCGTGATAGCCATTCGTGAAGCTGATAATCGTTTCACGTTTTTTGATTTTTCTGGCTAATTTCATTGCTGTTTCCACTGCATTGGCTCCAGTAGGACCTGTAAATTGAACCATATAATCCATATTTCTCGGCTTTAAAATTTTGTCATTGAAAGTATTTAAAAATTCGCCCTTGGCTTTGGTGTGAAGGTCGAGTCCATGAGTGATACCGTCTGATTCTATATACTCAATCAATTTCTTTTTAAAGACCGGATTGTTATGCCCATAATTCAAGGTCCCCGCACCTGATAAAAAATCAAGGTATTGGTTTCCTTCCATATCATATAAATATTCTCCCTGGGCTTTATGAAAAAGCCTGGGAAACGATCTCGCATAACATTGAACTTCTGATTCTATTTCGTCAAATATTTTCATTATTTTCCTTATCTAATGGATGTGATTGGACCGATTCGGAATAAGTATTCCGATTCGTGTTGATTAAAAAAATGTTTATCTTTATCAAGAAATACCTGCTCCGTCATTTGGGTGTCGAGTTTGGTGCTAAGCGTAGCAAACATTTTTCTTGAGGCTTGGTTGTTTTTGGTGACCGTTGTTTCAATGTGCGTTATCAGCGGATTATTTTTTAAGATGAATTCTATGAGTCGAATGGCGACACCTTGGCCTCGCATGCTTTCGTCCACAGCAACCTGCCAGATGAATAGAGTTTTGTGGTCATTTGGTTTTATGAATCCGGATACAAATGCCTGAATCTGATCACTCTTATTTTTTAAAACAGCGCATGTATTATTAAAAAAATGAGATTGTATAAAGTATAAGTAACTGGAATTTAAATCCAGCGGTTCACAACGTTTGATAAGTTCAAAAATCGATTGGCCATCAT
>JAHEAL010000040.1 GCA_024642775.1 Nitrosomonadales bacterium
ATTTTGATCAAATTGAAAAAGCAATAGATAGCAAAACAAAGGCATTATATTGTGAATCCATTGGCAATCCATTGGGAAATGTTGTTGATATTGAGGCTTTAGCAAAGATTGCACACAAGCATAACATCCCGTTAATCGTTGATAACACTGTGCCAACCCCGTATCTTTGTAAGCCAATTGATTTTGGTGCTGACATTGTTATTCACTCTCTAACAAAATATATTGGCGGTCATGGGACAACGGTAGGGGGAATCATTGTTGATTCAGGAAAATTTGATTGGGCGCAAAGCAAAGAAAAATTTCCGATGTTGAATGAGCCTGATCCTTCATATCATGGTGTGATTTACACGGAAGCCTTAGGGCCAGCGGCATATATTGGACGTTGTAGAGTTGTTCCGTTAAGAAATCAAGGGGCTGCATTATCAGCTAATAGCTCCTTTTTGATTTTACAAGGACTCGAGACATTAGGTTTGAGAATTGAAAAGCATTGTGAAAATGCTCTAGCCTTGGCAAACTTTCTTAAAACTCATAAAAATGTAAGTTGGGTAAATTATGCCGGCTTAGCGGACGACAAATACCATGATGTGTGTAAAAAAATTACGAAAGGTAAAGCTTCAGGAATTGTCAGTTTTGGCATAAAGGGCGGAATATCATCAGGCGCTAAATTTATTGATGCATTACAAATGATTTTAAGACTTGTGAATATAGGGGATGCAAAATCATTAGCTTGCCACCCTGCCTCAACAACACATAGACAGCTTAATCCTGATGAATTAAAAGCTGCGGGAGTTTCCGAAGATATGGTAAGAATATCTGTGGGGATTGAGCATATCGACGATATTGTTGAGGACGTCAGTCAAGCTCTTGATAAGTCGTAACGCTCTATAATTAATTTTTTTTAGAAGTTAATTTTAAAATTTAGACCAACACTATCAAATGCACTTTCACCTCTTGCATGATTGTAAGTAGTTGATAAAAAATAGCTGTTGGTCAATTTGTAAATTAATCCAAGCTTATAAGTCCGATCAAACTCCTGCCATTTATCTTTGTTGAAACTATCCCTATATCGAAGTGAGACTATTCCATCGAGAGCATTGTAAATATTAAGTTTAAAACCGTTCTCAAAATTCCAATAACTGTAGTTATTATCTGCAAGATATTTTTTACCTGCAGCTATTCTTGAAAAATATGTCAAGCTGTTGCTGAGAGGGAGCTTATATTTGACTCCAAGCTCAACTCGAGTATTGTTATTACCAGTGTGAGGGTATTTTTCTCTTGTAAAAATATCAAGCTCAATATTGCTTGATACGTATTTACCTATAGACACACCATATATTTCAGAATCATCGTGATTGTTTTTTCCGCTTCGATCCTCAAACCTAAATTCTGAAAAATAATTTTCACAAAAAGCATAACTGCAAAAAAAAATAGAAAGGATAATAATTTTTTTTATTTTCATGATTAATTGAAATTGTTTGGTTTAAAACATTATAATTTACAGGTCGAAATATTAATAAGCCTAATACAAAGTAATTTTTTTATATGGAGTATGTTTGATGAATGCAATGATTGAAACGGCTAGCGCTATACAATTAGCAGTCCCCCCCGCTTTTTTACTTACTGGTATTGGCGCAATTATGTCTGTGATGACGAATCGCCTTGCGAGAATTATTGATAGATTTAGGGTTTTAAATGAAAAAAATCATTTAAACCGTGACGATAAAGTAGAAATTGATATGCTTAGACTGAGGTCTCGCTGGACTCACTGGGCGATTGCATTAACCACCATATCCGCTTTGCTGGTCTGTTTTGTTATTGCTTCAATTTTTATTGCTACCGAAATAAGCTTTAATTTAAATAAGTACATCGCATTTTTATTTGTGGGTGCAATGAGCTCTTTAATATTAGGACTTATCTCATTTACTAAAGAGGTGTCACTGTCTAAAAACGTGATAAAACGCAAATAATTAGTGAGGCAGGTTAGTAAGGATAGATGCTATTGAAACAATCACAAGAATAGCTACGTAATAAATACCCTTCCCGGTTTTTTGTTTGGTTTCGTGGGTTTTTAAATATTTTTCAAAATCAGTCATATCATTAACATTTTATTATCTAAATGTTAATGATAATGATTCGCATTTAAAAAATCAATAGTTTTATCAATTTTTTTTAAGAAACGGCATCCCGAGCAAGTGAGAATGCTTTGATGGCTTTATCTAGGTCGTCAAAACTATGAGCCGCAGAGAGCTGAGTTCTTATCCTAGCTTTGCCTTTGGGAACTACAGGGTAGAAGAAGCCAATCGCATAGACTCCATTTTTAAGGAGCTCTTGACTCATCTTTTGAGCTAGAACCGCATCTCCAAGCATAATCGGTACAATAGGATGGTCTCCGTTTTGCACATCAAAACCATTTTCTTGCATACCTTTTCTGAAGTAATGCGTATTTTGTTCCAGTTTATCTCTTAGGGCAGTGGATTGGTTGAGCATTTCAAACACCTTTAAGGATGCTGAACAAATGTTGGGTGCGAGTGAGTTTGAAAAGAGGTAGGGTCTTGAGCGCTGCCTTAACATGTCAATTATCTCTGATTTTCCAGAGGTAAATCCACCCGAGGCACC
>JAHEAL010000042.1 GCA_024642775.1 Nitrosomonadales bacterium
GAATATTTGATATAAAAAATACCATTACTCCTATTTTTATCCTCCACCAAAAAACCAACCATATCAATTGCGAGACTAAGTCTTCTCCATGCCCTTCCATAATTATCTTTCAAGAGAAGTGACTTATATCCGTCTTCCTGAACTAAGTCAGCTTGCTTGATTTCTATAGCATTATCTAAACTATTTTTTGCTGACAAGTCAGATGAACCAAGTCGAACCATCAATCTTCTCAATAATTCATATTGTATTTCTAAATCATCGTCCTTATAGTTACTCTTCATTTCTGCTTTATCGACTTCATCTTCCGACCTATATTCTTGAATCTGATAAACAGAGTCTGGATTTATTGTGCCTTCGAAGTGTTTTGATTTACGACCATAATGCTCATCAAGTCCCTTTAAAAGTGACCTTTGTGATAAATAAATTTCCGTTGTTCCCTCTTCAACACCGTCCTCAATTCTAGTTCTAAACTTTCTTCTGGTAGATGTATTTGCTAAACTATCTAGCCAAGCGTCAAACTTACCCACTATATCTTGATCATCTTTCCTTATATCGGACTCAGAAACCCAGGAGGTCTCAATAATTCCAGTTCTTTTAGATGATGAAGCTTGAAAACCCATATCTTCCCAAAACTTTTCTACAACCGGCCACACCTGACTTTGCTTCGCAGGTACAACTAGCCACCTCATATTGCCTGATTTAACAACCTTAATTTTTTCATTAGAATTAACTAAGATCTGATCTTTATCTTTTTCCTTATTGATATACTGTCTCAATGAAGTTGGCTCACCATTAACAGAATAAGAGTCAGAAGCACTTAATTCATCAAGCTCAGGAGGAATTTCTAATTTTTTTGATTTTTTTGAACTCACATAATCAGGCTGGGTAACCTTATCAATAATTGGGATATCTTCTAGGGATGTGCAGCCAACTAATAGCTGAAAAATTAAAAAGAAACTTAGATATCTATACATATTTTTCAAAAATTTTTTGATATTTATCTGCTAATTTTATCAACGGTAATCTTATTCCGGATTTAATTAACCCCATTTTATTTAGTAAATATTTTACAGGTATTGGATTAGCCTCAACAAATAATATATGGTGTAGCTCATCAAGATCAATATTCAAATCATTTGCTTTACTTAATTCTCCGTTTTTAACATAACTGCAAAGAAGATGCATTTCTTTTGGTTTTACATTAGCAGTAACAGAGATTACCCCATCCCCTCCGAGCTTTAAAAATTCTAGTGATGATGCGTCATCACCGCTAAAAAAAATAAAATTGGACGGAACATTGGGTTTTATTTTTGAGATTCTTGATAAATCACCAGTTGCATCTTTAATACCAATAATATTTTTTAGCCCAGAAAGCTTAATAACAGTATCATTTTCAATATCTGAACATGTTCTTGATGGAACATTATACAAAATTTGAGGAATATCTACCGAATCATTAATTTTCTTATAATGCTCATATAAGCCTTCTTGTGGAGGTTTATTGTAGTATGGGGCAACAATTAATGCCGCATCCGCACCTAACTCTTTCGCTGATTTAGTTAAATAAATTGCTTCTTCTGTTGAGTTAGCTCCCGTTCCGGCAATGACTGGAAGTCTTTTATTGCAAAATTTGATCGTTTCTTTAATTAAATTCGTATGTTCTTCAAATGTAATTGTCGGAGATTCCCCGGATGTTCCAACAACCACTATCCCATCCGTGCTATTTTTGCAATGAAAATCTATTAATCGATGCAATGCCTGATAATCAATCGATCCATCATCGAACATTGGTGTAACAATTGCAACAAAACTACCTGTAAACATGTTTAAATATTTTATATATTAATGTTGCACATATTTTACTTTATTTATAGGACGTTTAGAGTGGTATCTATTAATTTTTTTAATATAACTGTTTAGTATATATAAATTATTTTTTATTACTTTAATTTATATAAAAAATTAGTTATATTACTGATTCTTTATGCAGCGGTAACCATCTATAATTACAATATGAAAGAGTATTTTTTAATAATTATTGGCGTAGTATTTGTAAATAATATTGTTCTTACAAAAATATTAGGTCTATGTCCATTTATGGGGGTATCCAAGAAATTAGATACCTCACTAAGCATGTCTGCTGCTACGGCATTTGTATTAACTATTGGATCTATAACTAGCTGGCTTGTTAATTATTACCTGTTGATACCATTCAACATAGAATACTTAAGGACTATCGCATTTATTGTAATAATTGCCGCAGTTGTTCAATTTACCGAAATGGTAATGGAAAAAAATTACCCTTATTTATATAGAGTACTAGGAATTTTCTTACCTTTAATTACAACTAATTGTGCTGTACTGGGCATACCGCTTCTGAATGCTCAATTAAGCCATAGCCTATTAGAGTCAGCATTTTTCGGCCTTGGTGGCGCTCTTGGTTTTTCATTTGTTTTAATTCTATTCGCTTCTTTAAGAGAAAAATTTGAAGGGGCGGATGTTCCTGAATCGATGAAAGGGACAGCAATTGCAATGCTAACTGCAGGTCTTATGAGTCTTGCTTTTATGGGATTCA
>JAHEAL010000008.1:0-59509 GCA_024642775.1 Nitrosomonadales bacterium
GACTGCAGCAGCCTGAGCCATTGCTTCAACAATCAATACTCCAGGCATAACTGGATGGTAAGGAAAGTGGCCAGGGAAAAAAGGTTCATTAATAGTTACATTTTTTATGGCAGTAATTTCATTGTTTAACTTTAAATCAATTACCCGATCAATTAGAACAAAAGGATATCTGTGTGGTAAATGTTTTAGTATTTCGTGTATATCCATTTGCATCATTAGTCCTTAATTTTTAATAATTTTTTTAAAAAAACTGTGACTTTAAGCCAATCATTCTTTTCAAAAAATGGAAAAATTCCAGTTTGTGTGGTGCCTGAATTTTTAATTGATCTTGAAATCATTGTCCCAGGTGATACTGTAGTATTGCTAGCAATAGTAAGGTGACCAAGAATCATTGCAGCACCACCAATCCTACACCCCTCTTCTAATATTGTACTACCAGCAATACCTACACAACCAGCAATAATGGAATTTTTTTTGATTATACAATTATGTCCAATCTGGACTTGATTATCAATTTTAACTCCATCTTCTATAATTGTATTTTGAATTGAACCTCTATCTACGGTTGTGTTAGAGCCGATATCGACATTATTACCAATGGAAACTGATCCTAACTGATAAATTTTATTCCACTCTTTATTATTATTTAATGCATATCCGAAACCATCCGTTCCAATTATAGAACCTGAATGGATTTCACAATTTTCGCCAATTACAACATCATGCTTTATTACGACATTTTGATGTATAACTGTATTATGCATTATGGTTACGCCATCTTCAATTTTGACTCCAGAATGAATTTGTACATTTTTACCTATAGAAACACCATCACCAATTACAACATAATCATCAACAAAAGAAGATGGGTCAATTTTTGAATCTATCCCAATCTTCACTGATTCTTTTATACTTGGAACATAAATCGAATGCCTATGAAAAACTTTGGTTATTAATGAATATGCATAATAAGGATCTTCTACAATAAGGTAATTTGTTGGACATATTTGAACATCTGATCTTTTAATTAATACAACTGAAGCCTTAGTATTGATTAAGCCCGAACGGTTTTTACTTCCGGTATAAAATGATATATCGCCTGCTTTGGCATTTTCTAGTGAATTTACACCACAAATAAAAAGGCCTTCAACAGAGGCCTTTCCATTTACAAGCTTTTGTATCTCTTCTATAGATTTACTTAGATTTTGGTTCATCTTTCACATTTTTTTTATCAACAGGTGCAGCCTCTTCCGAACCACCAAGTTTTTTTATGATCGATTCAGTAATGTCAACTTTTTTGCTTGCATAAGCGATTCCGTTATACAGAATTAAATCAAAATTTTCATTTGTAGCCATTTTATCTATAGTTTCATTAATTTTTTCTTGAAGATCACCAATCTCTTCCCTTCTTCGCAAATCCATATCTTCCCTGAGTTCACGCTCAGATCTTTGTATATCGATTTTACGTTGCTGTAAATTTTTTTCTGTCTTTTCTCTTTCAGCATCAGACAAGGTTAATGATTCTTTTTGATATTTTTTTTCATCAGCTTGAATACTTTTTATTTTTGCTTTTAATTTCTCTGTTCTTACGCTGAACTCTTTTTCTAATTTTTTGTTAGCTGATATTGTTTGTGGGGCTTCTTTTAATATTTTATTCACATCAACAATTCCAACTTTTAATTCATCTGCAAAAACACTAGATACAAACATTAACAGTAATACATAAATATAATTTTTTTTCATTGTAATAATATTCCTTAAGTTATTTTAAAAAGATGAGCCCATACCAAACTGGAATCTTTGAACTCTGTCAGTACTATCATCATTAATTGGTTCTGCAACAGATAGCTGAAGTGGACCAAAAGGTGAGTTCCACATAACGCCCAATCCATATGAATATCTCATTTCACCCTTCTGATATTGGTCGCTGGCAGTTAATGATTCATTATCCGAAAAAACCCCGCCTGCGTCAATAAATGTACTTAATCTAAACGCTTGATTGTCTTTTACACCTGGAATTGGAAAGTACAGTTCAGCACTTAAATTTACCGATGTTGTTCCCCCTGTCGTGAACCATCTATTGGAAGCACTATTGAAATACTTAGGTCCAATAGAGCTTGTTCTATAACCTCTCACAGTACGAACACCGCCCATAAAGAAGTTTTTAAAGAATGGGTAATCTTCACCACCATACTCTTGCGCATAACCTAATGATCCTCTTAATTTTAGTGTATATTTTTTGTTTTTATCAAGAGGTTTATAGTATTCTGAACTTGCATTTAGTTTAAAATATTGTAGATCCAAAACCGGCGCCGTTAAGGTTGCATTGTACATTGTAAGCATTCCTTCTGTTGGCACTAGAACATTGTCTCTCGTGTCAGTTTTGATTCCAACATTGAATTCGAGTGCATCAGCGTTACAACTACCCTCATTTAGAGCTTTATTGCAGTAGTCTTTATATAGTGTCGGAGATCGATCCGTTAGGTCAAGCTCTGTAAAATCTAAGGTTACCCCGAAGTTTAAAAAATCTGTTTCGCTGAGAGGAATCCCAAAGTTAACTCCACCGCCGTATGAGTAAGTGTTATAAGTCCCAATACCTCTTAGCTTAGCTGTATTTCTATCTCTTCTGTAAACAGTGAATCCTCTTGATACTCCATCATCTGTATAATATGGATCAGTATACGAAAGAGAATATGTTCTATTAATTGAGCCTGTGCTAACGCCCAGCGCAACCGTGTTACCTGTTCCAGCAAAATTGGCTTGACTTACATTAAAGGATCCCATAAGTCCCTCTGCAGAGCTGACACCAGCACCCAACATAACCCTACCGGTATTTCTTTCGGTAACTGAAACATTAAGATCTACCTGGTCTGTTAACCCGGGTACCTGAGCTGTATCAACGTCAACGGCGCTGAAATATTGAAGTCTTGTTAATCTAAACTTAGACCGAGCAACCTTAGATTCGTCATACCATGACGATTCAAATTGTCTCATCTCTCTTCTTAGGACTTCATCCTTAGTTCTTGAATTACCGATAAAATTTATATTTCTAACATATACTTTGTTACCAGTGGTTACGAAAAAATCATAACTAACGGTCTTATCTTCTTCATTGATATCAGAAATAGGATTGATATTAGCGAATGCGTAGCCAAAATTTCCCAAATAATTTCCAAGCTCAGTAGTTGTCTCTGTTACTTTTCGTGAGCTAAATAATTCATTTTCTTTAGCGACAACCTGCTTCTTTAATTCATCAACATCAAATTCATCTAATTCTCCTGAGATTGATATTTTTGAAAATTTATATTTTTCACCCTCAGAGATATCAATGCTAATTTGGAGTCTTTTTTTATTTGGAGAAATGGAAACATTTGTAGATAATATCTCAAAGTTTAAATAACCCCTATCAAGATAAAAGCTTTTAATTTTCTCGATATCGGCTGTAAGGGATGACTTTGAATACCTATCATCTTTTTCCCACCAGGATAAAATATTAGTTTTCTTGAGCTCCATTATTCCAAGCAAGTCATCATCACTAAACTTAGTATTTCCATTAATTGTAATATCCGAAATTCTGGTAAGCGTCCCTTCATCAATATTAACTATTATTGCTACTCTATTTCTTTCAAGCGGCTTAAATTCTGCTTGAACCGTGACATTGTATCTTCCCATTGAAGTGTATGACTTAGAAAGATCTTTTTCTAGAGTAGATAAAACTTGTTTGTCAAAAACTGCGCCTTCATAAAGATTTACTTGCCGAATTCCCTCACGAAGCTTATCTGTTTGAAGAATATCATTACCTTTAAATTCAATGCTAGCTATTACAGGTTTTTCAGAAACGCTTACTAACAAAACCCCATCTTCATAATCCACGAATACATCACGAAATTGACCACTTTTATATATGAATTTTATTATTTCAGATGAATCAATGGAGTCAAGATCGTCTCCAATGTCAAAAGGAATGCTATCAAAAATTACACCGACTTCCACCCTTTGAAGCCCTTTAATCTTGATATCTTTAATAATTTCTGCATTAACAGAAAAAGAATAAATTAATGTAAGTAATAAAAATAAATTTTTTATAATTGTTTTCAATTCATTATCTTAAAAGTTAACTTGGATGCATTATATAACGTTAGTTTTAAATTTCAAAGAAATTTTATTTAAATCAATAACTTAATTTAATCTATCAGAACAGATTTTTTTATATACTCATTTAATTTTTTTCTATACAAAAAATCTACATTAAAAATATCATTAATATTATCCATTGGTAAATTTTCAGTTTTTTCAAATGAGCTTTCAATGATTTTATAAATATCTAAAAAATTTATTCTGTTTTGAAGAAACAAATCAACTGCAATCTCATTAGCTGCATTTAACATTATTGCTAAAGTTTCTTGATTCTCTATATATTCTAATGTTTGATAAGCATATCGAAGAGATGGAAATTTTTTATAATCAGGTTTTTGGAATGTAAGTTTTCCAATACTTGTTAAATTAATAGGAGCTCTTCCTGATGTCAGTCGCTCAGGATATCCAAGTGCATATGAAATTGGTATTTTCATATCTGGTTCTGACAATTGACATAATGTTGATCCATCAGAATATTCTACTAGCGAATGAATAATTGACTCTGGATGGATTATTACATCTATCTTTTCTTTTGGTAATTCAAATAAGTAATGAGCCTCAATTATCTCTAGACACTTATTCATCATTGTTGCCGAATCTATGGTTATTTTTTCACCCATTACCCAATTAGGGTGTTTAAGAGCCATTTCTTTTGTTATTTTACTAAATTCATTGTAAGGATAATTTCGAAATGGACCGCCAGATGCGGTTAACGATATTTTTTCAATATGATGAGTGGACCCTTGAATCACCTGAAAAATCGAATTATGCTCACTATCAATGGGTATAATATTATTAATGAATTTTGACATTAATTTTCCAGCCATAACCATAGACTCTTTGTTGGCAAGTAAAACAATTTTTTTACTAGCTAATGCATGATAAGTTGATTTAAGTCCACTACTCCCTGACATTGAAGAAACTACAATATTTAATTCATCGGAAGATAAAATCTCAAGTAAATTATCTTCGGAATCTAGAATTATCGTTTTATCATGTTCAATTAATTTTTTTAAAGACTCTGTATGAATTTTATGTTCTATGTACGCATATTTTGGCTTGAATATGTTAATTTGATTCGCTAGTAAGGTAAAATTTTTATTGGCTGAAATACAAAATACTTTTAAAATCTTTTCGTTTAAAGCAATGACCTCAAGGGTTGATTTACCAATACTACCTGTAGATCCTAGAATGGCGATATTTTTTAACATAATTAAATATAATCAAATAGTAAAATTATTATCGGCAATGTCACTATGGCAGAATCCATTCTATCGAGAATGCCACCATGTCCAGGAATTATTGCACCGCTATCTTTAATAAAGTATTTTCGTTTAATAAAAGATTCAAAATAATCTCCTAATACTGCAGACAAAACCACAAGAATAACAAGAGAAAAAAGATCTACAAATTCAAAGTTAAATATATAAAGATTGTATAGATATAGACTTAACATAGCTAAGATAAAAGAACCTATGAGACCTTCCCAAGTCTTTTTTGGACTTGTTATTGGAAAAATAAAATGTATGCCAAACAATCGACCAAAAATGTAACCCCCAATATCGACTGCCCAAATTCCCAGAAAAATCATTATTAAGAATTTAGGGTTAGTTTGTGAAAGATAAATACATGAATAACTAAAGGCTGGGAGGTAAAGTGAAGGTAAAAAATTATCAAAAATATTAGGATATTTTTTGAAAAAAATAGTTATAGATAAAATAAATAATATAAATACTGAAATAAAGACACTTAAAAAACTGTGGTAAAAAAGAAATAGATATATAAATAACACACATAAAATTAGGTTAAATATACTAACAAGCAAACTAAGATTTAAAATTCTTCTTAGTTCCATAAAACACAAAAGGCTTATAGTTAAAATCAAAAATATAAAAAGATTATTAAATTCTAATAAGGACCCTAAAAATATAGTCATCATAGCAATTGCTGATACTATTCTTAAAGATAAATTAGTTTTTAGAAACTTTTCCAAATTTTCTTTCCTTTGAGCTGTAGAAATTTAATGCCGCTTGAAAATGTCTTGTTTTGAAATCAGGCCACAAGGCATCTAAAAAATATAATTCAGCATATGCAGACTGCCACAAAAGAAAATTGCTTAATCTTTTTTCGCCACCAGTCCTAATCATCAAATCAACATCAGGTAGCTTTGGTATAAAAAAAGCATTTCGTAATGATTTTTCGGTAATAGTCTTGCCCTCTTTTGATAGAGCATTTGCAGCATTAACAATTTCATCTTTAGAGCCGTATCCTGCAGCAAGATAAAAATTAAAGTGTTTAAAATTTTTTGTTTTATTTTCTAATTCCTTAACTTTTAAGAGAAGAGATTTTGGGAATCTTGAAAGACTTCCAAGCATTTTAAATTTAATTTTCTTATCAATTAAAAATTGAAAATTTTTTACTAGAGCATTTTCAAATAAAGCTAATAAACTTTTTACTTCTTCTCTAGGCCTCTTCCAGTTTTCTGAGCTAAACGCGAATACAGTTAAATGCTTAATCTCAGCCTTATAAATCACATTTATAATTTTTGATAGGACCAACAAACCTTCCTCATGTCCTTTGTGTCTTGGTAGATCTTTTTTATTAGCCCACCTTCCATTACCATCCATAATTATGGCAACATGATTAGGAATATTTTTTTGCTTTAAAAGCATAACCACGTTAGATTGCCATCAAATCTTTTTCTTTTGCCGCTATTAATGAGTCAATGGTTTTAATATAGTCATCTGTTAAAAGTTGTATTTTAGATTGATCTCTTTTCTCATCATCTTCGCTTATTAATTTTTCTTTCAATTGCTTCTTAAGCTCATCATTCCCATCTCGTCTAATATTTCTTATGGCGATTTTAGAATTCTCACCTTCAGACTTTACAACTTTTATCAGGTCTTTTCTTCTTTCCTCAGTTAATGGTGGCATTGGAACCCGAATTAGATCTCCATTTACAGCTGGATTAAGTCCCAGATCAGAATCACGAATAACCTTTTCTATAACTGTTGTTTGTGATTTGTCATAAGGTTGAACATTTATCGTGGTGTTATCCCCTAATGTAATATTTGCCATCTGTGATAAGGGTGTAATGGTTCCATAATAATCCACCATAAGATGATCAAGCAATCCTGTGTGGGCTCTGCCTGTTCTTATTTTAGAGAAATCACTTTTTAATTTCTCTACTGTTTTATCCATTTTCATTTTTAAATCGTTCATTTTTTTCCTATCTTGTTACCAAAGTCCCAGATTTTGATTCTTTGCTGGTTATAAAATTATACAAAGAGTCTTTATCAAAAATATTTATTACCCCAATCGGCATATTCTGCTCTTTACATAAAGTAAAAGCTGTAGCATCCATAACTTTTAAATTTTTAGTAATCGCCTCATCATAATTGAGTCGATCTATTTTAGTTGCATTTTTATTTTTTACTGGATCATCAGTATAAATACCATCAACTTTAGTCGCCTTAATCATAATATCGGCATCAATCTCAGACGCTCTAAGCGCTGCCGCAGTATCTGTTGTGAAAAATGGATTACCGGTGCCGCCGGAAAAAATTACCACTTTATTTTCATTTAAGTATTGAAGGGATTTTGCTCTAACGTATGGCTCTACAATTTGATTTATATTTACTGCAGATTGCACTCTTGTCACAATTTTATTCTTATTAAAAGCATCTTCAAGTGCTAACGAATTCATTACGGTAGCGAGCATACCCATATAATCACCTGTGGCTCTGGTCATACCTTGATCTCCAAGGGAAATGCCTCTAAAAATATTTCCACCACCAATAAC
Organism: Nitrosomonadales bacterium; assembly: GCA_024642775.1. GTDB lineage: Bacteria > Pseudomonadota > Gammaproteobacteria > Burkholderiales > Methylophilaceae > BACL14. The sequence continues at coordinate 7,940 of JAHEAL010000008.1, forward strand.
AATAGCTAGCTGAACCTTGAGCTCAAGTATTTTTTTAATTTCGGAAACGATTTGGTTAATTATATTTGGTGATATACCAAAAGACTCATCCCCCATTAATGCTTCACCTGAGAGTTTAAGTAAAATTCTTTTGTATAGTGGTTGAGGTTGCATAACTTCAATTATGGCATAAAAAAAAGGTTGCCAAAGCAACCTTTTTAAATATTATCTAAACCTTTGACGCCTCTGCAACTTCAGCTGCAAAGTCCGACTGAACTTTTTCAATTCCTTCTCCAACAATATACAGATGGAAAGAGTTAATTTTAGCGTTATTTGAATCAAGTAGATTTTGTATTGTTTGTTTGTCGTCTTTTACAAAAGGTTGATTTAAAAGAGTCACTTCTTTTAGAAATTTGTTAACCGATCCGGTTGCAATTTTATCGAGCATCTCTTCAGGCTTACCCGCTTCTTTAGCTTTTTCAAGCGCAACCCTTTTTTCTGAATCGATTAACTCTTGATCAATACCACTTTCATCCAGAGCCTTCGGCTTTGAAGCAGCAATATGCATAGCGATGTCTTTACCTAAATCCTCATTACCGCCAGAAAGATCTAAAAGAACACCAATTTTACCACCATGCAGGTATGAAAATAAGTTTCCATTTGCCTCAACTAGTGCAAATCTTCGTGGTGATATATTTTCACCAATTTTTCCCACAAGGTTTGAACGTGATTCTTCAACTGACACACCGTTCATTTCGACATTCTTTAAAGAGTCGATATCAGATGGTCTTGATTGAAGTGTCGCATTTGATACGTCTTGGCAAAACTTAATAAATTCATCATTTTTTGCACAGAAATCCGTTTCCGAATTAATTTCCACGATTGCTCCATTTTTTGAATCAGTCGATATTGCAATAGAAATCAACCCTTCGGCTGCAACTCTTGAACTAACTTTTGATGCTTTATTTCCAAACTTAACTCGAAGCAATTCTTCTGCTTTTTGTAAATCTCCATCCACTTCAGTAAGAGCTTTTTTGCAATCCATCATTGGAGCATCTGTCATCTCTCTAAGCTCTTTAACTAGTGAAGCTGTTATTTCTGCCATAATTTATCCTTAAAACTTTAATTAATGTTTATTCTTCTGTCGTTTCTTCTTTTTCTTCAGAAACTGTCTTTGCCAAATCAGTTAATGCTTTATTTTTCCCATCCAATACTGAGTCTGCCATTCCTCTTGCATAGAGCCTAATAGCGCGGCTTGAATCATCGTTTCCAGGAATAACATAGGAAATATTTTCAATAGAATTATTAGTATCGACAACTCCCACAACAGGTATTCCTAATTTAGTAGCCTCTTCCACTGCGCCGCTTTCGAAACCAACATCAATCACAAAAATAGCATCAGGTAGTGAAGTCATTTCTTTGATACCACCTATTGATCTGTTTAATTTTTCATGATCACGTTTAATAGTTAACGCTTCTTTTTTGGTTAATTTATCAAGTGAGCCATCATTCATCATTGCCTCAAGCTCATGTAATCTTTTAATTGATTGCTTCACCGTTTTAAAATTAGTCAGCATGCCACCAAGCCATCTATGGTTAACATAAGGGCAATTCGCACGTTCTGCCTCTTCCTTTACAATTTCTCTTGCTTGTCTTTTGGTCCCAACAAAAAGGATTCTGCCTTTGTTGGCTGCTAAATTTTTAATGTATTTTGAAGCTTCTTGAAATAGCGGTAATGTTTTTTCTAGATTAATGATATGGATTTTGTTTCTTTCGCCAAAAATAAAAGATTCCATTTTTGGGTTCCAGTAACGCGTTTGATGGCCAAAATGCACCCCTGCTTCCAACATTTGTCTCATTGTAACTGACATGATATTCTCTCCTATAAGGTTATCACTTCACTTAAGTCAGACTAGATTACTAGCACCTTTAGGTGACTTAAGTGCAAATTTTAAAGAACGCAATTATAATACAATCCGCACCATTTTCATAGGTATTTTAATGAGTATTTCAATAAAAAACGAAGAAGACATAAAGAAGATGAGAATTGCTGGCAGATTGGCTTCTGAAGTCCTCGACTTTATATCAAAATATGTTGAACCAGGAATTACCACAGAAGCTTTAGATAAGCTATGTCATGATTTTATGGTAAATGAACAAAACACCATTCCTGCTCCACTAAATTATGCTCCTGGCGGTCATACCCCTTATCCAAAATCTATATGCACCTCTGTCAACAACCAGATATGTCATGGCATCCCAAGTGATCGGGTTCTTAAAAAAGGTGACGTTGTCAATATTGACGTTACAGTGATAAAAGACGGTTATCACGGAGATACCAGTAGGATGTTCTATGCAGGAGCTCCTTCAATTCAGGCTAAAAGATTGTGTGATATTACTTATCAATCTATGTGGAAAGGAATCAGAGAAGTTAGACCTGATGCAACACTAGGTGATATTGGTTTCACTATCCAACAATATGCAGAAGATATGGGTTATTCTGTTGTAAGGGAGTTTTGTGGTCATGGAATAGGTAAAGTCTTTCATGAGGAGCCACAAGTTCTTCATTATGGTCAAAAAGGCAAGGGTCTTAGGCTTAAAGAAGGTATGACTTTTACTATTGAACCAATGATAAATGCTGGAAAAAAAGAAATAAGAATGATGCCCGATGGATGGACAGTTGTTACAAAAGATCGCTCTCTATCTGCTCAATGGGAACATACAATTCTGGTAACTAAAGATGGTTACGAAGTCCTCACATTGTCAGATGGAACACCTGATCCCTTTTTAGATTAATGATTTTTAAAACGCTTAAGAAGAGTTATGAGAATAAGTTCACAAGCTTAAAGAATGACTTTCTCAAAAAACACAATAGCATCAACTTTCTCAAGAAGAATTCAAAACTTTGCGATGATGTAATTACGACTTTATGGAGAAGTTGCTCAATCGATCCTGAAAAGTATGTAATCGCAGCGGTCGGTGGATTTGGAAGAAATGAGTTATATCCAGGGTCTGACATTGATTTAGCAATAATTAGCAATTCGGAAGCAACTGACGTTGATGAAAAAGAAAAACTTGAATTATTTATCCAACATTGCTGGGATTTTGGATTTAAAATTGGCATCAGCCAAAGAATAATTTCAGAAATTCACATAGACATAAAAGATATTACAATTGCAACAAACCTTCTCGAGTTGAGGCATCTGTCCGGATGCTCCAATCTTTTTTTTCGTTACAAAGATACCCTAATAAAAAAATTAAATATCAATTCATTTATCAAAAATAAAATTAAAGAACAAGATGAGCGTCACCTAAAGTTTAGTAAATCAGGGTACCTGTTAGAGCCAAATATAAAAGAATCTCGTGGCTGTCTTCGAGATATCCATTTTATAAGATGGTTAACAGCTGCAAAGTATGGATCACACGAATTCAAAACCTTAATTGAAAATAAGGTTATTGAGCATAACCAATACAACTTGCTAAAATTTCACTTCAACAAGATTGCAAAACGTCGAATTTTTCTGCACATCATAACCAATCAGCAAGAAGATAGGCTGCTTGTGGACTATCAATCGAGACTGGCAGAGGATCTCGGGTTTAAAAACACCCCTTCAAAAAAGGCGAGCGAGAATGTTATGAATAGCCTCTACAGGTCAATTAGAAATATCATTCTTCTCAATGAAATTATCACAAAGAAATTTATGCTTATGAATGAAAACCAATCTTTTGAAATTCCTGGGTATAAAGAACTATATGTAAAAAATAATTTAATTGAAATTAAACCCAAGTCTTCAACAAATATAAGTCAACAAATTTTTGATTACTTCAAGCTTTATCAAGACAATAAAACCTTCATGGGATTTGGCCCCGAACTCATAAACAAAATTCAGGAATCCGTTAATCAAGACTTTAATAAAACTTTTAAATCCAACAACCTCATGCAATCCAAGTTCGTTAACTTGTTTAAATCAAAAAATAAAGTAAATAGGACCTTGAGACTTTTGAATAGGTACAATATTTTAGGAAATTTTTTCCCTCCTTTTGGAAAGATTGTTTCACAAATGCAGCATGATCTTTTTCATATTTATACCGTCGATGAACACACGTTAAATGTTATAGAAAATTTAAGGCGATATAGCAAGCAAAAATTAAAGCATGAATTTCCAGAATCTTATGATGCTTTTAAAAGAATAAAGAAGCCTGAAATTCTTTATTTTGCTGGACTTTTTCATGATATTGGAAAAGGGCGAGGCGGAGATCATTCTAAAATTGGCGAAAAGGAGGTCCTAAGGTTTGGAAAAAAATTCCAACTTAGTTCTTACGATACGAATCTAATTGCTTGGTTAGTTAGAAATCATCTCTTGATGTCTAACGTTGCACAGAAGATGGACTTGGCGGACCCAACGGTTATTCGAAATTTCGCAAAAGAAGTTAACAATATTGAAAGGTTAGATCTTCTATATCTTTTAACAACGGCAGACATTAGAGGAACAAGCCATAAAGTTTGGAATCAATGGAAATCGACATTGATTAACAATCTTCATCAGATTACATTAAGGTATCTTAATCACACCCAAACCGAGCAACAATTCATCGAACAGAGGATAAATGAAACTAAGTTAGTGCTAAAAAAATACTCGATATCTGAAAAAATGTTTCAAAGCAATTGGGAACAGCTAGGAAATGAATACTTTAAAAGATTTGATGCTCACGAGATCGCCTGGCAAACTCGAGTGCTTCTTCCGCACATTAAAACCAAGGATACAATTGTCCGGGTAAGACATCAAAAAGGTGGGCAAGGAATTGAAGTTCTTATTTATTCCATTGATAGACCTGGTATTTTTTATAAAACTTGTAGTTTTTTTCATGGAATACAGTGTCGAATTAGTCAAGCAAAAATTTATACCTCAAAAAATCACTATGCTTTGAATGCATTTCACGTCAGCTATGATGATGAAAATACCATTCGTTTTAAAGACTTCTTTAAATACATTGAAGAGGAATTAACACAGCTAATTAATAATAAAAACTTACGTGAAGTGAAAACAATAGTTAACCTTGAAAGAACAAGGCAAGCAAAATTTCATCAGATCGAAGATTCAGTAGAGCTGGTTGATGGAGAAAGCGGCTGTTATCACGTTATGGTTAAAACCTCGAATCGCGATGGGCTCCTGCTTTCAATTGCTCAAGTCTTCCTAAAGAATGAGTTGAACATAATAAATGCGAAAATTACAACAATGGGGGAAAGAATTGAAGATCACTTTGATTTTGTCTCCAAAAGCTCTAATTTTAATCGAACAGATTTGGAGAATAGTTTAAAAAAACTATTAGCCTAACGCTTAAGTATGCACCCTAAATTATTAAAACCCTTATTTTTTACTGAAATGTGGGAAAGATTTAGCTTTTATGGCATGCGAGCCTTGCTGGTACTTTATTTAGTAAATGCTCAAGGATACAGTCACCATGAAGCACTGAATATATATGCGATTTACACTAGTCTTGTATATTTGACTCCCATTTTAGGAGGTTATATTGCAGATAAATATTTAAATCGCATCAATTCTATTATTCTTGGTGGTTTTTTAATGATGACTGGCCATTTTCTCCTCGCGTTTGATACAACTTTCTTTCAAGGACTGGGTTTTTTAATAATTGGTAATGGTTTTTTTAAGCCAAATATTTCAAACTTACTTGGTGACCAGTACAAAAATAACTCCATAAATCATAGGGATGAAGGCTTTAGTATATTTTACATAGGAATTAATCTGGGAGCTTTTTTAGCCCCACTGATAATTGGTTTTATAGGCGAGCTGTATAACTGGCACTTTGGTTTTATGATTGCTGCACTGGGAATGTTATTGGGTTTATTTACTTTTATTATCGCAATAAATAAGACGGAAAATTTAAAAAAAATGATAAATATATCCTTTATTTTTAAACCATACCTTATATCTTCCTTGATCATTTTAATTTTTGTTTCGTTACCGACAAGTATCCTACTTTGGTCCACTATTTTAGGGTTAATAGCCATATTTTTTCATGGAAAGGTAACCCCAGCCCTTCCCAAAAAAATAGAAATTAATAAAATCAAATACATCGGTATCTTGGGGTTGTTTTCAATTGTTTTCTGGGTTGGATTTGAGCAAGCCGGAGGCTTTTTGACAATTTTCACTGACACCAATGTAAATAAAAAGCTATTTGATTTTACTATCCCCACCACCCTATTTTTATCTTTAAATCCGCTATTGATTATTCTCTTAGGAGCTTATGTATCCAAGTTATGGTCTCGACTGGGGAAAAAAATAATCATTAATACATCCCACAAAATAGCAATCGGGTTGATGCTTTTATCTCTTGGCTACTTACCATTGGTCTTGCTTTCAGGCCTAGACCAAATCCATTTTTTATGGATTTTTTTAGTGTATTTTCTCCATACTATTGGTGAGCTATCTTTATCTCCAACCGGACTTTCGATGGTAACGAGAGTTTCACCAAATAATTTTAAGGGTGTTATGCTGGGGGTTTGGTTTCTAACTTTTGCGGTTGCAAGTTTCATAGCAGGAAATCTCCCTAAGTTTTTGGAAGCAATGAATATTAATTTATTTATTTTTATTGGAATTATAAGCTTTGCTGCTGGTCTGTTTTTACTGATAATAAATAAAAAAATTGAGAAACTCTTATGATTAAATACACCGTTATATTTGGACTTATATTTTTAGTCTCATGCACATCAACTCAGCCTAAGATTAAACCAGTTGATAATGTTGAGTTAGAGAAATTTATGGGTGACTGGTATGTACTTGCTCATATTCCTGCCTTTGTTGAAAAAAATGCCTACAACGCCATAGAAAGTTACCAATACAATAAAGAAAAAGAATTGATTCAAACAACATTCACCTTTAATTCAGGAGACTTTAATGGTCCACCTAAAAAATATGAACCTCTGGGATATGTATTACCTGGGACTAATAATGCGGTTTGGGGAATGCAGTTTATTTGGCCCATAAAAGCTCAATACATAATATCTTATGTTGATAATGACTATCAGAATACGATTGTGGCAAGAGATAAAAGAGATTATTTGTGGTTCATGTCCAGAAATAAAGAAATAAGCACAAAGAAAAAGCAATGGATTTATGAAAAAACAACCGAGTTAGGTTATGATAAAGATATGATTAGATTTGTACCGCATAAGTAAATGAAAGAATTTATTCTTAAAATTTTCGACAATAAATATGCAGAAAAATATTACTTAAAACACCACGATATTGACGATAGCTCAATTGACTGGCTCAGGGTTCTCCCTTTTATCGCCATTCATATTGGGGCTGTTCTTGCCTTTTTTACGGATTTCTCTTGGAGTTTATTGTATTTTGCATTGGGGTCATTTTTTGTTCGAATGTTTGCCATCACAGGGTTTTATCACAGATACTTCTCGCATAAAACGTTTAAAACTTCTCGGATAATTCAATTTATCTTTGGCTTCATTGGAGCAACTGCTGCTCAGCGAGGACCAATATGGTGGGCATCTCATCACAGACGTCATCATCAAAACTCAGACAATGAACATGATCACCACTCCCCTCATACGCATAATATTTTATGGAGCCACATGGGCTGGTTTCTTGCTAAGAAAAATTTTTTAACAGATCTTAGTTACGTCAAAGATTTATATAAATTTAAAGAACTTCGAATAATTGACCGCTTTGACTGGATGCCGCCGCTATTATTAATCATTTCGCTCTATTTAATTGGTGAGTACTCCAGCTTTTTAGGTTTCGGAAATGGCTTTACAACAGTGATATGGGGATTTTTTGTATCAACGGTATTTGTTTATCACTCTACATTTGCTGTTAATTCGATTGCTCATTTATGGGGAAGGCAGCGATATAAGACAAACGAACAAAGTAAAAATAATTTTCTAATAGCACTCCTTACCCTTGGTGAGGGTTGGCATAATAACCATCACCACTTTCCAGGATCAATCAGGCAGGGGTTCTTTTGGTGGGAAATAGATTTAACTTACTATGTATTAAGGATGCTGTCCTTATTTGGCTTAGTAGGAAATTTTAGGACAGTAAGTAACGCAATAAAACAAAAAAGAAGTTAATGAAAATTGGAATAATTGGTTCCGGGATAGCCGGCCTTACCCTCGCCCACTATTTAAATAAAAGTCATGATATTTTATTATTTGAAAAAAATGGTCGACTTGGTGGGCATACCCACACCCATAAAATCAACAATCAAAATAGTTCTATCAATGTGGATTCTGGATTTATCGTTTTTAACAAAAAAACCTACCCAAATTTTCTAAACCTCATTAATGAACTTGAAATACCTTACCAAAAATCGGAAATGAGCTTTAGTGTAAGATCCAAAATTAGTGGACTTGAATATGGCGGCACTGACTTAAAAACATTGTTTAGTCAAAAAAAGAATTTATTAAACTTAAAATTCTGGTTCCTACTTTATGAAATAGTAAAATTCAATAAGTTAGCAAAAAAAGAAGCCGTAACTTCCAATAAAAATCATTTGACGATTGGTCAATTTGTAAAACAATATAATTTTTCGAAGTACTTTTTATCAAATTATCTATTACCCATGTCTTCAGCAATTTGGTCATCAAGCTACGAGGAAATCAAATCCTTTTCTTTCGATTTTTTTGTGAAGTTTCTATCAAATCATGGCATGATCAATATAAATGATAGACCTCAGTGGTATACAATCAAAAATGGTTCATTCAGCTACGTTGAGAAATTAATCAACCCATTTAAAAGCAAAATTATCCTAAACAGCAAAATACAAAAAGTTTTTCGACAAGGTACCAAATCTATAATTGAGACCGAGGATAAACGTCATGAATTTGATTACGTATTTTTAGCATGCCATGCAAATGAAGCACTGGAATTACTTGCAAAGCCCACAAAATTACAACAAGCTGTATTGAGTGAGTTTGACTATTCGAGCAATGATACTTACCTCCATTCAGATATATCGGTCATGCCAAAGAGTAAGGTCGCATGGTCCTCATGGAATTATGTGATAAAAGATGAAAAACAAAAAAATGCTACCGTTACTTATAATATGAATATATTGCAAAAAATATCAAGTAAATTCAATTTTTTAGTAAGCTTAAATATTCCTGATGAAATTGATGAACGTAAGGTAATCAAAAAAATCAGATACCACCACCCCATTTTTAATCTAAGTACCTATAGTGCTCAAAAAAAACATAATAAAATTTGTCTAGATGGTATCGGTTTTGCAGGGGCTTACTGGGGCAATGGCTTCCATGAAGATGGGGTCTTAAGCGCTCTTAATGCTATAAAATATAGTGGGATCAATTAAATGGAAGGCATATACAGCGGAAAAGTAACCCATGAGCGCTTCATGCCCACCCATAATTTTTTTTCCTATAATTACTCAATGATAATGATAGACCTAGATAAAATGCAAAGTTTTTTCAACAAGTCGATATTGTGGAGTTACGAAAAAATAAACTTTGGGTCTTTCTATCAAAAAGACTACTTCAAAAAAACCAACACATTAAAAAAAGATGTTTTACGATTTTTGAGAAAAAACGAAATAGAAGGTATTGATAAGGTGTATTTATTAACAACACCAAGAATACTCGGATTGTGTTATAACCCAGTAAGTTTCTATTTCTGCTATCAGGAAGGAGAGCTACAAGCAGTTATTAGTGACATTAATAACACGCCTTGGAATCAAAAATTTGCCTATCTCCATAAATGGCAAACCAATTCAACAATGCAAACTTTTGAGTTTAATAAAGAATTCCACATTTCCCCCTTTATGCCAATGAATATTTTCTACAAATGGAGCTTTAATAAACCCACAGATATGATTATTATTACAATGAACAATTATGAAAATGGTAACCATTTATTTAACGCAACAATGAAATTAAAGAAAAAAGCTTTAAGCTCGAGATCGTTAAATAAAATATTTATAGCAATCCCCTTGATACCTATACAAACACTTACTAAAATTTACTGGAATGCTCTAAAGCTGTGGGTAAAAAAAACCCCTTTTTATAAGCATCCAAAAAAATGATTATGCTCAAAAAAATACTTTATAAAAGACTCTCTCAAATCAAAAATTGTACTTTGACTATTCGAGATGGGAGTAAAACTCTTCACTTTGGCGATAAAAATAATGCATTAAAAGCTGAAATTATTGTAAACGACGAGAGATTTTATAGTTTTATAATTTTTGGTGGATCAATAGGTGCCAGTGAAGCTTTTATGAACAGGTTTTGGGACACTCCAGACTTGACGAATGTTATTAAAGCTTTTTCCCGTAATTACGATCTTACCAACAAGCTAGAGTCAAAGTTTAACCTATTACTAAAACCATTCTTTCAGTTCATTCACTTCCTAAATAAAAATTCAAAGAAAAACAGTAAAAGAAATATTTCTGCTCACTATGATTTGAGTAATGACTTTTTTTCAATGTTTCTCGATAAAAGCATGATGTATTCATCAGCAATATTTGCTAATAAAAATCAAGATCTTTACGGAGCATCGTTAAATAAACTGGATATTATCTGCAAGAAACTAAACCTTAAAAAAAGTGACCATGTAGTTGAAATAGGAACTGGATGGGGAGGTTTTGCAATATTTGCGGCAGAAAACTTTGGGTGTAAAGTAACTACAACGACAATATCTAAAGAACAATATAATTTTACAAAAAAATTAATTAAAGAAAAAAAGTTGGGAAAAAAAGTTACCCTGCTATTTACTGATTATAGAGATTTAAAGGGTAAATATGACAAACTAGTCTCAATAGAAATGATTGAGGCCGTCGGTCATCAGTATTACAGTGAGTACTTTAAACAAATAAACAATCTTTTGAAAGAAAATGGTGCCGCACTAATTCAAGCAATCACCATTAGAGACCAAAACTATTTGGGAGCGTTAAAATCGGTTGATTTTATTCAAAGATATATCTTTCCAGGTTCTTGTATACCGTCAATTGAAGTTATTCAAAAAACCATTTCCTCACAAACCAATATGATCATTTCTGATCTGGAGAATATAAACCACCACTACGCTAAAACATTGTTTATGTGGAATAAAAACTTCAACAAGAATATTACTAAAATAAAAAAACTTGGGTTTGATGACAGATTTTCTCGAATGTGGAACTTTTATTTTTCCTATTGCGAAGGTGGTTTTGATGAGCGTGTTATCAATGATTACCACATACTAATGACTAAGCCATTGAATAAAGACCCTCAGAATGAAAAAGATATACTTTAATAGTGACGAGGAATTCCAGAATTTTATAAAAAATGGAAAAGATCTTGGGGAAAAAAAAACGTTTCTGGTTCATGACAAAGTAATAAAAATTTTTAATATCAGAGGACTGCTATCTTCAGGATTTATCCATTCGTACTCAAATAGGATTATTAGTAATAGCGCAAAACTCAATCAAAATGGAATTCATTCATTAAATATAACTCATCAATTAGAATTTATTCACAATAAGAGATTATCAGGCGTAATTTATAATCACATTCCAGGAATACCGATTAGGGATATGTCTATAAAAGAGTTTACGAAATCTTTTTTGAAAGAACTCGCTTTGTTTTTATCATCAATACATTCTAAAGGCATCTACTTCCGGGCAATGCATATGGGGAATATAATTTATCACAACGGTAACTTTTGTCTTATTGATGTAGCAAAAGTACATTTTTATCCATGGTCATTAATGAGCTTTACAAGAGCTAGAGCGTATCGAAGATTCATTAAATATCCAAAAGATTTAAAAAAACTAGGAAAAAATAATCTTGAATTACTCATTAAAATGTACATGGAAGAGAGTAAATTCAACCTTCTCAATAAACTAATTTTTAAATGTACCCTGAAAATACTAATGAACCATAATTATAAATTGATCAAAAGATACACACTTTTTTTTGCAATTTTATTTTTAATAATATGGCTAATATAGATTTCGGGATAATTGGAGGAGGAATTTCAGGAACTGCTTTGGCATTAAATCTTAATGACAGGGGCTACTCGTCAATTGTCTATGACAATACAATCCAAAACTCTAAATCAAAGTTACTACCTTATGCATCATTAAATCCCAGATACTCGATTGACCCCACTATACAAAACTTAGGTACCTTCAGAAGTTTTGAATTCTTAGAAATTTTCTACAAAAGAAATATAGACAAGAGTAATTTTAATTTTAAGGGAGTTTATCACTTTGATGACAATGATCCGGAATCAAGGGTAGCTAATACAATCCAGAATAACCCATACCTTTTAAATGAAATTAAATTTATTGGCAGATCAGAAAATAAATGGAAAAAAGATTCGATATTTTTAAAATCAGCAGGATGGTTAAATGTTGTTGAATTTTTTACTCAAAATTTAAAAAAAATTATTATTTCAAATGAGCATGTTGATGAAATAAATCCCAACTCTGATTTTGTAAGTGTTTATTCCAATAAAAAAAAAATTGGGGAGCATCGATATGTTGTCTTATGCAACCCACAGTCAATCAACAAGCTTATAGATAAACCGATCTTTAATGAAAATTACATAGGCTCTGTATTAACAGGAAAACATCACAGTAATGAAGAAGTTAATTTATCAAAAGATGGCTACATACTTTTTGATAAAGACCAATTTTGCTCAGGATCGACTTACTATAAACATAAAGATTTACTAAATGGTAATGAGAAGAATATTTTATATAAAAAAATATCAAAATGGATTCCTCAGGAAATTACTCTGGAAAAAGAATATCAGGGAGTGTGGCAGGGTGAGCGATTTACTACAAAACAAAGGAAACCCTATGTCGGAAATTTATTGAATTACGTCACAACAAAAGACAAAAGTATTGATTTTGATTGGTACAGAAATATATTTATTAATACATTTTATGGATCAAAAGGATTTTCTATGGCCCCTTATTTATCCAACTTACTTATAAAATTGATTTTTTCAAAGCTGGATGAAAATGAAATAAGACTAATAAACTCTCTAAGCCCTTACCAAAATGAACTTAAAATTTTGAAAAAAAGTAATAAAATTATTGAAAATTTTTATTATGAATAAAATAAAGAAAAAACTAGAAGATCTCGAACTGCAAGGAAAATTTCTTGAGGCAGCAGAATTGCTCAAGACAGAGCTAAAGAAGAATCCAAAAGATTTAGTTATTCAAACGGAAATTGGAAACATGCTTGCGCAGGCCGGTGACTATGAAGAAGCGCTTGGTTTTTTCAGACGCGTCCATTATGTTTTTAAGGATAATCAAGATTTAAAGAACACCATAACTTTTTGTTTAAATGAGCTCGGTAATAGATACCACCAGAATCGACAATTCGAACAAGCGACCCTTTACTTTGAAGAGTTAATCAGTATCGATAATTCAAATTGGCATTATGTTTATAACTACGCCAATACACTTCAAGATGCTAATAAGATTAACAAAGCAATCTCAAACTATCTTGCAGCTTCTAGAATGGGTGGTGGCAATGATCCAGCTTTATTCAATAATCTTGGAAACGCTTATCAGAAAATTAATTTATTAGAGGAATCACAAGCTGCATTTAAAAAATCCAATAGTTTACAGTTTAACAATAATACTTTTTTGCAATTAGTACATTTAAATCAGCGGCTCAGTTTTTGGGACGACTATGAAGAGCACCTAAAAAAATTAAGAACCATACTAAAAAGAGGTGATTTTAATTTCTCACCATTTCCGATTTTAAGCTTACCGACTATCAGCAATCAAGATTATTTAAATATAGCAGATTACTGGAACGCAATGCATCCTAAAACATTAATTGATGCAAAAGACCTAGAATATAAAAATGAAAAAATTCACGTGGGTTACATGTCCTCAGACTTCAGAAATCATCCACTGTACCATTTGATATTTGAGTGTCTAAAGCATCATAATCGGGATAAATTTAAAATCATACTTCTTTACAATGGACTTCCTGAAGAGACTCCAGAACATAATAACTTTAAAGAGATAGCTGACCACTTTATCAACACCTACCAAATGTCAGACATTGAATTAGTTCGTTCTATCCATAGCCATAAACTGGATATTTTAGTCGACCTCTCTGGCTTTACAAAAAATAGTAGATCGCAAATTTTAAAATATAGGCCGACAAAGATTCAAGTTAATTGGTTAGGTTATCCTGGTACCCTGGGCTTTTATGAAAAGAAGCCAATGTGCGACTATATATTTGCAGACAAGTTGATAATTCCTGAAGAAAATAAACAATACTTTGCAGAAGAGGTAATATATTTAGAACCCACCTACCAACCAAACAATCATAAAAGAGCCAAAACACAAACAAATAAAGAAAATTATCTTATTCCCGAGAATAAATTTGTTTGGGGGTGTTTTAATCAAAATTTAAAAATAACTAAAACAATGTTTGATGTTTGGTTAAGAATTCTAAAAGCATGCCCCGATTCAATTTTATGGCTTTTGCAATCAAATGATTTAGCTAAAAATAACATAAAAGAGTACGCATTAAAGCAAAATATCGATTCGGATAGAATTTTATTTGCTGACTACAGACCCAATGACGAGCACAATGAAAGAATATCGTTCGTTGATGTATTCCTAGACTGCTATCCTTACAATGCCCACACAAGCGCTGCTGATGCAATCTTCCAAAATATTCCCATTATTACTTTAATTGGGGAATCATTTCAATCCAGAGTGGCGGCAAGTATATTAAAGGCAGTTGAAGTAGATGAGGAACTTGTTGCTAATAATTATGATGAATATCTTCAAAAATCTATTAATATTTATGAAAATCGCGAGGTAATAAAAAATTTAAAAAATAAAATAGAAAAGAATAAGAGCAAGCTATTTGATACTAAGAAATATACAAGATATATTGAAAATATTTATGGCCAGTTAATCAAAAACAGACACTGTAATTGAAGTAAGTATCAAAAATCCGCCAATAAAATCTTTCAAACTTAATAATTCATCGGCCAAGTAAAATGAGGATAAACTGGCTACAATAATCTCAAAAAGAAATATCGGGCTGGTTTGAACTGGATTTACTCTTGGCAAACCATACTGAACGATTAATGTTGAGATGAATAACAAAGCACCAATTATTAAAATTATCATTGCATTATGCGGGTTAAAAATATTTTCAAGAAATTGAAAATGTCCATAAAAAATCTCAATTACTAACCCACCAAAAAAAACCCCTGACCAGATCGATAATGATTTTAATTGAAAATTTATTTTCTTGAATTTTTTAGCTAAGACATTGGTTGCTGCAAAACCCATTCCAGCAACAATGGCAAATACATCACTTAACTGAATATTTAATGACAATTTAAAGTCGGCTAATATAATCATACCTCCAAGAACTGATAATAGAGCTACTAAGCAATGCTTTGCTGTTAATTGTTCATCATCAATCAAGAAATAGCTGAGAAAAATTGTCCATAAGGGAGACATAAAAAATAAAAGCATTGACCTCACCACTTCACCATATACAACTGCCAATACATAACAAATATTGGTCAAACATCCTATCGATGCATAAATAAACAAGGATTTTTTATTTGCAAGGAGCTCTTTAAAATGTTTAGGTATGATTGAAAATAGTGAAAATATTAATGCCACAAAAAAAGATACTAGGCTAGCAGATATTGGCTCTATACCGCCCCCACTCAGCAAGCGATATGGATACCAAACCAAACCCCAAAAAACTGTTCCGTAGAGCAAGCAAGAGATTCCTACCAAGTTAATTCGAGTCATTTTTATTTATAAAGGATTGAATTAAATGTTTAATTTTATTTGTTACGTTATGCTCAAATGGATCAAAGATATAAGTATTCTCCATTCCTCGGATCCATGTAATTTGTCTTTTAGCTAATTGACGCGTTGCAAATAAAATCTTATTAAAAAGCTCATCTTCTGGTATCTCTTTTTTAATCATCATTCCAACCTGTCTATATCCTACTGACCGCATTGAATTTGACTGCAAGGTTAATGATGGATATTTTTTAAACAGCGCCCTAACCTCCTCTACAATGCCATCATTGAGCATTTCTTTAGTTCGTCGGGCAATTGCTTCATGAAGTTTGCCACGATCCTCAGGGACAATTGCAATTTTTAAATAATCACCGGAAGTCTTGGGTTTGTTGGATTCTTTTGAATAAAAGGATGTTAAAGGCTTCCCGGTCATTAAAAAAACCTCTAATGACCGCTTAAGTCGCTGCCGATCAAACTCATTAATTGTGGTTTCAGGATCAACAGATTTTACTTTTTGATACAACCATTCGATTCCATGTTGCTGATACAGACCTTCAACCTCCGCTCTAACTCCCAAGTCGCTTCCAGGTAATTTATTAAGTGGGTTAAAGATTGAATTGAAATACATCATCGTACCACCTACCAACAAAGGGTTTCTATTGCTATGCTCGATTCTTTCGATGATTGCATTGTAATACTCAATAAACAGACTTACAGAGAAGTTATCGACAGGTGAAATTAGGTTAATCATTTCATGAGGATACTTTTTCAGTAATTCATCACTTGGTTTGGCTGAGCCGATATTGCAGTCATTGTATATTTGAGCAGAATCTACACTAATCAAATGAACACTCAATTCATCATACAACTCCATAGCAATTTTGGTTTTCCCTGATGCAGTAGGTCCAAAAAGGCAAATCTTTTTCATATCAGTAATTTTCAGTGTAAAAAGCTAAATTGGCTCCTGTTTTTAGATATTTTTGGATACCTTTAACAATGCTCTCAGCAAGCTTAAACTGAAAGCTCTCGGATTTAAGACTTTTTTCTTCTTTAGGGTTGCTGATAAAGGCAGTTTCAACCAATATTGATGGGATATCGGGTGCTTTCAGAACTGCAAAACCAGCCTGTTCAACATATTTTTTATGTAAGGTATTTACCTCTCCTATCTCATCAAGAACATACCTTCCAAGCTTCATACTGTCGTTAATAGTTGCACTTTGAGATAAATCGAGTAACGTTTGAGCTAATACCGGATGTTTGTCGTCTATACTAACTCCGCCAACCAAATCAGATTCATTCTCTTTATTAGCAATAAATTTAGCAAAGGCACTGGATGCACCCCTTTCAGATAAAGCAAAGACAGATGATCCTTTCACTGACTTCTTGGTAAATGCATCTGCATGGATTGAGATGAATAAATCAGCTTGAAGTTTTCTTGCCTTAGCAACTCGGTTGGCCAAAGGAATAAAATAATCTCCATCGCGAATCAAAACCCCTTGAATATTTGGCTCTTTATCTAATACTTCTTTCAGTTTTTTCGCTATTTCTAAGGTGATATTTTTCTCTTTAACTCCTGAAGAGCCTCTAGCTCCTGGATCTTCACCCCCATGACCAGCATCAATTGCAATAACAATCTTATTTATCTCTTCAATCTTAGGCTCATCAACAATTTCGATGGGCTGTTTATCGATTTTTTTTGTTTCGTCTGTAACTTGTTTACTATCCACATCATTGGATATTGGTTTTTTTTGTAACTGCTTTAGAAGATGAGCAATTTCATCCTCCTGATGGTAAACGTCAATGACAAGCCTATGGCCATATGACTGAATGGGCTTTAAACTAAAAATTTTGATTTTTGACTCCTGATGCAAGTCGATAACAATTCTTACGGTAGTACGATCAAACTGAGCTACTCTAATACCAGAAATAACATCATCATTCTTAAAATCTACATTAGATAAATCTTTTAAACTGTTGTTAATACTAATACTTTTTAAATCAATAACCACTCTATCTGGATTTTTAAGAATAGCTTGATCGTTTTTTATATAACTGGATGACTCAATAGTAAGGCGAGTATATTCACTTGAAGGCCACACCCTAGTTTGAATATCATTAGCATATATATTGAATGAAAAAATTGTAAAAATAAACAATGAAAGCCATTTTTTTTCAAAACTCATGGATTCAGCCACTCTTCAACCATATTTATCTGAAAATCCCGTTCATTATTTTGATCGGTTGATATTTCTACAAATATATCAGGATTCAACTTTATACCCTTAATTTTTTCAGGCCATTCAATAATAGTTATGGAGTTACTAGATAGGTATTCATCAAAACCACCACTAAACCACTCCTCCGGAGTTCCAAACCGATACAGATCAAAATGATTAATCGTATACTCACCAACACGATGCACCTCAACCAAATTGTAGGTTGGACTTTTTACCTTTTCTTTATACCCAAGAGATTGAAGTAAAAATCTTACAAATGTTGTTTTACCGGCACCCAAGTCTCCTTTTAAAAAAATGACCATACTTTGCTTTAGATTGCGACTCATTAACTCAGCGATACGCATTGTGTCGTTCTCATTTTTAGATTTATGATGTAATGTATTCATAGCTTAACAGTTTATTATTTTTTTCGATGTTAGATAAGACATATTGGCAAGATATATCATCAAAAGTCATCCTTCTTGGTAAATCTGAGGGTTTTTCTGACGTCGGGTTAGCGTCTAACCGTATCAATGCCAATAAAAAACTTTATAAAGAATGGATCAAAAAAAATAATCATGGCAGCATGCATTTTCTTAAAGAACATGAAGATTTAAAGTTCGACCCAGAATCGATAATGCCTGGGACCAAAAGTATCATAAGCACAAGGGTCGACTACCTTCCGTTGAATGAAAATCTGATAGATCAATTACAAAAAAAAGACACTGCCTACATAGCTCGTTATGCATTAGGTCGTGATTATCATAAAACCCTGAGAAAGAAATTAAAGAAATTTGCTGAAGAGATTAAAAATTTAATCGATGATAAAGACATCGTATTTAATTATAGGGTTATTACCGACTCAGCTCCTAGTCCAGAAATAGATATTGCTACCCAAGCAGGATTGGGATGGAGGGGAAAAAATACTTTACTGTTAAATAAAAACAATGGATCCTGGTTTTTTCTTGGGGAGATATACACCAACCTACCATTAGAAGTTAAACAAAATGCTCAAACAAATCATTGTGGGAGCTGCAAAGCATGTATCGATATATGTCCAACAAAGGCTATAGAATCACCATATTATTTAAATGCTACAAAATGTATTTCATATCTGACAATTGAACATAAAGGCCCTATTCCGGTCCCCATGAGAAAATTAATTGGGAATAGAGTTTATGGGTGTGACGACTGTCAAATTATTTGCCCATGGAATAAATTTGCCAAACTTAGCTCTGAAATTGATTTTTTCGTTCGTCATAAATTAAATAACATAGACTTGATTGACTGCTTTGAAATGGATAAAGAAAAATTCAATAAAATTTTTTCAGGTAGTGCTGTAAAAAGGATTGGATATGAAAAATGGATAAGCAATATTGCCATCGCAATCGGAAATGCTAATAAAAGTCCAATTTTATTAAAATCATTATTAAAAAGAGTTAACGACCATTCAGAATTAATTCAAGATCATGTCAAATGGGCAATTTCACAACAAGAACTATAATTAAAAGTGTTATTTTTGATATAATGTCCGCTGATTGAAAACCATTACTAACCAAGAATTAATAAATGACAAAAATAATCGACTCTAAAGAGTGGAAAGCGCTCGAATCCCATTTTAAATCAATAAAAAACATTCAAATGCGGGAAATGTTTAACCAAGATGAAGAAAGATTCAACAACCTTCACTTAAAACTTGACGACCTATTAGTGGATTTCTCAAAAAACAGAATTACCCAAGAAACTATTCATTTACTTACCGATTTGGCAAAAAAAGTGGATTTGGAATCTTGGAGAAAAAAACAATTTTCTGGTGAAAAAATAAATAATACAGAAGACCGAGCCGTATTACACACAGCTCTGAGATCACAAACTAATGATCCCGTTTATGTCGATGGTATTGATGTAAAACCCGAAATCAAAAAAACACTTAAGCAAATTGAAGAATTCAGCAATGCCATAAACTCTGGCTCTTGGAAAGGCTTCAGCGGTAAGTCAATTGATACAATAGTAAATATAGGAATTGGGGGGTCTGACTTAGGTCCTGCAATGGTTTGCAAAGCACTTAAACCCTACGCCAATCAAAAATTAAATATTCATTTCGTCTCGAATGTTGACTCAGCTGATCTTTCTATAGCACTTAGTACTTGCAATCCTGAAACAACACTATTTATTGTTGCTTCAAAAACCTTCACAACGCAGGAAACTATGACAAATGCTTTTTCTGCACGCCATTGGCTCGTTAATAAATACAATAATGAAGAGTGTATAAAAAAACATTTTGTTGCAGTTTCAACAAATCTAGAAAAAGTTGAAGAATTTGGGATTGATCAAGAAAATATGTTTGTTTTTTGGGACTGGGTTGGAGGTCGCTATTCGTTGTGGTCATCAATTGGCTTATCGATTGCAATTTACTTGGGGTTTGATAATTTTAAAGCCTTACAAGAAGGCGCATATGAGATGGATGAACATTTTCTTAACGCGCCATTAGAAAAAAATATTCCAGTTATTTTAGCGTTAGTGGGTATTTGGTATATCAATTTCTTCAAGTTTAATACGCAAGCTATTTTACCCTATGATCAAGGCCTTTCATTACTTCCATCATATCTTCAGCAAGCTGATATGGAAAGCAATGGAAAATTTATTGATAGGGACGGAAAACGAGTATGTGTGGAAACGGGGCCTGTTATATGGGGAGCATCTGGTACAAATGGGCAGCATGCTTTCTATCAACTGATTCACCAGGGTACCCAGTTTATTCCGAGTGATTTCATTATGCCCATAAAATCACATTACGATCTTGGAGAAAAAAAGAATCTACATCATAAAATTTTAATCTCTAATTTATTAGCCCAAACTCAGTCGTTAATGATGGGTAAGTCAATTGATGAGGCGAGATCTGAATTATTAAACTCAGGGTTAAATGACCAGGAAATTGAAAAACTTCTTCCGCATAAGTCGTTTGAAGGAAATAGGCCCAGCAATACTATTCTTTTTGACGAACTCAACCCAAAAACATTGGGGAAATTAATAGCTTTATATGAACACAAAATTTTCACTCAAGGAATAGTTTGGCACATAAACTCATTTGACCAGTGGGGTGTGGAATACGGCAAACAAATTGCAAGATTAGTTTTACCTAAAATTCAGGGTGAAAAGACCACAAACTGTTTTGATAGCTCAACAAATAATCTAATTAATCACATTAAAAATAAATGTTAAGTTATTATTTTAATTGAAAATTATTTTTTAATATATTTAAATTAACAGATTGTGCAACACCTGCCCCAAGCTTCTTAGCAAATCGGTCAGCAAATGTCTCATAGGTAGTAAAATCAACAATCTTATCAAAGCCAATTACGTCACGTGCAATTGACTCCGTTGACCCATAGCCGTCAATCAGTCCTAAATCCAAAGCAGACTCTCCATTCCAAAATAAACCTGAAAAGATACTCTCATCATTCTTTAAACGTGACCCTCGACCTTCTTTTACAGCGGTAATAAATTGCTGGTGAACTTCGTTAAGTAGATTTTGCACGTGATCCTTTTGTTCTTTATTAACAGGTCCAAATGGGTCTAAAATTCCTTTATTATTCCCAGCGGTAAGTAGACGTCTCTCAATTCCTAATGTTTGAATCGCTTTTTCAAAACCAAAACCATTCATTAGAACACCTATTGAACCAACAATACTTGCTTTATTTGCATAAATTTCATCTGCGGCCACGGCAATATAATAACCACCTGAGGCACATATATCCTCCACAACCACCTTGATTGGCTTATTAGGGTACATTCCTTTTAACCTTCTTATTTCATCATTAATGATTGCTGACTGAACAGGACTTCCACCAGGACTGTTAATGCTTAAAATTAATGCTTTTGAATGTTCATTTTTAAGTGCTTTTCGAATGCTCTTGATCGCATCATCTGCGTTTATTTCTGACTCTGCAGCTATAACCCCGTTTAGCTTGACCAAGGCAGTAAAGTCTTCTGAAGACGAAATCTCTTGAGAGGGTTTGATAAAAAAAACAAAAAATAACAAGAAAAGGTAAATGAAGGTCAAAATTTTAAAGAAGATTCCCCATCTTCTTGTTTTTCTATTTTCATTAACAACGTTAGACAATAAAATCTTTAATGCGTCGTCTTTAACAACCTGCTCTTTTCTGGATTTAGTTTCCATCGTAAAAAACCTCTACCTCTTCTTCATGTTCAGTTAATTCCAAGCGACCAAGACTTTTTGATTTACAGGGTCCAGACACACACAAACCTGTCACAGGGTCATAAAGTGCTCCATGGGTTGAGCATACAATAAATTCTTGATTATTGTCAAAAAAGTTAGCCTCCTCCCAGTCTAATTCAACCGCTAAATGTTTGCATTCGTTAAGGTAGGCATAAAAATTACCCTGAAAAAAAACCACAAATATACTCCGATTATTGATTACAAATTTTGCTGACCTTGTTTTTGATTGCATTATCTTACTCTTAGAAATAAAGTACGAATTAGACATTTTTTATAATCCAGTCAAACAAATCCAAAGGTTCGTTTGCACAATAAAGCATGTATTTGCTAAAGTCTTTTGGGTTGGTCGCTCCATAACTTACCCCAACAAAACCAATTCCAGCATTTACAGCCATCTCTTGGTCAATTAATGAATCTCCAATCATAATGGAATTATCTTTTTCAACCATCAGGTTAGCAATCAAATCATTAACCATTTGCGGGTGCGGCTTAGAAAAGCAGTCATCTGCAGTCTTGGAATCTTTAAAATATTTACCTAAGTCAAATGCCTTAAAATCATTGTCTAACCCCCTCCTGCTTTTTCCAGTTGCAACAGCAAGTGTAAAGTTGTTATTAATTAGACGCTCAAAACCTAATGACATCCCAGAAAATGGTGCAGGACGATTTTCTATATATATGTTTTTATAGCATGTAACAAAGTCATCATATCTGTGATGAAAAGTATTATTAGTTAACTCCCCAAAGGCCTCAGGAAGGCTTAATCCTATAATTTTTTTTATATCACTTGGACTGAATTCTTTGTTAATAATTTTTCGAAAAGCCATATTAATAGAGTCAATTATATGTGCGGTGCTATCAACTACCGTTCCATCCCAATCAAAAATTAACAACTTACTCATTTAATAGCTTTTCAAAATTATTCGGCAAAGGAGAAATACATTCAAAAATATTATCTGTAAATGGGTGATGGAATCTTAATTTATGTGAATGCAAAAACATTTTTTTTAATCCTGAAGATACCAACTTTCTATTAAGGTCAAAATTACCATATTTATCGTCACCAAGAATAGGAAATCCCAGATTAGCAAGTTGAACTCTAATTTGGTGTGTTCTTCCCGTAATTAAATGAACTGATAAAATTGAGTAATTTTCATTGTTCGATTCCAAATAAAAAATTGATCTTGAAAGCTTACCTTCTTCTGGACCCTTAACCTCATGAACATGGTGACCATCATCTTTGTTGACCTTTTTTAAATAAGAACTTACATCTTTGACTTTATCTTTCCATAAACCCTGAACAGCGACAAGATAAAACTTACTTATTTGCTTATTTCTAAAAAGTTCCTGTAAAGATCTAAGTGATGATCGTTTCTTGGCAATCAAAATTAATCCAGATGTATTTTTATCAAGCCGGTGAACTAATTCTAGATACCTTAAATCTTTTCTTTGATTTCTTAAATATTCAATAAGTCCAAAATCTATTCCACTTCCTCCATGGACTGCAAGACCTGAGGGTTTATTAATTACCATAAACCATTCGTCCTCGTGAATTATGTTCAACTCTAAACGGTTATCTGGACTTTTTTCCTCCCTCTCTTTTTGAGTAACTGGTGGTATCCTAACCTGGTCATTCTCTTGAAGTTTATACAAGCTTTTAATTCTTTTTTTATTTACTCTCACTTCCCCACTTCTTATTATTTTATATACATGGCTTTTTGGGATATCTTTTAATACTCGTAATAAAAAATTATCAATCCGCTGACCAGATGAGGTGTCATCAATTTCAATTATGTAAGAGTTAGTTTTCATTATCTATTTGTTTTCTTTTAATCTTTTTTAGCCTATACTAGGCTAACACTTTAAATCAAAATAGTTGATTTTAAAGTATTTTTTTAAGAACAATGAAATTTAAGTAACCTCATTTATATTTAATGTTAAGAGTTGCTTAATTTTTAAAAAGATTTTTGATAAAAGAAATTACATAAGTTACAAATTACAAAAGTTTAAGATAACTTAGAAATATCTTTATCAGGATCTTCTAATAAGGGAGATATGATAATGAAGAGGATGCTATTTAATGCAACTCAGTCCGAAGAAATACGTGTAGCGATAGTTAATGAAGATATAATTGAAGATCTTGATTACGAAAGAAGTACCAGGGAACAAAGAAAAAGTAATATCTACAAAGGAAAAATAACCCGAGTCGAACCATCTCTTGAGGCAGCCTTCGTAAACTACGGTGTAGACAGGCATGGATTCCTTCCATTCAAAGAAATTTCAAAAGAATTTTATTCAAAGAAGTCAAGAAAGAAAAGTGTTTCCATTGCTGACGTTATTGACGAAGGTCAAGAAGTTATTATTCAAGTTACAAAAGAAGAAAGAGGAAACAAGGGAGCTGCATTAACCACCTACCTATCTCTAGCAGGCAGATACATTGTTTTAATGCCTAACAATCCTGACAGCGGAGGTATCTCCAGAAGAATTGAAGGCGATGAAAGGGTCAATTTTAAGGATGCTTTGTCACAATTAACAATCCGAAAAGGTATGAGTGTTATTGGTAGAACAGCCGGTATAGGAACATCCGTTGAGGAAATCCAATGGGACTTAGATTACTTAACTCAACTTTGGGATGCCATTCAGAGTGCATCAAGTCAACAGGAATCCCCTTTCTTAATTTACCAAGAAAGTAATCTTGTAATTAGAGCTATAAGGGATTATTTTCATCCAGATATCGAAGAAATTATTATTGATAATCAAGATATTTACGATCAAGCCTCTCAGTTTATGAATCACGTAATGCCAGATTATGCGAACCGTATTGAGCTTTATGAAGACAGCACATCATTATTTTCTAAATATAATATTGAGCGTCAAATTGAATCAGCCTTTTTAAGAGAAGTGCAACTTCCTTCAGGTGGCGTAATTGTAATTGATCATACGGAAGCTTTAGTATCAGTGGATGTCAATTCAAGTCGATCAACCAAAGGAAGAGATATCGAAAATACGGCTTTCAATACAAATATTGAAGCAGCCAGAGAAATTGCTAAACAGTTAAGGCTTAGAGATATTGGTGGTCTTATAGTAGTTGATTTCATCGATATGGAGAGCACTAAACATCAAAGAGAAGTTGAAGAATGTTTACGTGACTCGTTAAAGCATGATAAAGCCAGAATTCAAACAGGAAGAATATCAAGATTTGGGCTTTTAGAGCTTTCACGCCAGAGATTAAGACCAAGCATTGGAGAAACAAGCAATGGTGAATGCCCAAAATGTAATGGTACAGGAAGGATTAGAGACTTCCAATCTTCAGCCTTACACGTAATTAGGTTAATTCAAGACGAATCAAATAAAAAAAGTGGACAGCAAATTTCAGTCCAAGTCCCTGTTGACGTAGCAACTTTTATCTTAAACGAAAAAAGAGAGCTAATTACTCAAAGCGAGACTGATAATGAAAATAAAATATTTGTTATACCAAATAAATATTTTGAAGTTCCTCAGTTCAAAATAACCTCAAATGAACTAAGTAAGAAACAAAACTTAAGTTATCAAGAAGTTGAAGTTCCTGAGTTTAATCCCAATGAACAAGATGAGGATGAGGAAAGAAAGCCACAGTTACAGCCAGCAGTAAAAGGCCTAATTCCAGAAAAAAGATCGAAAAAAACTAAGAATAAATCATTATTTGGATTTATCAAGGGGCTTATAGCTAGTGATGATGAAGAAGATACTAATCAAAATCAAAAGATCATTAACGATAGTTCTAATGATTCTGAAGAGATCGCATCTGAAGAAAGTCGCCAGCCAAATCGAAATAACAGAAGAAGACGGAATTTCAGAAATAAAAATAGTAGAAATAATAAGCCATCTGACAATAATAGTAATAATAACTCTTCAAACTCACCCGAAAGTGATAAACAAAATATTACAGATAAAGATAAAAAAGAATTTAATAGAAATAGATATCAAAAAAATTCAAAACCAAAAAATGAAAAATCTTTGGAAGCTGTTATTCCTAAAAGTGAACCTGTAAAAACAACGGATACGAATAAATCATCAGCAAATCTAGATACTGTTAAACCAAAGCCAAAAAAAGTGGAAGAATTAAAAGACATCAATCTTGAGGCTGTTGGTTTGAAGTTAGTAGAAACCTCAAAAAAATCGCAACCTAGCAAGCAGGAGACTGAGGATAAACCAGCAAAACCGACAAAAAGAAAAAAAGCCAATTGGGAAAAGCCAAAACTAAGTAAACCAAATGATGTTAAATTAGTTATGGTTGAAACAAAAAATAATAAGGCTAAACCTAAGGCAGGCAAAAAAACCACGACAGAAAATAAATCAGTTAAAAAAACGGCTAAATAATGAGGATGCGATCAGCCACCCTACTAATACAGAGAGTAAGGTGGCTGTCATTGTTATCGAAACATGCATAAAAGCTTTCGCATAGAATTTATTCTGAATAAACTCAAAGAAATAACCTCCAAAAGCTGAAAATGTTGTAAAGCTCCCTAAAAAACCAACAATAAGACCAAGCTTAACGGATTGACTTAAAATATCTAGCTCGCTTGCAACAAAAAAAAGTATGCCCATTAGGAAACACCCGATGATATTAGCAAGCAGTATTCCATTAAATACAGAATAATTAAATGGATATAAAATAGTAAGCAGGTATCTTAAAATTGCACCAGCAGCAGCAAAAACTCCAACAGTAATAATCTGAATTGTGCTCATTAACTCAATCTTAAAAAATTTTCTCGGTAATATTTTAACTCTTCTATAGACTCACGAATATCTTCCAAAGCTTCATGCTTAGCAGATTTTTTAAATCCTTGGATCAGTGATGGCTTCCACCTTTTTGCAAGCTCTTTAAATACGCTAACATCAAGATTCCGATAGTGAAAATAAGCTTCTAATTGAGGCATATAATTGGCCATAAATCGTCTGTCCTGACAAATTGTATTACCACACATTGGTGATTTATTTTTATCTACAAAAGGCATTAAAAAATTAATAAGGGCTTTTTCAACATCAGCTTCGTTGTATTTTGAATTTTTTACTTTTTCGACTAACCCAGACTTGGTGTGTGTATTAGTATTCCACGCATCCATTGAGTTAAGAATTTCATCAGACTGTTTTATAACATAGGTTGGCGCCTCACTTAAAACATTTAGATTAGGGTCTGTTACGATAACAGCAATTTCAATAATTCTGTCATTCTCAGGGCTCAACCCAGTCATTTCCATATCTAACCATATTAAATTATTATTATCTTTTGTCATGATTTCCATTAAATACTGAGGATTTTTTTAATAATCATAACTTTAACACCCCTTTTCATTTAAAATGCAACTTTTAATATTTATTAAATCACAATGACTGCTTCAACATTCACAGCCCTATTTTTAATTTTATTAGTTATAACCACCTTAATTGAAATGACTCTTTCATATCGTCAAAGTAATAGTGCTCTAAAAAATCAAAATTCGGTCCCTAGCGACTTTAAAGAGATAGTAAAACTTAAAGACCATAAAAAAGCAGCTGCATACACTTCAGATAAATCAAAACTTAATATCATAAATTTTTTTATTCAGGCTCTATTTCTTTTAGTGTTAACTATAGGTGGTCTGATAAACGATATTAATAGTTTTTACTCATCTTTAACAGACAATCAGTTAATTCAAGGTGCAGCTATGATTTTTTCTGTTCTAATCCTGTCAAGCATACTAGACATTCCATCAGGGCTATACAAGACTTTTGTGATTGATGAAAGATATGGTTTTAATAAAATTACTCTAAATCTTTATGTATCCGATTTATTTAAGCAAAGCATCGTTTCTACCCTCATTATGCTGCCAATGATTTTGCTTGCACTATGGATATTTGGAAACCTTGGTGATTTATGGTGGTTATGGCTTTGGTTGTTTTTATCCATTTTTAATGTTCTTATGCTGGCCATTTACCCTCTGTACATCGCACCATTATTCAATAAATTTAAGCCCATGGAAGATATTAAATTAAAAAATAAGATTGAAATATTGCTTAAAAAATGTGGTTTTGAATCCGACGGTCTCTTTGTTATGAATGGATCATTGCGAAGCACTCATGGCAATGCTTATTTCACCGGTTATGGTAATGCAAAAAGAATTGTTTTTTTTGATACTCTTCTTGAAAAACTTAATCACAGTGAAATCTTGGCTGTACTTGCTCATGAATTAGGACATTTCGCTCATAATCATGTCAAAAAAAGAATTGTATTTTTGTTCTTAATTTCATTCATTGGTTTATTCGTATTAGATGTTCTTAAAACTAATGACTGGTTTTACCTTGGCCTTGGTGTTGAAACACAAACTAATGCAAATGCACTAATTTTATTTGTTTTAATTAGTCCATTATTTCTTTTTTTTATAAGGCCCTTAATGGCATCTTACTCAAGAAAAAATGAATTTGAGGCAGATGAATATGCTTGTAAATTCTCTTCTGCAAAAGACTTAAGAGACTCTCTAATTAAGCTCTACAGAGATAACGCCTCAACATTAACTCCAGACGCTATTTATTCATCCTTTTATGACAGCCACCCACCGGCTCTTAAAAGAATTAACGCACTTAAGAAATTTATTTCATGATAATTACATCACGAATGGAGTTTGATTCAGGACATAGAATCCCAAACCACAAATCCAGTTGTAAAAATCTACATGGCCACAGGTACGCGATAGAGGTATCAATAGGTGGAGAAATAATTAGTCAGGAAAATAAATCTGATTTTGGTATGGTTCTAGACTTCAAAGATGCTAAAAATTTAATCAGGACTACAATCGTTGACCCTTGGGACCATGCATTCTTAGTTTACGAAAAAGACTTTGAAGTAATAAACTTTTTAAATACTCTTGAAGACCATAAAACAGTTATTCTTCGCAGAGTACCAACTGCAGAAAATTTAGCCATCATTGCTTTAGAATTACTTGAAGAGTCATTTTTTAAAGCTTTTAAAGGTACAATTTCACCCAAAATGGTAAGACTATATGAAACACCAAATAACTGGGCTGATGCTACACCTTCTAAAGCTTAATTTTTTTTAAATAACTTAAGTGAAGATCCACTTCTTCCTGTTTGGCCATTAGAGGCTTGAGTTTTGATAAAACATCCTTATTCAAATCTTTACCTATAAACTGACTGTCAGAAAAATCAATTTCAAAAGCTTCCTGACCCCTCGTCATTCCTATATATACCTCAGAAAGCAATAATGAATCCAGTAATGCGCCATGCAAATTTCTCTTTGAATTATCTACATCATAAACTCTGCAAAGTGCATCTAGATTATTTCTTTGACCTGGCCTTAAATCTCTTGCCATTTTTAGAGAGTCGGTTATTTCTGCAACAAAGGTGTCGACAGTATTTTTCTTAATTCTTCCTAATTCCATATTCAAAAAACCAATGTCAAAAGGCGCATTATGAATAATTAACTCCGAATCAGTAACGAAATTAATAAAGTCCTCTACAATATTTTCAAAAAGTGGTTTATCAGCCAAGAAATCCAATGTTAAGCCATGAACCTCTTGCGCCGCTTCATCAATCTCTCGCTCGGGATTGATATAAACGTGAAATTGATTCTTGGTAATTTGCCGGTTTATCATTTCAACTGCCGCAATTTCAATAATCCTATGCCCTTGGTTTGGATCTAACCCTGTAGTCTCAGTATCGAGAAAGATTTGCCTCACTTAACTTACCCCCCTTAATGCAGCTGAATTTGCAAGTTGATCGACCTTTTCGTTCATTACCTCTCCACTGTGCCCTTTTACCCAAACCCATTCAATAGTAACTCTTTTAACCAGATCATCTAATTGTTGCCACAACTCAATATTTTTTACGGGTTGCCTAGAAGCTGTTTTCCAGTTATTTTTTTTCCATCCATGAATCCAGCTATTGATTCCATCAATCACATACTTTGAGTCTGTAAACAACTTGATATTTGAATCAGTATTTGATTTTAATATATACTCTATCCCTTTAATTGCTGCTGATAACTCCATCTGGTTATTTGTGGTATTTTTCATTGAGCCAGATTCTTGAAATTGAATCAAATCTTCTTTCAGAACTATAAAGGCCCATCCTCCTGGGCCAGGATTCCCATGACATGATCCATCCGTATAAATTTTAAAAGTCATATTTTTTTGATACTTTCACCTGATTTTTTTGTTCCCTTGATTTCCAAGAGGGCTTGATCGGAGTTAAAGTTATTATCTTTTTTCTTACCACCAATAAGTATATATTAGCAAAAATTGGAAACCACCTGTCCCCTATTTTGTCCCAATTGGAAGAATAAGACGCGGATTTAAAAGATGGATGATAGCCGAAAAATTTTCCATTAATTATCTCAAATCCATTTTCTAAAACCTTATTTTGAAATGACGTAAAACTCTCTGTAGTCTGATTCCAAGGAAATTCATTTTTTAATGAAAAAAAAGTTTTAATACCCATTAAGCTCCATGGATTGAAGTTGATAAAAATAGCATATCCCTGAGGTATCAACACCCTATAAGCTTCTTGTAACATTAAAATATTATCCGTATCTTGATGCGGATAAACGACACAATCAATCGAATCATTATCAAAAGGAAGTGATGAAGGGTTAAAACTTAAATTTGATTTATCCAACTTATATTTGAAACGTGACTCATCAATAAGTGATGGTATGTCACCTACCTGCAATATATTAAAACCAAAAATATGGTCAAAAATATTGTTTAATATTTTTTTCTCCAACAATATTAAATCTAGACCTTTTTTTGTTTCAAACCATGACATATTAGCGGTTATAATTAATTATGTTCAAAACTATCCCTATACCTATTCTAAATGATAATTATGTTTGGGTAATTATTTATGATAATAAAACAGTTGTAATTGACCCAGGATCTGCTGCTGAAGTTGTCGACTTTCATCAAAAAAATAACCTAACAATCTCTAATATACTTATCACACACAGACACAATGACCATATCGATGGAGTTCAAGAGCTAATGGGTAAATATGACCCGGATGTGTTTGCCCCTTATCACCAATCCTTTGATTTTAAATACACTGTGGTGAAAGATAAAGATGTTGTTTCACTTTTTAACGACCAATTAAGTTTTGAAGTTATTCACGTTCCCGGACATACCTTGGAACATGTCGTTTACCATGGCAGCAAAATGCTTTTTTGTGGTGACACCCTATTTAGTTTTGGATGCGGTCGTGTTTTTGAAGGAACTTTAGAGCAAATGCATAAAAGTTTAAAAAAAATCTCAAAAATCGATTGTTTGTCAAAAGTATATTGCACTCATGAATATACAAAGAATAATCTAAGGTTTCTATCTAGCTACTTTAAAAATGATAAATTATATCAATCCAATCTAAAAAAACTGGAAAATATTGCAATAACAGTCCCATCATTATTAAAAGATGAGTTAGAATTTAACCCATTCCTTAATTCTAATTTGGACGATTTTAAAGCCATCAGGAAAGCCAAAGACCTCTTTTAATGAAAATAATTTACATCCCTTTTATTTTAATAATTTTATTTTTTTCAAATGTATATTCCAATACGTTTGAAAACCCAAAAACAATTGAAAACGTAGAAGGAGTTACATTACATCTATTTGAAGATGAAAATTTTTCCAGTAAAAATTTAGAGGGGGCGCATTTCCTTGAGGGAGAAAAAAGCGTTTGGGATCGAATTGAAAATGGATTTCAATTGAATGATATAAGTAATAAAAGAGTCAAAAAATACACCTCATGGTACCAATCAAGACCAGAGTATGTTGAAAGAATGATAGACCGATCTTCATTATATTTATACCACGTAGTAGAAGAAGTCGAAAAAAGAAATATGCCGATGGAAATTGCTTTGCTTCCTATGATTGAAAGTGCTTATAACCCAATCGCTAAATCAAGACAAAAAGCGGTTGGCGTATGGCAATTTATTCCTTCAACCGGAAAACTATTTGGTCTCGAGCAGGATTGGTGGAGAGACAAGCGAAGAAATATTATTGATTCGACTACGGCAGCGCTGGATTACTTAGACCATCTTCACAATTTATTTGGCTCATGGGAGCTAGCTTTGGCTGCGTATAATGCTGGCGAAGGTCGAGTGAAAAGAGCTATCTTAAGGAATAAAAAAAGAAAACTACCTACGGATTATTATTCATTAAAATTACCAAGAGAAACGAAAGACTACGTTCCAAAATTATTAGCAGTAAAGAAAATAATTCAAGACCCTGAAAAGTATCAATTATTTATTAAAGATATTCCAGACAAGCCGTATTTTAAAGTTGTAAATGTCCCTGATGAAATCGATGCACATATAGCAGCAGAAATGGCAAATATGACCTTTGAAGAATTTGAATTATTAAACGCTGAACATAACCGACCTCTAATGAAGGCACATTTTGGAGCGCAAGAGATACTTTTACCTATCGAAAACGTTGAAACTTTTCAAAAAAATATGGAAGGAAACACAGAACCATTAACAAATTGGATTACGTATACACCTATAAAAGGTGAAAAAGTAAGTCATGTAGCGAAAAAATTTGGGATTAATATCAAAGAGTTAATAAAAATTAATCAATTAAGAAGTAACCAAACTTTAAAAAATAAGATCATCTTAATACCATCATCACCAGAAATATTAAAAAAATATCCAATAAATACTGACAATCTTTATTCTTACTCCACTATTGTCACCTATAAGATTAAATCAGGAGACACACTAGGAACTATTGCTAGAAAATATAGAATAAGCTTAAAAGATTTAATGGAGTTTAATGAACTCAAGAGCTCAAAAATAATCGTAGGTAAATACATTGATATACCCCAATAATATTTATGCGACTCATACATCTAATTTTTTTAACTTTTTTACTACCCTTAGGATGCTCAAAAGATAAAAGTGAGTCAGTAGACTTTGATGTTTCATCAAAACCCGAATATGGTGGCACCATAACAAATGCAATGATTGGAGAGCCGAATAATCTTATCGCAATGATAGCAGGCGACTCTGCCTCTTCTGCAATTGCAGGACAATTATTTAATACACTTATTAAATTTGATCAGAACTTTAATTTTGAACCTGACCTTGCGGAATCATGGGTAATTTCCAGTGATCATAAAACTATTACATTTAATTTAAAGAAGGGAAAAACTTGGGCTGATGGAGCTCCAATTAATTGTGCCGATGTTCTATTTACTTGGCAAAAAGTAGTAGACCCCAACACACGAACTCCTTACGGATCAGATTATCTTTTGGTTAAAAAGGCAAATTGTATAAATGACCATCAATTTTCAGCAACATATGAAAAACCATACGCACCTGCTCTTGAAACATGGGCATCTCTTCATATTCTGCCGTCACATATCTTAAAGGATGAAGATATTAATGATACTTTTTTTTCCAGAAACCCAATTGGATCAAGTTATTACAAATTAGATTCATGGATCACAGGGCAGCAAATAAAACTCAAATCAAATGATAAGTCGATTAATGGAAAACCTTTGATCGATGAAAAAATTTCGAGAATAATTCCTGACCTATCCTCTCAATTTATGGAATTGGTAGCAAATAATATCGACTTAATGAACATTAATCCAATCCAATATTCTAGAGTCTTTCCTGCCAGGCCGGAATTAAACAAAAATATCAATTTATATAAAGAAATGGGGAATGGCTATACATACCTAGGATTTAATCTCAATAAAAAACCTTTTAACCAACCTGAGGTACGAAAAGCAATTAGTTTAGCTATCAATAAACAAGAAATTATAGACGGTGTACTTTTGGGTCTTGGGGAGGAGATAACAAGCCCATACAAGCCCGGAACCTTTTGGGAAAATAATTCAATAAAAAAAATAGAATTTAATCCATCAGAGGCAAAAAAAATTCTTGAGGACCTTGGTTATAAATTAAATGAAAGAAAAATTTATGAAAAAAATGGCATTCCTTTGGCATTTGAAATAATCACCAATCAAAATAAGCAGAGAGAAATGACTGCTGTTTTAATCCAAAGAAGATTGCTTGATATTGGAATTGATGTATCTATAAGAGTTATTGAATGGGCAAGTTTTGTTAACAGGTTTATCAAAACAGGTGAGTTTCAAGCCGTTGTATTAGGTTGGAGTCTATCGCTTGATCCAGATCAATTCAGCATATGGCATTCATCACAACAAGGACCTGGGCAATTCAATTTTATTGGATACTCTAATAAGAAAGTTGATCGTTTATTAGAAAATGGACGTCGTGAGCTAAATAAAATTAAAAGGAAAGAAATATATGATGAATTTTCAAGTATTCTTTATGATGAACAGCCGATTATTTATTTATATGCAGGCTATGGTCTTTCAGCAATTCATAAGCGGATTAAGGGCATAAAAAAAGATACGCCTCCAGCCGGAGTTTTTCATAATGACCATGATTGGTATATTCCTCAACCATTGCGACGGAAGGAAATAAGTCAGTAATGCTTAAGTATTTATTGAAAAGAGTTTTATGGATGGTGCCTATGATTATAGGTATTAGTCTTATTTCATTTTTTATCATGCACCTAGCACCAGGAGATATAACATCCAATGAAAGTGCTTTTAACCCTAAAGCAAGCGAAGAGTCGAGACAAAAATTAAGAGAACTCTATAATTTAGATAAACCGATCGTAATTCAATACAGCTTATGGTTGAAGAGAATAGTAAAATTAGATTTTGGTGAGTCTTTTGCCTCCCACCAAAGACCTGTGCTTTGGGAAAAAAAAGACAAGAATGGCAATGTTAAACCAGGGCTCATACAAAAGGCGCTTCCCATTACATTACTTATTAATTTAATAACAATTTTTTTAATTTTCTCAATCTCGATTCTACTGGGAACGGTCGCAGCAATAAAAAAAAATAGATTCCCCGATCGATTAATTACACTTTTTGTTTTTATTGGTTTTGCTATTCCTGGATTTTGGCTGGCATTAATGCTCATGTATTTCCTAGGCGTCTCTAATCAAATCCTTCCTATTTCAGGACTTCACTCCGTTGGTTACGAAAATCTAAACGGATTCTATCAATTTACTGACACCTTAAAACATCTAATTCTTCCAGTCTTTATATCATGCTTAAGCGGTCTAGCTGGAATATCTTTATATGTAAGAAATGGAATGATCGAAATTCTAAACCAAGACTACATAAAAACAGCACGCGCAAAAGGTCTCGTGGAGAGAAAAGTAATTTTTAAGCACACACTCAAAAATGCATTACTGCCGTTAATTACAATTCTTGGGCTATCAATACCTGGACTGATAGGCGGTTCTGTAATAGCAGAATCCATATTTGCAATTCCAGGAATGGGTAAGTTATTCTATGATGCTGTTTTGATGAGAGATTTTCCTGTTGTAATGGGAATTTTAACCATAGGCTCAATGCTAACTCTAATTGGAAACTTGTTAGCTGATTTGAGCTACGCATGGGCAGACCCAAGGATTCGCAGAGGTCTAGTTAAATGAAAAAAGTTATAAACAACCCGCTATCACTGATTGGCTTAATGATCATTGTATTGATTTCTGTCTTAGCAATATTTGCTAACCTACTAAGTCCTTTTGATCCAAATTTCATAAATATTGATTCCATTTTAACAGCTCCTAACCACATTCACTGGATGGGAACAGATGCTTTAGGAAGAGATGTTTTATCCAGAATGCTACATGGGGCCCAGATATCATTACTTGTTGGAATTGTTGCTGTTGGTATATCAACATTAATTGGGATAATTCTTGGTTCGATATCGGGTTATTACAGAGGGATTGTTGATGCAACAATCATGAGAATTGTAGACATAATGCTTTCCATTCCCTCTTTTTTTCTAATTCTTGCGGTAATTGCCTTTTTAACACCCTCTATTTGGAACATAATGATTGTAATAGGATTAACATCGTGGATGGGTGTCACACGATTAGTTAGAGCGGAATTTTTAAGTCTAAATCAAAGAGATTTTGTTATGGCTGCAAAAACATCCGGGGCAAGTGATTTGAGGATTATCTTGACTCATCTTTTACCGAACAGCCTCGGGCCGATCATTGTAAGCACTGTTTTAGGTGTTGCAAGTGCAGTTTTAATTGAGTCTGGATTAAGTTTTCTTGGCCTTGGAGTTCAGGCGCCCACTGCATCTTGGGGAAATATTTTAACTGATGGAAAAGAGTATATCCAATTTGCTTGGTGGTTATCTTTATTTCCTGGGCTTGCAATACTTGTAACTGTATTGGGTTATAATCTCCTTGGTGAGGGTCTAAGAGATAACTTTGACCAAAATAGTTAGATAATTCTCAATGAGGTAATTATGTCATTCTTAAAAAATAAACGTGCACTGATACTTGGTATGCTAAGTGATCGTTCAATTGCATACGGTATTGCTGATGCTATGCATAAACAAGGTGCAGAGCTTGCATTTACGCATCAAGTTGAAAAGCATGAGCAAAGAGTAAGGAAGTTAGCGAGTAATTTCAATAGTGAAATTGTTCTCCCCTGTGATGTTTCAAATGATGAAGAAATTGAAAATCTTTTTATTAAATTAAAAGAT
The DNA here is from genome assembly GCA_024642775.1 of Nitrosomonadales bacterium. Classification (GTDB taxonomy): domain Bacteria; phylum Pseudomonadota; class Gammaproteobacteria; order Burkholderiales; family Methylophilaceae; genus BACL14. The sequence goes on from JAHEAL010000008.1 coordinate 44,736, forward strand.
TATTGGGATACGTTTGATATCCTTGTTCATTCAATAGCGTTTGTTCCCAAGGATGCTCTTCAAGGTGATTTTGTGGAAAATACCTCAAGAGAGAATTTTAAAATTGCCCATGATATAAGCTCTTATAGTTTTACTGCCCTAGCCAAAGCTGCGCTGCCGTCACTTAGCAAAGATGCCAGCTTACTAACCGTAAGTTACTTAGGTGCGGAAAGAACAATGCCTAATTACAATGTTATGGGCCTTGCAAAGGCAAGCTTAGAGGCAAATGTGCGCTATATGTCACAAAGTTTAGGACCCAAAGGTATAAGGGTGAATGCTGTGTCTGCCGGACCCATTAAAACATTAGCTGCATCAGGTATATCTGATTTTGATAAGATGTACTCATTTAATGAAAAACATGCATCATTAAGAAGAAACGTAACGATAGAAGAGGTTGGAAATGCAGCCGCCTTCCTGTGTAGTGATCTAGCAAGTGGAATTACTGGAGAAATAACTTACGTAGATGGCGGAATGAATATAACCGCAGCTGGAGCAATAGAATAAAAATTATTTTTTAGTTTAGGATCTTAGAGTTGATGTTTATATTAGCGTCGTCTCTGAGATCCATAAGATATGAATCTTCAATCTGTTTATCAATAGCCCGAGAAAACTCATCATTAAAGAAGGTAATATCTTCTTCACTTATATTTTCGCTGTCTACCTTATCAAGCTTTATAACCATGTACTCGCCCTTTGGATCATAAATTCCTGAGTAAGCTGGAAGTTTAGAGGCGTTCATTTTAAAAATTTCTTCTGCAATTGCATCAGACAATCCTTGTTTGTCAGCACGATCGATAGTTAGATCATCTATCCATTTCGGCTCTTTGCCATTACCACTTTTCAGATCTTCAACAATCTTATTTCCATCATTAATCAAACTCTCTTGTGCATTTCTTTTTAACAAGAATTCCTTAATACGAGACTCAACCTCAGCAAAAGGCATAGTATCAGATTTCCTGAAATCAACGACCCTGGCAGATACTAAGTTATTTGGAGAAACTTCAATTGCTGGCGTGTTAAATTTATTTTCAATAATTGTTTTATCGAACACCGCATCAGAAAAAACTGGGTTATTAAAAAACTGTTGCGCATCTTCTTTTGAAAGCCAATCGCTTTGTTGTACTTCTAATTTATATTTATCTATAACCGAATCAAGTGATTCTTTTTTTTCATAAACCATATTGCTAAAATCATCAGCATTCGAATTATAAATCTCAAGAGCTTTTTGGTACATTAACTCGCCTTTTATTTGCGGCTTTACGTCTTTATATGATACCTGATCCCCTTTGATGTCATCCAATCTAATAATATGGTATCCAAAATCGGTTTGCACGACACTTGAGATATCTCCTTTTTTCATCGAGTAAACTGTATCCTCAAAGGGCTTTACCATGGTACCCCGTTTAAATGAACCTAAAGAGCCACCATTCTTCGCTGACTCAGGATCTTGAGAATATTTTTTAGCCAAGTCATTAAACTGTTTGGGATTTTTTTTGATTTTCACCAAAATATCATCAGCTTGGCTTTTAACGCTTGCCTTTTCTGTATCAGACATTGAATTATCAGCTAAAAGAAGGATATGGCTAGCAGCCCTTTCTTCACTACCTTCGTAGTTTTGTTTGTTTTCGTCATAGAATTTCTTAATCTCATCGTCAACTACTGAAACCGAAGGAACAATCCCAGCTACTGAGTAAACAACAAAATCAATTTTTACTTGGTCAGGTCTAATGAATGAATTAACATTTTCATCATAAAATTTCTTGACATCATCATCCGTTAACTTAATATTTTTCTCATATTCTAATTGCAATATGTCGTAAAGCTTTACGTGTCTTTTTTGATAAGCTATTTTTGCAACATCATTTATTAATTCACTTGGGTAGTAAGTTAAATTTGCCAAGGTCCCTTGGATCTGTTGTGTTGCCATGTCATTTCTAATTCGGGATTCAAGCTTTTTAGGGGTTAATCCATTGTACTGAACTATTTGATCGTATCGTTCTTGAGAAAATTTTCCATTGTCTTGGAAATCAGGCATGCCAACTATATAGGTAGATAATTGATTGTCTGATATTCTAAAATTAAATTTAGACACAGCATCTGCTATAAGTTGACTATCTATAAGTGAATCAATAACGTTTTTTTTGAATTCTGGAGATTGCAGAATTGTCGGATCCCCACCCTCTGAATCTAATCTTTCTTTGAGAACAGCCATAGACCTTTGGAAGTCTTGATTGCTTATGTTAAACCCATTCACGGATGCTACGTTTACGTTTGTTCCAATTGAGTTCAAATAAGAATCGATTCCAAACAAAGCAAATGGAACTACAATGATTGCTAAAACAACTTTAGCCCATTTCTTCTCTAAACCATTTCTTATTGTCTCTAACATGAATCTTATGACCTTTATGAATCAAAAAGTTCTAAAAAGTTGGCGGAGTGGACGGGACTCGAACCCGCGACCCCCGGCGTGACAGGCCGGTATTCTAACCAACTGAACTACCACTCCTTATTTTGGTGGGTGCTGACGGGGTCGAACCGCCGACATTCGCCTTGTAAGGGCGACGCTCTACCAACTGAGCTAAGCACCCAAAATAATATCGAGGACGCCATTCTACAATAAGTTTTTTCTAAATACCAGCTTATTTTAGTGCGCTATGGATTTATCAACTTTTTCTAGATTTTGACCTGCAATAGATTTTTTATGATCTTTAATTTTTTTTGATTTATAGGTTTCAGGGTCCTTAGTTAGTGCAATTTTTAAAACCTCGTCAATACTCTTTACAGGAATTACTTCTATTTTCTTAAGAACCTCTTGAGGGATATCAATTAAATCTTTTGCGTTCAAATGAGGAATTAGAACTTTTTTAATTCCACCTCGATGAGCAGCCAACAACTTCTCTTTTAGGCCACCAATAGGAAGCACCTCACCACGAAGTGTGATCTCACCGGTCATCGCAACATCAGACCTAACAGGAATACCGGTTAAAGCTGAAATAATACCTGTCGTCATTCCAATGCCTGCACTCGGTCCATCTTTTGGTGTAGCAGCCTCCGGAAGATGGATATGGATGTCGTTTTTTTCATAAAAATCCATTGGAATATTTAATTTATCCGATCTACTTCTTACTACGCTTAATGCAGCATGAATTGATTCCTTCATTACATCGCCTAATTTACCAGTAAGATTAATTTTACCCTTACCAGGCATAATTATAGTTTCAATAGTGAGCAGTTCCCCGCCAACTTGGGTCCATGCTAAACCGGTAACTTGGCCTATTTGATTTTTTTTAGATGCTAAGCCAATATCGTAAATTTTCACACCCAGGTATTCATCAATATTTAAGGATGAAACTGAGATTTTGTTTACCTTCTTCATGGTCAATAATTTCTTAACCGCTTTTCGGCAAATTTTTGCGATCTCCTGCTCTAATTTTCTTACGCCCGCTTCGCGGGTATAAAATTGTATAATGCTTTTGACTGCTGATTTGTTAATTACTAATTCAGCTTTTTTCAAGCCATGAGCCTTAAGTTGCTTTGGCACTAAGTGGGCAGAGGCAATATCAATTTTTTCTTGCTCCGTATAACCAGCCAAACGAATAATCTCCATTCGATCGAGCAAAGGTTCAGGAATATTGAGGGTATTTGCAGTGGCAACAAACATTACATTCGATAAGTCATACTCTACCTCTGCATAATGATCAATAAATGTATGATTTTGCTCTGGATCTAAAACTTCAAGCAATGCAGATGAAGGGTCTCCACGAAAATCCTGCCCCATTTTATCCACCTCATCAAGAAGAAATAATGGGTTTTTTACGCCAACTTTTGTCATATTTTGTAAAACTTTACCAGGCATAGAACCTATGTAAGTTTTTCTGTGTCCACGAATTTCTGACTCATCACGGACACCACCTAATGCCATGCGTATAAATTTTCGGTTTACTGACTTAGCTATACTTTGTCCTAAAGATGTCTTCCCTACTCCAGGAGGCCCAACTAAACATAGGATTGGTGACTTTACTTTATCAACCCGCTGTTGGACTGCAAGATATTCTATTATTCTTTCTTTGACTTTATCTAAACCGTGGTGATCTAGATCTAAAATATTTTCCGCTTCTTTCAGATTTGAACTAATTTTTGTCGTTTGCGCCCATGGAAGGTTCACAAGTGTCTCGATGTAGGTTCTTACTACTGAAGCCTCAGCTGACATTGGGGACATCATTTTTAATTTCTTAAGTTCGGATAAGCACTTTTCTTGAGCTTCTATCGACAACCCCGAAGAAATAATCTTTTTCTCAAGCTCCTCAAACTCTGCCGTTTCGTCTTGCTCACCCAATTCTTTTTGGATAGCCTTAACCTGTTCATTTAGGTAATATTCTCGCTGAGACTTTTCCATTTGTCTTTTAACACGACCTCGAATACGTTTTTCAACTTGAAGAATATCCAACTCTGCCTCAAGGAGAGATAACAGGAGATCAAGCCTGTCTTTAATATTTAAACTTTCCAAAAGTTTTTGTTTATCAGAAAGTTTTAGGTTTAGGTTAGCTGATATTGAATCTGCCATCCTTCCAGGTTCATCAATCGATGATAGTGTTGTTAATAATTCAGGCGGAATTTTTTTATTAAGTTTTACATACTGATCAAATTGAGAATAAATAGTCCTCATCAACGCAATTGACTGTTTATCCTTGGTTTCTTTTGATTTTATTAATTTATAATCAGCCATCCAAAAATCACTTGAATCATAAAATTTTGTTAAGCTAATCCTTTCAGTTCCCTCAACCAAAACCTTAACCGTTCCATCGGGAAGTTTAAGCATTTGCAAAATAGTAGCCAGGGTTCCTATTTCAAAAAAATCTTTCGAAGTTGGCTCATCCATATTTGCAGACTTTTGGGCGACTAAAAGAATTTGTTTATCGCCGCCATTTGCTTGCTCTATAGCTTTAATAGATTTATCACGTCCTACAAATAATGGTATTACAAGCTGTGGATATACAACAACATCTCTTAAAGGTAGCAAGGGTAATGGGTTGGTCTTGGTTAATTTAGTCATTAATTACTTTCTCTTGTGCGTTATAAGTTTATTATGGGGTCTAGACTAAATAATTCAAGCTTTAAGACACTATTCGTTGATTTTTTTTGAGTCAGTATGAATTAATATCGGTTTACTATGTTTAGTAATTGTCTTTTCATCGATAATAACTTTTTCTATTGTGTTATCAGATGGAATTTCAAACATAATATCTTGCAAAGCTTCCTCAAGAATTGATCGTAAACCTCGGGCGCCTGTATTTCTCTTCATTGCTTGGTGTGCAATTTGAAGCAAAGCTTGATCCCTAAACTCAAGCTCAACACCTTCAATCTCAAAAAGTTTTTTAAATTGTTTAATTAGGGCATTTTTTGGTTCGGTTAATATTTTAATCAAAGCATCATTATCCAATGGTTCCAAAGCTGATATAACTGGCAATCGACCTATAAACTCAGGAATTAACCCAAATTTAACCAAATCCTCTGATTCAGTATCTTTTAATAACTGATAGGTTAACTTACTATCATTTTTTGAATTAACACTAGCACTAAAACCAATGCTGTTACTTTCAAGCCTTCTTTGTATAATTTTTTCAAGACCATCGAATGCGCCACCGCAAATAAATAAAATATTAGAAGTGTCAATTTGAATAAACTCTTGATTCGGATGTTTCCTACCCCCCTGAGGCGGAACTGAGGCCACAGTGCCTTCTATTAACTTTAATAAGGCTTGTTGCACCCCTTCCCCAGAAACATCTCTTGTAATAGAGGGGTTATCAGATTTTCTCGAAATTTTATCAACTTCATCAATATAGATAATACCCTTTTCAGCTTTTTTGACGTCATAATCACATTTTTGCAGCAACTTTTGCATAATGTTTTCAACATCTTCACCAACATAGCCAGCCTCGGTAAGTGTGGTTGCGTCTGCCATAACAAAAGGGACATTCAGGAAGGAGGCAAGAGTTTGAGCCAGAAGAGTCTTTCCAGAGCCGGTTGGCCCAATGAGTAAGATGTTACTTTTTGCAATAACTACATCATTATCACTGCTATTCCCCAAACGTTTGTAATGATTATAGACTGCCACAGATAATGCCTTTTTCGCTTTATCTTGACCTATTATATGCTGATTTAATTGTTCAAAAATCTCACTTGGCTTTGGGACGTAGTCTGAATATTCATTACCTTTAGCGGGATCGTTAGATTTGATTTCTTCTTTGATTATATCTGTACATAAATCGATACATTCATCACAAATAAAAACTGATGGACCTGCAATTAATTTTTTTACTTCATGTTGATTTTTTCCACAAAAAGAGCAGAAAAGAGATTTATCTTTGTCTTGATCACTCATATTTTAAGCCTCTCGCTATTGCTAACGTTTGTTTAGTACTTGATCAACCAGTCCATATTTTACAGCATCTTCAGCGCTCATAAAATTATCACGATCGGTATCTTTAGCTATCACATCAATGTCTTGACTTGTATGAGTTGATAAAATTCGATTTAATTTTTCTTTTAGATATAAAATTTCTTTTGCATGGATCTCGATATCAGAAGCTTGTCCTTGAAATCCACCTAAGGGTTGATGAATCATTACTCTTGAATTAGGTAGGCAAAATCTTTTATTTTTTGCACCCGCTGTTAACAACAAGGCACCCATACTAGCAGCCTGACCTATACATAGAGTACTAACGTCTGGCTTGATAAACTGCATAGTGTCATATATAGCCATCCCAGCCGTTACAGAACCACCAGGTGAATTAATGTACAGTGATATATCTTTGTCGGGATTTTCAGCTTCTAGGAATAGCAGTTGAGCAACTACCAAGTTAGCAGTCATATCATCGACAGGGCCAACTAAAAAAACTACTCTTTCTTTCAGTAATCTGGAGTAAATGTCATAAGACCTCTCTCCTCGACCACTTTGCTCAACAACCATTGGAATATAACCCAAGTTCTTTATATCTTTTGCATTGTTGTCAAAAAAACTCATTAGTTATTACTTCCCATTAATTCATCAAAAGTTACTTTTTCTTTGGTCACTTTACAGGATTTCATTACAAAATTAACCACATTATCTTCAGTAGCTAGTGCAGCTGGTTCGTTTAACCGTTCTTGTTTTTCATAAAACCACTTAACAGCCTGATCAGGTTCATCATAAGATTTTGAAAACTCTTCAATTTTAGATTTTACTTGCTCTTCAGTTGCATGAAGTTTTTCCTTATCAACTAGATGTGCAAGCACAATTCTTAATCTTGCAGTTTGCTCAGCACGATCAGAAAACATTGATGGCTCAAGCTTCAAATCATTTATCTTCGCACCCTGTCTTTGGAGATTCTCTGTCATTTGTTGCATTAGTCGATATGATTCATTATCAATAACAGATTTTGGAACATCAAATTTGGCATGCTTAACAAGCTCAACAAAAACTTGATCTTTTTCTTTTAACTTAATTCTTTTTTCAACTTCTTCCGTTAAAGATGATTCGATTTGCTTCTTCATCTCCTCAACATTACCATCATCAATACCAAGGGACTTTGCAAACTCTGCATCAAGTTCTGGCATAAGCATTTCATCAACCGCTGTAACCACAACGCTGTATTTAACTTTCTTGTCAGCCAATTGTTCAGGTTTGTGGTCTTTTGGATAATAAATCTCAAAATCTTTTAAATCATCAGCTTTCAAGCCAATAAGTTCTTTGTCAAAAATTTCCAGTCTATTTTTATCACCTAATACAAAATTAAGAGTTTCTTTTCCAGTTGATTCTGCTGATTTTCCATCAATAAATGACTCTAATTTAACATGAACACGGTCTCCAGTTTTGGCTGCTCTATCTACTTTGTTAAAGGTTGCTCTTTGTTTTTGCATCACCATTAGAGTACTTTCAATATCTTTCTTGGAAAGTTTTACCTCAGGTTGAGAGATCTGAATTTTTTTGTAATCAATATCTTTCACTTCCGGGATGACTTCAAAGGTTGCTGTGAATTCAAAGTCAGCTTTAATCTCAGGTAACGGATCATGTTGTATTTGCGGCATACCAACAATATTAAGTTTATTATCTTGAACAATTTGTCCGAATTGGGCTTCAATAGCGCGCGAATAAACTTCAGATCTGATATCAGGGCCGTATTGTTTTTCAATAATATTCATTGGTGCCTTGCCAGGTCTAAATCCTGGGATTCGGGCATTTTTTGAAACTTGTTTAAACCTCTGTTTAATTTCATCTTCCAGCGGCCCAATAATAACCTTACCCTTAACTTTACGTTCTATTTCACTTATCTTTTCAACAGCCTGTGTCATTTTTATTACCCTAAAATATTCTTAAAAATTTACCAAGTTTTACTTTAATAACGCATCACAAAAATGTGGTGCGAGAGGAGAGACTCGAACTCTCACGCTTTTAGGCGCTGGAACCTAAATCCAGTGCGTCTACCAATTCCGCCACTCTCGCATATTGAGATCGCAGATTATACCATTTAAGATCCAAATTTGATAAATAAATTCCATAAATTTACGGTTAAAAGTTTGTTAGAATAACTTAACTATTTTTGACAAATATCGCTGTTAAATTAAATTGAAAACCTTAAGAAAAATACATCTTCTAGAAATAATTTTATTAATTTTTTTTCTGTCATCCTGCCAACTTATTGAGTTCAAGAAAAAAGATATTGATCTTGAACAGGTCAATGAAGGGATAAAAGCTAAAAACTATGACTCCTTAACATTTAATGAATACTTAAAGGCTAAGAAGCTTGAAAATGAGGATTATTGGAGATCTGACTCAATGATTGCCGCATTGTATTTTTTTAATCCCCAGATTAAAACAGCCGAAAAAAATTATCAAGCTGTCAGAACAAACGAAATTATCGCAAAATTCAGGCCTCAGTCCTCGGTTGGTATTGAGTTTGGATCGGAAAATAATGCAAATAACGGTGCCTCAATGGTTAATGCCTTATTCCCACTTGAAACAGCCAATAAGAGAATGATTCGCTATGAGATAGCTCTAAATGAATCGCAATCCGCCTACGAAGCATACAGGCTAACTATTTGGAATGAGAGATTAAAATTAGTTGATAATTTAGTGCAGTATGCATTCCAGATAAAAAAAATACAATCCATAAAAAATGAATTAGTTTCACGGCATAACCTTCTAACCATGAGTAAAAAAAGATATGAATCTGGTGTGTTTGAACAAGCAGAATATCACCAAAAAAAATTAGAATTTCAAACCACACAAAATCTGTTAACTAATGCCCAGTTAAAACAAGCATCTTTAAGATCTGAAATCGCAAAAAACATTGGGATATCTTTAGAAATTTTTGAGAAGAAACCAATTCTTGTTGAGGAAATTATTTTAAACTTAATCGACCACATAAAATCTTTTGATAACAATGATATGCATACCCAATGGCGTGATGATGCTCTGTTATCACGGATTGATTTAAGAAAATTGTTAGCGGACTATGCAGTTTCCGAAGGTAGACTCAAATATGAAATTGCTAGTCAATATCCAGATTTACAATTTAACCCGGCATACATTTATGATACTGCTTCAAAAATTTGGATATTAGGTATTTCATCCTTAATCCCAAATCTTGCAAAAAATCGTGCATTAATAAATAAAGCGGAGAAAATAAGAGATGTTGAAGGCTCTAAAATTGATAGCTTGCAACTACAGCTCAATAATGACTCATTAAGCATAATGGCCAAACTATCTCAGGCAAATGAAAAATTTAAAAATACGGTTTCATTATTGGAAGAAAAAAATCAACTTAAATATAGCCTGGATGCAAAATACAATAATGGAATTTTAAGTAGGTATGAATTTGAAATTGAAAATATAAAATTATATGAAATTGACTACTTATATCTCGATAACTTATATAATCTTTTAAGTACCGCTTACGAAATTGAAAAAGTTTATCAAAGACCATTCGTCAGTCAACTAAATTTTGAAAAAGAACCAAATGAATAGAAAAAGCTTAATTTTAATCATCGTGCAATCTTTTATTATTATCTTACTGATATGGATTGTTATTTTAATGGGTAGTGATGAATTTACAAATATCGACATTGATGATGATGACGCGAATCAATCTTTTGTGGAAGTAAATAGCGATGGATTAAATCAAGTTCGCCTAACAGATGCGATTAAAAATAACAGCGGTATTATTAGTAAAGAGATTGTTAAGTCAAATAAAGAAATGACTTTTTCTAATTATGGAATTGTTCAAGCGACTGATACGTTAATTGATTTAAAAAATATCCAAGATCAATTACTGTCAGATCTCAGTACTTTAGAAAATCAATTTAAAACAGAAAATAAAAAACTTAAGGCTTTTGTTACACTCAATGAGGATAATAAAAACATTTCAGATCAAGCGCTATCTGACCAACAAATTTTGGTAGCTAATATTTCAGGATCAATTGATAACATAAATATTCTATTAAAAAATCTTAAACAGAAAGTCCTTAGTCAATGGGGTGATGAATTTTATAAGCTAATAAAAAATGAAAAACCAATCAAAAATTTGCAATCTCTTCTCGATGGAAAATCAAGACTTGTAAAAATAACCTTACCCTCCTCAGAGGGAGAGCAAGTAATTCCAAAAAAAATATTATTCAATCCAATAAATGGCAGTAAAGAAATAGAAGGTTATTTTGTATCAAAAGCTCCAACCGTTGATCCCAGCCTGCTGGGTCAAACATTTTATTACCTAATCAATTCTAGCGATATACGTATTGGCTCTAAATTAATTGGATTTTATCAAAATACCAACGACAAAAAGATATCTTTATTTGAATTGCCTCATAATTCGATCATATGGAGTAGCGGACTGCCTTGGGTTTACGTTGAAAAAGAGTCTGCTGTGTATATCAAGAAACCTGTAGTTCTAAAGAATGAAATTAAGGGGGGCTGGTTGGCTAGCTCTGATAACATTAGTGACAATGATAAGGTGGTTATAAAAGGGGCACAATTATTGTTATCGGAAGAATATAAGTATCAAATTAAAAATGAAAATGAGGACTAAGTGTCATCCTTAATAAAATTTTCAATTAAATTTTCTGGAGTAATTATTGGCCTTGCATTAATTGTTGTTGCTTATGGTTTTATACAAATAAAGAATAGTCCTTTGAATGTATTCCCAGAATTTTCGCCGACCCAGGTTGTAATTCAAACAGAGTCCCCAGGCTTTTCATCTGATCTTGTTGAAAAATTAGTTACGCGCCCTATTGAGATAATGGTTTCAGGAACGATTGGAGTTAAACAGATTCGATCACAATCGATTCCCGGACTTTCAGTGATTACAGTCGTTTTTAATGAGAGTACTAATATTTACCGTAATAGACAGTCCATTACCGAAAAACTTTCGACACTTAGTAACGTATTACCCAATAAAATTATTCCTAAAATAACCCCCCTAACCTCATCCGCATCCAGTGTTTTAGGTATTGGTTTGACATCAAAAATAAAAAATGAAATTGAGCTAAGATCGTTTGCAGAAAATGTTGTTATACCGCATTTAATGAGTGTTGAAGGTGTTGCAGATGTGAACAGGTTTGGTGGAAAGGTTAGACAGTATCAAATTAAAACTCAACCAAAAAAATTAATAGAAAATAATTTAAGCCTTCATGAAATATTTATAGCAGCGAGAAGCTCGTCGGCTGTTCGAGGTGGTGGATTCATTCAAAATGATAATCAAAGAATTATTATTAATACTGAAGGACAAGCTCTTACTATAGAAGAGCTTGAGCAAACGGTTGTCACCAATCAGCAGGGTAAACTTTTGAGATTAAAAGATGTGGCTATCATTGAAGATAGTTTTGTACCATCGATCAGTAGCGCATCAATTGATGGCAAATCAGGGGTTTATTTATCAATCCAGGGGCAGTTAGGATCGGACACATATGAGCTTACCAAGAATTTAGATTCAGCCATCCAGTCATTAATACCAATCTCCGATAAGGAAAAAATTACCATTCATCCAGAGTTATTCAAGCCAGCCAATTTTATCGATGCCTCTATTAAAGGCTTAAGGATTGATATTATTATTGGTGCAATTTTGGTTATCGCAATCTTATACCTGTTCTTATTTAATTTTAGAACCGCTTTCATATCTGCTGTCGCCATTCCTTTATCATTATTATCAGCAATTGCTGTAATGAGTCATATGAGCTTAGGTTTAAATGTAATGGTTTTAAGTGGCCTGGCAATAGCGCTCGGAGAGGTTGTTGATGATGCAATTATTGATGTTGAAAATATCTTTAGAAGATTAAGAGAAAATAACAATCTAAAAAATAAGAAGCCTCTCTATCAGGTTGTATTTGAATCTTCAATGGAAGTCAGAAAATCTGTTGTATATGCAACCTTAATAATCGTAATTGTATTTTTACCTTTGCTATCACTCACGGGTGTTGCAGGAAAACTATTTGGTCCATTAGGTATTGCTTACATCCTATCTATTCTTGCTTCACTTCTAGTTGCCCTAACTGTTACCCCAGCATTGAGTTTTATTTTACTTGCTAACAATAAAAAATTAAATACCGAAGACTCACCGGTTATTAAATTCTTAAAGTTTAATTATCGAAAATTACTTTTAAATATTGAATCAAAATCAAAGTTAATTCTCACCCTATCATTCTTTGTGATTGCATTTGGTTTGTCATTTTTACCTTTATTCAAAACACACTTTATCCCGCCATTGAATGAAGGTCACTATATTATGCACATGACAGCATATCCAGGGACTTCTGAAGTTGAATCGATACGGATAGGAAATTTAGTTTCTGAACAGATTTCTAAAATTGATGGGGTAAAGTCTATTGCTCAATGGGTAGGACGGTCACCACTAGGTGCAGATACTTTCGGTACTCATTACAGTGAGTTTGAGATTGAATTATCAAAAAAAAGTGGAGACGATCAAAGAAGAATCTTATCTTCGATACAAGATATTATCTATGATAAAGATGATGGTTTTGTAGGGGTTAATTTTGCTATTAACACCTTCCTGACGGAGAGAATTGAGGAGACTATCTCTGGATACAATGCTGCAGTTGTAATTAACTTATATGGAAAAAATTTAGATACATTAGACCAGGATGCAATTAAAGTTGCCCAGATGCTAGAAAGCATTCCGGGGGCTAAAGATATAATGCTGCAATCTCCACCTGGAAACCCACAGGTTAGCATTAAGCTTTTGCCCGAACAATTAATTAATTTTGGAATATCGAGGGCAGATGCACTAGATGTCATAAGAGCTGCCTATGAAAATTTACCCGTTGCTCAAATATATGAGCGAATGATCCCTATTGATATTGCCGTAACCATTGAAGATGATTTTAAGGATGATATTGAGGATATAAAAAAATTACCCCTCACTACATCATCTGGCCAAGTTATTCAATTAAGTGATATTGCTCAAATCTATCAACAGAGTGGGAGATCAAAAATTCTTCACCAAGGTGGAAAGCGTGTTCAAACCATAACTACCAATATTGATAATTATGATCTGAATGATTTTGTAGATAATGTAAAAAAAGGTCTTAAAGAACTCCAAATTGGGTCAGGTAACTATTATGAAATTACTGGGGAGGCCCAAGAAAATGCAAGATCTAGAGAAGATCTAATATCTCACTCATTAATTGCTATTGGTGGTGTGCTTTTGATGCTCTATATTGCTTTTGGTACATTAAAAAACTTAAGCTTAACATTATTGAACCTTCCCTTTGCTCTCATTGGAGGTGTAGTGGCTGCAGCGCTCCATGGTGGCTGGATTTCAATAGGCTCATTAGTTGGGTTTGTTACCTTATTTGGCATTACGTTAAGGAATTCAATCATGTTAATTTCACATTACCAGCACTTAATTGATTATGAGGATAAAGTTTGGAATCTGGAAACCTGTATCCAAGGAGCCTCCGAAAGGCTACCCTCTATATTAATGACAGCCCTTGTTGCTGGCCTCGCTCTTTTACCGATTGCAATTGGTTCAGGAGAGCCTGGGAAAGAGATAGAAGGTCCGATGGCTATGATTATTATTGGTGGACTCTTTACCTCTACAATACTTAACTTAATGATCCTACCAACTGTATTATTGAATTACGGTAGCTTCATAAAAACTAAGTTTTCAAATTTTTAAATCATCAATCATTTTTGCCAAATCATAATCTTTATTGGTTATATTCCCAGCATCGTGAGTCGTTAGTAAAACATTTACTTGGTTGTACTTAATGATTAAATCCGGATGGTGATCTACATTTTCAGCCAACACTGCAACCTCATTTATAAAATGAATTGCTTTCATAAAGGTCTCAAAAACAAAAATTTTTTTTAAAACATCTTGTTCAATGGTCCAGTTATCAAGCTCATTTATTTTTAATAACAATTGATTATTCATAATTATTTATCCATGAAAGTTAAAATTACTTTATCGATATTGGCTGCTTTATGTTTTATTTCTTTAAATTCATCTTCAGCAGTGGAGTCCTTAGTAATACCTCCTCCAGAAAAATAAATTAATTTATTATCTTTAGCTATTATTGATCTTATAGCAATATTTGAATTTAATCTCCCTGAAAAACTCATATAAAATAGAGAGCCACAATAAACATCTCTTGAAAAACTTTCCAACTCATCAATTATTTCAATGGATCTTTTTTTTGGTGCTCCGGTAATAGAGCCGCCAGGAAAAATATCTAAAAATGCC
>JAHEAL010000008.1:59609-62313 GCA_024642775.1 Nitrosomonadales bacterium
ATTTATTGGGGCTCTTAAAAACTCTTGAAAATTCTGATTGAAAGATATCTACAATTGAAGAAAAATTTTCATCCGAAATGAAATCTAACCCATCCTTTTTAACAAATGTTTTACCGCCAACATCCTTCAACTCTATAAACGGATTACTACATAAAATATCAAAATGATTATTTTCTGATATCTCGTCATCACTGTTCCTACAACTGTCAAAAAATATAGGTTGATTATCTTCAGCTATAGCCTCAAACCAAGTAATTGAATTAGATAAATAAGGAAGATTAAATTCGTACATGAATAAATTGTAAATAAAAAAGGAGGCTTGTGCCTCCTTTTTTTACAATATGTTATTTTTACTCTAAGTTGGCATGAATAGCACGCATGCCTTCTTCAGTAAGATCCTTGTCAAAAATAATTTCACCAATTACAGCCTCAAGATAGATTAAGGTTGATAATTCGAAAGTCGTTCCCATTGGCATGCCTTTGGTTAATGGAAAACTGTCATCATTACCAATTTGTACAGTCAAATCTGCCAAGTCAGACATTGCAGATGAAGATTTCATTGATATAACAGCAATTTTACCGCCTTTAGATTTAGCTGTTTCAAGAATAGGAAGTAGAGTTTTTGTTCCACCTGATCCAGAAATAACTACTAATAAGTCGCCATCTTTCATTGCAGGTGTTACAACTTCACCAACCATACTTACTTGATAACCGCTATGAACTAGTCGCATAGCAAAAAAACGGGACACAAGTCCAGATCGACCCGCCCCACCAACAAAAATCCTTCCAGCCTGATCAACAAGACCTTTTAGCTTAGCAGCACTATTTTTATCTGTTACTGACAAAACATTGGTTAATTTGTCCAAAATTAACTTTTGAGTATCCATTTCAATTATCCTTTGTTATAAATTATTTAATATATGATGATAGCAAAAAAAATCCCGACCTATGTCGGGATTTTTAATTTTACTTCAAGGCCTACTAAAAATTAGTGAGCGATGTCTGTAATTTCTTTTGCAGCAACAGCTGGATCAGCAGCGCCGTAGATAGCAGCACCAGCAACAATAATTGCAGCGCCAGCATCTTTAACTTGCTGAGTTGTAGCAGCTTTAACGCCACCAGCAACAGAGATTTTAGCACCTGTGTTTAAAGCAGCGATAGCAGCTAAATCTTCAAATGGTGTGTGACCTGCAGCTTGTGCATCAAGACCAGTGTGAACACCGATAATTTGAGCACCAGCAGCAACAGCTTCTTTAGCTAAAGATTCTTTGTCGTCAACGTTAATCATGTCAACTTGAACTTCTTTACCATACTTTTTAGCTGCAGCGATAACGCCTTTAATTGTAGCAATACCAGATGCGCCAAGAACTGTACAGATATCTGCACCAGCTTTATAAAAAGGCTCAGCTTCGTACTCACCAGCGTCCATAGTTTTAAGATCAACTAAGATTAAGTTATTTGGAAACTTAGCTCTTAATGTTTCTAATAATTTGATACCGTTATGCTTAATGCATGGTGTACCAATTTCAAGAATGTCAACGTTTGCAGCTACTTTTTCAGCTAAAGCAACTGTAGCGTCAAAATCTAATGAGTCTAATGCGACTTGTGTTAATGCCATCGTAAATATCTCCCGATAAATATAATAATTAAAAAATAAACAGTAAACACTACCTATTTCATCTTCGAACGGCCATGGTATAGGTTGATGTATTCATTGTCAATCTAAAAAAGGATTAACTACAGCTTTTCTGCTAAAGCCTTTTCAAGTTTATTTTGATCAATTACAAAGTTCCTGATGCCTTCAGCGAGTTTCTCAGTCGCCATTGCATCTTCATTGTGATCAAACCTAAATTGGTCTTCAGTCAATTTAGCTGGTTTCTCTGTTGATGCACCGTTATCAACCAATTTTTTTGCCAAAGTTCCTTCAGTATTCTCAAGCTCAGTCAGAAGCGCTGGGGCAACCGTTAATCTATCGCAACCTGCCAACTCTGTAATCTCACCGATGTTTCTGAAAGATGCTCCCATCACAACCGTATTAAAACCATGTTGTTTGTACCAGTTATAAATTGTTGTAACTGATATAACACCAGGGTCATCCTGAGCCGCATATTCTTGGCCCGTTTTAGCTTTGTACCAATCCATTATTCTTCCAACGAATGGAGAAATAAGGAAGACACCAGCCTCTGCACACGCCCTAGCCTGAGCAAAGCTAAATAACAGAGTTAAGTTACAATTAATTCCCTCTTTTTCGAGAATCTCTCCTGCTTTAATACCTTCCCATGTTGATGCTAATTTGATAAGAACTCGGTCGTTGGTTACACCGGCATCGTTATAAAGCTTAATGAGTTTCTTTCCTTTTTGAACCATTTTGTCAACATTGAATGAAAGGCTAGCGTCAACCTCAGTTGAGATACGTCCAGGGATGTGGTTCAAGATTTCTAATCCGACGGCAACAGCAAGCTTATCAGCAGCATTTTCAATCTGCTGCTCTTTTGAACCGCCCTGAGCTTTTGCATAAGCAATCGCTTCTTCAATCATTGACTCGCATTGAGGCAATTGACTTGCTTTCAAAAGTAATGAAGGGTTAGTAGTTGCGTCAACTGGTTTAAGCGTTTTGATCGCGTCTACTTCGCCAGTGTCCGCGACGATAGTTGTCATAGACTTTAATTGTTCTAATAATGATGCCATTTAATTCTCCCGTAAT
>JAHEAL010000019.1:0-7607 GCA_024642775.1 Nitrosomonadales bacterium
AATTGTTCCTGTGACATAACTAAATAATAATTGATTTTTAGATTAAATATCTAAATCTTTAATTTTTCTTGTTATTGTATTACGACCAATACCCAACGAAGCGGCAGCTTGATTTTTTTTATTATTATTTTCAGATAAAGCTATTTTAATTAAAAGTTTTTCAACTTTTGATATAAATAATTCATATATATTTGGATCTTTATCTTTTAAGGATTTTTGTATCTCAAAAGACAAAGCCATATCCCAATTAACATCGACATTATGGTTAACGTTTTCCTTTAACAATTCTTGTGGCAAATCAGAAATTCCTATTTCTCTTCCTGGAGCCATTACCGTCAACCAATGGCAAATATTCCTAAGTTGCCTTATATTTCCACCCCAGGATAGTTTTTTGAAATAAGCTTCTGTTTCAGCATTAAGATATTTGGTTGGAGTTTTTAATTCTTTTGAGCTTAGATTTAAGAAAAATTTACTTAGTAGTAAAATATCATCATCTCTTTCTCTCAATGGGGGAAGGTGAATAGAAATAACATTTAGTCTGTGGTATAAATCGTCTCTAAAAGTTTTTTCTGAAATGTTTTCGATAAGATTTTGATGTGTTGCAGCAATAATTCTTACATTAGTCCTAATGGTCTTATTCGATCCAAGTTTCTGGAAGGCCCCATCATTTAAAACTCTTAAAAGTTTAGACTGAAGATTAATAGGCATGTCAGCAATTTCATCTAAAAATAAAGTTCCATTATCTGCTTCTTCGAAATACCCTTTTTTTTCATTTGTAGCTCCTGTAAAAGCACCTTTTTCATATCCAAATAGTTCTGACTCTAATAACTCTGCAGGAATTGCTGCAGAGTTCAAGGCAATAAAAGGAGAAGATTTTCTTTGACTATTTTCATGAATGGCTTGAGCCACTAATTCTTTGCCTGTTCCGCTTTCTCCAGTAATTAAGATGGATGCATCAGACTTACCAAGTTTACCAATTTGCTTAAATACGCTCTGCATCACTGAGGAGTTTCCAATAATTTTGTTAGTCGTATTTATTAAATTATCTTCATGACCTTCTTCATTTTCGAATGCACTATTCACAATTTTAATGGCATCCTCAATATTAAATGGTTTAGGAAGGTATTCGAATGCACCTAATGCGAATGAGTCAACGGCAGAATCCAGATCGGTGAATGCTGTCATTATAATTATTGGGATATCTGGAAACTTGTGTTTAACTTTTTGTAAGAATTGTAAACCACTTTCCCCTGGCATTTTAATATCACTAATAATAAGATTGGGTATATCGTGATTAAAATTATTGATGGCCTCATTTGTGTTACCGAATGTTTGAACTTCATAATTATATTTTTCAAGAGCTTTTTGTAATACCCATTTTATTGATTTATCGTCATCAATTACCCAAATTTTCTTTAAAATTTCGGTCATGATATGTCTTTCTCAATTGGTAATAAAATTTTAAATGTTGTATCACCCTTTTCGCTTGATACATCGATAATTCCATTGTGAAGTGTTACAAAATTTTGACTTAATGGTAACCCTAGACCGGTTCCATAATCTTTTGATGATACTAATGGGAAAAATATTTCTTCAATTTTATCAGTAGGTATTCCAGGACCATTGTCTTTTATTGATACATTGATAACAGTTCGGTGAAGTTTTTTATGAAAAATAACTTTTCGCTCAGCTCTCGTAATAATGGTAATATTTTTTTCTTCTTGATTACTGTCTTCTAGGGCCTCACAAGCATTTTTTGTAATATTAAAAATTGCTTGATATATCTTATCTTTATCACATAAAATTGTAGGGAGTGAAATGTCATAGTCTCTAATAAAATTTATCTTAGCGTATTGATTATTGAGAGTGCTTCTTATTTTTTCCGTAATTTCATGTATGTTATTTTCAACAAACTGTGGAAATCTATGGGGTGATAAAAGGCTATCCATCAATTTTTGTAATCTATCACTTTCCGTAATTATTACATCAATATATTCAATAACACTTTTATCTACTTCGTCCATCAATAGCTGGGCTGCACCTTTTATTCCTCCAAGTGGATTTCTTATCTCATGAGCTAAATTTCTTAAAAGTTCTGTATTTGCCTTTTGTTGGAGCATCATTCTTTCTTCTTTTGCAACCTGTAAAACTTGGTCCATCTCAACAAATTCAAGTATGTATGCATAATCAATATCTTGATGCGGGGTTACTGTAAAGGTAACGGTTTTTACCTTTTTTTTAATTAGTATCTGACATTCATGCTCCTTGTATGGAGAAGATCGCTCATTGGATTTTTTAATTCTATATTTAAGATATTCAAGGTCTTCAAAAATACAAGCAACAGACTTATTTATGACTTTATTAGTCGAGATTTCAAACAATATTTCAGCGCTTGCATTGAAGTATTTGATATGAAAATTATTATCTATTAAAACAATCGCGGTTGCTAATTGTTCAAGATCGTTGTTTATTTGTTCTTTTATCGGCGGCGCCATTTATTAATTGATAAGGCGGCTAAAAGCCGCCTTAAATTTTTACATTACAGTGAGTAATAAAGATCAAACTCAAGAGGATGAGGAGTTGATCTAATTGATGTTACATCATTCATCTTAAGATCAATGAAGCTATCAATGAAATCATCACTGAATACACCACCTTGAGTTAAGAAAGCTCTATCTTCATTTAGCGACTCAAGTGCTTCTTCTAATGATCTGGCCACTGTTGGAATATTTGCATCTTCTTCTGGAGGAAGGTGATATAAATCTTTCGTAGCAGCTTCGCCTGGATGAATTTTATTCTGAATGCCGTCTAAGCCAGCCATTAGCAGTGCACTGAATGCCAAATAAGGGTTAGCTGTAGGGTCTGGGAACCTTGTTTCAATTCTTCTAGCTTTGTCACTTGAAACAAATGGAATTCGAATTGAAGCCGATCTATTTTTAGCTGAGTATGCTAATTTTATAGGAGCCTCAAAACCTGGAACTAATCTTTTATAAGAATTAGTTGAAGGGTTAGTCAATGCATTAAGCGCTCTACCATGTTTGATGATGCCTCCAATGTAGAACAGCGCCATCTCACTAAGTCCGGCGTACTCATCACCGGCAAACATATTTTTTCCGTCTTTCCAAATTGATTGATGGACATGCATACCTGATCCATTATCATTTAAAATTGGCTTTGGCATAAATGTGGCTGTTTTACCAAAGTTGTTTGCTGTATTCAGAACAACATACTTAAGAATTTGTGTCCAGTCAGCTCTCTGAGTTAAAGTTGAAAACTGAGTTCCAATCTCACATTGACCTGCACCAGCAACTTCATGATGATGAACTTCTACCGGGACACCAAGTTGTTCAAGCGTAATACACATAGCAGATCTTAAATCTTGAAGTGAGTCAACTGGAGGAACAGGAAAATAGCCACCTTTCACAGATGGGCGATGACCAACATTACCACCTTCGTGATTATTGTCAGAATCCCATGATGCTTCTTCTGAAAAAATCTTCACATGAGAGCCGCTCATATCAGTTTTCCAAGTAATTGAATCAAACACAAAAAATTCAGGCTCTGGACCAAAATAAGCGGTATCTCCAATCCCTGTTGACTTTAGATATGCTTCCGCTTTTAAAGCAATACTTCTTGGATCTCGATCATATGGCTTTCCATCAGTAGGGTCTACAATATTACATGTCAATGAAAGCGTTACTTCCTCAAAGAAAGGATCAATTTTAGCTGTATCTGGATCTGGCATTAAAAGCATATCCGATGCATTAATTCCTTTCCATCCAGCAATTGAAGAACCGTCAAATGCATGACCATCTGTAAATTTTTCTTCATTGAACGCAGATACTGGAACTGATACATGCTGTTCTTTTCCTTTTGTATCGGTAAATCTAAAGTCAACAAATTTTACATTGTTGTCTTTAACCAACTTCATTACATCTGAAACTGCCATAATTATTTCCTCTCAAAAATTAACTCACTTAATAACCTTATAAATCGATGTAAAAATACCAGATTTATGCCAAAATTAAATTGTTTACATATATTAGGCTAAAATCTTTTATACAGGCATAGAAAATCTAAAAAAATTAATAAATTGCCTGAATATAATGCAATTAAAGAAATTAATGCACTATTGTGGTGCAATTATATACTTATGATAAAAAAATACGCCGTTATTGGCAATCCCATATCACACTCCCTTTCCCCTGTAATTCACAGAGAATTTGCACAACAACATAATATAAATCTAGGATATGAAAAGATTCTGGCCGAAGAGGGATCATTTAAGGAATTGGTTAAAAAATTAGTTATTGAAGGTTATTCAGGCATTAATGTCACTCTCCCCTTCAAACTAGAAGCTGCTTCACTATCCGATGAAAAAAGTATTAATGTTGAGTTAACCAAATCAGCCAATACTTTAACATTTCGTGACGGTAAGATTATTTCCGATTCTACCGATGGTATCGGATTAGTTAATGATCTAAGAAAAAATAATTTTAGTTTAGATGATAAAAATATATTATTACTTGGCGCCGGTGGCGCGGCAAATGGCGTTATTCCAGAATTATTAAAATGCTCTCCTAAAAAAATTTTTTTATGGAATCGTACCCTCAGAAAAGTAGAGGAAATGAAGGCCTATTGGCTATCTCATTATCCTGAAAAAATTGAGGTAATGAACACTATTTTTTTAGAAAATATAGATTTAATTATTAATGCCACTTCCTCTTCAATGAGCTCATCTAGCCCACCCATTAATTTAACTTCTGCAAATAATGAATTAGTTTGTTATGACATGATGTATGGGGAAAAAACACCGTTTATTAAGGCAGCTGAAGATTTAAAACTGATAAATTTTGATGGACTTGGAATGCTTATTGAACAAGCCGCAGCCAGTTTTAAAATCTGGCATTCTTTAGAAGTTGACACCAAAATAGTAGAGAAGAAGTTAAGATAAAATTTTTAAAAATAAAATTCCGTTACCTGTTCATTCTTTGTCTCTTAGCGTATTCAGTTTTTTTATTACCTAAGATAATCAATATTATTTTATTAAAAAATCAAAATCCCACCTCCTCTTCAATGATTGAATATCAAACTGATAAAAGTTCTCAAAATAATAAGATTAATTGGGTTTCTTATGATGATATTTCAAAAGATATTAAAAGAGCTGTTGTAGCTGCAGAGGATGATAATTTTATTACTCATTCTGGAATAGATATAAAAGCAATTAAAGATGCATTTGAAGATAATTTTAATAATGATTTGAAGCGAGGTGGTTCCACAATCACTCAGCAGTTAGCCAAAAATTTATTTTTAAATCCAAAGAAAAGTATGATTAGAAAATCCAATGAATTAGTCTTAACGTTTTTTCTTGAATTAATACTGACAAAAAAAAGAATATTGGAGATATATTTAAATATTGTTGAGTGGGGGGATGGATTGTATGGTATTAAAAACGCTTCAATTTATTATTTCAAAACCGAACCAAAATTTATTGATTCATATCAGGCGGCCAAGTTAGCATCAATGCTAACCAGGCCTAAATATTATCAAAAAAATATTAATTCAGAATTTTTATTAAAAAAAACTAATTTAGTTTTTAAAAGAATGGGTTACTCAGAGACGCCTTAATTTTTTAAAATTTTCTTTAGATACTGACCTGTAAAACTATCTTTATTTTTTGAAATTTGCTGGGGGGTTCCGCTTGCAATAATTTGACCTCCACCAGACCCTCCTTCAGGGCCAAGGTCAATTATCCAATCTGAAGTTTTAATGACGTCAAGGTTGTGCTCAATTACAACAATAGTGTTTCCATTGTCTCTTAACTTATGAAGAACATTGAGCAGAAGTTGTATATCGGCAAAATGCAAACCTGTTGTTGGTTCGTCAAGAATATATAAAGTTTTACCTGTATCTCTTTTAGATAGTTCTAGGGCTAGCTTAACTCTTTGAGCTTCACCGCCAGATAGAGTTGTTGCATTTTGGCCCAAAGTTATATACCCAAGGCCTACTTCAATAAGTGTGCTCAATTTCTTAGATATTGTAGGAATCGACTCAAAAAAGTTATACGCATCTTCAACCGTCATGGATAGAACTTCATTGATATTTTTACCTTTGTATTTGATTTCTAGAGTCTCACGGTTATAACGCTTGCCTTGACAGATATCACACTTTACAAAAACGTCTGGAAGAAAGTGCATCTCCACCTTTGTTACCCCGTCACCCTCGCAGGCTTCACATCTTCCGCCTTTAACATTAAAAGAAAATCTTCCTGGGCCGTATCCTCTAGATTTACTTTCGTTTAGCTTTGAAAATAAATCACGAATAGGTGTAAATAAACCGGTATAGGTAGCTGGATTTGACCTTGGGGTTCTGCCAATTGGACTTTGATTTACATCAATTACCTTATCAAATAAATTAAAACCATGAATTTCCTCATAGGGAGCAGTTTCATGAGAGCTCCGATTTAATTTATTAGCCATCGCTAAATAAAGGGTGTCGTTTATTAATGTAGATTTTCCACTTCCTGATACGCCTGTTACGCATGTAAAAAGTCCAAAAGGAATATCTGCATTAACCTTCTTAAGGTTATTGCCTTTTGCCCCACGAATACGAATAAAGTTATTAGTAGTTTTTGATAAATTTTTTACACTTATCTTTTTTTGTTTCGATAGATATTGAGCGGTTAAGGATGAGTTATTTTTTAAAATTTGAGCTGGAGTTCCTGATGCAATAATCTGGCCACCATGAATTCCTGCACCAGGACCTATATCGATAACGTAATCTGCGGACATAATTGCATCTTCATCATGCTCTACAACTATTACCGTATTCCCTAAGTCACGTAAGTTCTTGAGTGTTTCAAGAAGTCTGTCGTTATCTCTTTGATGAAGCCCAATTGAGGGTTCATCCAAAACATACATCACTCCAGTTAAGCCGCTGCCAATTTGTGAGGCTAGCCTTATTCGTTGTGCTTCGCCTCCCGATAAAGTATCTGCAGTTCTGGATAAGCTTAAATAATTTAGTCCGACATTATTTAAGAAAAAAACTCGATTTCGGATTTCATTAATAATTTTTTCTGCAATTTGTTTTTTTGACCCAGTTAGTTCAAGGTTGTTAAAATATTCAAAGCACTCCTTTAATGACATATGACATATGTCATTAATGTTCCGTGAATCCACAAAAATATTTAATGATGAAGTTTTTAGTCTTGCTCCATTACAATCTGGACATTGTTTGTGACTTAAGTATTTAGAAAGCTCGTCCCTAACAAGATTTGAATCAGTCTCATGATATCTTCTATTGAAGTTATTAATAATCCCTTCAAATTTATGCGTTTTTTTGTATATTTTTCCATCTGAGCTAAGATAAGAAAAAATAATATTTTCTTCTGAGCCATTCAAAATGATATTTTTAATTTCCTCTTTAAGTTCGATAAATGGAGTTTCTAGCTCAAAATTATAATGAACTGCTAAAGACTGAAGAATTTGAAAGTAAAAGTGGTTTCTTTTATCCCAGCCTTTAATGGCCCCTGACGATAAAGATATGTCCGGAACAGAAACAATCTTATTGGAATCAAAAAAAGTTTTATTACCTAATCCATCACACGA
>JAHEAL010000019.1:7707-12349 GCA_024642775.1 Nitrosomonadales bacterium
AATCCTTCAATCATATCCACGTCAGGCTTATTCATTCGATCCAAAAACTGTCTCGCATAAGCTGATAATGATTCGACATATCTTCTCTGACCTTCAGCATAGATAGTATCAAATGCCAAAGAAGATTTTCCGGACCCTGATAAGCCAGTGATTACGACAAGCTTGTTTTTAGGAATTTCAACAGAGATATTTTTAAGGTTGTGGGTTCTTGCCCCTTTGATAATTAGATTGTCAATTTTTTTTTGCATAACCTGTTAATATACGAGATATTTTATTTTATTCAAATATAAATAATCAAAAATGACATCATTTGAGATCAGATCAACTCTTGGAATAGCTTTTATATACATTTTAAGAATGTTAGGGCTATTTATCGTCCTGCCAATCATGGCAATTTATCTTGGCGAACTTTCTCCTGAAAGCAATCCCTTATTGATTGGATTAGCTTTTGGAATTTATGGTTTAACGCAAGGGTTATTTCAAATTCCTTTTGGACTAATGTCCGATTATTATGGAAGAAAAAAAATGATTATTTTTGGGTTGCTAATTTTCATCATAGGATCTATTTTCATTTACTATTCAGAATCATTGTTCATGATAATTGTAGGACGGGCTCTTCAAGGTGCAGGGGCAATTTCAGCAGTTTTATTAGCTTTGTTAGCTGACTTAACAACAGATTCTGCTAGAACAAAATCGATGGCAATTATTGGAGCCTCTATCGGCATGACCTTTGGAATCTCAATCGTCGTATCACCACTGTTAAATATTTACCTTGGGTTTCAAAATATATTTTTATTGATTGCTCTGCTTTCTGTATTGGCAATATATGTGGTCATTAAATACATACCCAATCCGTTAAAAGTGAAATCTTCGTCCATTAGTAAAGCGTCAATCTTATCGGTGGTTACTGACAGAACTTTCTTGAAGTTGGATTATGGAATTTTTGCTCTTCATGCATCCCAAATCATCATGTTCATGATGATCCCGAAGATACTTAACGATATTGGCTACCCTGTACAGTACCATTGGCAAGTTTACCTCCCCGTTTTTGTTATATCAATGATCCTCATTGTCCCCATGATCCTAATTTCGATGAGAAAAAATATGCTGAAGGTATTTTTTATATTCAATGTGGCAATATTGATATTGGTTCAGTGGCTTTTTGCTAATTATTCAGACACAAAACAACACATTATGATGGTGTTGTTATTGTATTTTATTGCATTTAACTTCTTAGAAGCTTCATTGCCAAGCATGGTTAGCCGACTATCACCTAAAAATCTCAAAGGTTTAATTTTAGGGGCTTACAATACTTCTCAATCTTTAGGAATATTCGTTGGTGGCCTTCTGGGAGGGTACATTGTTAGTATATTTTCAAACGAAGCAATCTTTATTGTAAGCGGAATTCTATTGATTGTATGGCTTGTATTGATGCTTAATTTCATTTTTCCACCCAATAAAAAAGACATGGTGATTAAAATCAAACCGGAATTTTTTCATCAGCCTCAGTCTATCTTAAATAAAAAACTTCAAATATTAAACAAGTTAAACTTTGTTGAAGAAACCTTAATTTTCCCATCCGAAAGCTATATAATTATAAAAACTAATAAAGAAAAGACTCTTGATGAAAAAAAAGTACTCAAGGTAATAGGAGAAAAAAATGCCATCAGTTAATAAAGTTATTTTAATGGGAAATTTAGGGAGAGATCCTGAAGTTCGTTTTATGCCAAATGGTGATGCAGTATGTAACTTTAGTATAGCAACAACCGATTCCTGGAAAGATAAGGCTGGAGAAAGACAAGAAAAAACCGAATGGCATAACATTGTTATGTACCGAAGGTTAGCAGAAATTGCCGGTGAATATTTAAAAAAAGGACGCCCTGTTTATCTTGAGGGACGCCTTCAAACTCGAAAGTGGCAAACCAAAGAGGGGCAGGATCGCTACACCACAGAGATAATTGCCGACTCAATGCAGATGCTAGGTGGACGTGACTCTACTTCAGGTTCTGATGGCTCATCTCAGTCTCAAGGTAATGATAACTTTGACCAAACACCTCAGCGAAATGCACCTGCGTCACCCAATACTTCAAACACAAATGCTGCATCATCATTTGATGAGTTTGAAGATGATATTCCTTTCTAGCATTTTGGGTTAAAAAATCATGCCAATTTATGAATATCAATGCGAATTATGTAATTTTAAGGATGATCTGATGTTAAAGGTCTCTGAGGCCATTCAATTAGATTGCCCATCTTGCGGAAAAACCTCGTTTTCAAAACAAGTTTCCGCTCCGGCGTTTAAACTAAATGGATCTGGTTGGTATGCAACGGATTTTAAAAATGTCCAGAAGCCTAAAGATGAAAAAAAATCAGAAAGCAATACAATCAAAAAAGCTGAAGGTGAAAATAATGCTTAAGAAAAATTTACTGACGGGCCTAATTGTATTAATACCCCTTGTGCTAACGTCCTGGGTGATCTTTTCGCTTGCTCACTTTCTTGATCAGGTTGTTGTTCTCCTGCCTCATGAGTACCAACCAAACCAGTTATTTGGCATGAATATACCTGGGATTGGCATTATTCTAACTGTTTCAACTATCTTTATAGTTGGAGTAATTGCAAATAATTTTTTTGGGAAAAAACTAATTTTAATTTATGAGGTAATCCTGGATAAACTTCCATTTGTTAAGTCGATATATGGTGGAATTAAGCAAGTATCAGATACTCTTTTTTCAAATAGCTCCAATGCTTTTTCAAAGGCAGTATTAATTGAATTTCCAGATTCGAATAATTACACATTTGCTTTCATAACTGGAGAGACTGACGAAAAAATAGCTAAGGTGTTAAAAGGAAAATATGTCAATGTGTACGTACCAACAACTCCAAACCCAACTTCGGGATATACTTTGATGGTTCCTAAAAACAAGATAAAAGAAGTTGATGTATCAGTAGACCAAGCCCTCAAATACGTAATATCAATGGGTGTTGTGCCTCCAAAAACTAAAATTAAAATAACTAAAAAAACAAAGAGATAATAGATATGAGAACTTTATATTGCGGTCATGTGAATTCATCACATGTCGATCAAGAAATTTATTTATGTGGCTGGGCGCATAGGCGCCGTGATCACGGTGGTGTTATTTTTATTGACTTAAGAGACCGAGAAGGTATTGCTCAAATAGTAATTGATCCAGACACCCCTAGTGCATTTAAAATTGCAGAAGAAATTCGAAGTGAGTACGTGTTAAGAGTTAAGTGTAAAGTTAGAAGAAGACCTGATGGAACTATAAATAAAAATATACCCACGGGTGAAGTTGAAATGCTGGTCTCTGAAATAGAAATTCTTAATGCCTCAAAGACTCCACCTTTTGTCATCGATGATGAAAATATTACTGAAAATATTCGCTTGGAAAATAGATTTATTGATTTGAGGCGAGATCAGATGCAAAAAAACCTTAGGGTGAGATATGAAATTACAAAGAGTGTTAGAAAATCATTGGACGATGATGGATTTTTAGAAATCGAAACCCCTATCCTCACTCGAAGTACCCCAGAGGGTGCTCGAGATTATTTAGTTCCGTCAAGAGTTCATCATGGCGAATTTTTTGCGCTTCCTCAATCACCTCAACTATTCAAACAGCTATTGATGGTTTCTGGTTTTGATAGATATTTTCAGATTGCCAAATGTTTTCGTGATGAGGATTTACGTGCGGATAGGCAACCCGAATTTACCCAAATTGATATAGAAGCATCGTTTGTTAAAGAAGATGATGTAAAAAATATAGCAACAAAACTTACTCGACAAATTTTTAAGGAAGTATTAGATGTTGAGCTTCCTTTAAAATTTCAAGAAATGCCTTATGATGAAGCCATGAACCGATTTGGTTCTGACAAACCGGATTTAAGGGTAAATCTTGAACTGGTTGATCTCACTGAGGAAATGAAGACAGTCGACTTCAAAGTTTTTTCAACACCCGCAAATTCTGGAAATGGAAGAGTTGCAGCTTTAAAAATTCCATCTGGCTCTGATATTTCCCGTTCAGAAATAGATCAATATACTGAGTTTGTAAAGATTTATGGCGCCAAAGGGTTGGCTTACATAAAAATAAATGACGTGACAAAAATTAATGAAGAGGGATTACAAAGTCCAATTGTAAAAAATATTCATGAACAGGCATTGAGGGCAATCATGGAAAAGACTGGCGCCCAAAATGGAGACATCATCTTCTTTGGCGCAGATAAAAAGAAAGTGGTTAATGAGGCGTTGGGTGCCTTGAGAGAAAAAATTGGCCACGACAGAAAAATTTTAAATAATGACCCCTGGTCAGTATTGTGGGTAGTAGATTTTCCAATGTTTGAATTTAACGAAGATGAAAAGCGATGGGACGCATTGCATCATCCATTTACCGCACCAAAAGATGGCCATGAAGATCGATTAACTAATGACCCTGGGAACTGTTTATCAAAGGCTTATGATTTAGTGATCAATGGTTGGGAAGTTGGCGGCGGCTCAATACGTATTCATGATCAAGAAACACAAAGCAAAGTTTTTGAGGCGTTAAAAATTTCTGAAGAAGAGGCAAATGAAAAATTTGGTTTTCTACTGGATGCTCTAAAGTTTGGCGCACCACCTCATGGAGGACT
>JAHEAL010000035.1 GCA_024642775.1 Nitrosomonadales bacterium
AGAAGCATCTACCATTTTCACTTCTATGCCTTGCTGAGGAAATGTGTGTGCAAATAAATTAAAAGTTCCCCCATACAATTGATTAGCACTAACAATATTGTCTCCAACTCGAGTAATGCATTGTATTGAATAAGTAATAGCTGCCATTCCTGAGGCTAGCGCAAGAGCTCCTATTCCGCCCTCCATTTCTGCAATTCTTTGTTCAAGAACAGCATTGGTGGGATTCATTATTCGCGAATAAATATTTCCCTCTACTTTTAAGTCAAATAAGTCAGCGCCGTGCTGAGTGTTATCAAAAGTAAATGAGGTTGTTTGATATATTGGGGTTGTGGCCGCTTTTGTCGTTGATTCGGATGTATACCCATGGTGTAAAGCTACGCTTTCAAGTTTCATAATTACTCTCTCCAATTTTCGATACAGTATTGATGATGTTTTAAAAATTATACGCTGTAAATATGTTTTAATTAAGTTAAGAAACTGATTATCACGAACCCGATTAAGGTCATTATGAAAATTTCAAGAAACGTAGTTTTGCTATTATTATTTTTTTCCAGTCAAATTTTGGCATTTAATGACAATGCAGATGTCAAGGTAATAGAACTAATATCCTCATCACAAAGCTGGGACAATACAAATATTTCATTTCCAACTGGCGACGCAGAGGTGTCTGCTTTTTTTGTCGAAATTCAACCAGGAGGAAAATTACCCATGCACTTTCATCAGGTTCCTTCGTTTGGTTACATTATTGACGGAGAAATAACTGTCGAAAGTGCAATTGGAGAGAAAAAAATTTTCCGAAAAGGTGATGTGGTAATAGAGTTAATCAATAAAAAACATTTTGGAATTAATTCTGGAAACTCAATCCTGAAGTTTGTGGTTTTTTATGCTGGAAGCAAAGAATTACAAAACACAGTAATCGTTAATGATAAGAAATAATCTTGGACTAAAGTGTTACCATATTGCCAATTAATATTTTAGATTATATACATTTTTCATGAAAATTCAGACTGATTCACAATTACTCTCATTCACAAGAGCAATTGCTTCGCACTACCTATTTTTATTATATTGCGGCTCATTCATAACCATTATCCTCTACTGTATGGGCGAAATAGGCTTCAGAGGTTTTAGGGATAGCCTATTAATAAATCTTTTATGGTTAATTCCCATAATTTTGTCTGGAAATAAGTCCGTTCTTTGTAGCAAGTTTATTGGATATCTTATCTTAATTTTCAGCCTACCGGCTTTTGGTTATCTGTATATTTACCACTCCGAGTTCTCACAAAGTTTAATCTTTATTCTCCTTGATACCAACCCAAACGAGGCTGGGGAGTTTATGGAACATTATTTCAGTTGGGGCATTGTACCCGCAACTTTATTATATTTAGCCATACCAATATTATTGGGAAAATTATTACGCCCAATACAAATATCATCTTTAGAAAAATGGGTTGGGATATTGATCATTAGCTTCGTTGTTTTTTCTCCATCTTACAAAAAAGCAGAAGGAAATATCGACTCATTTGTTCATAAATTAAAAAGAAAACTTGAGCCCTCATCTCCATGGCAACTCGTTATTGGTTATCAGGAGTATCAAAAACAATTATCAACAATGACAAAAGCCTTAAATGAATTAAAAAACATTGCGCCTGTTGATGAATTTTCTGAATTATTTGCAGATCAAAATAAGAATATTATTCTCATCATTGGAGAAAATACCAACCGTTTTCACATGAGTCTTTATGGCTATAAAAGAAAAACTACTCCAATGCTGGATAAGCGGTCTGATATTAAGGTGTTTAGAAATGCTTATGCGCCAAGGCCTAATACCATAGAATCATTGCAGCAAGTGTTGTCTTTTGCCGATCAAGATAATCCTGATTTATACAAAAGTAAGCCTTCTATTATTGCGTTAATGAAGCAAGCCGGTTATCAAACTTATTGGATTAGTAATCAGCAAACCTTAACCAAAAGAAATACCATGCTAACGGCCTTTTCAAAGCTTGCTGACAAACAAATATACTTAAACAATTCTAGGGAACAAAATTCGTACAGTTTTGATGAAAAAGTTTTACCACCCTTCAGGGAGGCCTTGTCCGATAATCATCACAAAAAATTTATAGTGCTTCACATGATTGGTACCCACATGAGTTATAAATACCGATATCCTCAAAGGTTTGACTATTTTAAAAATAATGATGATTTAGACGGGATACTTTCCGACATCGCCAAACAAAGAATTAACGAATTTGATAATGCTATTTTGTACCATGATTCTATTTTAGATGAAATCTTAAATATCACGTCCAATCAAAAAACACCAAGTCTTGCAATTTATCTAGCCGACCATGGTGACGATGTTTATGATAGCGGAGACCGAACATTCCAGGGGAGAAATGAAAGTAAGCCGACGTTACCAATGTATGCTATTCCCTTTTTTATTTATCAATC
>JAHEAL010000038.1 GCA_024642775.1 Nitrosomonadales bacterium
CAGGGATTTGACGGTCACCGCAACTGGCAGATAAAGCCATATAAACCGCCACCGCTGGATAAGGCGATAATAGGCCAACATTGATGAAAAATAAGAAAAATGGCGGAGAGGGTGTCTGCCTTCCAAAGATTCAAGCCATTGATTATGATTCGTTTTTCCGGCTTTAGGTAATATCACCCCACATTTTACCCCACATAAAAATCAGGGTTACTGTGGGCGTTTCTCTGTTAGCTTTGGACTTTATTGAAGGGGGTGGGGCCTAGAATGACCGGGCTGGCGTCTCGGATCGCCGGTTTACTTGATTGGTTGGCGAAGTCGACGGAGGGTGATAACGTTTCAACTGGTATGAATATTATCCAAGGGAACTATGAGTGTGTGCATTGTAAAATACATTTTTCCAGTTTTGTTGCTACTATGTGCCAGCAATTCATATGCAGACGCTACAAAAGAAAAAATTGAGCGCTTTTACGAATCAATTGTAAGTGTTCGCTCAACTGTGCCCGCTGGAGCAAGGACCGCTTCTAGTCTTGGTGTTGAGCGTGAGGGTAATGGTGTAGCAATAGATGAAAACCATATTCTAACTATTGGCTACATCGTTATAGAGTCGGAGAGCATAGAAATAGGTTTGTCTGATGGACGACGGCTGCCCGCTAAACTAGTTGGCTATGACCACACTAGTGGCTTTGGAATCATCAAGTCTGTTGTTCCACTCAAAATGCCTCATCTTCAACTTGGCAACTCTGATAATATTAACTCCAAACAAGACTTATTGATATTGCCCTCACCAAACCGCGGCGGCGGGTCAATTGTGAGGTCTGTTTCACGAAGACCTTTCACTGGTTGGTGGGAATATTTTGTTGAAAACCCAATTTATACAACACCAGCAAATGGGTTATGGGCTGGCGCGCCAATACTAACCGAGAACGGTGAGATTCTTGGTATAGGCTCATTATTTGTATCTGAGTCAGTGCCGGGTATTTCTTCGCCCGGAAATATGTCTGTGCCTATAAATTTACTTAAGCCAATTCTTGAAGATCTTATATCCAGCGGTAGAAGGAAGAGTAAGATCCAGCCTTACCTTGGCATTTCATCAGATGACAGAAACGATCAAGTTACCGTAACCCGGGTAAGTGACGGGGGGCCAGCTTTTGAAGCAGGTATCAGACCTCAGGATGTAATCATGACAATTAATGGCTCACAAGTTTCCAATTTAAAATCGTTCTATGAGAAGATTTGGAAATCGGGTGAGGCTGGAGTGACCATTGAATTAGGCGTTCTCCGGAGAGGAAAAACCATGAACTTTAACGTGAAAACGGTTGATCGAATGGATTATTTTGTCAAGCCCCAGTCTTTTTAGGGGTCTCCGGAAACGTGTTGAATTAAACCCAATTTCGTCGCTCTACCAAGATTAATTTTGATGAAAGGGATCTGAGACTTGGTTTCTTTAACCTCTTTTCAAAACTCAGGACCCTCTGGCCAGAGGCTGCCTATTCAATCGTATTTTCTAACCGTCCGAGACCGCTAATTTCAAGCGACATGTGATCACCTTTTGACAGGTATTTGGGTGGAGTATAGCCAATGCCTACACCAGCAGGTGTCCCAGTGGCAATTATATCACCCGGCATAAGTGTCATGGTTGATGACATAGTTTCAATTAAGGTTGGAATATCAAAAATCAGATCAGAAACAACCGCCTGCTGCCTTATTTCACCATTGACCTTTGTAACCAATTTCATCGCATTAACATCAGCGATCTCATCACTGGTCACAAGCCATGGCCCCATTGGGCAGAAAGTATCAAGGCTTTTACCAATAGTCCATTGACCGTGCCGCTGCTGTAACTCACGCGATGTCACATCATTAATGATTACATAACCAAAGACATGATCATAGGCGTTTGCTTTGCTGACTTGAAAGGCCTTTTTACCAATTACAATGCCCAGTTCAATCTCGTAATCAACCGATTGAGTTGGGTCAAGCGAACCATTCACCGGCACCCCCGTTCCAATGACACTATTTGGCGCTTTGGTAAAGATAACGGGTACCTTTGGCACGCTCTCCTTGCTGCTCGAGTCAAACCCGCTAGAATGAAATTCTGCAGCATGTGCATAGTAATTTTTCCCAACACATAGGATATCACGCTGCGGCTCTGGAATCGGCGATAGAAGTTCTACATCGGCTAATGCAATGCGATTCGTGCCATTTGCTACCCAGCGGTCAATCACGGCTTGATCCTGTCCACAAAGTTTGAGCACAGCTGTTCTCGCATCATCTCCTTGAGAACAAACAATAATATCATCGCCATCAATGATGCCAGCAGCGATAGAGTCAGCATAATAGAAAGTTACAAATTTCATTTTCTCGACAATCTCTGTTTTTATCGTTAATACTAAAAAGC
>JAHEAL010000039.1 GCA_024642775.1 Nitrosomonadales bacterium
CTCCAAAGGTGTCCACCGATACCCTTCACTCAGCTGTTTTTTCACAGTTGTACGGTATGCTTCACTGCCACATCCTGAAAAAGAGGCCACAACAGAAATTAGTAAAAGCAAACTTGAGGTAGAATTGAAGGCTTCTCGTAAACTCATAATGACTGACCTCTGTCACCTAGGATGCGTGATTTGTTTGAAGAGTGCCTTTTGTAACCATTGGCCTTATTAAGGAAGCGTGAGGCCACAGCAAAAATAACAGTGGTCTATCGGAGGCCGCTGTTGGAATGCTGTGACCTCTACCTAAGGTCAGTTGGTGACCCTAGGCAAACTCTTGCGGTTTAGCTACTTGACGGAGGCTTGGCCTCAATCACACCCTCAGCGATTATTTAAAAACTCGCTTTAACATACCGCTTAGCTTTGCCATCCTCTTGTTAGCGACGTCTTTGGGGTTAACTTCTTCTTTGGAAAACTTATGTTCGAGGGCTTCTTCCGATATAAGAAACACGTCTCCAGTAATTTCATTTCTAAGTTGAACATGTTTAATTTCGTTTACCACTTTTTCTCCAATGAATAAAAATGGCTGATTAGTCACTGCACTATAAAGCCTACGTGGCTTATCTGCGGCTGCTTCAACTGGATAAACGATTACTGACGCATCAAATGCTTCTGACACCTCAGGCGAAGTTTGTGGCCTTTTGAATATGATAGGATTATTTGACAACGATAGCCCTCCTGTTCTTAGACCAAGCGGCTGCGTTTGAGCCGATTTCAGCTGGCTGCTCTTTGCCGAAGGACACCTGTCTGATACGAAGGGCATCAATCCCGTTTGCCATGAGAAAGTCAGCAACAGAAGACGCTCTTTTAGCTCCCAGGGCTAGGTTATATTCGCGAGTGCCACGTTCATCTGCATGGCCTTCTACAATAATACTTTTTGAAGGATTTGATTGTAGGTGTTTGACTGCTTGAGCTAGTTCCTGGGTAGCCTCAACGCTCAACTCCGAACTGTCGAAATCGAAGTAGACCATTGTTAAGTTGACGTTGTCGCCATACTTGTTTTGCTCAGTGTTTTGTGAAGTGCCATTGGCTGAACTAATTGCCGATGTTGATGATGAGCCACCGGCTACTTCTGGAGGTGTTTCCGCACAACCAGCTAATAATGCCGCAGAAAGCAGAAGAGAAATGCCGAAAACGTTTAGTTTATTCATAGCGCAAACACCAAACCTGTCAAAATCTTCGGTTACTCCTCGGCTAAACAAATGACAAGTTCAATAAGTCCGAAAATCGGACATCACTTCTAAAGTATCGAAAATCAGTGCAAGTCTTTTTCACAATGAGTTTTGGCTGAAGCCCAGCTCTTCATAAAAGTAAGCTATGATGGCTTGTCTTATCACCTTTTCACCACGATGCTATCACCTGTCTTGATACTAGTAAGCATAGCCTCAATGTCATGCCTTAAATTAGGGTAGCGTTCCAATAGTTTTGGATTGCCATCATCACCAGCGGAGATTGATAGGTAGCCTTTGTCTAAAGTTACAAAACCAAGACGCTCAAGTTTATGGATTTTATCGAAAACGGTTGACTTTGGGAGCCTCAGTCGCGCACCCATCGCGCGAATAGAGTAACGCCGTGACGCAAATTCGACCGCTTTGGTTTCGGGAGGGCAATTGAGCAACACCTCCTCCATGCAAAGTAAGTAGACAGTTGCTGCAGTAATGTCCCCTTCCAGGGCATCAGCCAACAAAGTTAACACGTTCAAAGTGCCAGAAACCCAAAGTTTCCAATGGTCGAGGTGAAGTGGCACTTCTTTCATTTAGTCTTCTTCTCTCGAGTTGTGCTAATTTTATGATTAGCCAAAATTATTAAGTTTCTCTGTTTTTGTGAAGAGTAATCACAACGATAGCAAGAACAACAACCGACCCTTTAGCCACTTTTTTTGAAGTCGTGAGATTACGATGGGTACTGGGGTAAACTCAGCCAGCAGGAGTCACACTGGTGTATAACGCTGTGTATAACAAATGTGCCTGTTGACACTGCCACTGGGGAGTCTAACTTATTGATATTGCTTGAGGGAAACTTGAGTTGACGCAGGGCATAGGTAACAGCAGCTTCTCGGCCGCACCATTTCTCTCTCTTTTTGATATTTTTGATCAATGCCAGCGCATCACCATTGGGCGGTGCGCTTGGCGGTGCGACAATTCATCTTTTTAGATTTGGCCAAGCCAATCACCGCGCAAAGCCAGCCGCCCGAAACAAATCGTCAAACCCCTAGTCGCGGAAATTTTCATCTAGTCGCGGAAATTTTCATATTGCAGCGGCAGATCAATATCCAAGGCTTTGATCATCGCCATTGTTGCCTGCAGATCATCACGTTTTTTGCCGGAAACACGAATTTCCTCGCCTTGAATC
>JAHEAL010000024.1 GCA_024642775.1 Nitrosomonadales bacterium
GCTGGGACACTTACCATTATGGATATAAAGTAGGCGTTTATTTTTTATTGATTCCGCTTTTACTTCTGTTCTTATTGCCTTTAAAAAAACCGGGATGCTCTATCATTCTAAGATAGTCCTGGTATTGAGTGAAATCTTCGGTATCGTAATGATCTTTAATCATGTCATTGGTGATGTAGTTTGGAACAATAACGTCATCACCAGGTTGCCAGTTTGCCGGAGTTGAAACCTTGTATTTTGCGGCAACCTGAAGCGCGTCAATCGTCCTTATAATCTCATCAAAATTTCGGCCAACGTGCATCGGGTAAGTTAAGATGGTTTGTATTTTCTGGTGAGGGTCAATAATAAATACTGATCGAATGGTGGCTTTGTGTTTAATTCCAAATGCACTTTCATTGGGATTTGCATTCGGATGGATCATGTCGAATAGCTTTGCAATGTCCATTGAAGTGTCAGCAATAATGGGATAATCTACATCAGGACGATCATCAAATAAGGATGTTATTTTATTTAATGAATTTTCAAGCGATAGTTCTTGATTAATTTGATTCTTGAAGCTATTTACATGAGGAATCCATTCCTTGTGATCTTCTAAGGAATCCACACTCAGACCTATTAATTTGACATCTCTAGACTGGAAATCAGGCTGAAGGTAAGCTACTTGGGCAAGCTCAGTAGTACATACCGGCGTAAAGTCGCCTGGATGTGAGAACAGAACAACCCATTTATTGTCGCTCCATTCATAAAAATTAATATTTCCTTTAGTCGTTTTTGCTGAGAAATTTGGCACTTGATCACCAAGCTGCAGCGCAAAAGCGTGGAATGAAATTAAAGATAACAGTAATATAAATATTTTTTTCATGAACGATCTCTTGATGAAGATTCTTTGCTGAGTTTTTGGACAATTTTCAAACTAACGAATGGAAATAATGAGGGTATGAGAGCGTGGATTATTGAAGCAATTCCTGCAAATAATAACAATACACCTGCCTTAAACGCAAATACCAAATGCTGAAGATAAGTCTTGTTAGCTTCTTTTAAATGTTTCTCAAATAACATATGATAAAACTATAATGCAATGTTAGGTTTTTGGATAGGTGTGTATGTTTTTTAATTTACCAAAGTTAGTTATAACTACGATACCATATAAGCAAGCTGAAAAGTTTGTATCAATATTGCTGTCAAAAAAACTTATAGCTTGTGCGAGTATTCAAAAAGAGGGTATATCAATTTATAATTGGAAGAATAATACAGTTAAAGAAAAAGAAGCCACGATACTAATTAAAACCTCATCAAAAAAAATAAGAAAATTGAAAGAAGCTTTTCATGAACACCACCCGTATGATATCCCTGAATTTATCACTCAAAAAATCAAAGGTGAAAAGCGATACATAGATTGGATAATAAAGGAGACGTCTGATGACTAAAAAATACTATATTGACTACCCACAAGAGAGAATTACAGAGGGCGTCAACAATTATCAGTGTAAGTTTTGTAAAGTTTCAAGTCTTGAGATTAATGGCTTACTTGAGAACCACGACAAAAATTGTGCCTACAGGCAAGAGAGGGAAAGAATAAGTGTCTGACCCATTAATTCAGGCTGTTGATTACGCTTTGGATGATGAATGGGATCTTGCTCATGGAATCGCTCAATCAACTAAGAATTTGTATTCGAATTGGATTCATGCTGTTCTTCATAAGATCGAAGGAGATGATTCTAATAGTCGCTATTGGTATGCACAAACCGATCATGAATATGACGAATTCAAAGATCCGCTGATTGAACTTTCGATAATTAAGAAAGAGTTACTTAACAAATAAGTCTACGTATTCATTTACCGGCGTTTGTCTTAATTGGTCCAGATCTAAATTTAACTGCATAATTTTATCCGAATGGTTTTTATCAAACTCTCGGTTTAAGTTGACATCAAATTTTTTGATTAACTCTGGAATCCCTTCTTTGCGTCTTCTTCTATGTCCAATAGGATACTCCACTGTAACTCGCTCCGAATTTGAACCGTCTTTATAAAATATTTGTACAGCATTGGCTATTGATCTTTTTGAGGGGTCTAAATAGTCAGCAGTAAATTCTGGGTTTTCAATACAAATCATTTTAGCTCTTAAAGCATCAACTCTGGGATCTTTAGCAACCTCATCCTCATAATCCAAAGCTGTTAAATTCCCTTTGAGTAATCCGATTGTAGTCATATATTGAATACAGTGGTCACGGTCAGCTGGATTATTCAGGGGTCCAGTTTTATCAATAATTCGAATTGCAGATTCATGTGTCGTGATTTCAATTCGATCAATTTGACTAATTTTTTCTTCAGAATTTAATTTAACAACATTCGCATTATGCAATCTTAGTGCACACTCCACGGCGGTTTGTGCATGAAATTCTGCGGGAAAAGAAATTTTAAATAATACGTGTTCCATAACATAAGATTCATACGGCTGATTGACTAAAAAAGGTTTGCCATTAAATAGCACATCATAGAATCCCCATGTTTTTGCACTAAGTGCAGATGGGTAACCCATCTCACCTTTCATCACGAGAAGGGCTAGTCTAACTGCTCTGCTAGTCGCATCTCCAGCTGCCCAGGATTTTCGTGATCCAGTATTGGGTGCATGACGATAGGTTCTTAAACTCTGACCATCCAGCCAGGCGTTGGAAACAGCGTCAATAATTTGCTCAAAGCTCGCCCCCAGCATTTTTGCCACTACAGCTGTTGACGCTACCTTAACCAATAACACATGATCTAAACCAACCCGATTAAAACTATTTTCAAGAGCTATAACACCCTGTATTTCATGAGCTTTGATCATTGCCGTTAAGACATCATGCATCGTTAAAGGAGATTTGCCTTCATGAATTCTGGTTCTTGAAAGCCAGTCTGCAACGGCTAGAATTCCACCTAAATTATCTGATGGGTGGCCCCATTCTGCTGCTAGCCAAGTGTCATTAAAATCAAGCCATCGTATCATTGCTCCGATATTAAATGCCGCATTGATCGGATCAAGTTGGTAACTCGTACCAGGTACTTTAGCCCCATTCGGTACGGTTGTTCCTTCAACGATGGGACCTAGTATTCTTTTGCATGCTTTATAACTTAATGCCTCAAGGCCGCAACCTAAGGTGTCCATTAAACAGTAGCGTGCCGTATCGTATGCCTCGGAACTTGAAATTTCATAGCTATCAACATATTTGGCGATATTAACAATAACATCATCTGGAGCTGGTCTTACATTAGAGATTTGTGCAGACATTATTAACTAAACCTTTCTTAATTTTATCTATCTT
Organism: Nitrosomonadales bacterium; assembly: GCA_024642775.1. Lineage (GTDB taxonomy): Bacteria > Pseudomonadota > Gammaproteobacteria > Burkholderiales > Methylophilaceae > BACL14. Next base: position 3,303 of record JAHEAL010000024.1, read on the forward strand.
GAATTGCGATGTATGGTCGATTGTCAGGACCAACGTACTCAGCATTAGGTCTGATAATCTTATTATCTAGTCGCTGCTCAATAATATGCGCGGCCCATCCTGCCGTTCTTGAAATCACAAAAATTGGAGTAAACATAGATGTTGGGATACCCATCAGGTGATAGCTAGAGGCACTATACCAGTCTAAATTTGGAAACATTTTTTTCTCATCCCACATTACTTTTTCGATACGTTCTGAAACTTCATATAGAGTCATGTCGCCATTATCGATTGATAATTCCTTGGATACCGACTTAATACTTTCATTTCTGGGGTCTCCAATTGTATATACGGGATGACCAAAGCCAATGATAATTTCTTTTTGAGCCATGCGCATTCTGATGTCATTTTCGGCTTCTTCGGCATTACTGTATCTCTCGATAATTTCCATGGCAGCTTCATTTGCTCCTCCATGCTTAGGTCCGCGGAGTGCTCCAATAGCACCGGTGACTGCTGAGTACATGTCAGATAAGGTTCCTGAGATCACTCTTGAGGTAAATGTGGATGCATTAAATTCATGCTCAGCATAAAGAACAAGGGATGTATTCATTGATTTTTCATGAAGGACGCTTGGTTTTTCTCCATGAAGTAAGTAGAGGAAATGTCCAGCGATTGAATCCATATCAGACCTACAATCGATTTTTTTACCGTTATGAGAGAAATGATACCAATAAATCAGCATCGACCCAAAGGAAGAGATTAGTCGATCAGCAATCTCTTTTGTTTTTTCAATATCCCGTTCTTCACTTTCTTGTTCTAAGGTTCCAAGCATTGAACACCCAGTTCTTAACACATCCATTGGGTGGGCATTTTTTGGTATTTGCTCTAAGACATTTTTTACCGCTTGAGGTATATCCCTAAGATTTTTTAATTTAGATTGATAATCCGACAACTCACTCACTGTGGGTAACGTACCGTGAATTAACAGGTAAGCCACTTCTTCAAAGTTTGATTTTTGTGCGAGTTCGGTTATGTCGTAACCACGATAATGCAGATCATTACCAGTATGACCTACGGTACATACTGCTGTAGAGCCGGCACTAACCCCAGCTAATGCGACACCTTTTTTACCTTTTTTTTCAATAACTTGCGTATTCATATCTCCCCCTTAAATCTTTACTTATCCTGCTGAAATAAAGCATCTAACTTTTTTTCATAGTCGTGATAGTCTAAAAAATCATATAGTTCGTTTCGAGTTTGCATCAAGTCGACAACATTTTTTTGTGTACCGTCCTTACGAATATTTTGGTATACATTTAACGCTGCTTTATTCATTGCCCTAAATGCACTAAGAGGATACAAAATCATGCTCACGTCTACGCTAGCTAACTCTTCTTTAGTGAATAATGGCGTTGATCCAAATTCAGTTATATTAGCTAAAACAGGAACTTTAACGGCTTCAGCAAATTTTTTATACATGGATAGCTCTGTCATCGCTTCGGGAAAGATCATGTCAGCACCTGCTTCTACGCATGCGCATGCACGATCAATGGCGCTATCAAGACCCTCAACTGCAAGTGCATCAGTCCTTGCCATGATTACAAAATTTGGATCGGTTTTGGCATCTACGGCAGCTTTAATTCGATCGACCATCTCACTTTGTGTGACTATGGCTTTATTTGGTCGGTGACCACACCGCTTTGACTGAACTTGATCCTCTATATGGATTGCTGCGGCACCTGCCTTAGAAATAGTTTTTACGGTCCTGGCAATATTAAATGCCCCACCAAATCCTGTATCGATATCAACCAGAAGAGGGGTTTCAGTTATATCCGTAATTCTTCTGACATCAATAAGCACGTCTTCCAATGAAGATATACCTAAATCAGGAATTCCTAGAGACCCAGCTGCAACGCCGCCGCCTGATAAGTAAATGGCTTTAAATCCGGACTTACTAGCCAATAAAGCATGATAGGCATTGATAGCCCCAATTATCTGTAATGGCTTTTCTTCAGTTAAGGCTTTTTTAAATTTCGTTCCCGGTGTTGTCATATTGGCTTTCCTAGAAAAAACGTTCTAATGCATTTTTTGGGATTTCTTGACCTGATAGTTTGGCAACTTGGAGAATCTCCCAAAAGTATCTATAGGTAGCTCGGTCATGAAGTTCTCCCTTGAATTGAATGGGTCCCCAATCTGATTCTTGAGCTAACAAAAGGATGTCGGCACCATCTTGAATTTCATTAAAATCGGGTTTCATAGCATCAACGATAGCTGAGATTTGTGTTGGATAAATACTCCACATTCTCATAAATCCAAACTCTTCTCGTGCTCTTTTTGCATCAGAAAAAGTTGTCTCAACATTTTTTAGATCCAAAGTGACGTTATGTGCGGGTATAACACCATTTGCGATAGCAGCAGCAACAACCTCTGTTTTGGCTCGAGAAAGCAATTTGTGTTCAAATTGTCCTGGGCTTCTCATTGCCGAGGCAGGTATTGCCCCATGATGACCACTTACAAAGTCCATCAAACCAAAATCTAATACCTGAAGCCAGGGTAGGGTAGCAATTTCCTCAACTGCACTTAGCGCACCATGCGTTTCTATAAGAATATGAATAGGAATTTCTTTTTCAATATGGCTTTCTTTTGCAACCTCTTGTATGTAAGCAATCATCTCCTTCGGTTGTTCCGCATTGGTAGATTTAGGAATGGTTATATAACTAAGCAAGTTACCAGCACCCCTTACTAGAATATCAACATCTTTTTTCCAGTGGGGATGAGTATAATCATGAATTCGGATTCCAGCCATTTTGTGCTTATTGATATCAGAATTGAGAACTCGAACAATCATTTCAGCATGTTCTTGTTCTTGCCCAGCTGCGGCCCCATCTTCACAATCACATGTGATATTAAAAATTGGCCCTAATGTATCTTGAAGCGTTAATGCTTTGGTGATTAATTTTTCACTCCCTGCAAAATGCTCACACGACGGAATGATCGGAAATGGTTTTTCACCAATAAATAGCGCATCGTTTGGATGGGTTAAAGACATTGTTATTTCCTTTTCGGTATTAATACAAAATAATCGAGATCAAGAACAACATGAGGATCGTAAATATTTTTACCATCTTTTTCTGTCATTACTTTTTTTAGTTCGGCGCTAGGGCAGTTTTTTATTCCAAGCTGCCGGAGTCTTAAAATCCCTGCATTCGTGAAGGATTTATCTTCAAGTTTGTCGATAACTTCTGTTCGACAGTAAATGGTATCACCGGCAAAAGTCGGGTTTGAGTGGACCCCACTGTTAACCCCTATAACCTGAACAGCATTTTCCAATCCTGAAAAAGATAAGGATCGACAGAGCGAAATAATATGACCACCATAAATTAAACGTTTTTTGAATGGCGTGTTTTTCATCAAATGTGCATCAAAATGCAGTTTTGCATTATTTTGATAAAGTTTTGTAGCCATTGTGTGGTCGCTTTCATCTATTGTAATTCCAGCAGCATGATTAATTATTTCACCGACATTGAAGTCGTTGAATATTTTTTCTGACCCTGTTTCCCAAGTCTTTAATTGACCAAAGTCAAACCCTTTACGATCAATATCTTTTAATTCGGCAGTCTTGGGTATGTTGCTGGGTATTTGAGAAGCAATTTTGGAATCATTATTTTTTTTTGGCACCATAACCCAGCGAACCCAACTGAGAATCTCTTGATTATTTTGATTAAAGGTTTTGGATTCGACATACACGACGCCTGTTGATTTGTTTGAGTTTTCTCTAACCGCAATTACCCTAGACTCTGAATAAATCGTGTCTCCAACATAAGCTGGTCTTTTAAATTGAATGTTGGCATAACCAAGGTTAGCAACAGCATTTAATGAAACATCATCGACTGTTCTGCCGAAGGCGATGTGAAATAACAATACATCATCAATTGGTGTTTTTTTAAAACCTATTGTTTGCGCTGTTATTGATGAGCAGTGGAGTGGATTTCGATTTCCTGTTAATCCAATATATAGAGAAACATCACCTTCCGTTAATGTTCGAGGTATTGCATGTTTAAATACCTTGTTTGGTGTGAAGTCTTCTAAAAAGTTTCCTAAATTCTCACTCATATACTTTCTTCCAATTCTGTCATCATTTCGAACTGCACAAGAAGTCTTTTGGCTGCTGTGACATGATGATGCTCTACTAACTTATCATCAACCACAACAGTCCCTCGACCCGATGCATTTGCCTCAGCCAGTCCATTGATTATAGCCTTAGCTTGTTCGATTTCTTTGGGTTTTGGCGTGTATGCATCATTAGCGTATGCTAATTGATCCGGATGAACAAGTGACTTGCCATCAAAACCCATATCACGACCCATGCGGCACGCGTATTCGAATGATGCCGTATCTTTTAGATTACTGTGAATTCCGTCAATTACGGACTTGCCGTAAGCTCGTGCGGCCAAGATTACCAATGACAGGCTGGTTGTAAGCGCAATTCGATTTTGTGTTGTACGTGCGTACATCTGGGAGATCAGATCAGATGTCGCAAGTATCATACATATGATGCGGTCAGAAGCACTAGCGATTTCTTTTGCATTAAGAACAGCTAAGGGACTTTCGATCATAACCATTACCGGTATATCCTTGCCTCCAGCATCATCAAGGTATTTAATGCATTCTAAAATATCTTCTTTTGATTCAATATTGGGGAATAGAATCGCATCCGGTGATAAAGGCGCAATAACTTTTATATCTTCTTCTCCCCATGGTGAATCAAGATCATTAACTCTTACCACTACCTCACGCTTTCCGTAGTCGGTATCTTTTAACATTTCAGCCACATTGAGTCGAGACTGTTCCTTGGCATCAAGAAGGATCGGGTCACCCAAGTCCAAAATAACAGTATCAGCTCTTAACTCTCTCGCTTTATTTAAGTACCTTTTGTTGCACCCCGGTACGTAAAGCATTGATCGCCTTGGTCTATAGGAGTCAGTGATGGCCATGAAATAAATACCTCAAATTTTTAATAACTCTATTGTAATAAATGTAAAAAAATTGTCAAATATTATTTATGTCATATATAAGACTTGATTGAAATTGTATATATAAAAAATATAAAAACATTAAAAAACAATAACTTATAAAATTAAGTTTTTTTTTAAAATAAAGTTGATTTTTATTTAAGTCTTATATAAGATATATATGAATTAATTTAAAAATAAAATCATGAATTTACCTTTGTACATACAAATTAAGCAAAAAATTACCCAGGAATTAATACTTGGTAGGTGGCGTGCTGGGGATTTAATTCCGAGCGAAATTGAGTTGGCTAATAACTATCAGGTTAGTCAAGGAACGGTAAGAAAAGCAATTGATGTATTGTCGAGTGAAAAAATTTTAGTGAGGAAGCAGGGTAAAGGTACTTATGTAACTACCCATGATGAGGAGCAAATTCAGCTGAGATTTTTACGCTTAACTTCCTCCAAGGGTCAGAAAGAAAAATTAGAGAATCAACTACTTTCATTTAATAAAATTAAGCCAAACGCCTATGTGGCCAAGCAACTTAATATAACAACAAACGCATATGTATACCAAATTAAAAGACTACTAACGTTTGCTAAAAAACCATTAATTTTTGATGAGATCTTCATACCGGTTGCAAATTTTAAAGGACTAACTGCAGAGACCATCATTGAAAAGAAAGGCTCGTTGTATCGACTTTATGAGTCAGAGTATGGGATTCAAATGCTCAATGCTGAGGAGAAAATTAAGGCGGTTCAGGCAACAGATGAAGTGGCTAAATATCTTCGTATAAAAAAATTATTTCCTTTATTAAGTATCGAACGTCTTTCCTATACTTACGATGAAAGGCCTGTTGAGTGGAGACTAGGACTCTGCTTAACAAATGATTACTATTACAAAACGGAGCTCGAATAAATGGCACTTAAAGAAGATGCATTAAATTATCATGAGTTTCCGAAGCCTGGAAAAATTGAAATTCAATCGCTAAAAAAATGCGACTCAGCACACGATTTATCTCTAGCATACTCACCAGGAGTAGCTGAGCCAGTTAAGGCTATTCAGGCTGACTCAAGTCTTGCGTATCGTTATACAAATAAAGGTAATTTGGTTGCAGTAATTTCTAACGGAACAGCTGTTTTAGGGTTGGGTGATACGGGAGCTATTGCAAGCAAGCCTGTAATGGAAGGAAAAGGAATCTTATTTAAGAAATTTGCTGATATAGATGTCTATGACATTGAAGTTGATTCATCGGATCCTGATCATTTTATTGAAACAGTCGCCGCCATATCACCGACATTCGGTGGAATTAATTTGGAAGATATAAAAGCTCCTGAATGTTTTTATATTGAATCAGAATTAAAAAAAAGACTAAATATTCCAGTATTCCATGATGACCAACATGGCACGGCCGTTATTGTTGCTGCTGGACTGATTAATGCACTTGAGATTATTAGTAAATCAATTAATGAAATAAATGTTGTTTTTCTCGGCGCGGGTGCAGCAGGTTTGTCATGCGCCAGACTTATCAGGGATTTAGGTGTAAAAAATATTTGCTTAGCTGATCGCAAAGGCGTGCTCACAAAATCAAGAGATGATTTGAATCAATACAATCAACAATTCGCTACCGATGATTTTGGAAAAACTTTAGAGGAGGCTATTGTTAATGCTGATGTTTTTATAGGACTATCGGGAGCTAATTTATTCCCTAAGGAATTATTAAAAAGCATGAATAGGGACCCGATAATTTTTGCTCTCGCCAACCCAGATCCAGAAATTTTACCCGCCGATGCATTTGCGGTAAGGGAAGATATTATTATGGCTACCGGTCGATCCGATTACCCAAACCAAGTTAATAATGTACTAGGATTTCCCTTTTTATTTCGTGGGGCACTTGATGCGAGAGCCCCCCAGATTACTCAGAACATGATGCTTGCCGCTTCCAAAGGATTAGCTGAGCTTACCAAGGAGCCTGTTCCTAGAAATGTTCTTGATGCATACGATATAAAAAGTTTAACTTTTGGTCGTGATTATATTATTCCAAAACCTTTTGATCCAAGATTAAAGGAATTTGTTGCAGAAAGGGTAAAAGCTGCAGCACTTAAGGAGATGGCTGATGGCCAATAGACCAAAAAATTTAAATTTATTTACCATCCGTTTTCCTTTTCCAGCCATGGTATCAATCTTGCACCGAGTGAGCGGTGTTGTTTTATTTGTGTTAATGCCGCTGTTAACAATATCGCTCTATTGGTCATTAAAAAGTGAAAGCTTATTTTTAGGTATATTAGAATTTTTTGATTACACAATCTTTAAAATCATTAGAACCCTTATGATTTGGGGAATTATTCATCACCTAATAGCTGGTACAAGACACATACTTTTGGATCTTCATTTTGGGATGGACCTTATTGTTGCCAGATTGACAAGTAAAATTGTGTTAATTGTAAGCTTCGTTATTTCAGGATTGATTGGAGTGTTCTTATGGTAAAAAATCCATTTTTCAATCTATTTGGTGGCATGACGCAATGGCTTTATCAACGATTTTCAGCGGTTATGCTTTATGTCTTTACGGTGTATTTATTTTTTTATTGGGTAAGAGTAGATACTGTGGATTTTAACTTATGGATAAGCTTTTTTGATTCCATCTCACATCGCCTAATCATCACTTTTCTATTTTTAGTAACATTTTTTCATGGCTGGATCGGTGTTCAGCATGTTGTTGAAGATTATATAAAAAACCCGATCTTAAACCAAATGGTGTATCTAATACTTTTGTTAAGTATGATTATTCAGATAATTTTTTTATGTTTATTTTTATTAGGTATCTAAATGATTCAACATTTTAAATTTGATGTTTTGGTTGTTGGGGCTGGTGGAGCTGGCTTAAGGAGTGCCTTGCAGCTTTCCGATGCTGGATTAGATGTTGCAGTTATATCGAAAGTTTTTCCGACGCGATCCCATACCGTTGCTGCTCAGGGGGGAGTTGCAGCAGCGCTTGGGAATGTGGCGGAAGATAAATGGATATGGCATATGTATGACACCATTAAAGGATCGGATTATCTCGGAGATCAGGATGCTATCGAGTTCATGTGCAAAAATGCCGCTGATGCGATTTATGAGCTTGAGCATTATGGGATGCCGTTTGATCGAAACGCGGATGGGAAAATATATCAAAGACCGTTCGGAGGCATGACGAAGAATTTTGGTGAGTCGTCAATATCACGAACTTGTGCCGTTGCCGATCGAACAGGTCATGCAATGCTTCATACTTTGTACCAAAGAAATATAAAAAATAAAACAAAATTCTTCAT
>JAHEAL010000044.1 GCA_024642775.1 Nitrosomonadales bacterium
TTATTTTAATAATTCAATAGTCAAATTTCAAAACGAACTTCTTTAAGTTATATGCGTGAGATAGCCGTGAGGTGAGTCTCTAAATTAACTTTAAAATTTCTGAAAACTGATGTATTTCTTGGAGAATGTTAACGCGTGACCAGTCCTGATCACGACCATAGCCATAACAGGCTTTAATGAAGGGGAGCTGATTGAGGTTGGCTGATAAACCATCATTCACTGTATCCCCGATAAAATAACATCCATAAAACGATTCATCGTGGTTAATAATGTCTTGAATCATGGCGTCCTTGTTTCGCATCTCAGACTGACTGTCACTACATTCAATCGATGAAAAATAATCATTCCAACCAAAGTGGTTCAACAGTTTTTGCGTTGGGGCTAGCCTTTTATTTGTGGCTACCGCCATGGGTATATTTTTATTGTGTAATTGTTTTAAGACTTGAATGACATCAGGGTAGGGTTGGGTATGCTGAATCACTTGCTCATCATGCATGGCGATAAATAATTGCACAAACTCATCCAGTGAGCCTTGGTGTTCTGGCCCGAGTATTTCAGAGGCAGTGTCCCGAAGAGGGGGGCCGATCAATATATTTTTTGCGTAACTGATTCGGTCCGGAGCGAGACTTTTGGTAATACTTTGAAAGCATTGGTAGATCGCTTGTTCAGAATCAACCAAGGTTCCATCAAAATCAAAGATGAAGGCTTGCGTCAAACAGAAACCCACTGACTTTTTTGAATCGATTGATAGATTGCTTCCATGGTAGCTGCTTGATTAACAGCGTCGGTAATACTTAATTTATCACTCTCTTTGTTATTTAGAATACAGTCGACAAAATGATTGATTTCTAAATCAAAATGGTTCCCTTTTTGAATTTTTTCAATTACCGGATTTGACCCATCCAGTTCGATTGTAACAACCGCCTCATCGTCTTCATGTTGCCATACGGTATGACATTTCATGCGTCCTTTGTCGCCGAAGACTTCAAATTCAGAACGTCTTACGCATTCAAAACTAATATCAAAAGTAGCTCGGGTTTCATTGGTAAATTCAATAATCCCGCTGGTGGTTAAATCCGCCTGGTGGCTATTCAATTTCGATTTAGCCATGACTTGCTTGACCTTGGCATTCATAACTTGACGTAATGTATGCACCGCGTAGGGGCCAATATCCCAAAGAGCACCGCCACCGTTTTTCATGGAACGATTGATTCGATAAAATCGAGCGGGCTGTATCGGGAAAGAGAACATGCTATGGGCATACTGAATCTTTCCAAGCTTTCCAGACTGGATCATCTTCTGAATAAAATCAAACTGAGGATGGAATGCGTACATAAACCCTTCCATCACCATGACATTATTGGTTTTTGCTGCCTCCGTAATTTGCTGTACTTCAGTTTTGGATAAAGCCATCGGTTTTTCAATTAACACGTGTTTCTTTTGTGCGATGGCCTTTAATGCGATTTCCGTATGTTCCTCGTTCGCCAGCGGAATATAAACGGCATTGATATCTTGATTAAGGATAACTTCATTAAAATCCTGAGATGCCTTTATTTTCTGTTTGTTAGAAGCATAAAGGTCAATGCATTCTTGGGCGGCATTAGGACGACGGCTGGCTACCATGACTATTTCACAATTGGGATGACTCTCAATAGCCGGCAGTAGCCGTTGATTAACCCGAGCGGCCCCTAAAATTCCCCACTTAACTGTCTTCATGAGCACCCTTGTCGTTATAATTAGTAATAGGTTGATCAAACTCTCTTCCAATATGATTCTCACCCCGAGCATGGGCCAATTCGATCTGCTTTTGACGCTCATTCAAGGAAGCCTTTTTTTCCGAACTATGTTTATCAAAACAGTAAGGACAGGACTGACCTTTAAGGTAATGCTCTGATTTCATTTCTTCAGGACTCAGTGGATGTCGACAGGCGAAGCATTGATCATAGATGCCTTCCTCAAGCCCGTGTTTGACGCTGACCCTTTGGTCAAAAACAAAGCATTCCCCATCCCATAAGCTTTTCTCTTGAGGGACATTTTCTAAATATTTTAAGATTCCGCCCTTTAGATGATAAACCTGGTCAAATCCCTCGTCCAACAGGTAAGAGGTGGCCTTTTCACAGCGAATACCGCCAGTACAAAACATGGCAACCTTTTTATTTTTGTTTGTGGCAAGGTTTTTTTTGACGTAATCGGGAAACTCTCGAAAAGTTTTAGTGTTTGGATTAATCGCGTTTTTAAACGTTCCAATGTCGTACTCATAATCATTTCGAGTATCAATAACAATGGTATCGGGATCCG
>JAHEAL010000028.1:0-7714 GCA_024642775.1 Nitrosomonadales bacterium
ATTTTATAGGGGTATCTACCATGTCAAAAGCAATTTTTCTCAAGCCGGGCGGGGGTTACGATAATATATACACGGGAAAATCAGAGCCGGCCATGCCCCAAGAAGGTGAGGTCGTCGTAAGATTTAAAGCTAATTCCCTAAATTATCATGATTTTGCTGTTGTGAGTGGCATGTGGGGACCTACTGAGACGAGAATACCAATGGCCGATGGCTCAGGCATTATTGAAGAAGTTGGATCCAATGTAAATGACCTCAAGATTGGAGATTCCGTTTGCTCCACATTCTTCCCAGGATGGCTTGACGGTCCTCCAAACGTGGTTGGATTCTCAACCGTTCCTGGTGACGGGGTTGATGGGTATGCCCGTGAGCTGGCAACGCTCCCCTCAAATTCGTTAACAAAATCACCTCAAGGTTGGACATCCTTGGAGGCATCAACTATAACAACCGCTGGCCTAACTGCCTGGAGATCTTTGTTTGAGGATTTTCAGTTATCAAAAGAACATACCGTTCTTATTCAGGGAACCGGCGGTGTTTCAATTTATGCATTACAACTTGCAAAATTGGTTGGCGCTCGAGTTATTGCGACTTCCTCCTCGGATAAAAAGATAGAGCGACTTACAGAGCTCGGGGCGGACCTGTGCATAAATTACAAGAAAAATGCAGATTGGTCCAAGATCGTTCTCGATTACACAAATGGATCTGGCGTTGATCACGTCATAGAGGTTGGCGGTCCTGACACCCTTTCTCAGTCGATTGACGCTGTTCGTGTTGGGGGACATATATCGGTTATTGGTATCCTTACTGGGTTAGAAGGGAACCTTAACTTCGTAAATGCCTTGATTAAACAGGTTAGGCTTCAGGGGGTGCTGGTTGGTAGCAGGACCCATCAACAGAATATGGTTAAATTTATTGATCAAAATCAATTTCAACCAATTGTCGACAAAGTATTTGCGGTTGAAGAAATAGCGTCTGCTTTCAAGTACCAAGAAACCAATCAGCATTTTGGGAAGATTTGCTTAGAAATATAGCTGGATTAAATACCCCATCTGAGAGACGGGGTATAAACGGAGGAGTCCCAATGTTTTCGGATGGCATCATCGAGTAGACATAGGGTTACTGATGCCCCGGCCATGTCTAGTGCTGTAGTGAAGTTACCAACCAATGACCTCCCGATATTCAATTGTTTTTCGTTTAAGATGTTTGTTACTGAGTTAAAGATTAAATAGAGCTCCGAGAGGGGGGTGGCGCCAAATCCATTCACCACAACAAGAAACTCTGAATTGCCGCCAATCTTTACATCACGTTCTCGAAAGTCTTGAAAGATAGCCTCAACCATGTCACTCACAATTAAATTAGCCTCTCGAATGGCCTCTCTTCTGCGCCCAGGTTCCCCATGAATGCCAACACCAAACTCTATCTGATCATTCTCAATATCAAAGGTAGGTTTTCCAGCCGCAGGAATAGTGCAGCTTGTCAGGGCTACTCCAATACTGGAACATAAATTGTTAGCATGCAAACCGAACTGTTGGCACTCCTCAAGTGAGGCACCACTTTCTGCCAAGCTACCCACAACCTTTTCGACAATCAGTGTACCAGCCACACCACGCTTACCTTCTGTGTAACTGGAATTGATGACGGCCGCATCATCATTTGTCAAAATGGTCGCATTTTTAGTATCAATCATTTCAGACGCCATTTCAAAGTTCATCACATCCCCAGAATAATTTTTTACGATCATTAATACACCGTTTTTTGGCTGACAATAATCTATGGCAGCAATCATTTGATCTGGAGTGGGTGAGGTAAATATATGACCCGGACAGGCAATGTCAAGCATTCCATGACCAATAAATCCTGTATGTAATGGCTCGTGACCTGACCCCCCACCAGATATTATCTGAACCTTATGCGGATTAATGTTTTTCCGGGTCACGAAAAAGGGGTCTTTATGCACTTGAAGTAATTCAGGGTGGGCACTTTGGAGTCCGGACAAGCTTTGCTCTAAAAAGTCGTCAGCGTGATTGATAAATTTTTTCATAAAAATATTAACCCCTTGAAATAATTTGATTACAAATTTCACAGATTATGACTTGGCAACTCTTTGCCCCCGGATCCATATGACCAATAGCTCTATCTCCAAGCCCTGTCGATCGTCCTTTGGTCGGCAACATCGACTTTGTTGATTCTGCACATTCAATAGATTTTGTTATTACTTGCTGTGACAGTTCAATGATATCTAGCTTATTCAAGCTAGCTAATTTAATTAGTTCTGCAACAGGCACTAACACATCCAGCATTGTTTTTTCTCCAACATCCGATTTTCCTCGACGCTTTATTGCATCAACACCCTCTGTGAATGCCTGACAAAAATTTTCTAAAGTACTATTTTCGTCATTATAGTGTTTTGAAAATTCTAAAAAAAAACTAGCAAACAATGGGCCTGAAGCACCTCCGACAGAAGATAATAACTTCATGCCTATTGATTTAGCTTGTTGACTATTTGGCAAAGAATCAAGCTCATGGGTTATGGATTGAATTGCAGTGACGCCTCTTTTGAGATTAATAAAATGATCACCATCACCTATAGCTCGATCCAGGCTTTCAATTTCATTTTCATGAATGCTTATGGCCTGAAGGGTGGGGCTTATAAAACTTGAAAATGAAATGGGATTACTCATTCTTATCAACATATCGATTAAATTAGATTAATAATCTTACAGAAAAAACACTAAGTCAATTGACCGATAAATCTATACTATCTATTATGGTAAATAATATTATTTAATTGATTAAAAAGTTTTGAAAAAAATAACTTATAGTTTGTTGATTTTATCTGTGATCATCCTCAGCATTTTCTTCTACTTCAAGGGAAATATAGATGAAATAGTTCGTCAGCTCATTATCCAAGAAACCTCAAATATTACTGAAACTGAAGTAGGCTTAAAAGCCGTTAAGTTAGACTTTAAAGAGGGGTCAGGTCAACTTATTGATTTCCATTTAGGTAACCCAGTAGATTTTAAAACTAAGCATGCATTCCATTTTGACGATGCAGAAATTGAAATTAATATTAGCAGCGTCACTAAGGAAACAATCATTATAGAAAAAGTTTTTATCTCTGGTGCCGAAGTGATCTATGAGAATAAAGATGGTGTTACCAACTTTATTGCACTAAAAAATACTATTGAAAAAAATATTAAGTCCAAGAAGTCTTCAAGAAAGGATAATTCAGATCCTGGCAGTAACGATTCCGTCAACAAGGACACCAAGAAACAAAAGAAAATCATCATAAAATCTTTCGAAATGATCAATTCTAAGGTTGAAGCAGTTATGCCTTTTGTTTCAAGTCAAACTATATCCGTTTCTCTGCCAAACTTAATTATCAAGGATATTGGGGTAAAGGAGAGGGGACTTTTACCAGGAGAATTATTAAATGTGTTTATTAAATCAATTGAAAGAGACTTGGTTCGAGCAATTAATTTTAACGATTTGGTTCGTGATCTTGAAAAAAATATCAAATCGATCGAGAGCGATGTAAAAGGCAAGATTAAGGATATTGAGAGCCAAATTAAAAAGAGTAAGGACCTGAAAGATATAAAGAAACTAAAAAATTTATTATAAGTTAATTATTTTTTTGAATATTTTAGAATCACATCCTTGAATACAGACCCTTTCTAGCTCATTATAAATCCTTAAAAAATTTTACCATCATGACAATTTCATCTAATTCAAAAGTTACCGTACTCTTTGCTAGCCTCGCAGGAACGACTATAGAGTTTTTTGACTTTTATATTTACGCAAATGCAGCTATTTTGGTTTTTCCTCATCTATTTTTTCCGGAATCTACTCCAGCCACTCAGATGCTTCAATCTTTAGCAACCTTTGCGGTAGCTTTTTTTGCTAGACCTCTTGGATCTGCTTTTTTCGGGCACTATGGAGACAGGATTGGTAGAAAAACTACTCTAGTGGCAGCACTTTTAACGATGGGTTTATCAACCATCATGATTGGATTATTACCAAGTTATCAGAGTGTGGGAATGGTTGCGCCAATACTTTTAGTGGTTTGTCGATTTGGCCAAGGTTTTGGCCTTGGGGGTGAGTGGGGTGGGGCTGTATTATTGGCTGTTGAAAATGCACCTCCTGGGAAAAGGGCTTGGTATGGCATGTTTCCTCAACTAGGAGCGCCTCTGGGTTTGCTCTTGTCAGGTGGGGTATTTTTGATTTTAACGGAAACGTTAACCCCTCAAGATTTTTTAAGTTTTGGTTGGAGAATTCCGTTTATTGCAAGTTCATTACTAATCGCCTTGGGATTGTATGTTCGTTTAAAAATTAGTGAGACTCCGGAGTTTTTATCAGCAGCGAAGCAACAAAAGTTTCAAGAATCCATCCCAATATCAAATATCATCTCTCACCAAAAAAAATCGCTGCTAATGGCATCTTTTTCCGGTATCGCAACTTTTGGTATTTTTTATCTCATGACCGTTTTTGTCGCTGGCTGGTCAATTCAGCATTTAAGCTTCACCGAGGAGGATTTTTTGATTGTTCAGCTTTACTCTATTTTCTTTTTTGCTATTTTTATACCTATTTCAGCTTTGCTGGCTGATAAATACACTCCTAAACTTATCATGTCCCTGGCATCATTATTTATCGTTCTATTCGGTTTATTTCTTGAGCCGTTAATCAGTATTCAAGATTTCGGAGTGCTGCTTATTCTAAGCATAGGAATGGCATTGATGGGTTTTACTTATGGGCCGTTGGGAACCGTTCTATCGAATATGTTTCCGGTTAAGATTCGCTACACGGGGGCATCTCTATCCTTCAATTTAGCAGGAATCTTAGGAGCTTCATTCGCGCCTTTTATTGCCTTATGGCTGGCTAACAATTACGGTTTTCAGTACGTGGGTTATTACTTGTCGATTATGGGAATGCTCTCGTTAATAGCTTCAGCTTTGAGTGATAGCCAACAAAAAGAAGCAATGAACTGAAAAAATTTCATTAGTGAGTATTACATTGCTGATAAGGCCAACCTCATTCGGTCCAAGGCCTCATTAAGGATAGTCTTTGGTGTTGCAATGTTGATCCGTACATGATCATTTTGCTGAAACATAGCGCCTGGTTGTAATGCCACGCCACTTTTTAAAAATAATTGACTGGGGTCTTCAACATTTAAATTCTGGCATGAAATCCAACCAAGGTAACTGGCCTCCATCTTGTATAGACTGAGCTGAGGAAGATTTTTCATAGCATCGGATAATAGTTGTCGATTACCCTCTAAGTAATCCATTAGTTGATGACGCCAGGGTTCACCGTGTTGAAGCGCTGACCGTGTTGCAATATAAGTGAATATTTGAGGGTCTGGGATAGTAGTACCTAGATCTTTACTCGCCTTTTTTCTTAAGTCGTTATTTTTACAAATAAACCAGGCCAGCCCGGCACCTGGGATATTAAAAGTCTTATTCATGGACATCAGTGTTATGGTTCGCTCAGCAGCATACTCAGACACGGATGCAATGGGGATATGTTTTTTGCCTGGATATACCATTCCACAATGTATTTCATCAGAACAGATAATTAAATTTTCTTGTTCACATGCTTTTGCGATCTGACTTAATTCGTCGAAACTGTAAACTGTGCCACCAGGGTTGTGTGGATTACAAAAATAAATTAACTCACTATTTGATTTTGCCGATCTTAAAATCGCTTCAGGATTTAAGGCCAGTCTGTAGTCGGTGTTGGTGAGAGAAATTGCGCTGTAATCTCTCCCAGAATTTTTTGCAGCATTTAAAATATGATGATAAACCGGTTGTAATGTCAGGATGTGGGCCTTAGGGCTTGTAATATTATTGGCCAATGAATACAAGCTGGATACCAAACTGGGCACAAAAACAATCCAATCAGGCTCAATTTGCCAATTGAATTGATCTTGCAAGTAAGCAACGATATCTTGCTTTAAACCTTCCGGGGAATGTGAATACCCAAATATTTCATGATTCATGCGTTCCTTTAATGCATCTACAATACAAGGCGGTGACGCAAAATCCATATCGGCGACCCATAATGGGATGACGTTGGAGTCATATTTGTCCCAGCGAACGGAGTCGGTATTAAAACGGTTGATGACTCTATCAAAATTAAATACAGGCATAGAAGTTAGGTTACTGGAAAATACTCTATTCGACAATCTATTATCCGGTTATTATTGAATTTTTTACATAAATAATTTATCGTAATATATTGATTTTATTAATTATTTTATTTTAGAACTTTTAATAATAGAAAACATCATATCAATATACAAATCCTGTTAAAGGAAATTATAATGTCAAAGACAAAATATGCATTTTTGTGCGGTTTTTTACTGCTAACAAGTATTTTTACAATTGCAAAGGATAATTCAGTGGATTCAAAATCAGTCGAGAATAAAAAATTAGAACAACTCACGCTTGTAATGTTTGAGGCAGAGGGCTGTGGATCTTGTAAGAAGTTTAAGCAGGATATTGCGAATCATTGGAATGCCGATGTAAAGTTAGAACGTACGTTTGATTTCAATACAAATCCCGAATTTGTGTTAGGTGAGCCGATATTTGCCACACCCACATTGGTGATGTTCGATCAAGGCAAGGAAGTATCTCGATACACCGGTTACGATGGTGATGCCAATCGTTTCTGGGCTTGGTACGGACAACAAATAATGACGCCCGAGCAACTGAAGATTGCCTTTGAGAATGGTACTGAATACCCCTTCACGGGTTCGCTTTTGGATAACAAGGACCCTGGTTATTATGTAGACCCTTTAACAGGGGCTAAGTTGTTTAGAAGTGATGCAAAATTTAATAGTGGTACCGGATGGCCCAGTTTTTTTGATCCTGTACCAGGAGCATTAAGTTTCAAAGATGATGGAATGCGCGTTGAGGTGGTGAGCGCTAGTTCAGGAATTCATTTAGGGCATGTATTTGATGACGGACCGCCACCAACAGGAAAACGTTATTGTATAAATAGCGCCGTACTTAAGTTTGTACCGGATTAAGAATGATTAAATATAAATTCATGGATTGTGCTTATTAATAATATTTAATAATGCTAGAGCATAGGTTTAAGTTATGTTTTGAATGCAGTAAAGAATACGAGACCCTTTTTCGTTGTAAGTATTTAGATCGCGACTGGATATTTGTGTGTATGAATTGTTTGCCGGCGCTTAAAGCACAGCATAATGATTCCTATACCTACGGGGGTACTTGGAAAAAACATAAAAAAAGAAAATAGCATTAAGAGCTACATATTTTAAAAATACTTTACTAATTAAGAGTTAATTCCAAAATTCTTATCTCTATTTTTTTGAAGCTTGGATTGCTTGCTCAACATCATGAATAATATCGTCAATGTGCTCAATTCCAACTGAGATTCTAATCATGTCTTCACTGACTCCAGCAAGCACAAGCTGTTGAGGAGTAAGCTGTCTATGAATTGTAGATGCAGGATGGCAGGCCAGCGACTTGGCATCGCCCATGCTTAGAACTCTAAGAATCATCTGCAGGGCATCAATAAATTTTATGGCTGCATTCATTCCCCCTTTAATGCCAAAGCTGATAATACCTGAAGCTTTTCCCTTGGTTATTTTTTGGCAAACATCATAATATTTATCATTCGGTAGGGCGGCGTAATTGACCCACTCGACTTGCTCATGTTTATCTAAATATTTAGCAAGGGCGACAGCATT
>JAHEAL010000028.1:7814-11333 GCA_024642775.1 Nitrosomonadales bacterium
GTAGCTGCCGCTTTTGCATTTGTTTCAGGTTGATACCCGTGATGCAGTGCTATTGATTCTAATTTCATATATTTATTCCTTATAATTATTTGAAATTTAATGCTCTGTCGTTAATTCTCGTCCATTTAAAACTGATGTATTCGGCCAAGTAATTTGCATTGTTAAATTTATATGATCGATTGGGAAATTTATCCATAGAACGAAGTACGTAGTTAGCTTCAATAGCAGGCTTAGATTTTTTACCAAGATATTTTGGAGTGCAGCTAATGAAATTTTTTTTATTCATGTAATCAATGGTTTTGCATATGCGCTCACTAACAATTTCACAGCGGGCGGTCCAGCTAAAATTTATATAACCCGTGTGAGCAAAAAGATTAGGGACTCCACTAAACATCATGCCACGATACCAGCTGGTTTCATTAATGTTGACTTTGTTATTGTCGATAAAAATACTCATGCCACCTAATAATTGAGCATTTAAACCGGTGGCCATAATAGTTAAGTCACTATTAATGATTTTTCCATTCATTAACTTGACGCCTGTTGGCTCCCAGTTGCTAATTCCTTGATGCTCTATGGTGACCTTATCTAGGTTCACTGAATTAAAATAATCATTATCAAGACTGCATGCAGGTCGCTGATCCCAAAAATTATAGGAGGGGACATTCGTGTCGTTATAGTATGGATATTTGGCAATAATTTTCTTTTTATACGATTTTTTAAAAATACGACTGTGAAAATAATCGATTAAGGTTTCAAACGTTTTATAAAGGCGATTAGATTTCTCTTGACTATCAACATTGATAATCCATGCCGGACTTCTCTGGATCAAAGTTACTGATTTTGCCTCTTTTATAACCGCAGGGGCCATTGTGACCGCCGTGCAACCACTGCCAACGATAGCAACATGCTTGTTCTTAAAGTCCTCATTTCCCCAGCTCTGGGTATGAATAATTTTTCCTTTGTATAGGTTCTCGCCTTCAAATTTTGGGAAGTTAGGTGCTTTGTAATCACGGGATCCGGTGCAACATATCACATGGTCACTGGTAAAATCTTTCCCATCTGTCTTTATTGTCCATTGGTTATCGGACCAATTAAGTGAATTAACTTGAGTATTGAATAGAATGCGCTTTTTAATGTCAAATTTCTCAGCCGTGTCGACCAGGTATTTCTTGATATCTTTACCCTCACCAATTATTTTACCTTTCCAGGGGTTGAAGCTAAAACCATAGGTGTACATATCACTGTCAGATCGGACACCAGGAAAGGTCATTTGATCCCATGTTCCGCCGAGATCACTTCTCGATTCAATAATTTTATAGTTAAGCTTTGGGAATTTTTTTTGAAGATAGTAGGCTGAGGTAATACCAGCTATTCCTGCCCCGATTATAATGATATCTACTTTTTCCATATTAAAATCGACTCTTGCCTTATTTTAGAAAAACAGTTTAATCAAATGGGTCGATGGGAAGTAAACAAAGTGATCCATTGACCTTGAGGTGTTAAATCATATCAAATCAAGATTCATTGATAAAAATTGATAATTTAATAGTAGCACAGTTAATTCATTTGCCTATCTATTAACAAGGATCTTTCTTGGTTAGCTAAAATAATGTTTATTTTTTAGTCCATTTTTTTCTGTTATGATTCTTTTCTAGAATGTCTTGGGAGGATGTTGCTTGAATACTAGGTTACTATACAGCTACCTGTTTTTTGTATTTATCACCGGTGCTGCACAGATATATTTGTCTTTTTCCCATTACTCTAATTTTGAAGCACTTAAGGATATAGTTGCCATCTCTTTTCTATGGATATTGCCAGTGGTTATGCTTCCAAACCAGACAAGAAAAATAACTTTATATATGGGAGTGCCATTTGTATTGCTTGCGTTACCTAGTATCTTTTATGCCATTATTTATAAGCAAGAATTAACTCAAAGCTTATTTTTTATCATCTTCGAATCAAATATTGCTGAGTCCAAAGAGTATCTGCAAAACTATTTTTCTTTGAGTGTGTTTGTTCTAATTACTTTTTACTTAATTACCTGTTTCTATTTTTGGAAAGGGGTAAAAAATTTTGAAATTTCAAAAAAAAGAAAGCTAATTCTTTCTGCAATTATTCTAGCTTTGGTTTTTACTGCTCCGACAAAACGTTGGATTAAAAGAGGGTCTTTTGATGCGTTTTCGGCAAACGTGCATCGTCATATGTCTGTAGCATCACCTTACCAGTTAATTGGGGCATATATAGATTATCAACGCGAAATTGAAGTTGTGGAAAAAAATCTGAATGAATTAAATCAGAATCAAACCGTTGACGGTTTGATTCTGGGTGAAGTCAAAAAACCTGCGACCCATGTCATTGTCATTGGCGAGTCAACTTCAAGGTTACATATGTCCTTATATGGGTATAAAAGAAAAACAAACCCAAAGCTTGAGTCCATAAAAAGTGAGTTAAAGATATTTACCAATGTGTTTTCATCTCGGCCGAATACCATTGAAAGTTTATCTCAAGTTCTTACTTTTGCAGACCAACAAAAACCCGATTTGTATAAAACTGAACCAACATTAATGTCAATTCTCAAACAGTCAGGGTATAAGATTTATTGGGTATCTAATCAGCAAACGTTAACGACACGAAACACAATGCTTACATCTTTTGCGAAGCAGGCCGATGAACAGTTTTTTCTTAACAATGCTAGGAGTCAAAACTCCTATAGTTTTGATGAAAAAGTATTAAGACCATACCATAAACTATTAAGTAATCAGGACGAGAAAAAGATTATTTTTGTTCATCTGATAGGGACGCATATGAGCTATAAATACCGTTACCCTGAGACTTTCAAATACTTCAATAATAACTCATTCTTAAGTAAAGAAATCCCAAATGACAAAGTGGAGCGAATCAATCATTATGACAATGCCGTGCTATACAATGATCATGTCGTATATGAGTTAATCAATATATTGAAATCAGCCAAAATAGAGAATAGTAGTCTGGTTTATTTTTCTGACCACGGTGAAGAGGTTTATGATGTTGGTGATCACCAATTTCAGGGAAGGAATGAAGCTACTCCAACCTTAGGTATGTATGCAATCCCATTCTTTTTTTGGATTGGTGATAACGAAAAATTAAAATCAAAATTTAAAAATCCTTCAATGTTTACTCGGCAATACAATAACTCAGATTTTATTTTTAGCTACACTGATTTTTTAGATATTAAATACGACAAATTCTTATCCCATGAAAGTATACTCAGTGATAATTATTTGCAAGATAGTATTGTTGTTGGCGACCCTTATTCAAAAAACCTCAAACAACTTGATGGTACTGATCAAACATTCAATAAACATTAGCATTCAGCCCCTCAAAGATAACTATTAATCAGTTATGGGTTTATTAGTAACTCTTATGGCAGCTAGTAACCATTAAATCTTAGCTATATATTAAATGAATTCTTATATGGAAAGCTTAGTTCAACCTCATTGGATTGGTTTAAGATGAATAGTGGTGGAGGTAAGC
>JAHEAL010000012.1:0-8996 GCA_024642775.1 Nitrosomonadales bacterium
CTCAAAGGTGACGAAGGTGAAAAAATGCAGAAAATTCTGGATGTATTAGATGACTTGGATGATGTGCAGGAAGTATATACAAACGCGGTAATTGAAGGTTAAATTTGGCAAACTCAGTCAGAATTATTGGAATAGATCCAGGGTTAAGGCTGACCGGTTTTGGAATTGTGGATTTTAAAAATAAGATACCAACTTATATTGCTAGCGGTGTAATCAAGACTCAATCAAATACACTTGATCTTCCCAGTCGACTTAAAGTTATTTTTGATGAAGTGTCGGCAACAATAAAAAAATATAATCCTTCTCAGCTCTGTATTGAAAAAACTTTTGTTAATATGAATGCAAATAGCTCTTTAGCTCTGGGTCAAGCAAGAGGTGTGTCCATGGCGGCTGCCATACAGAACAATATAGATATTTTTGAATATACGGCCTTGCAAATAAAGAAATCGGTAGTAGGTAATGGCCACGCGCAAAAAATTCAAGTCCAATCTATGGTTCAAAGATTGTTAAATCTTCCAGAACTTCTTGGTCCGGATTCATCGGATGCATTGGCGTGCATTCTATGTCATTATCAAGTAATGCAATTAAAAAAAGATAATTTAAAATTGAATTATAAATCTGGGAGAATTCAGTGATTGGAAGCATCAAAGGTATTTTAGTTGATAAATCTCCTCCTGCTATAAGAGTAGAATGTAATGGGATTGGTTATGAAATAGAAGTTCCCATGACGACATTCTATGATCTTCCAGAAATAAAAAATGAAGTGATTCTTTTAACGCATTTTATTGTCAGAGAAGATGCTCAATTGCTGTACGGATTTTTGTCTGAAGAGGAGCGAAAATCTTTTAGAAGTCTCATTAAAGTAAATGGTATTGGTGCTAAAGTTGCTTTATCAATATTAAGTGGAATCTCAACTCAACAATTCAATAATGCAATTGTTAACCAAGATATCAGTTCACTAGTAAAAATACCTGGTATTGGGAAAAAAACTGCTGAACGATTGATAGTAGAGTTAAAAGATAAAACCAGCATTAATAGCAACATAAATATTGAGCAAGGAAAAAATTTATCTGATATTGTGGAGGCACTTGAGGCGCTGGGATATTCAAGGAATGATGTACAAAAAGTTACTAAAGATTTAAGTGAAAATATTTCCGTAAGTGAAGGTATAAAACAATCTCTAAAATGGTTATCAAAATAAAAAATGATTGAAGAAGATCGCTTTATAGCGAATACACCGAAAGAAAACGAAGAGAAACTCGAAAAATCACTCCGACCGATTGATCTTAACGAATACGTTGGTCAAGAAAAGATTCGGGAACAATTGGAAATCTTTATGAGTGCCGCAAAGTCAAGAAATGAGTCACTTGATCATGTACTTTTATTTGGGCCGCCGGGACTTGGAAAAACCACTCTCTCTCATATTATTGCCAAAGAAATGGGTGTAGGTTTAAAGCAAACATCGGGCCCAGTGCTAGAAAAAACAGGTGATCTTGCTGCACTTTTAACAAATCTTGAACCTAACGATGTTTTATTTATTGACGAAATTCATCGCCTATCTCCTGTTATTGAGGAAATTTTATATCCGGCAATGGAAGATTTTCATTTGGATATTATGATTGGAGAAGGTCCATCAGCTCGATCTGTGAAATTAGATTTACCGCCTTTTACATTAGTGGGAGCGACAACTCGCGCTGGAATGTTAACTAACCCTCTCAGGGATCGTTTTGGTATTGTTTCACGTTTGGAGTTTTATTCTCAACAAGAACTAATCAAGATTGTTCAACGATCTTCGAAATTACTTAAAATAGACATTGATCATTCCGGGGCGTCGGAAATTGCAAATCGTTCCAGAGGAACACCTAGAATTGCGAATCGATTATTAAGAAGAGTTAGAGATTATGCTGAAGTCAAATTTGACGGAGACATCAACAAGAATATTGCCGACAGCGCCCTTCAAATGTTGGATGTCGACAAAGTGGGTTTAGACAATATGGATCGCTCTCTTCTTTTAGCGATTATTAATAAATTTAATGGCGGTCCAGTTGGGTTAGACAACTTAGCTGCCGCAATAGGAGAGGAAAAAGAAACTATTGAGGATGTAATTGAGCCATACTTAATTCAGCAAGGGTATTTAATGAGAACACCAAAAGGCCGTGTAGTGACTGAACAAAGTCTGAAACATTTTGAAATGCAGATTGAGAATCCTGATAAATTAGACCGTTTATGGTAGGGCATGTTTGGGACATTAGAGTTTATTATGAAGATACGGATAGCGGGGGCGTAGTTTATCACTCAAGCTATCTGAATTTTATGGAACGATCAAGAACCGAGTGGCTACGCGGTCTTGGGATTAATCAAAAAAAGTTAAAGCAAGATCAAGAAATATTATTTGTTGTTCATCATATTGATATAAAATTTAAACAACCAGCATTTTTTGATGATCTGCTGAAGATTCAAACTGAGCTGATCAGCATGGGTTCAGCAAAAATTGTGGTGGAACAAAAAATTAATAGAGGAAATGATTGCTTGATTGAGGCGGTGGTTACAATCGCATGTGTGAACGGGAAGAAATTAAAACCAAAACGAATACCGGATAATATTAAATTAATAATGGAGTAAAAAATGAGCATCAATGGAGACCTTTCTTTTTTATCTTTAGTTTTTGGGGCCAGTATCCCTGTGCAAATTGTAATGTTGATACTTATACTGGCCTCTGTATTTTCTTGGAAATATATCTACATAAAAATTAAGTCCCTAAAGTTGGCAGAGGATAATGCCTCAGAATTCGAAAAATACTTCTGGGCTGGTGCAAAATTAAGCCAACTATTTAATTCAACCAGTCAGTTAGGGCAAAAAAATATTGGATTAAAAGCTATATTTCATGCAGGATACCAGGAGTTTCAATCTGGATCGAGCGGTCAGAACCTTGATAAACTTGGAAAAGAAAGCATCAGGAGAGCTATGCAGGTTGCATACAATCGAGAGGTTGACTCGCTTGAGAGGCATCTTCCTTTTCTGGCAAGCGTTGGATCTGTGAGTCCTTATATTGGATTATTTGGAACCGTTTGGGGAATCATGAATTCATTTATTGGATTATCCAACACAGCTCAATCCACCTTAGCTCAAGTCGCACCTGGAATTGCGGAGGCTCTTATAGCTACCGCTATTGGACTTTTTGCTGCGATACCTGCAGTGATTGCTTACAATCGATTTGCCGCCAAGGTTGATCGTTTAGCTGTCCGTTATGAAAGCTTTATGGAAGAGTTTATTAATAACGTGGATAGAAGATCTTGATGCGGACCAGAAAAAGAAGATTAATGAACAACATTAATGTGGTCCCCTACATTGACGTCATGTTGGTTTTATTGGTTATCTTTATGGTGACAGCACCCATGACTAATCCAGGGGTCGTTGACCTTCCTCGTGTGGGACAAGATCTTAAACAACAATCTACTCCAGTAATCGTATCGATCAAGAAGGATGGACAGTTAGAGGTAGAAGGTAAGAGCGTTAACCCGGATGAGTTATTAGTCTTAGTGGGTGCTGCCGTTGAAAAAAATCCTGATCAATCTGTTGTTTTGGCGGCGGATAAAAAAACCAAATATGAGAATGTGATTAGCATAATGGATTTACTCAAGCAGAATGAGATTCACAAAGTTGGCTTATTACTGAAATCTGAAAAATAGGATGGATGGTATGGATTTTGATTCAAAAATAAATCAGCAATCCAATTTTTTTACAATATTAATTCATCTATCGTTGATTTTATTCATAATAATTTCTTTTCAGTGGTCTCCAAAAAACCCTTACTTTAGTGAAGTTGAATTATGGGATGCAGTGCCCACCGTAACCAAAAAAAGTGCAGCCCCACCTAAGCCTCAGAGTATAAAAAAAGAAACTGTTGTTAAGAAAGTTGAAACTCAAACGCCAAAAAATACTTCAAAAGAAGCGGAAATCAACTTAAAAAAGAAAAAACAAAAAGCTTTAGAAGACAAGAAAAAAAAGGAAGAGCAGATAAAGAAAGTCCAAGAAGACCTTCTGAAGCAAGAGCAAATTAAGCAGTTACAAAATCAATTATTAGAGGCGGAAAAAATTGAGAAGCTGCAAAATGAGCTTCTTGAGCAAGAATTGAAAACTGCTGAACAAGAAATCATTACAGAAGATAAAAAACAAACTAAGCGAATAGCCCTTGAGGGCGATAAAGATCTAGAGGCTGGAAGAAACAATGGAGAACTTGATAAATATAAAGCTCTGATTCAGCAAAAGATTCAGCAGAATGTAAATAATAACTTATGTGGGCTGGATTTTCTAAGCCTATCCTTCGAAATAAGCCTGCTCCCATCGGGAGAATTGCTATCCGATCCTTTATTAAAAGAGTCAAGTAAAAATCCTAGCTGTGATGAAGCTGTTGAGAGGGCAATCTTTCAATCGGAGCCTCTTCCAGTTCCTACAGATCCAAAATTATTTGCTAAACTTAAAAAACTAAAACTTAAATTTTATCCAAATGGGCAACCACAATGAAATTGATTAAATTTTTTATACTTAACCTCTGTTTACTAGCGATAACTCAAACTCAAGCTATAGAGGTCATTGATATTCTTGGCGGAAAGGCTAATGAACTGAGTGTCGCGGTCACCCCCTTTGTTGGGGATGAAACGAATAATATCCACAACGTCATTAAGTCTGATTTAACACGCTCTGGGTTTTTTAGGGCTATTAATATTGATGCCGTGAAGTCATTTCCAAAAAATATCGAAGATGTTGATTTTACGTTTTGGTCCGCACTTAAGACGGAGTTGTTAATAATCGGAAAGGTTGAGGACAACGGCGACCAGATTAAAGTGACATATGATTTGGTGGATGTTTTTAAAGAAAAACTGATGACCACACTTGAATTTATTGGGAAAAAAAATCAAGATCGTCAGATTGCCCACCAAATATCCAACCTAGTTTATGAAAAAATTACTGGTACACCTGGGGTATTTCATACAAAGGTCGCATTTGTAAAGAAAATAGATAATAAAAAATTCACTCTAAATGTTTCAGATATGGATGGTTATAACTCAAAAGCGGTTGTGACTTCAACTCAACCTATCATTTCAACGAGGTGGTCCCCAGACGGGGAAAAAATTGCCTACGTTTCTTTTGAAAAAAAGAAGCCGGTGATTTTTGTACAAAATCTAAAAACGGGTGAACGAAAATTAGTGGCAAACTTTAAGGGGAATAACAGCGCGCCGGCCTGGTCCCCGGACAGTAAGAAATTAGCCATCGTTTTAACCTATAACGCGAATTCTCAAATTTATTTGATGGATGCAGATGGAAGTAATATCAAGCGATTAATAAGAAGTCGATCGATTGATACCGAGCCAACCTGGTCGCCGGATGGTAAATCTATTTTTTTCGTGTCTGATCGTGGGGGAGGTCCTCAAATTTATAAAATGAATTTAGACGATGACGAAGCCAAAAGAGTGACTTTTGAGGGGCGTTACAATGTGAGTCCCAGACTATCTCCAGACGGAAAGTTATTGACTTTTATCACTATGGAACAGGGGAGTTTTAGGGTGGCGGTTCAAAACCTGATATCCAATCAAGTTATGAAACTTACTGTTGGAAGAAATGATGAATCACCTATTTTTAGTCCGAACGGACATATGATATTATATACAAAGAAACTACAAGGTGAAAAAGCCGAAATTGCGACCGTATCACTTAATGGTTTAAAAAGTGTAAAGATTGATGTTGGTAAAGAATTAACGCAAGAGCCAACGTGGTCTCCATTTGATTTTTAGATGAAAGGAAAAGATCAATGAAAAAAACTCTAGTTTACGTATCGTTATTATCCGCATTAATGGCTGGCTGTAGCTCTACGCCATTAAATGATGCAGCAGAACCGGGTGTCGCTGGCAGTCCCAATACCCTTGAAGAAAGTTTAGGTTTAGATAAATTAAGGTCAGACAGCCTGTTAACCCAGAGAAGCGTCTATTTTGATTTTGATAAATATGAAGTTAAACCAGAATATCAAGATATCGTGAATGCGCATGCTCAGTATGTGGCTGATCATCCAAATGCAAAAGTTACATTAAAGGGCCATGCAGATTATCGTGGTGCTCATGAATATAACTTGGCATTAGGACAAAAACGTTCTGTATCAGTAAAAGGTGCAATGAATGTTTCTGGTGCTAATGACGATCAAATTGAAACCGTAAGTTATGGTGAAGAAGAAGCCAACCAGAACTGCCAAGGTAATGAGTGTAGTCAGGATCGAAGAGTTGACATTAGTTACGAAGTTGAATAACTAATTGTTGATTTATGAAAAAATTATTTTGGGCTGGTGCCTTACTATTAAGTTTTAACTCATACGCTTTATTCGAGGACGAAGAGGCGAGAGAAAAGATTAATGATTTACAGAACCAGCTCAATGTAATTAAGAAGGAAAAAATCGTCAATATTGAGTCACAAATCAAGGACCTAAAGCAAGTTCTTGATAGTGGAAGTCTGCAGGAATTCAACAATAAGTTTCAAGAGCTTTTCGATGAAGTTGCCCGATTGAGAGGGGACGTGGAAGTTCTTCAATTTAATTTCAAGAACTTTGAAGAGCGCCAAAAGATTAATTACCAAGAGATCGACAGTAGACTCGAGAAATTTGATTTGTTTATTGAAGAGCAAACCCAAAAAAATCAAGCAGTGGACACTTTAGAGCCAAGTAGTGGCTCTCAAACTAAAAATCAAACTCTGAACGAAAATATAAATGCCATTGAAGCGGATATCAGCAATGAATTAACAAACAAGCCTGAAGTGACAAATGAAGCTGATGACAAAGAAAATCTTCCGCCGCTTGTCGATAAAGAGCAAGAGCAAAGTATGTTTAATGATGGCTTGGCACTAATGCGCTCTACCAAATACAAGGAAGCCTTTGAACTATTTGATCGATTTGTTAGTGCCTATCCAAAGTCACCGCAAGTGGTCGATGCAAAAAAAAATATTGGGTATATTCAATTTGCACTAAAGAACTACAAAGCATCATTGTCTACTTATGATAAATTAATTAATGAATATCCTGAACATTCTTTGATGCCAGAAATTTTATATGGCAAAGCAAATACTGAGATTCAGTTGACACGAATAACCAATGCAAAAAATACATTACGTCGAATCATTAAAGAATTTCCGAACGCGTCAAATATTGAAAGTGCTAAAAAAAGATTAAAAGCGCTCGAATCTATCAAGCTGTAAGAAAAGTATGGCTATTCGAATTAATGAAATTTTCTATTCTATTCAGGGTGAATCGTCCCGGATAGGCTTCCCAACAATTTTTATTAGACTGACCGGTTGTCCAATGAGGTGTAATTATTGTGATACGGCATACGCTTTTCATGAGGGATCTCAAAAAACTATTGAAGATATATTAAAAGAAATTAAGCGTTTTCCGAGTAAATTTATTACCGTAACTGGAGGTGAGCCACTTGCCCAAAAACAATGTCTAGATCTGTTAAAAAGTTTATGCGATGAGGGTTATCAGGTCTCTCTTGAGACGGGAGGTGGGCTGAGTATTGAAGGCGTTGATCAAAGAGTCAAAATAATCCTAGACGTAAAAACACTAAAATCCGGTGAAGTCGAAAACAATGTTTGGGGTAACCTGAGTAAAATTAAAAGCGAAGATGAGATCAAATTTGTGATACTGGATAAAGAGGATTTTATTTGGTCAAAAAATATTATTAAAGAGTATTCGGTGAATCAAGAGCAAGTGCTTTTTTCTCCAGTGTATGGAAAACTAAACCCTACCAACCTATCCGACTGGATTCTTCAGGAATCGTTAAATGTCAGAGTTCAGCTTCAATTACATAAAATTCTATGGGGTGAAAAAAAAGGTGTCTAAAAAAGCCGTAATCTTATTATCAGGGGGTCTGGATTCGTTAACCACTCTTGCGATTGCAAAACATCAAGGATTCGATTGCTATGCCTTACATATTTTATATGGACAAAGACATGCCTCAGAAACCAAAGCCTCACAAAAGATTGCAGAAATTTATGAAGTAAAAGAGTTTAAAAAAATTAATATTGATATGAGTTGGTTAAAGTCCTCGGCTCTAACAAACCATGAATTAAATATTCCAGAAAAAAGGTCAACTGGAATCCCAGTCACCTATGTTCCAGCAAGGAATACTATAATGATGTCTTTGGCTATTGCATGGGCTGAAACGATTGAAGCAAATGATCTCTTTTTGGGGGTAAACGCCGTCGATTATTCAGGTTACCCCGATTGTCGACCGGAATATATTAATGCCTATGAGAAGATGGTAAATTTAGCCACTAAAAGTGCTGTTGAAGGGGCATTTTTTAAGATTCATACTCCACTGATTAACTTATCAAAAGAAGAAATTGTTAAACAGGGGATGCAACTTAATGTAGACTATTCTATGAGCGTATCATGTTATCAAGCTGATCATGAAGGCAGAGCTTGTGGTAAGTGTGACTCTTGTTATTTAAGAGAGATGGGTTTTAAGAACGCTGGTGTTATTGATCCTACAGCCTATAAATAAACTTAACTACATTAACACTTGCCAAAACACCCAAAAATAGCGTAAAATCCTCCCCTTTTCTATATAAAATTTTTAGAGATTATTTATGGTAATTATCAGACTTTCAAGAAGCGGTTCAAAAAAGAAACCTTATTTTAATGTTGTGGTTCAAGACTCAAGAAAACGTAGAGACGGAAGATTTATTGAGCGTATTGGTTTTTATAACCCAATGGCTCAATCAGGATCCGAAACAATTCGTTTAGATCAAGAAAGAATAGCGTACTGGAAAGATAATGGCGCACAAATTTCTGAAACAATGAGTCGAATCATTAAACTTCAAGCAAAAGGTCCTGAAGGGCTCGAAGCGATGAAACAGAAAGATATTAAAAAAGCTGAAGCTAAAAAAGCTAAAAAAGCTGCAGACAAGGCAGCATTAGCTGAGCCAGCTGCTGAAGAAGCTGCTCCTGCTGAAGA
>JAHEAL010000012.1:9096-10928 GCA_024642775.1 Nitrosomonadales bacterium
GCTGCTCCTGCTGAAGAGGCTCCTAAAGAATAATTTTTGGATAACTTGATAATCATAGGAAAAATTATTTCTGCCTATGGTGTCAAAGGATGGGTGAAGGTTAGACCTTTCACAGAAAAACCTAAAAATTTTATAGAATACGAAAAACAGTTTATATCTAAAGATCAAAAAAATTGGGATCCTTTAGAAATAAATAACATGAAGATCCAAGGACAAGATGTGATTGCTGACTTTGGGTTTAAAGATCGGGATATTGCAGAGACGTCTAAAGGTAAATTTTTAGCAATAAGCAGGGATGATCTGCCGAAGCTGGGAAGTGATGAATATTACTGGGATGATCTTATTGATCTAAGTGTTCTTGATATGGATGACACTAATATTGGCAAAGTCACAGGACTTATAGAAACGGGAGCCAATGATGTGTTGGTGGTATCGGGAGATAAGGAGCGACTAATTCCTTATATTCCACAAGTTATTAATTATATTGATCTTGATAGAAAAATAATTAAGGTTGATTGGGATAAAGAGTTTTGACCACATCATTTGATGTAATAACTTTGATGCCGCAAATGTTTAATGCTTTGACTATTGATGGAGTGATTAGCCGAGCATTTGAAAATAAGTTATTAGAGTTAAACCTCTGGAACCCGCGAGATTTTGTGGATGATATCCACCAGAGTGTTGATGATAGGCCATTTGGTGGCGGACCGGGAATGGTGATGATGATAGATCCGATACTGAAGGCATTGAATAAAATAAAAATTAATCATCAGGATAAAGATTTGGGGAGCTCGAAGGTAATTTATTTAAGCCCAAAAGGAAACAGGTTTGACCATAAAAAAGCTCTTGAGTTGTCTAATCAAGATAACTTAATTCTGATTTGTGGGCGTTATGAAGGAATTGATCAGCGCTTTATTGACGGCTGGGTTGATGAGGAAATATCGGTAGGTGATTATGTAACCTCAGGGGGAGAATTACCAGCGATGATTCTAGTAGATGCGATCTCTCGCTTAATACCGGGAGTGTTAAATAAAAATGATTCGTATATACAGGATTCATTTTATGATGGATTGCTTGATCATACACAGTATACGAGAAGTGAAGAATTTAAAGATTTAAAAGTTCCAGACGTTTTATTGTCTGGAGATCATAAGAAGATTGCAATGTGGCGACTAAAAAACTCATTGTATGAAACTTTTAAAAAAAGACCTGATTTATTAAAAGATCGGGAATTAACAACAGAAGAATCACGGCTGCTCCAAGAAGTAATTAGAGAGCAGGAACATGATTCAAAAAAAAGGAAGTAATTATGACAAATATTATTGAAACATTAGAAAAAGAAGAAATTGCACGAATAGGAAAGAAAATTCCTAAATTTTCACCTGGAGATACTGTCTCGGTTGGAGTAAATGTAGTTGAGGGCGAGAGAAAAAGGGTGCAGTTATTCGAAGGTGTAGTAATTGCGAGAAAAAACCGAGGTCTCAATTCTTCATTTATTGTAAGAAAAATTTCCTCAGGTGAAGGTGTTGAAAGAACATTCCAACTTCATTCCCCATTAATTGATTCTATAGAAGTAAAAAGGCGTGGTAGCGTTCGACGTGCTAAATTGTTCTATCTAAGAGAGCGTTCAGGTAAGTCTGCGCGTATTAAAGAAAGATTAAAAGCTCGTGAATCAGATTCACAGTTTGAAGATATACCACATGTTGATATGCCAGCAGCAGAGGCAGCTCCAGCAGCAGAGGCAGCTCCAGCAGCAGAGGCAGCTCCAGCAGCAGAGGCAGCTCCAGCAGCAGAGGAAAATAAATCTGCTGAGTAAATAGTAATTTTCTTCA
>JAHEAL010000013.1 GCA_024642775.1 Nitrosomonadales bacterium
AAAGTACGGTGACCGGAATTTTTTCTGGATCAGTTGTAGCTAAAATAAAGATTACGTGTTCCGGAGGCTCTTCAAGTGTTTTAAGCATTGCATTAAATGAGCTTTTTGAAAGCATATGAACCTCATCAATTATAAAAACTTTATACTTTGATGATGTTGGTTGATAATTTGCGTTCTCCATTAATTCACGCATATTATCCACTTGGGTATTAGAGGCCGCATCCAGCTCAATCACATCAATTGCTTTTGAATGGTCAATTTCTTGACAGGATGAGCAGTTGCAACAAGGGGATATTGAAACTCCAGCTTGACAGTTAAGACTTTTTGCAAAAATCCGAGCTATTGTAGTTTTACCCACGCCTCTAGTTCCGGAAAAAAGGTAGGCATGGTGTATTCTTTGGTTTTTGATTGAATTTTTAATTGCTTCAATAGCGAAATCTTGACCGACAATTGTGTCAAAATTTTTTGGTCGCCATTTTCTTGCAAGAGCCTGATTTATCATAGTTTTTTTAAAAAAATAAAAAGGCGAGCCATGGTCTCGGCACTTGTTTCATTAGTTGTGGCTGCTTGCTTCCGCACCTGACCAGATTGGCTAACTTACAATGCGAGGTGACCCGCCATTTAATATTTTACATCAGAAGGAACGGTAATGTTCAATCACCCACATTTTTTTACTGGATGTTTTTTTAGATATTCCCATTCTTCATCGGAAAATAATCTAGACCTAATAAAAAATCTTAATCCACTGGGTCTTTCTAAGGAAAATTGCCCACCTGTTCCCGGAATAGCGTCTAATGTAAGATGGGTATGTTCCCAGTATTCAAATTGTGAAGCGCTCATATAGAAATTAACTTTATGAACTTCCCCTAAGCATACATCACTACTTCCAAGAAAAAACTCTCCCTCTGGATAACACATGGGAGCACTGCCATCACAACAACCTCCGGATTGATGAAACATAACAGGTCCATGAATTTTAATCAATTCATCAATAAGTTTTTCAGCGGATGGCGTGGAAGTTATTCTTGTAATCATAAAAAAAAGGCTACGTATAATAGTAGCCTTTATTTATACCAAATTATCGGCCTAAAAGAAACCTAATTTGTCCTCACTGTAGCTTACTAGCAAGTTTTTGGTTTGCTGGTAGTGATCAAGCATCATCTTATGTGTTTCTCTTCCAATTCCTGATTGTTTGTAGCCTCCAAATGCAGCATGTGCAGGATAGGCATGATAACAGTTGGTCCATACGCGACCAGCTTGAATACCTCTACCCATTCTGTGAGCTACATTTCCATTCCTTGTCCACACACCCGATCCAAGACCGTAAAGCGTGTCGTTTGCTATCGAAAGCGCTTCAGCTTCGTCTTTAAATGTTGTTACAGAAACTACAGGCCCAAATATTTCCTCTTGGAAAACTCTCATCTTATTGTGACCTTTAAGGATTGTTGGTTCAATATAGTAACCACCAGAAAGTTCACCATCTAGGCTTCTTTTGCTACCACCAGTTAACAACTCAGCACCTTCTTCTTGTCCTAATTGGATATAGGACATAATTTTTTCTTGTTGCTCGCTGGAAGCTTGAGCACCAATCATTGTCGCTGCGTCTAACGGAGAACCGCTCTTGATGGCCTTGGTTCTTTCGATTGCACGCTCAATAAATGCATCATAGATTGATTCCTGGATTAATGCCCTGGATGGACATGTGCAAACTTCGCCTTGGTTTAATGCAAACATGGCAAATCCCTCAAGAGCTTTATCAAAGTAGGCATCATCCTTTTCCATAACATCTTCGAAGAAAATATTAGGCGATTTACCACCAAGCTCAAGAGTCACAGGAATAATATTTTGTGATGCATATTGCATAATCAATCTACCCGTTGTTGTTTCTCCAGTGAATGCAATTTTTGCTATCCTGCTTGAACTTGCTAGAGGTTTTCCGGCCTCCAGACCAAAGCCATTGACAATATTTAAAACTCCCGGTGGAAGTAAATCGGCAATAATTTCAGCTACAATTAATAGTGAAACGGGTGTTTGTTCAGCAGGCTTCATGACAACACAGTTTCCTGCCCCAATAGCAGGAGCTAGCTTCCATGCAGCCATAAGGATTGGAAAATTCCAAGGAATGATTTGACCAACGACACCTAGCGGCTCATGAAAATGATATGCAACAGTAGTATGATCAATTTCACAAACAGAACCTTCTTGAGCCCTAATTGCTCCTGCAAAATATCTAAAATGATCAATAGCCAAAGGAATATCTGCAGCCATAGTTTCTCTGATTGGCTTGCCGTTATCGATTGTTTCGGCAAGAGCAATTTTATCGAGATTCTTTTCCATTGCGTCAGCAATTTTATTAAGAGTATTCGCTCTTTCAGTAGGGCTTGTTTTACCCCAAGCTTCCTTAGCAGCATGAGCTGCATCAAGTGCAAGATTAATATCGGCTTCAGTTGATCTTGCTACTTCGCAAAAGGGTTTTCCGGTTAACGGTGTAATATTTTCAAAATATTTACCTTCAACTGGTTTTACCCATTTACCACCAATGAAATTGTCATACCTTTCTTTATAAGGACTTTCAATCCCAAGGTTCTTAAGTGTGTCAAACGCCATTTTCCTCTTCCTCCCAAAAATAGTTATCTGATGAATTAAAATTTATAACTATGTAATAAATTTATAATTGACTGTAATGCTTATTTGATCATAAATCAAGTCGCAACAATTTGCTTATAGCAATGTATAATCACGGATTATTTCTGGAAGGGTGGATGAGTGGTTTAAATCGCACGCCTGGAAAGCGTGTTCAGGTTTTATGGCCTGACGCGGGTTCGAATCCCGCCCCTTCCGCCATTTATTATTAATTAAACTATTTAATAATTCATAAAATTTTCAAAACAACAACTTATTGATTTATTTTAATAAAAAAGTACAATATATAGTGTTTAAACATAAAAAGGTTCGAGTATGATAAGTACAGCCTTGAAGTTTCTTGTAGCTTTTGTAATGCTTTTCTTAATTTTCGGAATTTTTGTTCAACACCTTTTTTCAAAACCCCAAGATTTTAAAAAATTTATTTGTAAGGATGACAAATTATTATCCTTAGTTCATGAACAAGCCTCTGTATATACTCAGGTTGAAAGCTTATCTTGCAATGATGCTGAAGGAATGTTAAATGTTAGAGATGAAAAGAAAAGATTTGCTTACATTGAGCACTAAAGATATTGAATAATTACAATTTTTTGCATCATATTTTTAATTTTTAATAATTTTACAAAATCCACCAGTGATATCATTTATTGAGTTAGTTTGATATAAATTATTTATATGATCAATAACTTGGCGAAACATAATTTCATAGGTTATTAATAAATTTTTTTCTGGATAATCGTTGAAATTCATAGAGATTTCTTCTTCAAAAACTTGCTCCTCAATAAGAGAATTATCGCCTGTAAAAAAATTTATTTTTAACTGTCCATACATTTTAGTCATTAATGGATTATAAAAAAAATTTGGACGTATCTGAATTATTAGATCAGAGCTTAGATCCTCTTCACATTTAAATATATTAATATTATTTTTTTTTAATCGTTCTTTATCAAAATTTAAGTAGTCAGCAAATAACTCAGCATGTGTGTAAGAGTGTCTATCTTTAAACGGATGGCTTGCAAAATCAGCAAATTTTTCATATCTACTATCAAATAAGTATTGAACTTCTATGGAAAATACATCGTATGATAGTAGGGTGAATAATATCAAAACTATATTTTTTATATGCGTCATAACTCTAAGTTTATCTTCTTTTGCAGATGATTTGTTTGGTTATGTTTATAAGGTTGTTGATGGAGATACTGTATGGATCAAATCATTTGATCAAAATAATAAAAATCTTTATACAAAATTCAAGGTGAGGCTTGTTGGAATTGATGCTCCAGAAATTAATCAATATTATGGTTTAGTCGCTAAAAATTTTCTAAAGACTAGGATATTTAATAAAAAAGTCGCTATTCAAGATTATGGAATCGATCGTTACGATCGGATGTTGGCTAAAATATTACTGAATGATGTTGATATAAATGCATTGATGATTGAAACTGGCCATGCTTGGTTTTATAAAAAATATAAGCGATCATTAAGCTTGGAAGATCAACAAAAATATCTTGAGTTAGAAAATAATGCTAGAAATAATAAAATTGGGCTATTTGCAAATTCTGACTATTATATAGAACCATGGAAATGGCGAAAGAATAAAAGCAAGAATTAATTGAACATTTTTATAAATAATTTATCATATTAAAATGAAAAAACTATTATCAATCATTTCTTTATTTTTATTTCCAGCGGCTGCAATTGGCGCATGCGGAGATTTCTACGAAACCAGATTAAAAACTCTTCAAGGTGAAAACTTTAACCTTTGTGATCACAAAGATAAACCCATCATTTTTGTGAATACAGCAAGCAAATGTGGTTTCACATCTCAGTTTGAGGATTTAGAAAAGTTATATTCAGCAAACAAAGATAAACTTTTAATCGTCGGCTTTCCTTCAAATGATTTTAATCAAGAGCCTGGTAACAATGATGATATTCAAAAATTTTGTAAACTAACTTATGCGGTTGAATTTCCAATGATGGAAAAAAGCAACGTTATTGGTCCCAATGCTAACGAAATTTATAAAAAGTTATCAGAATCAACTGGCAAGGCACCAATGTGGAATTTTTACAAGTTCGTGGTAATGCCAAATTATGAAAAAATACATGTCTTTTCAAGCATGACCAATCCAGAATCAAAAGCTATAAAAAAACTTCTTGCACCTTATGGTATTAATTAGCTCTTATTTATATGTTGAATAATTATCGCTGATAGTTCTTCAACTGATCTGCTTGTCGAGTCAGCAATAGGTACTCCAAGTTTATTCATCAATTGTTCAGCTTTTTTAATTTCACTCTTACAATTCTCCAAAGAGGCATAGTGGCTATCTGGTCTTCTTTCACTTCTTAAAGAACTTAACCTATTGGCTTGAATGGTTAGCCCAAAAATTTTATCAATATAACCTTCTAAAATTGGAGGAATTGTACCTCTTTCAAAATCCTCTGGAATCAGTGGGTAATTAGCTGCTTTAATTCCAAATTGCATGGCTAAATAAATACTGGTAGGAGTTTTTCCGCTTCTAGAAACACCCACTAATATCACATGCGCCTGATTAAGTCCGTTATGGGTCATGCCGTCATCATGACCAAGTGCAAAATTAATTGCCTCAATACGGTTACCGTAATTTGCTCCATTCATACTATGGGCAACACCCGGTCTAGTTAAAGGTTCTTGATTAAGTTCAATTCCCAAAGGATTAATAAATGATTCAAAAAGATCAATGTAATATGCATCTACTTCTTTTAATTCAGAGCGAAGCTCATTGTTTCCAATTGACATTATAACGACGGGCCTCAGTCCATTTATCAATTTTGCATTTACAATTCTTTTTTGAGCATCTTCAATTTTTTGATGTGAGTTAGTAAATGGAATTCTGATTTGCTCGAACTCGGTATCAGGAAAATGCGCCAACAAACCTCCAAGTGATCCCGCGGTAATTCCAGTTCCATCTGAAATAAAGAAAGCTCGGCGTTTTATGTCAGAAGACATTTTTATGAAATCTTTTTCCAGGTAGATATAACTGTATCTGGATTTAGCGAAACTGATGTTATGCCTTTATCAACTAACCATTTTGCAAAGTCATCATGGTCAGAAGGCCCCTGACCGCATATGCCAATATATTTATTTTTTTTCTTTGCTGCCTCAATAGCCTGCTCAATAAGCTTCATAACAGCAGGATCTCTTTCATCAAAGCCGTCAGCTAAAATTCCTGAGTCACGATCAGTACCTAAAGTTAATTGAGTTAGATCATTTGATCCAATCGAGAATCCATCAAATAAATCCAGGAATTCTTCAGCTAAAATAGCATTAGAAGGCACTTCGCACATCATAATAATCTTTAGATCATTTTCACCTCGTTTTAAACCATGGCTTTCTAATATTTTTAAAACTGACTTTGCTTCATTTAAAGTTCTAACAAAAGGAATCATAATTTGAATGTTTGTTAGACCAAGTTCATCACGGACTTTTTTCAAAGCTTCACATTCTAATGAGAAACAATCCTTAAATTCTTCTGATTGATATCTTGCAGCACCTCGAAAACCAATCATTGGGTTTTCTTCGTCAGGTTCATATATATCGCCTGCAACAAGTTTTTTATATTCATTTGATTTGAAATCCGATGTTCTGAGAATAACTGGGTTTGGGTAGAAAGCTGAACCAATCGTTGCTACGCCCTCGGCGACTTTACTTATATAAAAATCTTTTGGATTTTTATAGCCTTTGGATTTATGGTCAATCACACTTTTTATATCATTTGGCATGGCTTCATAATTTAGGATAGCTTTTGGATGAACTCCAATGATATTGTTTATTACAAACTCAAGACGAGCAAGACCTACACCATGATTTGGAATTTGTGCAAAGGTAAAAGCCATATCTGGATTACCAACGTTCATCATTACTTTTACTGGAGGAGTAGGGAGTTCACCATCCTCTTGGATGTCAATATCAAAAGCTAACTTTCCTTGGTAAACAATTCCTGTTTCACCCTCTGAGCAAGATACTGTAACCTCATCCCCGTCTTTTAAAAGCTCAGTAGCATTAACACTTCCTACAATAGCTGGGATACCAAGTTCTCTGGCAATAATTGCCGCATGACAAGTTCTACCTCCTCGGTTCGTAACAAGTGCAGATGCTCTTTTCATAACAGGTTCCCAGTTTGGATCTGTCATATCCGCAACCAAAATATCACCAGGTTGAACGGTATGCATTTCGTTTGGATCGGTAACGACACGCACAGGACCTGCACCAATTTTTTGTGTCACAGCCCGACCA
Source organism: Nitrosomonadales bacterium (assembly GCA_024642775.1). Taxonomy (GTDB): domain Bacteria; phylum Pseudomonadota; class Gammaproteobacteria; order Burkholderiales; family Methylophilaceae; genus BACL14. The sequence goes on from JAHEAL010000013.1 coordinate 6,917, forward strand.
GCAACAATGGCTTTACTTGTTTCTTTTAATTTGTAGGTTTCTGTAACATTCTTTTTTTGAGATTTAACCGTTTCAGGACGAGCTTGAAGTATGTAAAGTTTACCATCAATTCCGTTTTTCCCCCATTCAATATCCATTGGACAACCGTAGTGATCTTCAATGATTGATGCGTAACGGGCGAGCTCTAATACTTCCTTGTCATCAATACTAAATCGATCTGATTGATTAGACTCTACATCGATTGTTTCTGTACTTTTACCAGCTTCATTTAGGTTAGAAAAAATCATTTTGATTTTTTTGGATCCAATAGTTTTTTTCACTATCGTTGGAAAACCTTTGTTGAGTAAAGGTTTATGAACATAGAATTCATCCGGGTTTACCGCACCTTGAACGACAGTTTCACCAAGACCATAAGACGATGTAATAAAAACAACATCCTTAAAACCTGACTCCGTATCAATAGAGAACATAACACCGGCACATCCAATATCACTTCTAACCATTTGTTGAACACCAGCAGATATCGATACATCTTCATGAATAAAGCCTTTATGAACTCTGTATGAAATAGCTCTATCATTGTATAAAGATGCAAAAACTTCTTTGATGGCTCTTTTGGTGTTGTCGATACCATGAATATTTAAAAAACTTTCTTGTTGGCCTGCAAAGGAAGCATCTGGCAAATCTTCCGCAGTTGCAGAGGACCTAACTGCAAACGTTGTTCCCTCTGAAGATTTTTCAATGAGCTCTTCGTATGCCTGTTCAATTGCAGAGTCAAGTGATTCAGGAAAAGGTGTTTCCATAATCCAATTTCTAATTTTTTTCCCTGATTGAGCAAGTTTTTGAACATCGTTAATATCAAGATTATCTAACTCCTTGATAATATTTATTCCTAAGCTGTCATGTTTTAAAAATTCTTGAAAAGCATTAGCCGTTGTTGCAAAACCAGTTGGCACCCTTATGTCTTTTTGGGTAAGTTGAGAAATCATCTCCCCTAAAGATGCATTTTTTCCTCCAACAGAACCTACATCTGTATTTCTTAATTTTTCAAATGGAATTACGTAATCAAGCATAATGACTCTCAAGTATATAAATTATTTTCAAAGTTGAATGTGAATGTTTTTTGTAAAGAGTGTAATTTTGCCAAATTAGTAAAGAAATGTCATTAATAATGTACTATTAATTATTCAATAAAGCTTTATCAGTTATGGTTGATTTTGAAAAAAATATAGAAAAAGTATCTAGATATAGTCGATTTTTTAACAGATCTATCAATAATGTTGAGCTATTATCTTATCTTCGTGAAGGTTCTGATCAAGAACTAAATGTAGATGAATTTTCATTCCTAAAAAAACAAAAAATTTCTAATGAAGAAACATTGTTTAAAGAATTGAGGTTGGCTCGAGAAAAATTAATCACCAAGATTATTTACCAAGACTTATGCAATATGATTAATTACCATCAGGTTGTCAAGGTTATGTCTGAGTTTGCGGATATCGCAATTCAAACTGTATTTAATTTTTATTCAAAAATATTGGATATAAACAAGAATGATTTTTATATTTTTGCTTTAGGAAAGCTTGGAGGAATGGAGCTTAATGTTTCGTCAGATATAGATTTAATTTTTGCATTTAATAATAAAAATAATACAAGCGAAGAATATAAATTATCTTGCTTAAATCTGGCAAAAAAAATTATTCATGCCTTGGAACATCGAAGTGAGCATGGATTTGTTTTTCGAGTGGACATGAGATTAAGGCCGCACGGAAACGAAGGCTCTCTTGTTCCAACATTAAATTTTCTTGAAGATTATTACCTTAATTTTGGCAGGGAGTGGGAAAGATATGCTTGGATAAAAGGAAGAGTTGTAGTTGGTGATGTGAGAGTTATAAATGAAACTATAAAACCCTTTGTATTCAGAAAGTATCTGGACTTTAAAACCATTTCAGAAATTAGAAATTTAAAAAAACTTATTAAAAAAGATTTAGATAAAAAAAATAAAGGAGTTGATGTAAAGCTGGGTGATGGAGGAATACGTGAAATTGAATTCATGACCCAGGCAATGCAACTAATAAGAGGTGGAAAGATACCAAGTATTCAAATAAATCAAACACTTAGATGTTTAGATGCCTTAAGTGAAGAAAATTTAATAAGCAATAAAGATAAAAATTATTTAAGGGATGCATATATTTTTTACCGTAATATTGAACACAGAATTCAATACCAAGACGACAAGCAAACTCATATTATTCCTACTGGAAAAGATCTTGAAAATTTAGCAAAAAGTTTCGGACTTTCTCATAAAGAATTTTTGAAAAAATTAACTCAATATCAAAATGATATAAGCAAAAAATTTTCCATGTTGTTTAGGGAGTCATCAGGTATAAACCAGAAAGAGTATTCTTTAAAAATGGAGCATAGAAGTATCTTAGACAATTACCTGAAATCAGCCAAATATTCAAGATTACAGCCAGCCACACAGGAAAGATTTGTTGTTTTAGCTGGAATTCTGGGAGACGAAATCGATTCTGAATGTCATTCCGATCAAATATTTATCAAAGTTTTTGATCTTCTTGAATCAATAGCATCAAGGTCAAATTACATTGCTTTTTTTTACGAGTACCAAGATAGTTTTCGTAAAGTAATTAATTTTGCATCACGAAGTATATGGGTTATTGATTTTATAAAAAAACATCCTATTCTGATTGATGATTTAATTATCAATCATAATTTTACTTCTACGGATTATAAAAAGTTAACTACGAAAGTTTTAAATGACCTCAACAAAGAAGACGACCTTGGTTACCAGTTAGACTATATTAGAGATCTCAAGCATAAGCTTATTTTTCAATTAGCGGTCAGTGAAATTAACAAAATAGTTTCGCTACAAGAAGTGTCTGATGAGCTTACCAACATCGCTGATTTTTTTATCAATTTAACCATTGAATTTATTAAGTCAAAAAACAAAAACTCAAGAATATTTGAACATTTTTCTGTGATTGGCTATGGGAAGTATGGCGCTAAAGAAATGGGTTATGGATCTGATCTTGATATTGTATTTCTTTATGATGATGAAAATGCAGAATTTGATAAATCAGAATTTATCGCAATCGCAAAAAAACTAAGCACCTGGTTAACTAGCTACACCAATTCTGGTGTTCTTTATGAGCTTGATTTAACACTCAGACCTAACGGAAATAATGGTCTTTTAGTGAGTTCTTTTGCCGCCTATGAAAAATATCAGACGCAAGAAGCCTGGACATGGGAACATCAGGCACTATCAAAGGCAAGATTTAGTTATGGTAAAGAAACACTTGAAAGAAAATTTAATAATATAAAAGTTAGTGTTTTGAAAAAGATCAGAGATGTGAGTTCTTTAAAAAAAGAAATTTATGAGATGAGAGAAAAAATGTATGCAAATTCTAACTCTCAGGCAATTAAAATGTTTGATATTAAAAATGATCCAGGAGGATTGGTTGATATAGAATTTCTGGTGCAATATTTTATTTTAGGCTTTGCGAATCAATTTGATGAACTGTTGGAGAATAAAGGAAATTTAGCCTTGCTCGAAAGTTTAAAAAATCAAGCATTAATTGATGTTAATGATTTTGATATTTTACATATGAGTTACATTACTTTTAGAAAGAAAACGCATGAAATCGCACTTAATAATTCGAATAAATTTGTAACTGATGAAGAAAATCTCATAAAAATTTCTAAAAAAGTTCAGAGTATTTTCAAAAAATATCTCGCGTAATTTGAATATTAATTGCAGTCTTTCTACCTTATTGTTAAAATCCCGATTCTATGTAAATTACAAAAAATTCATTAATTTAGGCTAATTAAAATCATATTAGCAATTACGGGAGAATTAAATGGCATCATTATTAGAACAATTAAAGTCTATGACAACTATCGTCGCGGACACTGGCGAAGTAGACGCGATCAAAACGCTTAAACCAGTTGACGCAACTACTAAC
>JAHEAL010000015.1:0-4778 GCA_024642775.1 Nitrosomonadales bacterium
ACATGATTGCTGCAATTCCTATTGGAAGAGAAATATAGCCGCCAAAGACCAAAACACTTGCATTGTTATATTTTCTAAGTAATAAAATTGACTTTATTGAGGCAATAGCTAATTTAATAGGGTATGAAAGTAAAGAAAGTATATTTTTTCCTCTAAATCCAGTTATATTTATCGAAGTAAATTTAAATCTTTCTTTACTAACAAGCTCATTTTCCATTCCATTTGGAGTACCTAGCCAAATGACCTTGTAATTTTTTTGATAGAAATAATTTGCGACAGCCATTGCTGGCATAATGTGTCCCCCTGTTCCTGCGGCTGCGATTACAATCTGCTTAATTTCTTTTCGCTTTAATTTTATTTTCATAATCAATTCTCATTACTATCCCTGTAGCTATAAAAGTTATCAGTAAAGCACTTCCGCCATAAGATATGAATGGCAGCGTTAATCCTTTTGTTGGAAAAAATCCAACATTGACTCCAATATTAATACTGGCTTGAATAGCAAACCATAGAGCTATACCTTGAGCTACTAGAGCCGAAAAATTACTTCTTAATTGTGTAGCCATCTTACTAATTCCAAAAATTCTAATTATCATTAAGGCATATACTATTAAAATTATCGTAAAACCAAATAGTCCAAGCTCTTCAGCTAATATTGCGAGGACAAAATCCGTATGCGCTTCAGGTAAATATTGTAGTTTTTGAATACTCTCACCCAAGCCAACGCCAAAAAAATCGCCTCGGCCAATTGCAATTAGTGAGTGTGACAGTTGCCATCCTTTTCCGTATATATTTTCAAAGGGATCCATAAAACCAATTATCCTATCTATTCTGTATGTAGCTAGTGTCAAAAGTAGGTACATGCCAATTGGAATTGAGATCATTAATGCAACAATTATTTTCATAGAAATTCCACCTAAAAAAAGAATGCCTAAAGAAATAACAATCACCACAACAAGTGCGCCAAAATCAGGTTGCCTAATTAACAGAAAGCCAATCAATGCTATAGCTAATGACATTGGTAAAAAACCTTTGGTAAAAGAAGCAATTTGTCTCGACTTTCTTAAAACGTAATCAGATGAATAAATAATAGTGAACAACTTTACTAATTCTGATGGTTGAAAATTCATAATGCCAATCGGAATCCATCTTTGGCTACCATTTACAGTTTTTCCAATTCCAGGAACTAAAACAGCAATTAATAAAATAATTCCAAAAATAAAAAAAGAAGGAGCAAATTTTTGCCAAAAATTAATGGGTATAAGAAAAGCCAAAGCTCCAGAAAAAATAGATATTATTAGATAAATAAAGTGGCGGAGTAAATAAAAATAATTTTGGTAGTGTGATACCTTTTTTAAGGCTGCAACATCAACAGATGCTGAATAAACCATCACCAAACCAACACCTGACAAGATTACCACTAACCACAACAAAAACTGATCATAGTTTGGTTGATTATAATTATTTTTTAACTGCAATTGAAATGCCTCTCAACCAGCTCTTTGAATACATCTCCTCGATGCATATAATTCTTAAACATTCCAAAACTTGCGCAACCAGGGGAAAGTAAAACTGTATCAAAGGTGCTTATATTTTCTTTTATATCTATCAAAGCATTCTCAAGAGAGGCAAATTGATGAATTTTTATATTATTCACCACTTTATTAAAATAACTCATTATTTTGTCGGCATCCTGTCCGATCAAACTCAAACTAATAACCTTTCCTTCAAAAATCTTCTCTAGCCCATCTAATTTTTGACCCTTTAAATCACCTCCAAATATTAAATGAACATTTGCAGATAAAGATTCTAAGGCTGCGATTGAGGAGGCAATATTGGTTGCTTTTGAATCATTTATAAAATGAATATTTTTCCATATTTTTATTGTTTCAAATCTGTGAGGAAGCCCATGATAGCTCTTAAAAAAATTAGTGATCTGATCATCACTCATTTTAATTCCCATCCTCTTTATAAGAAGTAGCGCATTAAAAATATTCTTTATGTTATGAAAACCCTTAAAAAAAGGTGTATTGATTAGAAACTTTTGGTTATCAATTTCAAGCTCGTAGCATTCTTTTGAATGTTTTATTTTTTTTATTCGATCTAATAAATTTATTTCTACCGCTGATGAATGATTTTTTATATCTGTTGTATTCTTATCATAAAAAATTGCTTTACTATGTTGAGCTAAACTCTCCTTAATGCTTTTATACTCTTTAAATGATGCATAGCGATCAAGATGATCTGGCTCAATATTTAATATAGCTCCAAAATCAAATAATAAATCTTTTGGAATAAGCTCTATTTGATAGCTTGAAAGTTCAATAATTACAATTTTCGCATCATGCTTTGTTAGAAAAAGATCTAGAATGGGATTACCTATGTTCCCTATACAGATTGACTCAAGCCCCATGTATTTAAATAGATCATTTAAAAGAGTACAAAATGTTGTTTTACCATTTGTTCCAGTTACAGCTATTGTTTTTAAATTCGAATTTTTATTTTTAGTGAGAAAATATAAATCATTACGCAAATCCACTTTAGATTGTTTTAATATTACAAAGAAATTTTTTCTAAGGTCAACTCCAGGACTTACGAAGCATGATTCATACTCATGAATATTCGAAAGAACTTCATTCTCATCAAGCAAACTTACGTCTTTAGATCTAAGAAAATCAATATCATTTTTTAAGAGAGGCTTGTTATCAATAACGGTTAAATTACAACCCTGTTGCAACAAGTATTTAACAATCGACTGCCCGGTAATTCCATAACCATAGATAATAATTTTTTTATTTTTTGTCATTAACGGATTTTTAGGCTTGCTATTCCTATAAGAACTAAAACCATTGTGATTATCCAAAATCTTATAACTACCTGGTTTTCCTTCCATCCTTTTTTTTCATAATGATGATGAATTGGTGCCATCAAGAAGATTCTTTTCCCAGCTCCATATTTTCTCTTGGTGTACCTAAAATAAATAACTTGACCCGCGACAGATATTGTTTCTATAACAAAAATTCCACTCATGATAAATAATACTAATTCTTGTCTCACTAAAATAGCAACAGCTCCTAAAACTGCGCCCAAAGACAAGGATCCAATATCACCCATAAACACCTCCGCCGGATAGGCGTTGAACCATAAGAAACCTAGGCCTGCACCAGCTATAGCAGCACAAAAAATTGTAATTTCACCAGCACCTTCAATAAAAGGGAGTTGAAGATAGCTTGAAAAAATCTGATTTCCGGTTAAATAAGCAAATAGTCCCAACGCTGAGGCAATCATAACAGTTGGCATTATAGCTAGTCCATCCAGGCCATCTGTTAAATTAACTGCATTACTACTACCCACAATCACAAAGTAAGATAAGACTATGAATCCCAAACTTCCAAGATATATATAGGTTGACTTAATATAAGGAATAAGTAGGCTGGTTTGCTCAAAGGTAATTGAATTGTTATATATCCAATACACAGAAATTAAAGCGACCAATGATTGAAGCAAGTATTTAATAATAGCTGGCAATCCATCAGATTGCTTTGCCTTAATTTTTTTTAGATCATCATAAAAACCAATTAAACCAAAGCCAATTAAAACAAATAATAATTGCCAAATAAAAACATTTGAAAGATCACACCACAAAATGACTGATAAAGTTATTGAAACAATTATTAACAGGCCGCCCATGGTTGGCGTACCATTTTTTTTTAGATGATCTGGACCGTACTCTCTTACAAACTGAGAAAAACTATAATCACCCATTAATTTTATAAAAATTGACCCAAAAAATAACGAAAACCCTAAGGATGTAATGATTGCTAAAACAGACCTAAATGATATGTAATTAAAAACGTTTAAAAAATTTAACTTCAGATCAAATAACTTAATAAACTCTAATATCATTTTAACTCCTTAATGTCTCTAACAATTGTATCAAAGTTCATAAATCTTGATGCTTTTATTAGTATGATTACATTCATTGAAAGAAGAGGCTGAATAATTTTAATTAATTCACTTTTATCATGGAAAATATAAAGATTTTTTCCTTTATTTTTTTTAAAAGCTTTCTCAATTTCCAAACCCATTCCATATACTATGTCCAGATTTGAATTATTAATTTTACTTACAATTTTTTCATGATAATGGCCAGAATTTTCTCCAAGCTCACCCATATCACCTAAAATTAAAATCTTCTTTTTATTATTTATTTTGCTTAGGTAATCAATAGCAGACTTCATTGATTCTGGATTAGAGTTATAACTATCATCAATTAATTCCGCACCTGAATTTAAGATAGTTTTTTTAAATCTCCCATCTATAGAAGTAAAATTTAACCAGCCATCTTTTAAGCTACTTAAACTAAAACCAAGTTTAATTATCGCCGCACATGCCAAGATCAAATTTTGTTTATTATGCTCACCATCTATGGGGCATTCAATTATGACACTTTCAGTGTGATAATTTAAATTGACTTCCCTACCATGACTATTTTGATAATTAAGAACCTCATTTCCTGACTTTTCTTCACTTGTTAAGAAAAGTTTTCCAGGTGAATCATTCAATTCGGATAAAAATTTATTTTTACCATCAATTATTTTAAAATCATCTGCTTTTAAGAATTTAAAGATATTCTTTTTTTCCTGAGCAATCGCTCTCTGATTTTTATAATTCCCTATATGAGCGTCGCCTATATTAGTTATTATTGAAATATTGGGTTTAACTACATCTGCTAAGATTTCAATTTCTCCAGGATGGTTGGTGCCCATCTCTAAAAC
>JAHEAL010000015.1:4878-10800 GCA_024642775.1 Nitrosomonadales bacterium
TCTTTGTCAGAAAAAGGAATTATTTTATTTTTAATGATTTGTATTCTTTCATGACCTTTCCCTGCAATCAAAATTATATGTGATTTACTCCTTATTAAAGTTTTTTCTATTGCCCTCTTTCTATCAATGATAATTTTTTTTGGAATGGTTATATATTCACTTATTTGATTAGCAATATCTTTTGGATTTTCAGAACGCGGGTTATCTGATGTAATACATGCATAACCTGCATACTTATTTACTACTTTACCCATCAGTTTTCTTTTACCTTTATCACGGTCTCCTCCAGCTCCAAAGACCACAGTGATCTCCTTCTGGTATTGTTTTTTAATTGCTAAAATTGCTTTCTTCAAACCATCTGGAGTATGAGCATAATCAATAAAAATTATTTTTTTTTGATTCTTAATTGTTTTTTTTATCAACTCTAATCTTCCCGGTGGTGTTTTAAGTTTTTCCAATTCTCTCTTGATATGCTCAATGCTAAATCCTCTAATCAGGCAAACTATAATCCCACCCACCAAATTATGAACGTTAAATTCACCAGTAATAGAACTGCAAAATACATGAACTTTATTTTTTATGAGCAATGAGAAATACATATTATTTTTTTCATATGAAATCTGCACTATTCGATAATTAGAGGTATTTCTTTTACCAAAAGTTATAACTTTTTTATTTAATTTTTTTAACTCTTTTGCGAGCCTATTTCCATATGTATCATCAATATTGATTACTGAAATTTTTTTTACATTTTTTACAAAAAATTCTTTTTTTACGTTGTAATAATTCTCCATTGTTTTATGATAATCAAGATGATCTCTACTTAAATTAGTAAAAATTCCATAATCAAAATTTAGCCCACTCACCCTTCCTTGGTCAACGCCATGTGATGAAACTTCCATCACAATGTTTTTTATATTTTTTTTTATTAGTTTTTTAAAATAAAGATAGAGAGTGATTAAGTCAGGAGTGGTGTTTATTATTGTCTTTTCTTTTGAGATTGTTCCAATCATTTCGGATGGGCTATCTATTTTTTTAATCAAATTATTTAACCAAAAAGCTGTTGAAGTTTTTCCGTTTGTGCCTGTAATCCCCACCAATTTAATTTTTTGGTTTAAATTACCGTAAACAATATCTAGATATTTTTTTATTTTTTTTGAGAGTTCTTTTTGGGGTATAAAAAATATATCTGGATAATTTTTTTTGAAAGGTTTTATATCAAAATCAACAGACTCAAATATTATTAACTTAGCACCTTTTCTTATTGAGTCATGAATATAGTCTCTGCCATCCATATTCTGTCCTGGGTAGGCACAAAAAATATAATTTTTCTTAACATTTTTACTGTTATTGGTAATATCAGAAAACTTTGAAATTAATTCATAGTTTTTCATTGTCTGTATTATTGTTAGTAATTTCCAAGAGATTTTCTTTTATATCTTTATCGTGAGGTATGTCATATAACTTAAGAGCATCCTTCATTGTATCTTTAAAAACTGGGCCAGCAACTGTTCCACCATAATAGCTATCCACTCTTGGATTATCTATCATAACCGCCATGATAAATTTTGGATTTTTGCTTGGGGCTATTCCTACAAAAGATGCAACATATTCTTTTACATAGTTTCCTTCGACTACTTTTCTAGCGGTACCAGTCTTTCCTGCCACTGTGTACCCAGGAATTCTTGCTTTAAATCCAGTTCCGCCATCCTCTTCAACAACAGAAACCATGAAGTTTTTCATAGTATTACTTGTTTTGGGAGTTAAAATTTTATCACCGATCTCTGGTTTTTTATTTAGGTATAATTTTGGTGTTATATGGATTCCATCGTTAGCAAAAACTGAATAAGCACTTGCAAGCTGCAATAAATTTATACTCATCCCATAACCAAATGGCATTCGTGCATGTTCAGACTCTCTCCAGCTTGCATAATTTCTTAAACGACCGCCTACTTCTCCTGGAATACCGATATTAATTTTCTTTCCAAAGCCAACCTTATCGTAAAATCCCCATAATTCTTTAGGGCTTAATCTCACACCAATTTGCGCCGCACCAACATTAGAAGAGTATTTTACAACTTCTTTTAACGTCATTTCATCGTGTGGATGGTCGTCCCTAATAAAAGATCTTCCAACTTTTAATAAACCATTGTTGGTTTGAATAATTTCATTCTCTTTTACTTTTTTCGAATCCATGGCATATGCTATGGATAATGGCTTCATTGTTGACCCAGGCTCAAACGTATCAGTAACCACTCGATTTCTCATAGTTTCCAGATTTTTTATCGATGAATTTGGATTGTAAGATGGGTAATTTGTCATAAGTAAAATATCGCCCGTCTTTGCATCAATCATAATTGCTGATCCTGCATCCGCATCATATCTTTGAACATATTTTTTCAATGCCTCGTAAGCGCTATGTTGTAGTCTGCCATCAATTGTTGTGTGGATATCAGAGCCATCTTTCGGTAACTTAAAATCCTGGAGATCATCAATAATTCTTTTTCCTCCGTCTACCAAGACTTTCTTATGCCCCATCTCTCCCTTTAAAAAAGAGTCCCATTGTTTTTCGAGACCTTCATTTCCTATCCCGTCTAAATCTGTTTTTCCAATTATATGTGCCGCCGATTCTCTATTTGGGTAAAAGCGTCTGTATTTTTTCTCCATACTGAGACCTTTTAAACCAAGTGATGATATTTTTTTAGCTTTTTCTGGTGATACGCTTCTTTTAATGTATGAAAAACCTTTAGACTTAGAATTCACCTTCTTGATTAATTGTGAAGAATCGATTTCCAGTAATTCAGCCAAAACCCTGATATTTTTATCATCATTTTTAAAAGATAAATTGATGCCAACATCAAACGTTGGACTACTCACAGCAAGTAATTTGTTATTCCTGTCGTATATCTTCCCTCTGTAGGAATGAAGAATTTCATTTCTAATACTAAAATTATTACCTTTAGATTGTAAAAATTCCTTTTTAATTTGCTGTAAGTAAAGCGCCCTCGAGAATAATGAAATAAATAAGATTAAGAGCCCAGCCAAAACTACTCGTCTGCGAATCTTTGACAATTCAAATATATCGCTTTGATGATTAAATTGCTTCATTTATTTTCCAAAATAATTGTATTTTTTTTTACTGGCTCAATCATATTTAATTTATTTTTTGCAAATTCTTCAATTCTATTATTTCCAGATTGATCGGAGTCTTCTAACTCTAATTTTGTTTTCTCTTCTCTTAATTCAATTTCTTTTTTTTGTTCAGAGTCTAGTGCAGAATAATTTTTTCTATAAAGATGTTCAGTATTTACTTTGAGTAAAGAAAAAATTATCAATGCTAAAAATAAAATTAAATTTAATTTCATCATATTTTTTCAATCACTCTTAATCTTGCACTTCTTGAACGCACGTTTTCTTTAATCTCTTCCTCGCTTGCAATAATCGATAAAATATTTTTTGCTTTTACTGTATTAGCCATTTCAGATTCTCTTATTGGTATGTAGCGTGGAATATCATCTTTCTTTGGTTTTGCAAAAGAATTAAATACCGTCTTCACGATTCGGTCTTCTAGTGAATGAAAGGTTAATACGGCCAATCTTCCATTAGAGTTTAATAATTCAAAAAATTTAGGAATGGAATTTTCAAGCTCCTCCAATTCATGATTAACTTCTATTCTTATTGCTTGGAAAACTTTTGTTGCAGGATGTTTTTTCATTCCACCCTGAGGAACTGATTTTTTAACTATTTCTGAAAGCTCACTTGTTGTTTCAATAGGTTTATCAAGTCTTGCTTTACAAATATTTTTTGCAATTTTTTTTGCAAATCGCTCTTCTCCATAATTTTTAAAAATTATTATCAAACTCTCTTCCTCGTAATCATTAACAACATTTTGTGCTGTCAAAGTTTGAAGTTGGTTCATTCTCATATCTAATGGACCATTTTTCATAAAACTAAAACCTCTTGATGAATCATCAAGTTGTGGAGAAGAGACTCCAAGATCCATAAATATTCCATCAAACTTTTCTTTTGTCTTATTTGCGAAATCTTGAATCGATGTGTGTTGAATAAAAAATCTAGAATCTTTGATTCTTTTTCCTTCTTTTATAGCCTCTAAATCTTTATCAATTGCAATTAATTTTCCTTCTTTTGAAAGATTTTTTAATATCTCTTTGGAGTGGCCTCCTCGCCCAAAAGTACAATCAAGATATTTTCCATCTTTTTTTAAAACTAAACTGCTTACTACTGATTCCAACATTATAGGTAAATGATGAAATGTGCTCATAAAGAAAAGCCCCCGAGCTCCTCGATACTTTCTAAAGATATGTTTCCAATTGATTGTTCTACGTTCTCATCCCATAAATTTTTATCCCATATTTCAAAATGAGACCCTTGGCCCAAAATAATTACATTTCTGCCTATACTTGCAAAGTCTTTTAGTGGCTGAGATAATAAAATTCTTCCTGCTTTATCCTGAGAAATTTCTTCAGCATAACCGACCAGTAATCTTTGCAATGCGCTAATTCTTTTATCAAAACTAGACAGAGACATTAATTTTTTTTCAATTGGCATCCATTCGGATGAAGAGTAAAGCAACAAACACTTTTCAGGATGGGCTGTTATGATCAGATTTGTCGATTCCTCAAATAACTTTGTTCTTAGTTTTTTTGGTATTGCCAATCTGTTTTTTTCATCCAGACTAACAATATTTGAACCTCTATACATATATCCCCCATAATTTGGGGGGATTGAAGAAATAAGTAACCACCCTTAGTTTCGTTAATTATTTCCCATTTTTTACCACTTTATCCCCCGTATCATAACTATAGGTAAAAAAAAAGCGCTTTGCAAGCGCTTTTTTTAATAAAGTCAATAAGTTAGCCTATAAGCCGGGTTCTGTTTTTGTACAGTCATTCATCTTGATTTGCAATTACTTGCAAACTCTAGCGGCTTACCCGGTAAAAGTACGAGCAATACTATATTTACCCTATTTAGCCTTGCTCCAGGTGGAGGTTACCGCGTTTCACCGTAACTAAATACGCTCGTCTCTGTGGCCCTATTCCTCATCTCACGATGGTTGGTTGTTAACCAACACCCTACTCTATGGAGCCCGGACTTTCCTCTATAAATAGCGACTGTCCGGCTAACTTAATTTTATTATATATCTATTGACACTTTCCAGGAAGCAGTTTCATTTGCCTTAAAAGGAACAATGACATTGTCTCCAACTGAATAATCTGAAGGTAATACATGAGGTTTCTTCACAAAAGTTATTTTTTTTGTTGATTTTTCTAAATTGTAAAATGAACTGCTATTGTTTACGGCAAAATTCTCAAATTGATCCAGTGCATTATTTTTTTCAAAGACTTCCAAGTAAAGCTCTAATGCATTTGCTGCAGAAAATACTCCGGCACAACCACACGCGCTTTCTTTTTGATTTTTAAAATGGGGTGCGCTATCTGTTCCCAGGAAAAATCTACTGTTACCTGATGTTGCTGCTCTCTCAATTGCTTTTCTATGCTCCTCTCTTTTAAGAACAGGAAGGCAATAGTTGTGAGGCCTTATTCCTCCAGATAAGAAGTCATTTCTATTTAATATTAGATGTTGCGGAGTGATTGTTGCTGCAATTAATTCTGAAGCAGATTCTACATATTGAACCGCATCTTTTGTAGATATATGTTCAAAAATTACCTTAAGATTTGGGAAGTTTTTGGTAATTTCAATCAACTCATCTATAAAAAATTTCTCTCTATCGAAAATATCGGTTTCCTTATTGCTTACCTCTCCATGAATGAGTAAATTAAGATTATATTTTTCCATCCACTCCAGAACTTTATAACATGATCTTAGATTTCCAACTCCTTTCTCTGAGTTGGTAGTAACCCCCGCCGGGTATAGCTTTACCCCTATAACCCTTTCATCCTG
>JAHEAL010000037.1 GCA_024642775.1 Nitrosomonadales bacterium
ATCCATTTCTTGCTTTACGGAGTACTTTTATTGTTGGGTTTCCTGGAGAGACAGATAAAGATTTCGAAGATTTAATTAATTTTATTAAAAGCGCTGAACTTGATCATGTTGGATGTTTCAAATATTCAAATGTTGAAGGTGCAACAGCAATGAATTTAGAGGAACATCTTCCTGAGTCAGTCAAGCAGGAAAGGCATGACTATCTAATGAGTATTCAAAAAGAAATCAGTAGAAAAAAATTATTAAATTTTATCGACTCTAAACAACATGTGGTGGTGGACAATATATCTAATAAATACGCTATTGCAAGAAGTTTTAGATCAGCTCCTGATGTTGATGGAGTTATTTACTTAAAAAATCCAGAGGGGCTTATGGTTGGAGATCGTCTGGATGTTAAGATTACATCTTCCGATGAATATAATTTATACGCAGGACCTGTAGATGATTAGAACTCGATTTGCCCCAAGCCCAACCGGCTATCTTCATATTGGAGGAATAAGAACAGCTTTATTTAATTTTGCCTTTGCAAAAAATAATAATGGTAAATTTTATTTACGTATTGAAGATACTGATCTTGAAAGATCTACCCAGGATGCTGTGGATAAGATTATTCAGGGGATGGGCTGGTTGAATCTTATTCATGATGATGAAATTGTTTACCAATCAAAACGAATTGTAAGACATAAAGAAGTCATTCAAGAGCTTTTAGCAAAAGATAAAGCTTATTACTGCTACGCTTCAAAAGAAGAGCTTGATGAAATGAGGACGGACTGTGAAAAAAAAGGGATAAAGCCAAAATATAATGGAAAATGGCGCCCCGAAGAAGGCAAAATACTTCCCGAGATTCCTGTATCTATAAAACCTGTAGTTAGATTTAAAAATCCCAAATCTGGAGATGTTATTTGGAATGATCTCGTTAAGGGAGATATTGTTGTTAGCAATGAGGAGCTGGATGATCTAATTCTTCAGCGTTCTGATGGAACACCAACTTACAATCTTTGTGTTGTTGTTGATGATATGGATATGGGAATCACTCATGTAATTCGTGGCGATGATCATATCAATAACACACCCAGACAAATAAATATATACAGGGCTTGTGGCTTTAAAGAACCAAATTTTGCCCATTTATCAATGATATTGGGCGAGGATGGACAAAAATTATCTAAACGGCACGGTGCTGCGAGTGTTACTGATTATAAAGAAATGGGTTACTTACCCGAGTCAATCAATAACTATTTAGCTCGATTAGGTTGGAGTCACGGAGATACCGAGATTTTTTCTCTTTCTGAGTTATGTGAATGGTTTTCTTTTGAAAAAGTAACATCTTCTTCTTCACAGTTTGATTTTAAGAAGCTAAATTGGATTAATAATCATTATTTAAAAAATAAGAGCTTTGAGGAAATTAGAGAGCTGTTGTCTGTTGATTTTCATAATAAAAAATTAAATGAGAATCAGTTAAATCATATCTTTGAATTATATAAAGATAGGTGTGAAAGGCTTGTTGATTTTGAGAATAGCGCAGCTAGGATTTTAAATCCAACCGTATCTTTTTCTGATGATTTGAAAGAGAAATATCTTAATGAGGAATCAATTAAGCATATTCAACAAATTTCAAAACTAATAAATGAGTCAACATTTGACCTTCAAGAGGTTGAGAATATAATTAAAGACTACGTTAAAACAAACAATTTAAAATTTCCTATGGTAGCAATGCCCTTAAGAGTAATATTGTTAGGTACAGATCAGTCACCATCAGTTGGTCATATAATTGCTATTATGGGTAAAGATATATTTAATAAAAGGATAAGTGGTTACCTATAATGGCAAATAAAAATATACGGACAAATTTTTTTGAAGAATTAATTTCCAGCTCAACTAACGTATCAGTTTATCTTATGAACGGCATCAAGCTTCAGGGTTTTATTGAATCATTTGATGAAGAAAGTATTGTTCTAAAAGGAAATACACCACAATTGATATTCATGCACGCGATCTCATCAATTGTTCCTAACTATAAATAATTTTGGTTCAAAAGCAAATCTCAACTAATCATTTAAAAAAAGAATCAGTCTTAATAATAAATATTCATGATGGCTATGGTCACATTGAGTATGATCAAAATGAAATTGT
>JAHEAL010000002.1:0-8639 GCA_024642775.1 Nitrosomonadales bacterium
AAAGGAAATCGTTTTTCTGCACCAGCTCCATCTTTTTTAAGAACGCATCCAATAACATCAGATAGAATTTCTGACATAAATAATAGATTAAAAGAATATCCATATCGATACATTAACAAGGATAACTATTTTCACTTAATTAGAGGCAAAATAAGAGCCCTATATTCAAGAGACAGTTCAGCTAAAATATTTGAAAATAATATTAAAAATAAAACATATCTAGATTTAGAGGGTGAAAAGTTTGCTTTAGCACATGCATATTTAAAAGATGATGAATTAAAAAAAGCTGAGAGTGTTTATAGTGAATTAGAGGATAAAAAAAATCCACTTATTGAGAATCTAAAAATACAATTATTAATTAAAAAAAATAATTTGAGTCAAGCAAAAAGAGAATTAGAACAGATGCTTATAAAGCATCCATTTTATAGAGCTTTTGTTTATGGTTTAGGCGAGGTAAATATAAATCTTGGTAGATATGAAGCAGCTAAAGACAGTATTCAGCAATATATTTTTAAATATAAAAGTGATCCAAATCTTTATAAGCTTTTAGCAAAATCCTTTAAAGGGTTAGGTAAGGATTTGGAGTATCATGAAAATATGGGTGAGTATTTTTATTACCAATTCAATATCAAAGAAGCCATAATTCAATTTGGAATAGCAAAGAAAACAAAAAGTGATGATTTTTACGCAAAGTCTAGGGTTGAGGCTAGATTAAAGCAATTACAAAGTGAACAGTTATTTTTAGAAGAAGGAAGAAAAAAATAACATTTATATGATAAATTTTACTTATCATATAAATAATTACAATTAATTATATTTATAATAATATTATCTCTATAATTCAATTTCAATTATTAACAATAGGAGAAATTGAATGTCTTCATTAATTAACACACAAGTAAAACCATTTAAAGCACAAGCTTTTCATAATGGCAAATTTGTTGAAGTAACAGAAGAGTCATTAAAAGGTAAATGGAATGTGTTTGTTTTCTATCCAGCAGATTTTACTTTTGTATGTCCAACAGAATTAGGTGATGTTGCTGATCACTATGAAGAGTTACAAAAAATGGGTGTCGAGATTTACAGCGTTTCAACTGATACACACTTTACTCACAAGGCTTGGCATGATGCATCTGACACAATTAAGAAAATTAACTATCCAATGATAGGTGATCCAACTGGTGCAATTTCAAGAAATTTTGATGTAATGATCGAGGAAGAAGGACTTGCTTTAAGAGGAACTTTCATCATTGATCCAGAAGGTAATATTAAGACAGCTGAAGTAAATGATCTAGGTATCGGTAGATCTGCAGCTGATCTAGTAAGAAAAGTACAAGCAGCTCAACATATTGCTGCAAACCCAGGTCAAGTATGTCCAGCTTCATGGAAACCGGGTGCAGAAACATTAGAACCATCATTAGACTTAGTAGGAAAAATTTAATTTTTTGGAGCTCATAATCATGGGCTCTATTTTTAAGGGATAGTATTAATGGCTTTAGATCAAAAAATAAAAACTCAACTTCAAGCCTACATGGAAAAAATCGAGAACACGGTTGAATTAAAGTACTTTAAAAATGATACCGAGAAATCAATGGAGATGGTTGATTTAATCAAAGAAGTTAATTTGATGTCCGACAAGATTAATACCATTGAAGGAGATGATTCAAATCATAGATCTCCATCATTTCAGGTAAATAGACCTGGAGAGAGTACGGGAATTATTTTTGCCGGCATTCCAATGGGGCATGAGTTTACGTCATTTATTTTAGCGATTCTTCAGGTGGGTGGTTATCCTTTAAAAATAGAGACTGAAACAATTGAACAAATAAAATCCATTCAAGGTAACTTTGCTTTTGAGACATACATCTCGCTGAGTTGCCACAATTGTCCAGATGTAGTGCAAGCATTGAACGTCATGGCATTGCTTAATCCAAATATCAGTCATACCATGATTGATGGAGATGTCTATCAACAAGAGGTTGCAGATAAAAAGATAATGTCGGTCCCTACTATTTTCTTAAATGGCGAAGAATTTGGTCAGGGTAGGATGGAGCTTGAAGAAATTTTATCTAAGATTGATACAAGATCAAACGATATAGCTAATAAAAAATTATCAAAAAAAGAAGACTTTGATGTACTTATAGTTGGGGGAGGGCCAGCTGGTGCTTCAGCTGCCATATACGCAGCTCGAAAAGGAATTAAAACTGGGATTGTAGCTGAGCGATTTGGCGGGCAGGTAATGGATACGCTTGGCATAGAGAATTTCATATCAGTTAAGGCTACTGAGGGTCCAAAATTAGTTAAAGCGTTGGAAGAGCATGTGGACGAATATGGAGTTGACGTTATAAATCTTCAGAAAGCTAAGAAAATTCATGTACCAAATGATAGTAAAGATAAATTTCAACTTGAATTACACAGCGGAGCTAGATTAAGGTCAAAAACTTTGATAATTTCAACGGGGGCTAGATGGAAAGAGTTAGGCATTCCAGGTGAGTCTGAATTTAAAGGAAAAGGTGTTGCATATTGCCCACACTGTGACGGCCCTTTATTTAAAGGAAAACACGTTGCAGTAATAGGTGGAGGAAATTCTGGAGTTGAAGCTGCAATTGATCTAGCGGGAATCGTTGGACAAGTTACGCTATTTGAATTTATGCCATCCTTAAAAGCCGATCAAGTACTGCAAGACCGCCTGTATTCCCTTAAAAATGTGAATGTCATTTTAAATGCAGCAACTAAGGAAATAACAGGAGATTCTAAAGTTAAGTCAATAAAATATGTTGAGAGAGACAGTAACGAAGAAAAAGAATTGGCTCTAGAAGGTGTCTTCATTCAAATTGGCCTAGTACCAAATACAGATTGGCTTAAGGATGATATTAAGTTAAGTAAATATGGTGAAATTGAAGTTGACTCAAAAGGTGAAACTTCCATTCCGGGTATTTTTGCTGCCGGGGATGTAACTACCGTTCCATACAAACAAATCATTATTGCTATGGGTGAGGGATCAAAAGCCGCATTGGGTGCATTTGATTATATGATTAGAAATTAGCTTTATCAAAATTAGATGATGTTTTGATCTTGTAATTTCTTAATGAGATTAATAGTGATTGAACTTTTTGTTTTAAGTGACCACTCATTTAATGCTTCCAGTGTATTGATTAATGTATTTAAGTCTCTTCTTAAATTGTTTAGACAGTACTTAATGACATTGTCATTTATGTGCAAGCCCAGCTGTTTAGCATGATCTTCAATGACGTTAAATTTTTCTTGATCAGATAATGGTTTAAGGTTAAGAACAAGTCCCCATTGCAGTCGACTTAAAAGGTCATCGCGGATACCAATAATTTCATTTGGTGACTTGTTAGCGGAAATAATCAACTGTTTTTGACTGGCTCTAACTTCATTGATTAGGTTAAATAAATGATACTGTTCTTCTTCATTGAAACCATCGATATCTTCGACTTTTAAAATATTACTATTCAAAGAGCTTATTAAATGTGTTTTCCCAGAGCCCTCCTCTCCCCAGAGGAATATAATTTTCGAACTACACAGATCATTATCAAAGTCCAATAAGGTTGAAAGAACTTCATCATTTTTTCCGGCAACAAAGTTTGCAAATGAGCATTCAGGTGTTGGAATGATGTTAAGGATAAGTTGATCCATGCAATATATATACTAGGCTGAATAAAAATACGTTAAAATTGCAATTATACGCAAAAGATTAAACTATATACTCAGGAAAAAAATTGTCAGCAAATAACTCAGAAAATAAAAAAATAAACTATAAAGATTCAGGCGTTGATATTGATGCTGGTGAGAGTTTAGTAAACAGAATAAAGCCCTTTGCAAAGAAAACCGCTCGACCAGAACTTCTAGGGTCATTGGGTGGATTTGGCTCAATGTTTGAAATTCCCAAGGGTTACACAAACCCGGTAATGGTTTCAGGCACGGACGGAGTTGGAACAAAGCTGAAGCTTGCCATTGAGTTAAATCAACATAAAACTATTGGGCAGGACCTAGTGGGTATGTGTGTGAATGATATTTTGGTTCAAGGTGCCGAGCCGCTGTTCTTTCTTGATTATTTCGCATGCGGGAAATTGAATGTAAACCAGGCTGCTGAAGTAATTGAAGGTATTGCCAGAGGTTGTGAGTTATCTGGGTGTAGTCTAGCTGGTGGAGAAACAGCTGAAATGCCTGGCATGTATCATGATGGTGATTATGACTTAGCAGGATTCGCTGTAGGCATTGTTGAAAAAGATCAAATCATTAGTGGTAATGACGTTATTGACGGTGATATTTTGATTGGAATCAAGTCATCCGGACCCCACTCAAATGGATATTCATTAATTAGAAAAATAATAGATACATATCAAATTAATTTATCTGAAGAGCTTGATGGTAAAAAACTATCTGAATTATTGATGGCACCAACTAGGCTATATGTAAAGTCAGTTCTGGAATTAATCAAAACGATAAAAATAAAAGGAATGTCTCACATAACCGGTGGAGGGATAACTGAAAATCTTCCGAGAAGTTTTCCAGCAAACTATAAAGCAGAGATAGCTAGCGGTAGTTGGAAAATGGCTAATATATTTGAATGGATTAAGGAAAAAGCAAATCTAGATTATCGAGAAATGTACAAAACATTCAATTGTGGTATTGGTTTTGTAGTAATCATTAAACCAGAAGACTTAAATGTAGCTCTTAAGATATTGAAAGATCATGGGGAAGATGTTGTTCAGATTGGAAAGATAAGTAAAAGAGCAAGCAATGAAGATTTGGTTATTTACACTTAGTTTTCTATTTCCGTTATTTTGTTCTTCTGCAAATTTCCCGAGCTCTGGGAAGCTTGTCTATAAGCTGTCATTTGAAGATCAGTATCTAGGCACCGTTAATGTAGATTTTAAATCCGACAAAAACAGTTATGAGATTGCTGCAACATCTAATTTTTTTGGAATGATGAAGCTTGTTGGTGATTATCAAATAGTTAGTCAAGGCAAAAAAATAATGAATAACTACTTACCTTTAAAAATAACACGAAAAAATTTAAAAAAAAATAAAATTACAACAACATCCATAGACTATAAAAATAAGTTAATTCAAATCGAAAGAAAAAATAAGGTCAAGGAATACCAACTAAAAGAAAATACTCAAGATATAGTCAGTTATTTTTTCGAATTAAACTCAAAAAAAGAGATACCAAAAGAGATTAAATTTACCATATTAGATTCCTATGATTATAACGAATATGTTTATACAAAAATTCAAGATGAAAAGTTACAGGTAGGAAAAAAAATAATTGATGTTTCAAAATACCAGGGACGAATAAATGGTGATGATAATATTCATCATATTTGGATTTCAAAGAAAAATTTTCATATCCCAGTAAAAATTGTGACACCAACGCCAATAGGGATTATTGTGACCCAAGAACTTATAAAAGGTAAATTACTGGATAATATTTAATGCGATGAATAGATTTATACTTGAAAAAATAAAATTTGTACTTGATGAGTATTTAAAGACTCTTCGACCTGCTGATTCAGTTCTAAGTTATTTCTTTAGGGATAATAAAAACTTAGGAATGAAAGAGCGCAAGTTAATTGCCGAAGTTTATTATGGGGTCATCAGAAACAAGCTGCTATATGAAGAAATTCTTCAAACAAGAGATGTTACTAAACTTATTTTGTGTAACTTGGCTCTTGAGCAACAAATTGACGATGACACGATTATTTTATTAGCTGATGATTTTAAACATTCAAAAGATCAGCTAAAAGTCAAAAAGGCATCAATTAAAAAAAAATGGATTAAATATAGCATTCCTGAATGGATTTTTAACGAATTATTAAATATGTATCCTGAGGGTCAGATTGAAAATATTCTTAAAGCATTATCCGAGCACTCTCATTTGGATATAAGGATTAACCTGATAAAAAATAAAGACCGCGAGTCCATCATTAATAAATTAAAAGAAGATTTTGCTCTTAATGACAATAGGGTAAAAAAAACAGAATTTAGCCCCATTGGGATCAGGCTGCCCAGAGGAACGCAGATACAGAATAAAGACTACTTCAAAAATGGAGAAATTGAGGTGCAAGATGAAGGCAGTCAACTGTTGTGTTATTTGCTGGATGCAAATAGAAAGCACATGGTCGCAGATTTTTGTGCCGGGGCAGGTGGTAAAACCCTCACCATCGCCTCTTTAATGTCTGGATCAGGCAGGATGTATGCATTTGATATCAACGACAAGAGGTTATCAAATTTGAAGAAGCGACTTAAGCGATCTGGATTATCAAATGTAGCTACCCATCTTATAAAAAATGAAAATGATCTTAAGATTAAAAGACTGAAAGATAAATTTGATAGGGTTTTGGTGGATGCTCCCTGTAGTGGATTGGGGACTATTAGACGCAATCCTGATTTAAAATGGAAGCACAACATCGAATCAATCATTGAGATGCAGGTAAAACAGCAAAAAATTCTCCAATCTGCCTCCAGGCTATGTAAGGTTGGGGGAAAACTTGTTTACGCTACTTGTAGTTTGATGAAGCAAGAAAATGAGGATGTGGTTGAAAATTTTTTAGAGAGTAATCCAAATTATAAACTAGTTAATATTCAAGAAGTACTTAACAAGCACGGCATTCCAATTAAAATGCAAAAATATTTTAAAATTATTCCGGGTGAACATGATATGGATTGTTTTTTTGCAGCAATTTTTGAAAGAATATAATAATGGGTAATTTAAATAGACAGATTATGTATGCCGTCTTAATGTCCATTATATTTGGATTAATTTTTAGATGGTGTGAATCTTATTATTTTGAAATTTTTTTTGGCCCTGCTTTAATATTAATAGGCCAAGTATTTCTAATGCTTTTAAAGATGATTATGGTCCCGCTCATATTCTTTGCGTTGACAACCAGTATTTCTTCTTTAAAAAAGAATCATCAGTCACAAAGATTATGGCAGGGAACAATTGCTTTTTATTTGATAACAATGCTTACTGCAATCATTATTATGATGACAGCATTTAACATCTTTTCTCCAGGAACAGATTCAGAGTTATTAATGAATCCTGCCGGCGTCTCTGGGGATGAAACTGATAAAACAAGTTATTCGCTGTCTGGAGTTATCCAGTCATTGATACAAAATCCTTTTAAAGCTTTGGCATCAGGAAACATCATGGCTGTTGTCGTATTTTCTATTTTCTTTGGTCTTAGCCTAAGATCTTCAAATAAGAATATCCAAAATGTAAGGTCACTAATGTCTGGGCTTTTTGACTCAATCATGCAGATAGTCAATTGGATAATGAGGTTCGCACCTTTGGGGATATTTGCTTTGTTAACGGACTTAATCGTAAAGCAAGATATGGCCGTATTTATGGAGCTATTTTACTTTATAGCTATAGTTATCTTTGTAATCCTATTCCATGGACTTGTAGTCCTACCTTTTATTTTAAAATTCTTTACTAAAATTAAATTTATGGATTTTTTCATTAAAGGAAAAGAAATATTTATTACGGCATTTGCCACAAGTTCAAGTGCAGCAACACTCCCAATAACCATAAAAACACTTGAAAAAAATTATAAAATAGAACCCAATGTTTCTAAGTTTGTTCTCCCGCTTGGAGCTACTATCAATATGGATGGAACAGCCATGTACGAGGCAGCAGTGGCTTTGTTTGTTGCAAATATTGTGGGAATAAATTTAGGATTTTCAGATCAAGTTATTTTGGTCTTTATTGCTATGGCCGCATCCATAGGAGCGCCAGCAATCCCAAGCGCAGGAATGGTTACACTTGTAATTGTTCTTAGCACATTAAATTTGCCAGTAGAATATATTGCATTATTTATACCCGTTGATCGCTTAATAGATACCTTCAGAACGACAATAAATGTTGAGGGTGATGTGGTTGCCGCATTAGTAATGAATAGATTTATTAAGAAGAGCTAATGCTTCTTTTTAAAGAAGCTTAATGAAAGAGAATATGCGGCAGGAATTACAATTAGTGTTAAAAGTGTTGAGGATATCATCCCCCCAATAATACCAACCGAAAGAGGACCATTTTCTTCAGAGCCTGGGCCAACCCCGAACGCAGCAGGGAGCAGTGCTAAGATTAATGTAAGGGAGGTCATCAGTACAGGCCGCAGTCTAACAGGGCAAGCTTTTAGCAGAGCATTATTCACAGACTCACCCTTAATGATGTATTGATTCGTAAGATCAACAAGCAATATCGAATTCTTAGCAACCAGGCCAATTAATAGCACTAAACCAATCATTGAGTAAATATTTAAGCTATTTCCAGTAAGCCATAAGAGAAAAACTCCTCCAATAATTGCTAACGGTTGAGCAAGCATAACAATGAATGGCTGAAAAAATGAATTAAATAAACTTGCTAGAACCATATAAAGCAGTACTGTGGCTAATGTAAAGATAAACAAAATGTTAGAAAATGTTTTCCCAAACTCTTTGGCTTGACCCGAATATTTTATTGAATACTCGCTTGGTAAGATTTTATTGCTTATATCATTAATAAAATTAATCGCATCTCCTAATGGGATGCTAGGGTTGGTATAAAAATTGGCCGCATACTGAAGCTCTTCTCTAGAAATTATGGCGGGGCCAAGCTCCTCATTAAATTC
>JAHEAL010000002.1:8739-15937 GCA_024642775.1 Nitrosomonadales bacterium
ATATTTTTTGATTTCATTTTCAACTTCCCCCAGTTTTTGAACTGTGTATTCCATATTAGAACCTAAGGGTGTTTTAAAAGTAACGGTAAATCTACTCTCATCAGTTTCTGGAACAAATTCTTTTTTTGCTTCTTTAAAAAAATAAATAGAACTGGATACGATGACCAAAGTAACAAGTAAAATTTTAATTCGATGGTCTAGAGACCACTTAAGAATATAACGATAGTTATTTTCAAGTTTATTAAAAGATTGGTCGAGTAAGGTGATTAATTTTGATTTTGATTTTTTCTCTCTACCCAGGTATCGAGAACATAACATGGGCGTAAGTGTTAACGAAACAATTAATGAAACTAGAATACCTACTGTTACAACAACAGCAAAGGATTCAAAAAATTTGCCAATAATTCCATCCATATAGATTACAGGGGAAAAGATACTCACTAGGGCAAGTGAAGAGGCAATTACTGCGAAAACAACCTCTCGACTTCCATTGATTGCCGCATCTGTTTTATTTTTTTCAATATTTTGATGTCTAAAAATATTTTCAAGAACAACAATTGCATCATCAACGACGACTCCAATTAAGAGAATTAATGCCAGAAGGGTCATGCTATTAAATGTGTAATTAAGAAAGTACATGACAGCTATTGAGCCGAATAACGATATTGGTATAGCTATTGAGATAATCAAAGTTGAGCGAATTGATTGCAGGAATATAAAGACTACCAATGCAGCCAACAATGTTCCCTCGACGATATGATTGAGAAGTGACTTAATCATTTCTTTGATGAAAATGGAATCATCGGTAGAAATGTTTAGTTCAAGTCCAGGAGGGAGGTTTGGTCTAATTTCATTATCAATACGCTCTTTGACTTTATCTATAATCTGTACAGTATTTGAGTTTGCAACTTTTATGATGCCAAGCCCAATAGATGGATTGTAGTTGTATCTTGCTATCTGCCTAAAATCAGTTAATCCATCCTCAATATCAGAAATATCTTTTAGTTTAATGCTTGTTTTATCCCGATATCCTATGACTAGATTTTCTAAATCTTTGACTTTATGAAACTCAAGGTCAAGTTTGAACATTTTTTCAGACCGGTCTCGAACTAGATAGCCCCCTGGAAGTTGAATATGTTCCTTTTCAAATGCTCCTTTGAGGTCTGATGCCGTTATGTTAAAGGCCGTCATTTTATCTAAATCCAAGTTAATTCGAACAGTTCGATCTCTTCTTCCACCAAGTCGTACTTCTCCAACTCCATCGATGGTCTCTAGCTTTTTCTTTAAAATATTATTTGCATATAAGTTTAGCTGTTGAATCGTTCGGTCACCTGTTAATCCAAGCCACATAACTGGGCTTGCATTAGTTTCTACCTTTCTGACTACCGGGGGAACAATCTCCTCGGGAAGCCTTCTCGTGAGCTGACTTACCTTAGACTGAACTTCATTGAATGCAACTTCAATATCTTTATCAAGTTCAAAGGTAATTGTTACTACAGAAACTCCTGGAGAAGATTGTGATTTAATAGATTCAATACCCGTGATGGTATTAACTGCAGTTTCTATAATATTTGTAATACTTGAGTCTATAATTTCTGGATTAGCACCCTCTAAAGACGTGGTGATTGATAAAACAGGAAATTCAATCATCGGGAAACGATCAACTCCAATTTTTTGGTAACCTATGTACCCAAATAATACGAATATAAGTGATAT
The DNA here is from genome assembly GCA_024642775.1 of Nitrosomonadales bacterium. GTDB lineage: Bacteria > Pseudomonadota > Gammaproteobacteria > Burkholderiales > Methylophilaceae > BACL14. The sequence continues at coordinate 10,456 of JAHEAL010000002.1, forward strand.
CATCCATGCAAAAACATGACGTCGTATCGATAATTCAGGAAGTGACATATTATTTAATCTTTATTGAAGCGTTATCAGTAAGATATCCGGCACCATCAAGAATAATATCTGCATCAGCATCAATTCCATCAAGTATCTCTATCCATCCATCCTGAGTAATTCCAGTCGAAACATTTCTAGCAATTGCTTTTCCATTTTGTGATTCGTAAACAACATTCCCAGAAGGTCTAAGAACTACGCTAGGCTCAGGGACTGCGACTGAACTTTTTGCACTAAAAATGATGGTACCTCTGACACTTGCTCCAGCTTGCCAATTAGGTTGTTCTACAATATCAGCAATAACATCAATTGACCGACTATCGGCTATTATCTGTGGTTTTAATTCTTGAACTTTAGTTTTATAAACCAAATCTGAGGTTGGAGTTTGTAAAGAAATCGCAATACCAGGCTTTAATAAATGCGCAAGTTTTTCAGGAAAAGGAATGTGAGCCCGCAGTTTTTTGTTATTGATGATTTGATATAACGGGTCTCCAATTTTCACATAGTCACCTATTGAAATAATTTGTTTTTCGATCTTTCCGGAGATGGGGGCAAGAATTTTTGTTCGATTATTATTAAGTTTTGCAATATCTAATCTTGCAATGGCTGAATTTAATTCTTCCTGAGTTTCTTCAATACCAACTTTTAAATTTTCAATGGCTGTGGGTGAAATAAAATTTTGATCTACTAGTTTAAGATTTCGGTCAAGGGTGATTTCTTGATTCATGAGTCGAGCTTCTAATTTCTTTACTTCCGCTTTTGACAAAGACAATTGATAAGAGGTATCTGAGGCATCAATTTCTGCAAGAAGCTGCCCCTTTTTTACCGATGAACCAGGACGAACATGTATGTTGGTTATTTTTCCCGAAACTTCAGATGCTACTGTTGGATCGATAATACCCTCAATTGAACCCATAGCAGATTCCTGATAGGAAAATTCCATTTTTTTAGATTTTTTGAGTGTTACGTATATTTCTTTTTGGGATGACTTTGATTTTTCTTCATCGTCAGATTTACTGCAAGCAATCAGACTGGAAAAAACAACAAGAATTAAAAGTAATTTAAATTTCATTTTTTATTAAGCCCCAATTAAAAAAAACTCCTGGATCAGTTTTCCGTCCTGGCGCTATGTCAGAATGGCCTACTATATCTTCTATTTTGTAGTGTAATTTAAGACAATCAATTAGCAACAAAAGTTTATCATATTGTATATCTTTAAAGTGCTCATTTTCTCTACCTTCAAGCTCAATACCAATAGAAAAATCATTACAATTTTTTTGTTTATTCCAAATAGACTCTCCGGCATGCCATGCACGTTTATTACAGGAAACAAATTGTATTAAGTCTCCTGACTGCTTAATAAAAAAATGTGAGGATACTTTAAGATCTTTAATGGTTTCAAAATATGGGTGTGCAGAAAAGTCTAATTTATTTTGAAAAAAATCTTCGACAAAATTATTATTATATTTTCCTGGAGGTAAGCTAATAGAATGAATAACTAATAATTTGGGCTTTACTTTGATTGGCCGATCATTAAAATTTTCTGAAGGCCTATGAATACAGTTTGTAACCCATCCTGTAATCTCATCAATAATAAAATTATTCTTCATTTCCTATACAATTATAGGGGACTCTGAAGAAATATAGAAGGTAATCATGATTTATTTAAACTTATTATTAATGTTAATTGTTATTTTGGTTGCGGCTGAAATTTTTACTAATGCACTTGAACATTTAGGCCAAAAATTAAACATTTCAGAGGGAGTTACCGGTTCAATTTTTGCAGCTGTAGGGACGGCAATGCCTGAAGCCTCAATTCCTCTTATAGCAATTCTTGGAACCCATTCAAGTATTGACAGTTCTCATGAAATTGGAATTGGTGCAATATTAGGAGCGCCCTTAATGCTAAGTACAATTGCAATGGCGATTATGGCTCTTTCAGTTGTCAAAAAAAGAGGAGTCAATGGCATGATTATCCCAGAGAAAACTGGCGCTGTTAGGGATTTGAACTATTTCCTTATTGCTTATTTAATTGCCATAACGGCATTATTTATACCTCATAGTAATGAGCCAATTCGGTTCTTATTAGGTTTTGGTATGGCATCAATATATTTTATTTACATACTTCAGACTGTAAAAGCTTCTTCGTCCTTGGTTAAGGATGGTCATCAAACTAAGGCTGAACATCCACTGATGTTAACTAGACTGGGTTTTGTCAATAACGTTTTTATTATCATTGTTCAAGTCATCTTGGGATTGTTAATCTTATTTTTTGGTGCTAAAGGATTTATTAAATATATTGATGAAGTTGCTGCCCTTATTGGCATTCCGGTAATTATTTTATCAATCCTAATTATCCCAATTGCAACAGAATTGCCTGAAAAGGTTAACAGTGTTCTCTGGATCAGGAGAGGTAAAGATACGATGGCATTTGGAAATATTTCTGGGGCAATGGTTTTTCAAGGAACATTATTACCTGCAATTGGGATAATACTTACTCCATGGGAGTCAAGGCCTGAAATATGGACAGTCCTTTTGGTAACAATTATTTCAACTGTATGGATTCGAAAAAAAGTTACCGATGAGAGTCTTCAAGTTTGGCATTTGATATTATGCATAATTCCGTATCTAATTTATTTAATTATCGTATTCGGAAAATGATATGTTTTTTTTAAGAATATTTATTGCTTTAGTATATGAGGCCTTAATATTAACTGCAATCGCATTTATAGTTGGTTTATTTTCTCTTTTGTTGGCTAGAGGGCTGGGTATTCCGCTAGACAGATTACTCCTTCAATTGTTGGTATGGATATTTTGGGGTACGTACTTTGTTGTAAGCTGGAAAAAGTTCGAGCAAACGATAGCCATGAGAGCATGGAAACTAAAAATAAATTTACCTAAAAAAACTAATCTTTATTTAATAAAAAGATACATCAAAGTCTCGTTTTTTTTTCTATTTTTCCCGATAAATTTATTATCAATTTTTATTTTAAAAAATAAATTTTTACATGATTTTGGAACAAATATTTTTATTATTGACGTTCAAACCGAATCATCATAAAAATCGCTACTGACAAAATTAAGATGGATGGAATTGTTGCGGTAAAAATTGGTTGCCAATCATTAAGAATTCCTACATGTCTAAACATTGAATTTAATATTTGGTAAGCAATCCCAAATATTATTCCTAAAAACATCTTAAGATATTTTCCTCCAGATCTTTCTTGAAAAAATCCAAATGGTACGGAAAATATTATCATTACTATTGGCATTAAAGGTTGAATGATTTTTTCCCAGAATGAAACTTCATATCGAGAAGTTTTTTGGTTATTTTTTTTTAGGTAATCAATAAATTCATTTAAGTCAAAAATCGACATTCGATCAGGGGAAATTAATAGAACATTCATCATTTCTGGTTTGATCATTGACTTCCATTTTCCGGTTTCTAAATTAATAACCTCAAAATTATCATCATTGATGAATGATTGTTTAATTTTATCTAATTCCCATACACCATTTGCATATCTTCCTGATTCTGCATCGACTATGACTCGTAAACTAAAATTATTATCAAACTCATAGATATGAATTTTAGAGAGACTGGCATCTGGTAATACATTTTCGATGTTTATAAAATTTGATCCATCTTTCATCCATATCCCAGATTTAAAATCAGTACTCACCGTTCCATCAGTTGAGTTAATTTTAATTTGCTGAGCATTTTTTTCACTCATTGGGGTAATTAAATTACCCACAAAAAAAGTAAAAAAACTAAAAAATATTGAAACTATTACTAAAGAGGATGCTATCTGAAAAATAGCCATACCACTTGTTCGCATAACGACAATTTCAGAATTTCCTGATAATTGACCAACAGTAAACATTGACCCTATTAGGCACGCTAATGGAATAATCTCATATAGATGACCAGGCATGCTAAGTGTTATAAAAACTAAAATCTTACTTAAATTATATTTCCCAGTATTGAGATTGGTAATTTCTTGAAGAAAGTCAAAAAACGCAAATAAGAAAACCAAGCCTATCGCAACGAGACTGATATTGATAAAAAATTCGTAATTTAGGTAGCGAGTTAATTTCATTTTCTTCGCCTAAAGTTCCTGACCCTTGATGGCAGAATAGGTAAATTTAGGTTTCTTCTTAAGAGGAGGTACGCTGAAACCAAAATAATTGAGAAATGTATTACTGATCCACCAATAAGAGGGTGAATTTTACCCATATGAATATAGCTTTGGGAAATGCCCATTAAATTATTATAAATTGCGAAAATTGACACACCAACAATAATATTCATCGATCGCCCAGATCTTGGATTAATAAAGCTAAGAGGAATTGCGAGGAAGATAAGAATAAGCGAAGAGATTGGAAGTGAAATTCTCCAAAATAATTCAGCAATCTCTCTATTGGTTTTTGTTTTTAGAAGAAGTACAGTTGGAATACCTTCAATATGACTTACATCAACAATAGCAGGTAATTTTTTTTCAACTAAGAACCCATAATCAGAAAATTGTATTTCACTATATTCGTTACTATCATGATCAAATTCATATCTTTTACCATTTTTGAGCACAACATATTCATCATCATTTTTAGTTCGCGATCTAACTCCTTCATTAGAGACAATTACTCCCAATTTGCCATTTTGCAGGGATTGTACAAAAACATTTTTAACTTTTTCTCCAAGATCACTAAAGCCCTCAATGTAGAAAACCCGATCCTTATTCTTAGATTCCCTAAATACCCCAGGAGAAATTGTTGCTAGCTCGTCACGATTCTTTAACCCAGCTTTATACTCTTCTGATTTATTAACGGCCCAAGGACTGACGTATAAACTTAAAAAACCTATAAATAGAATTACGGGAACACAAAAAGTTAATATAGGGCGAATAAAGCTTAGTATCCCCAAACCAGAACTGAACCAGATGATCATTTCACTGTCTCTAAAAAGTCGACTAAGTGTAATTAAAATTGTTAAAAATAATGTTAAAGCCAAAAGTATTGGCAAGTATTTGAGAAGACTGAAAATCAGAATGGTAACTACCGAGTCATTCGGTATAATACCTTTAGAGGCAAGTCTAAAGACGACCACACCTCTTTGGGCAATAACAATACCAGACAATATTAAAATAGTTGATATTGCATTGAAGAATAACTCATTCTTTAATTTGTTTTGATATAACATTACTTAAGGATAGCGTATGAAATTTGAAATTTCCTCAACTAAAATAAATTACTCATCGGATATTAGCATATTAGCAATTGATGAGAAAAATAACTTACTAAATGCTAATAATCTTAACACCTCCGACGACAAGATGATTAAGTCAATCATCAAAAAAGGTGATTTGTCAGAAGCTGATGGGAGTTTATTAAAAATAAATGATGGAGAAGGAAAGAATGTATATCTATTAGCTAGAATTGCTGA
>JAHEAL010000002.1:16037-24095 GCA_024642775.1 Nitrosomonadales bacterium
GGAATTACTTTTGATGCAGGCGGAATTTCTTTAAAACCTGGCGCAAACATGGATGAGATGAAGTATGACATGTGCGGTGCAGCAACAGTCCTGGGAGTGATGAAAACGATTGGAACTATGAAACTACCCTTAAATGTTGTAGCTTTAATCCCAGCTTGTGAAAATTTACCAGATGGGATAGCAGTTAAGCCTGGAGACATTGTTACTAGCATGTCCGGTCAAACGATTGAGATTTTAAATACCGATGCTGAGGGGCGATTAATATTGTGTGATGCGCTCACGTATGCTGAAAGGTACAAGCCAACAACAGTGATTGATATTGCTACATTAACTGGTGCATGCGTTATTGCTCTTGGCCATGAAGCAAGTGCTGTATTTTCTAACCAAGAAAGTTTGGCAAGAGAGTTAATTGATGCAGGAGAACAATCTCAGGATCGTGCATGGCATATGCCTCTTTGGGATGAGTACCAGCCACTCCTAGATAGTAACTTTGCAGACATGGCTAATATTGGCGGGAGGGCAGCAGGCAGCATTACTGCAGCATGCTTCTTATCAAGATTTACAAAAAAATACAATTGGGCTCATCTTGATATTGCAGGTACAGCCTGGATATCTGGTGGCAAAGCTAAAGGCGGTACAGGTAGGCCAGTGAATCTTCTTACAAAATTTTTAATGAACCGTCTTAAAAAGTAATAAGTTGACAAAAATAGACTTTTTATACGATGTGGATGAATTCCATAATGGGATTCATCTTATCTTTAAGAATTTTTATAAAAATCAGAAGACCCAAATTTTTTCGGATAGTAATGAAAAAAATCTTTCCGAAAAAATTTGGTCTATGGATAGTTATTTTATTCCAAATTTGATTAATCCAATTTCGCATGATGCATCAAAAAGTGTGCTCGAAAGTGTTGCTTTGAGCAATGACTTTAATAGTTCATTTGATGAATTGTTAATAAATGCATCCTCTTTAGAATGTCCATACTTTAGTCGATTCGTTAATTTAATAGAAATTGTAACAATGAATGAAAAAGTAAAAGTAGGCGCAAGACTCAGGTTGCAGAATTACAGAGACAGTGGGTATGAAATCGATTTTATTGATTATAAAGAATTAGCCAATTAAGTTTTTGTAGTCATTAAATGATAAAAATTTAAACTCTTCTTCAAGCATAATTTCACAAATCCATGAATCATAGGGCTTGTCATTAACATCTGTTAATTGATCTAAGATATCAAGATTTGTTTGCGTAACTTTTAGATTTACTGGTGAAACAAGATCAGAAGCTGTTTTAACTGATTCAATAATACCGAATGCCTTACCTTTTTCTATTAGTTTATCCATATATGTTTCTATAAAAACAATATCACCTAACAAATCTTGTGCGTAATCAGTTACGCCAACTTGATAAATATTTTGATTGAGAGGCTTAAACCATAAATGATCATTACTAAATAAAAGTTCTTCTGGCTTCATGGATAAATTTTATGACAAAAAAAAATTTATTGTATATCATTAGGTTAATTAAAAAAACATTGAAAGTTAAGCGAATTGAAATATTTCATATTAGTTTGGTCTCTAATTATTCAATTTAATCTAAATGCCGCTGACTCTATTGATTATTCAAAGTACTATAAACAATTAACTATCAAGTCACCAAAGGCGTTGATTTATGATGCTGAAACAGGTGAAATCATTTATCAGAAGAAGGCTCATGAAAGAAGTTCTATTGCATCATTAACGAAACTGATGACTGCAATGGTCCTGATAGATTCAAATCTCAATCTAGATGAAATGATAACAATTTCAAAAAAAGATATGGACCGCATTAAGGGTACAAAATCTAGGCTTTGGGTTGGTTCAGAATTGACTAGACGTGAATTGTTAAATATTGCTCTTATAGCCTCAGATAACAGGGCTGCGTCTGCTATATCTAATTCATATCCTGGAGGTAAACCGGCTTTTGTCAAAGCTATGAATGTAAAAGCAAAGCAATTAGATATGTCAGAGACATTCTTCTCTGATCCAACTGGGCTCGATAAAAATAATACCTCTACAGCCTTTGATTTAGTTAAGATGACTCAGGCAGCTTATCAATATCCCTTAATCAGGGAGATATCTACTTCATCTTTTTATGAGGCAAATATAAAAAACAAGAAAATTAAGTTAAATTATGGAAATACTAATTTACTGGTTCGGCAGGGACTTTGGGATATTGATATTTCTAAAACAGGATACATAAGAGAGGCTGGAAAATGCCTTGTTATGCATACTAAGGTTATGGATAAACCTATTATTATGGTTTTTTTAAAATCATATGGTAAATACACAAGAACTGCGGATGCAAAAAGGGTAAAAAAATGGTTAGAGAAAATACAGTCTCTTGAAGAAATTGCCTCTCTATAGATTTATTTCTTCTTTTTCTTTTTTGTACTTTTCTCTCTCTCAACCTTAGCATTAATCAGTAAAACAGCCTCTTCTAAAGAGATGGTCTCATAATCATATTTATGGCTTAGAGGGGCCTTAACTTTTCCTCGTTGTAAAAATGGTCCCCATCTGCCTTTAAGGACTTCAATTATTTCATTGGAATCAGGATCATCACCTATCACTCTTAGTGGCTTATTTTTTTCGATGAGTTCGGCAACTAATTCAACTGCCCTTTCAAAGGATAAGTCGAAAATATTATCTGCTTTAGGAATAGATTTAAATTTACCATCGTGACTCACGTAAGGTCCAAATCTTCCGATATTGGCAATGATAGGTTTACCAGTTTCTGGGTAATCTCCTATATTTTTTGGAAGACTTAGTAGCTGTTTGGCTGTGTCTTCATTTACAGAATGTAATGGAATATTAGTTGGGATACTAATCCTCTTTGGTTTTGTTTTGTCTTCCTCATCAGGTAACCCAACCTGGAGGTATGGACCATAAGGACCTTGCATCAATAAAATATCTTTATCTAATTCAGCGTCATGGAAAATAACTTTTGGCTCATTTGAATCCTCACCTGAAATATTTCTGGTGTAGTCACATTCAGGATATCCTGAGCATCCAATAAAGTTTCCTCTTCTTCCAAGCCTAGAAAATAAAGCCTGGCCACATTTAGGACAAGCTTCATTGATATCCTCTTGGGTAATAGTTGATCTATCAATATTTTCTTTTTCAGCAACCTGCTGATTGAAGTCTTCCCAAAAAGTTTTTAAAACGGGTATCCATTCTTTAGAATCAGCAGCAATGTCATCCAAGTTGGATTCAAGATTTGCGGTAAATTCATAATCCACATATTTATAAAAGTGTTCGGTTAGGAATTTATTTACTACCTTACCAACGTCGGTTGGAGTAAATCTTTTCTTATCAAGAAGAACATACTCTCTATCTTGAAGAGTAGAAATAATTGAGGCATAAGTTGACGGTCGACCAATTCCATACTCTTCTAAAGTTTTAACCAGGCTAGCTTCACTATAACGAGGAGGAGGTTCTGTGAAGTGCTGGCTACCAAATATCTTTTTAAGATTAATATCTTCTCCAACTTCAAGATCTGGAATTTTTTTATCCTCATCGCTGGAGGAGTTGCTCGACTCATCATCATTATCTTCAATATAAACGGCCATAAACCCAGGGAATTTTAGCGTTTGCCCTGTCGCTCTAAAAATAGATTCCCCTTTACCTATTTCTAAATCGATACTAACGGCATCAAATTGAGCTGGAGTCATTTGACAAGCGATACTTCGCTTCCAGATGATTTCATACAATCTAAATTGTTCAGGTGATAGATATTGTTTTAAAGACATAGGGGTCCTTTTAATATCTGTTGGCCTTATTGCCTCATGGGCTTCTTGAGCATTTTTTGATTTAGTTTTATATCCGATTGAGTTTGATGGGAGGTACTCTTTATCAAAATTAGTACTGATATAGTTTCTTATTTGGGACAATGCATCTCTGGATAAGCTAAAAGAATCTGTTCTCATGTAAGTAATTAAACCAACAGTTCCATCTGAGGTTGTTATACCTTCATACAATTGCTGAGCAATTCGCATGGCTCTGCTGGTAGTAAATCCAAGTTTTCTTACCGCCTCTTGCTGAAGGGTTGAAGTTGTAAAGGGTGGGGCTGGATTACGGGTTCTTTTTTTCTTATCGACCCTTGCCACTTTGCATTTCCCTGAGGATTTTAATAGTAAATCGCCAACAATCTTTTCTTGTTGAGACTCACTTGTAACGGTAAATTGTTCAACCTTCTTGTTATCTAACTGAACGAGTTTGGATGAAAAATTAATATTATTTTTTGAAGCATCAAGGTGGATAGTCCAATATTCTTGACTAATAAATTTTTCTATCTCCGCCTCTCTTTCACAAATAAGACGAAGAGCAGGGCTTTGAACCCTGCCTGCAGAAAGACCTCTCCTAATTTTTTTCCAAAGCAAAGGAGAAAGATTAAAACCAACTAAATAATCAAGGGCCCTTCTGGCTTGTTGAGCATTAACAAGAGCCATCGATACATCTCGTGGATTGGTGATGGCGTTTTTTATGGCATCCTTTGTGATTTCCTCAAATACAACCCTCTTGATTAATTTTTGGTCAGCAGTAATTTTTTTAGATTTTAAAATTTCAACAATGTGCCAAGAAATTGCCTCACCTTCTCGGTCAGGATCGGTTGCAAGATAGATCTCACTTGATTTTTTTGCTGCGCTAACGATAGCATCCATGTGCTTTTTATTTCGATCAATAAGTGCATATTGCATTTCAAAAGATTGAGTATCGATTGCTCCAGATTTTGGAAGAAGATCCCTAACATGACCATAGGAGGCGAGTACATTGAAATCACTTCCAAGATATTTATTTATAGTTTTTGCTTTTGAGGGTGATTCTACAATAAGTAATTTGCTCATATTTATCCTTCAGATGTCAGGGCATCATAAATAGAATTAAAGCAAATGACAAGTCATGCGCTAATTTGCATTAGAAATAATGTCAAAAATTTTCTTTTGGGTTTTAAGATTTTTGAAGTCATAGAGATTTGTATCTGCCAAATGAGAGGGTTCAATATTTGTTATTGCCTTAAAAATATTATTCATCCTGCCTTTATTCTCTTTTTCCCATCCTAAGATCATGGCTTTGATTTTTTTTCTTTGCAAATTTTCTTGTGATCCACAAAGATTACAAGGAATGATTGGATAGTTCATGACCCGGGCAAAAGACACAATATCTTTTTCCTCTATATAGGAGAGTGGCCTTATCACAATGTTAGTTCCGTCATCTGAGATTAGCTTTGGTGGCATTGCTTTTAGTTTTGATCCAAAAAACATATTCATAAAAAAGGTTTCAACAATATCATTCTTGTGGTGACCAAGTGCTATTTTATTTGCTCCTAGCTCTCTGGCAACCCGATAAATGATTCCTCTTCTGAGACGTGAACACAATGAGCATGTGGTTTTGCCCTCTGGTATTTTATCTTTAACAATACTGTATGTATCTTCAGTAATAATTTTATAGCTGACATTGTGGCTCTTTAAGTATTCAGGCAAGATTGTATCCGGGAAACCAGGTTGCTTCTGATCTAGGTTCATAGCAATTAATTCAAATTTAATAGGCGCCCTTTTCTGGAGTGCAGATAATAAAGATAAAAGTGTATAAGAGTCCTTTCCTCCGCTTAAGCAAACCATAACCCGGTCATTTTCTTCAATCATATTAAAGTCACCAATGGCTTTTCCAGTTGAAGAGATTAGCTTGTTTCGAAGTTTAATAAAATTGCTACTAACGTTATTAGGTAAAAATGGATCTGCGTTCATAAGGAAAACGACCTTCCTCCATCGACTTCAAGAACATGCCCTGTGGTGTAAAGCCCTTTAGCGATTAAAAAATAAACAGCCTCAGAAATATTAGATGGGTCCCCTGTTTTTTTTAATAGGGTTTCTTTAACGACCTTAGCTTTATATATATCGGAAAATTCATTTTTATCATCTGGCCAAAGAATGGGTCCTGGTGCCACAGCATTTACCCGAACTTCAGGCGCTAGCTCTTGGGCCAATGAATGAGTCAGTGTAACTAAACCAGACTTGGCAATGGAATAGATGATATAACTCTTTTTTGGACTTTTTATATGTGTGTCGGTGATATTGATTATCGACCCATTGACCTCCTTTAAATAAGGAGCGGCAAACTTTGATAAAAATAAAGGAGCTTTTAAATTACTACCCATTAATTCTTCCCAAGAATCTTCATTGATCTTTAAAAGGGGGGTTGGGTAGTATGAAGATGCATTGTTAATTAAACAATCTAGTCTCCCAAAAATCTTCACTGAATTTTCAATCAATGGTGACAATGAATCTTTATCCAAAAGATCTGCTTGTAGAATTTCGGCTGAATTAACCCTTTTTTTATTAAGTTTCGATTTAAGTTTTTTTGCAGAGGATGCGGAGTTCCTATAATGGATAATAACATTCATCCCGGTGCCGTGAAGAAACTCAGAGATATGTGCTCCAATCCTTTTCGCACCACCAGTAATTAGCACGGTTTTATTTATGATATTCTTAGCCATAAATTATTATAAATCATCATTAGTGCTACAAAAAATAAATATCCATTGATCGACATAAAAATGACATTAAAAGAGAAAATCATAAAGGCAATAGCCAAACATGGTGACACAAGTATTCCGTTTTCATTATTTATGGAGATGGCTCTTTATGATAAAGATTTTGGATATTACACGTCCCAGTCAAAACAATTTGGATTAGAAGGAGATTTTTATACTTCGTCAAGTTTTGGGGATATTTTCTCCAAAACCATCGGAAATCAGTTCCAAGAATGTTTTGATACTCTTGAAAAAAATATTATTGAATTTGGCGCCGGCACGGGAAAGTTTGCTCTGGATACAATTGTTCGAATGACCGAGTTGGAGATTGAGTTAGATTCTTACTTTATTATTGAAAAAAGTAAAAAATTACAAGAGGCTCAATTGGAGCTTCTTACTGATAAGCTTGGCAATGATTTATTGAAAAAAATAAAATGGATCAAGAATGTACCAGAAAATTTTGAGGGAATCATCTTTGCAAATGAAGTTTTTGACGCCTTACCTACAAATATATTTTTATCCAATAAAGGAAAAGTTAAACAAAGAAAAGTAGGTCACCGAGACGATGGTTTTATTTGGATTGATTATGACTTTGAAGAGAATTTTGATTATAAAATTTCCCTGCCAGAATCTAAAATCATCTTTGAGTATTCACCAGCATACAATCAATTATTTAACCAATTCCAAAAAATAAAAAAGGGCGTAGTTTTGATTGTTGATTATGGAATGAGTGAAAAGGAATTATTTCATAGCCAGAGAAGCGAGGGATCTATAAGAAGTTTTTACAAAAACCAAATAACTTCAAATGTTCTTGATAATGTTGGTTTTCAGGATATTACGTATAATGTGAATTTTACGCATCTTGCATATTTAACTGAAATGATAAATTTTGAAATTTTAGGTTATACAAATCAGTCTCATTTTTTAAATAATTTAGGACTTTCCAATTTTGTAGAGTCAGGTACAAGTGCTAAGCATTTTCAGGATCTCAGTCAGGTAAATATGCTAACAAGCCCTTCTGAAATGGGAGATCTTATCAAGGTGATGGCTATCTCAAAAAAAATGCCAACTAACTTGATGGGATTTTCAGATTTTGATAAAACGCATACGCTATAAAAATTGATGGATACCATAAGACCAATTAGAAGTTTTATTTTAAGGCAAGGACGCCTTACAAAATCGCAAAAAAATGCTATCGATAACTTTGGAAAAGATTACCTTGTGGATTTTTCTCCATCCCAAGTTGATCTTAATAAGATATTTCACAAAAAAAAAGAAATCATATTTGAAATTGGATTTGGTATGGGTGGCGCAACCCATCAAATAATCAAACAAAATACGATGTTCAATTATTTGGCATCTGATGTTCATCTCCCTGGTATTGGAAATTTAATTAAGCTTTGTAACGAGGACTCACTACAAAATATAAAAATTATTCAACACGATGCAACAGAAATTCTGAAGACGATGATGCCTGATAATTTTTTAGCGG
>JAHEAL010000002.1:24195-151352 GCA_024642775.1 Nitrosomonadales bacterium
CTCCCTGGTATTGGAAATTTAATTAAGCTTTGTAACGAGGACTCACTACAAAATATAAAAATTATTCAACACGATGCAACAGAAATTCTGAAGACGATGATGCCTGATAATTTTTTAGCGGGGATTAATATTTTTTTCCCTGACCCTTGGCACAAGAAAAGACATAATAAGAGAAGGCTGATTAATCAAGATACTTTACAACTTTTCTCACAAAAGCTTAAACCCGGATCAACCCTTCATATTGCCACCGATTGGGAGCCGTATGCTATCGAAATTATAGATCTTATTGAACGCAGTTCAGATTTTAGTTTTCTTAATGAGGACTTTCATATAAGACCCATTATTAGACCGGAGACAAAATATGAAAGTCGAGGCACAAGGCTTGGGCATCAGGTCTGGGATATTTTAGCTGCCAGAGGGTAACCAAGCATTAAAAATTTCCTCCACATCTTCTAGCCCAGATTTTTTTAGGCTTGAAAATGTTTGAAATGTTATTTCGGCTTCGAACTGACATCCTTCTATGCGTCTTTGGAATTCTTGTATTTCTTTATTCGCTTGATTTCTTGAGAGCTTATCTGATTTAGTTAAAAGAATATGGATAGGTTTGTTGGTGGGGATAAACCAATCTATCATTTGCTCGTCGAGTTTTGTTAGTGCATGTCTGATATCCATCACTATGATCAGGCCGATTAATGCCTTTCGGTTTTGAAGATAGTAAGGTAGCACTTCATCCCAATGTTTTTTCATATCGATATTTACCTTGGCATACCCATATCCAGGAAGATCTACAACCTTGTAATTATTGACATGATTCATTTGAAAAAAATTGATCAGCTGTGTTCTTCCAGGTTGTTTACTAACATAGGCAAGTCGATTGTGGTTCGCAAGTGCATTAATAGCACTTGATTTTCCCGCATTAGATCTGCCCGCGAATGCAATCTCAAAACCATCATCCTCAGGAAGGTCTTTAATATAATGCGCAGAGTGAATGTACTTTAAATTATGAATTATTGACATAGGTGAATGATAACAAACTACTCGAAAGAAAGCTTTTGGTTTAAAATAACATTTTTTAAATTCTTTTAAGGATATCTATGGGCTCAAGATTGTTACTTTTACTATTTATGCTTGTTTTTGCAAAAATAAGCTTTGCGGAAAACATAAATGTAGAAACCATAGTACAAAATGTTTGTGTAGCCTGTCACGCCAAGGATGGAAATAGTCCAATTACTGCAAATCCTAAATTAGCTGGACAGCATAATTCTTACCTGTATAAGCAATTAATGGAATTTAAATCAGGTAAGCGAGATAATGCTGTGATGGCAGGTATTGCTTCCGCTCTTTCCGATGAAGAAATGAAAGCTTTGTCAGTATACTTCTCGGATCAAGTCTTAAAATTAGGGAAAGCGTCAACAAATGGTGAGGGCAGTCTGGGAGAAAAAATTTTCCGTTCGGGGCTTGCTGAGAAAAATGTTCCTGCATGTGCAGGATGTCATGGCCCAGCTGGTCATGGAATCCCATCAAAATTCCCCAGATTAAATTCTCAGCATGCGGATTACATTCATTCACAACTGGTTCAATTTGCTGAGGGCAAGAGAGCAAATGATGAAGCCAAGGTCATGAGAACCATTGCCCAAAAACTATCCCAGGAAGAGATGAAGGCGGTTGCTGACTACATCCAAGGCCTGCAGTAATCTTTTAGAACAAAATATACTTAATCTGGTCAATTAAATAACCATTAATCATTTCTGAAATTTTGTGAAAAAATCACGATCATTTATTAACTTATTAAGCACGATGAAGTTTGCAATTGCTATGCTAAGCATCGTCGCAATTGCTTCGATAATTGGCACCGTGATTAAACAAAGTGAGCCTTATAATAATTATCTTATTCAATTCGGACAGTTTTGGTTTCATATCTTCGAAAGCTTTGATCTTTACAATATTTATCAGGCATCATGGTTTTTAGTCATCTTGCTATTTTTAGTGGTTTCGACTTCTCTTTGTGTCAGTAGAAATACCCCTAAAATTTTAAAAAGTATTGTCAATTTTCAAGGAGGGTTACAGCCAGAGTCTTTAAAAAAATTCAAAAATTATCATGAGATAGAAGTAAAAAAAAGTCTAGCCGCAATAGCCAAAAAGATAGAAGCAAATGGCTTTAAAATTAAAAAAAACACTAAAAGTGACTTGTTGATTGCAAAAAAAGGATCGCTACAAAAATTAGGCTATATTTTTACCCATTTAGCTATAGTCGTTATAAGCATTGGTGGCTTGTTGGATGGAAATATGTTTTTTAAATTTCAACAGTCAATTGGGAGTAAAGTAGTTGAGACCCGCAACTTAAAATTTAGTGAAGTTCCTCTTAAAAGTCAGCTTGATAAGAATAATTTTTCTTACAGAGCAACCTTATTATTAAATGAAACTGAACAAAATAATAAAGCTTTAGTGAGGATAAAAGATGGTTACTTAGTTCAACACCTCCCTTTCGATATCAAATTAGATAAATTTCATATTGAACATTACTCAACGGGGCAGCCAAAATCTTTTCTAAGCGATTTGACAATCACCAAAGATGGTAAAAAATATCAAGAGACTATTTCGGTTAATAAACCATTTAGTATGGATGGTATAACAATTTACCAGTCAGATTTTCAAGACGGGGGCTCAAAAATTAATCTATCCCTTATTTCCTTGTTCGATCAATTTAAACCAATATCGATTCAGTCACAAATATTTAAACAAAATGAGTATAAGGAGGGAAAGAATGATTATGTTTTTGAATTTGACGACTTCAGAGAATTTAATATTTTTCAGATTGAAGATGGCAATAAACTAAAAACAAAAAACATTGGGCCCAGTGTGGTTTATAAATTTAGAAATAACTCCGGCCAAGCCCTCGAGTACCAGACATATCAAAACCCAATCCCCCAGAATGATAAATTCTTCTTCATGAGTGGAATGAGGCAAGATCTTCAAAGTGAGTTTAGGTTTTTAAGAATTCCAGCTGACAATGATTTAAGTATGGATGGCTATAAAAATTTTGTTTCTAATATTCGAATAAAAGATAATATTAATAAGTCCGTTGATGAGCTGACAAAAAGATCATCATCTTTAGTGAATGCAGAATCAAAAGAAAATTTTAAAAATAATACAAAAGAGATATACCAAATATTTTTAGAATCAGGGTATTCTGGCATTGCAAAATACATAGAAGATAATGTTCCAGAAGATCAGCAAGAAATCATTGCAGAATCCTATATTAAAATTATTTATTTTATTTCAGAGCTTCTGAATCAGGATTTAATGAATGCTAATTTAATTCCTCAAGACTTTATTCAAGATGCCTTGAATGCTTACAGCGATAGTTTTTTTTATGGTCCAAGTCCCTTTTTGATGCTTAACGATTATGAAAAGATTTATGCCAGTGGCTTGCAGTTAACGAAAGATCCTGGAAAAATTTGGGTTTATTTAGGATCATTATTTTTAGTTTTGGGAATTTTTTGTATGATTTATGTCCAAGAAATAAGGTTATGGGTAATTGAAAAGTCAAAAAACAAATTTGCCATTGCTTTTGCATCCAATAGAGACCATATTGATTTTGAAAACTATTGCATCGATTTAGTTAACAAGTTAAAAAAATAAGGGAATATCGAATGATTATTAATTTGAGTTTTATCATTTCAATTGTCTCTATAGTAGCTTTAGGCTTATATAGATTCACTGCATTTATGGACTATTATGAGATGGGAATATTAGTACTCGGTGGTATAGGGTTTATATGGTTAGGGTTTTTTTGGCACACCTTTAAAAAAATATTTTTATCTGTTGTGGCGCTTAGCGGGTTAAGTATCTTTTTATTTAATGATGACTTGCAAGCCCAGAATGCTGACTTTTTTTTAAAATACTTTTTATCGAGCCAGTCGCTAATCATGTGGATGACTTTTTTCTTCCCCCTAAGTCTCTTATCCTACTTAACTTTTAACATAAAAAATAATCAATTCAGTGGTAATGTTGCCACAAATTTTTCATTGATTGCTATTGTTTCTGGATTTTCAGGATTAATGGTTCGATGGTATGAATCCTACTTGATCAGTGTTGACGTTGGACATATTCCCATCAGTAATTTATATGAAGTCTTTGTTTTATTCTGTTTGATTACGGGATTAATTTATATCTACTACGAAGGAAAAGCTAACGTTAAATCATTGGGCGTATTTGTATTGCTAATTATTAATGCGGCCGTAGCTTTTATTCTCTGGTACACCTTTTCGAAAAATGCAGACTCCATTCAACCTTTAGTGCCGGCATTGCAGTCTTACTGGATGAAAATTCATGTCCCATCAAATTTTATTGGTTATGGAGCTTTTTCAATTTCTGCCATGATTGCCTTAGCTTATATTCTAAAAAATTACGGCTTCTTTAAAAAATCATTACCAAGTAATCACGTGATGGAAGATCTGATGTACAAATCGATAGCTATTGGCTTTATATTTTTTACTATCGCAACTATTCTGGGGGCAGTTTGGGCTGCTGAGGCGTGGGGCGGATACTGGTCTTGGGACCCTAAAGAGACTTGGGCGCTGATAGTTTGGTTAAATTATGCAGCATGGCTTCATCTAAGATTGGTTAAAGGATTGAGAGGCAATGTTCTTGCTTGGTGGTCATTAGTGGGCCTTATCATTACGACATTTGCCTTTGTCGGGGTCAACTTATTCCTGTCTGGCCTGCATTCTTACGGTGAACTTTAAGCTAATTTTTTTGTTTAAATTTCATGTAGAATTGAACTACTATGAACGAAGACGCAATTGTATCTATTAGTAATTTAGCATTTGGTTATGCCGATCGCATTATTCATAAACGCATCAATATGGATTTCCATCGAGGAAAAGTTGTAGCAATTATGGGTGGAAGCGGTTGCGGTAAAACCACCATACTTAGGTTAATAGGTGGTCAAATTAAACCTCATGGTGGCGAAGTTAGGGTTGATGGTAAGATTGTTCATCAACAAAGTCAAAAAGGAATATATGACCTCAGAAGAAAAATGGGTATGTTATTTCAGCACGGAGCTCTTTTCAGTGACCTTAGTGTCTATGAGAATGTAGCTTTTCCAATTCGAGAGCACACAAATCTCAATGAATCCGTTATTAAAGATTTAGTTTTGATGAAATTAAACGCAGTTGGTTTGAGAGGTGCTTATAAGTTAATGCCTACCGAACTTTCTGGAGGTATGGCAAGAAGAGTTGCGCTTGCAAGGGCCATCGCACTCGATCCAGATATCATTATGTATGACGAACCTTTTGCAGGATTAGATCCAATTTCAATGGGAGTAATTTGTGACCTAATAAGATCCCTCAATGATGCACTGGGTGCCACATCAATAATTGTTACTCACGACGTTGCTGAAACCTTTGCATTTGCAGACTATATTTATTTTTTAGCCGATGGTGTTGTAGCCGCTCAGGGCTCCCCTGATGAATTAAAAAAATCTAAACTTCCTTTTGTGAAACAATTTATTCATTCTCAGAAAGATGGGCCAGTTCCTTTCCATATGGAAGCCAATAAATATGCCGATGACTTAGGGCTAAGACAATGATATTGTTTTTTGAAAAGATAGGATTCTCACTAAGACAAAAAATTACTCGATTAGGTGCGGCTGCCAGATTATTTTTTTCAATCCTTACTTATACCCCTGAAAATTTTAAGCGATTCCGATTAACTATCAAGGAAATATATGCCACGGGAGTTTTGTCGCTTGTTATTATCGTAGTCTCAGCTTTTTTTGTTGGAATGGTTCTAGGACTTCAAGGATATTACACCCTACAAAAATATGGCTCTTCTGAGGCAATTGGTGTGCTGGTTGCACTCGCCTTGGTTCGTGAACTAGGGCCGGTTGTTACAGCGCTACTTTTTGCTGGAAGAGCTGGAACAGCAATCACTGCAGAGATTGGATTAATGAAAGCAACAGAGCAACTTTCAGCAATGGAGATGATGGCAGTAAGCCCAATCGCCAGAATTGTTGCTCCAAGATTCTGGGCTGGGATTATTACCATGCCACTTTTGGCTTCTATTTTTTCAATGGTTGGCGTGCTGGGTGGTTATGTTGTAGCGGTTCCCTTGATCGGTGTTGATGAGGGAGCTTTTTGGTCACAAATGCAAGCAAATGTTGATTTTCAGTTTGATATAGTTAACGGTTTTATTAAGAGTTTAGTTTTTGGAATCGCTTGCACTATCATTGCTTTATTTGAAGGGTATGATGCACCTCCAACTGCCGAGGGAGTAAGTCGGGCCACAACCAGGACGGTTGTAACATCCTCCTTAGCTGTGCTCGGATTGGATTTTATTTTAACTTCATTTATGCTTACGGTATAGGAATGGGAAAAAGGTTTTTTTATGGATAGAATTAAATTTGATGCTTGGGTAGGAATTTTTGTGGCATTAGGTCTTATTGCCTTAATGGGTTTGGCAATGAAAGTTGGCAATCTGACTTCAAATGATATCAAAACTACATACCAGATCACAGCTAACTTTGAGAATATTGGTGGCCTTAAGCCACGAGCCCCAGTTAAATCGGCTGGTGTTGTAGTCGGAAGAGTAGATTCGATTGTTTTTGATACCACTATATATGAAGCAATTGTTACTCTTAGCATTGACGAACGATATGTTTTCCCCAAAGATACTTTTGCAAATATATACACAGCTGGACTTCTTGGCGAACAATACATCGGCCTTGAGGCAGGGGGTGATTCGATAAATCTTCAAGCAAATGATAAAATAACTCAAACTCAAGATGCTGTAGTGCTTGAAAAATTAATCAGTCAGTTTCTATATAACAAGGCCTCAGAGGAAGAAGAAAAATGAGACTCGTAAAATTTATCATTACCACAATTTTTTTAATTATCAGTTTTATCTCCCATGCTGAGGGATTACCGCCACAAGAGCTGGTTCAAAAAACGGCTGATGACGTGCTTCTGATCCTAAAAACAGACAAAGATATCCAAGACAATAAAGAAAAAATATACCAGTTGGCAGAAGAGAAAATATTGCCAAATTTTGATTTTGAGAGAGTATCAAGATTGGTTCTAGGCAAAGCATGGAGAAAGGTTGATGATAACCAAAAGAATCAATTTAAAACCGAATTTAAGACGCTACTTTTAAGAACTTACGCAGTTGCTTTAGGAAAGTATAAGGATCAACAAATTGAATACAAGCCTCTCAGAATGAATCCAGAAGATGCAATAGCTACAGTAAAAACATCAATCATCCAGAGTGGAGCGCAGCCAATTTCAGTCGACTATACTTTAGCGAAAATTGAGGATGGATCATGGAAAGTATTTGACATTACCATTGAAAACGTAAGCTTGGTGACAAACTATCGATCTCAGTTTGCGAGTGAAATTAAAAATAATGGTATCGATTCATTAATTTCAAAACTAGCTGAAAAAAATAATAAAGGCGACTGATGAACTTTACTAATAAAAAGTGGGACTTCGATGGAAATTTTACTTTCAAAGAAACTCCTTTAATTTTCGAAAATTTAGAAAAAATAGAAATTGTTGGAACTCTTACTCTAGATTTTGCAAATATTAAAAATATTGATACATCATTAATATGTTTAATATTTGAAATTAAAAGAAAAGCTCAGCAGGATAACCAAATAATTAAATTTAACAATATTCCGAAAAGTTTAATAAATTTAGCCACCTTGTATGGCGTGCAAAACTTTCTAACCCATTAATTCTCTTTTTTTATGACAAAAGCAATTGTTTTTAAAAACATAACGAAATCCTATGGCGCAGTTCAGGCCGTAAAGGGTATAAATTTATCTATCGAAAAGGGCGAATTTTTTGGATTACTAGGACCAAACGGGGCTGGTAAATCTACTCTAATAAATATGCTTGCAGGAATAGTTAAACCATCTTCAGGAACTATCACCGCAATGGGCCACGATGTTGAAAAGCATTATCAAGAGTCTCGACACTCATTGGGAATTGTTCCTCAAGAGTTAGTTTTTGATCCATTTTTTAATGTTTTAGAAATGATGAGATTTCAGGCAGGGTATTTTGGAAAAGGTAAAGAAAATTATGCTTGGATTGATGAGATTTTAGATAAACTCGATCTGACTGAGAAAGCATATACAAATATGCGAAAGCTTTCAGGGGGGATGAAGAGAAGGGCGCTAATTGCACAAGCTCTTGCTCACAAACCGCCTGTGATTGTTCTAGATGAACCAACAGCAGGTGTAGATGTTGAGTTAAGACAAAGGCTGTGGTCGTTTATGAAAGATCTAAACAATCAGGGACATACAATCGTTCTTACAACTCATTACTTAGAAGAAGCTGAAAGCTTATGTAAAAGAATAGGCATGGTAAACAAAGGAAAACTAATAGCTTTGGATGATACAAAAAAATTGATTAAAAGAAATGCGGTTAAAAATTTAAATATAAAAATTAATCAAAGAGATGAGCTAAAGATTAGAAAAATATTATCAAATTTTGAAATTTTGATTGCTAATGAATGTTTAACCATAACGCTTGAAAAAATTGATGAGTTAAATAGCATCATTGAATTACTTAAAGAAAATAAAATTAAATTTAATGATATTCAAACGACAGAGCCAGATTTGGAAAAAGTATTTTTAGAGCTAACAAAAAAATGATTAATTGGAAAATACAAGCCAAAGGTACATGGACCCTCCTAAAAAAGGAGCTTCTCAGATTTTGGAGAGTGGTGTTCCAGACTGTCGCTGCACCAGTAATAACGGGTATACTTTATTTACTTATCTTCTCACACGTGCTTGACAGCAGAACCGAGGTTTATGAGGGTGTAGCATACAGCGCCTTCTTAATTCCAGGATTAATTATGATGTCCTTGCTCCAAAACTCTTTTGCGAATAGCTCATCAAGCCTAGTGCAATCAAAAGTAATGGGTAATATTGTTTTTATTTTGCTAACACCATTGACCTATTTGCAATTTTTCTTTGCTTTTCTCATCGCAGCTATTGTTCGTGGCATTTTTGTTGGGCTGTCAATTTATCTTGTTGCAATTCTTTATATCGACTTACCAATTGTTCATCCATGGTATGTCGCATCATTCGCATTGCTTGGTGGAGCCCTGCTAGGGACATTCGGAATCATTGCTGGAATTTGGGCAGATCGGTTTGATCAAATGGCCGCATTTCAGAACTTTGTTATTATGCCTTTGTCATTTCTCTCGGGAGTATTTTATTCAATTCATTCTTTACCACCCGTTTGGCAAAAAGTATCACAATTTAATCCATTTTTTTATATGATAGACGGATTTAGATATGGATTTTTTGGGGTTTCAGACATATCACCCTATATAAGTTTGACGATAGTGCTAGTATTTTTTATATTACTTGCCGGTTTAGCAATCAGACTTTTAAAAACCGGTTACAAGCTTAGAGGTTAAAATGCACAAAGAAGACATTAAAAAAATTATTGGAAAGGGTATTAGCTGCTCTTATCTTGAGGTGATGGGTGATGATGGGGCTCACTTTGAGACAATTGTTGTAAGTGATGAGTTTGCAGGAATAAATAGAGTTGCGAGACATCAGCTTGTTTATAAAGCTTTGGGGGACTTGATGAAAGAAAAAATTCATGCACTGTCCATGAAGCTTTATGATGTTAATGAATGGAAAAATATAAAAGGAGATAGTTCTAAATGAGCACGCAAGATAAGATTAAGACGATGATTCAAGAAAATAAAGTTATGCTTTTCATGAAGGGTGACCGCAAATTTCCACAATGTGGCTTCTCAGGAATGGCATGCCAAATTTTAGATCATATTGAGGCAAGCTACACAACCAATAACGTTTTAGAAGATAATAGTATACGAGAGGGTATCAAAGAGTTTTCAAATTGGCCAACCATACCCCAGCTTTATATAAACGGAGAATTTGTTGGTGGTGCAGACATCATGAGGGAAATGTTTGAATCTGGCGAATTAAAAAAATTGATAGATCAAATTGGATAAATTAAAAATTATTGGTGGGAATAAGTTGTACGGAGATGTAGCTGTATCTGGAGCAAAGAATGCTGCTCTTCCCATCTTAATTGCTTCAATTTTGACTGATGAAAAACTTGAAATTGAGAATGTGCCTGAATTAAAAGATATCTTAACAACATCAGTCTTACTAAGGCATCTTGGTGTAGATGTAAGGCTATATAAAAATTCATGCACACTTGATGCCAGTCAAGTTGCAATCACTGAGGCACCATACGAGCTTGTTAAAACAATGCGTGCTTCAATTTTAGTTTTAGGACCGCTGCTTGCAAGGTTTGGTAAAGCAGTTGTCTCTCTCCCAGGTGGATGCTCTATTGGAGCGAGGCCGGTAGATTTGCATATAAAAGCTTTGGAAAAGATGGGAGCAAAAATTAATATTCACAACGGCTACATTGAGGCATCCTTAAAGCATCTTCCAAATAATAAATTACAAGGGTGTAAGATATTTATGGATCAGGTCTCGGTGACCGGAACTGAAAATATCATGATGGCAGCTACACTAGCTTCAGGAACAACCTACATAGAAAATGCAGCGAGAGAGCCTGAAGTTGAGGACCTTGGAAAGCTATTGATATCCATGGGAGCAAGCATTAAAGGTCTTGGAACTGATTTGATTCAAATCGATGGCGTGGAAAAACTGTTTGGAGCAAAACATTCGGTAATGTTTGATCGTATCGAAGCCGGAACCTATATGGCGGCAGTTGTTGTAACAGGTGGTGAAATTACATTAAAGGGGGTAAATCCTAGTCAGCTAGAATCGGTTATAGAAAAGATAAAAGATGCTGGCGTTGATGTTAGCTGTAAAAATAATGAGATCACCATATTAAAAAATAATAATAAAATTAACCCAGTTAATATAAGAACGGGTGTTTACCCATCATTTCCTACAGATATGCAAGCACAATTTATGGCTATTAATATTTTAGCTCAAGGCTCATCAGAGGTTACTGAGACAATATTTGAGAATAGGTTTATGCACGTTCAGGAGCTGGTTAGAATGGGTGCAAGTATAGATGTAAAAGGAAATACTGCTTTTGTAAAAGGAGTTAATTGTTTGGAAGGTGCCAGCGTAATGGCTACCGATTTAAGGGCATCTGCATCCTTAGTAATCGCTGGTTTAGCGGCTAAAGGTGAAACTATTATTGAGCGAATATACCACCTTGATCGTGGTTATGAGAGAATTGAAGAAAAATTAAATGCGCTCGGCGCAAAAGTAGAAAGAATTCATTAATGATTACAATTGCACTATCCAAAGGAAGAATTTTTAAAGAAACCTTGCCAGCTCTTGAGGCCGCAAATATTTCTTGTAATGAAGATCCTGAATCTTCGAGAAAGTTGATACTAAAAACAAATAGGCCAGATGTTCGATTGTTAATTGTTCGCGCATCAGATGTTCCTACCTATGTTGAGTGTGGTGGAGCCGATTTAGGTATAGCTGGAAAAGATGTTCTCGATGAATTTTCATCTAACAACCTATTTCAATTGGCGGACTTAAAAATTGCTAAATGTAAAATGATGGTTGCAGGCCCAAAGAATTTTGATTACGAAAAAGCAATTAACCAAAAAGAGAGATTAAAAGTTGCCACTAAATATACAAAAATTTCTAAAGATTTTTTTTCTAAAAAAGGCATACATATTGACCTTATTAAACTCTACGGATCTATGGAGCTTGCCCCTCTTGTTGAGATGAGTGACCTCATAGTAGATTTGGTGAGCTCAGGTAAAACTCTTGAGGCAAATAATTTAGTTCCTTATGAAAAAATTTCAGATATCTCATCACAGTTAATTGTTAATAAAGCATCAATGAGATTGAAGTTTAAAGAATTACAACCAATTATTGACCAGTTAAAAAAATAGAAGCATGAAAATTAAGTATCTAGATATAAGTCAGAAAAATTTTTACCAAAGCCTTAAAGAATCAATCGATTTTGATGCTGAAGATAATAAAAAGATTCAATCGATTGCAGCTGAGATAGTTTCTGATATTCGTACCAATGGTGACGATTCATTAATTAGACTCACCAACAAATTTGACAACCTATCTATCAAAGAATCTTCTGAGCTTGAGTTAAAAAAGTCAGACTTAAAGGATGCATACGACTCATTAGATAGGGAGCAGCAAGATGCATTGAACACCTCTGCTGATCGTGTAAAAATTTATCATGAGCACCAAAAACAAGAATCATGGTCTTACAATGAAAAAAATGGTACAAAATTAGGACAAAAAATTACAGCCATTGATAGGGTAGGTTTGTACGTACCTGGGGGTAAGGCATCTTATCCATCCTCCGTGTTAATGAATGCAATTCCCGCAAAAGTTGCAGGAGTAAAAGACTTGATAATGGTTGTGCCAACTCCAAATGGAGAAAGAAATAAATTAGTCTTAGCTGCTGCATTTGTTGCTGGAGTCGATAGAGTGTTTACTATTGGTGGAGCTCAGGCAGTTGCAGCTTTAGCTTTTGGAACAAACACAGTACCTCAGGTCGATAAAATTGTTGGACCTGGAAACGCATTTGTTGCCGAGGCAAAGAGGATTGTATTCGGAACTGTAGGAATCGATATGATTGCAGGGCCCTCTGAAATTTTAGTCATAACTGATGGTAAAACAGATCCCGATTGGATTGCAATGGACTTATTTTCTCAGGCCGAGCATGATGAGCTGGCGCAATCAATATTAATTTCATCAGATTCATCGTATTTTGAAAAAGTTAATCAAAGTATTGATCGTTTAATCAAAACTATGCCAAGAAAAAAGATCATAAAAGCATCTTTAGAAAATCGAGGCATCTTTATAAGTGTAAATAATTTAAAAGATGCGGCAGAGGTTTCAAATTACATTGCCCCTGAGCATCTTGAATTGTCCGTTGAAGATCCTGACTCCCTGCTTGAGAATATAACCCACGCAGGCGCAATTTTCATGGGAATTAATACCTGTGAGTCCGTTGGTGATTATTGCGCAGGACCTAATCACGTTTTACCAACTTCAAGAACGGCTAGATTTTCATCGCCACTGGGTGTTTATGATTTTCAAAAACGATCAAGTATCATTAACCTTTCGGAGGATGGAGCAACACAGCTAGGGGGAATAGCATCAGTCATGGCAAAGGGTGAAGGGTTATTTGCTCATGCGCAGTCAGCAGAATTTAGGGTAAAGAAGAAATGAAAAAATTCTGGAGTGATTGTTTAAAGAATCTCAATCCCTATACGCCAGGAGAGCAGCCTAAGGAAAAAATAGAACTTAAGCTGAATACCAATGAAAATCCATACCCACCAACACAGTTGGTTAATCAAGCAATTTGTACAAATGGCTCTACTGATCTCAATTTATATCCTGATCCTGAGTCGGATGATTTGCGAGATGTAATTGCAGATTATCATAAACTTTTTAAAGAACAGGTCTTTGTAGGTAACGGCTCTGATGAAATTTTAGCTTTCATTTTCTATGCCTTTTTCAAAGATAAAGAATCTGTATTATTTCCTGATATCACCTATAGCTTCTATCCAGTCTACGCTAAATTATTTGAAATTAATTATCAAACTATCCCATTGGATGAAAATTTTAAGATCAACCTAGATAGCTACGCTAGTAATAATTCAGCAATTATTTTCCCTAACCCCAATGCGCCGACAAGTATCGCATTAAGTCGGAATGAAATTGAATTGTTTTTAAAAAATCATATGAATTCGATTGTTGTTATCGATGAAGCCTATGTAGATTTTGGAACTGAAACGGCTTTACCATTATTAGAAAAATATAATAATATTATTATTACTCGCTCAATGTCCAAATCAAGATCACTTGCAGGATTGAGGGTTGGTTATGCGTTAGGGAGTGCTAATTTAATAGAAGGCTTGATGAGAGTTAAGAATAGTTTTAATTCATACCCACTGGATCGTTTAGCACAAAAAGCTTCAATAGCCTCCTTCAAAGACGAAGAGTACTTTCTCAGTACCTGCAATCAAATTGTGCAAACCAGAAATAATTTTGTTGAAGCTTTAAAAGCCCTTAAATTTTCTGCACTTCAACCGAGTGGTAATTTTGTTTTAGCAAAACCACCAAAAACTATTGATGCAAAATCTCTATACTTGAGCCTAAAAGACAAAGGTATTTTGGTGAGATATTTTCCATCCCCAGTACAGATTTCTTCATATATTAGAATTACAATTGGTACGAAGGAGCAGATGGAAAAACTTGTCTCCGAAATAAAAAAGATATTGAGTTAGTGTTAATAACCTTTTTAATAAGATAGAATTTAATAAATCGATAAATCATAAAATTATTACCTATGCAAAGAACATCAAAAGTTGATAGAAAAACTAAAGAAACTGACATTACGGTTGAAATTAATCTTGAAGGAACTGGGCATGCAGAACTTGATACCGGCGTTGGTTTTCTAGACCACATGCTGGATCAAATTGCTCGACATGGATTAATTGATTTAAAAATTATTGCCAAAGGAGACCTGCATATCGATGCCCATCATACTGTTGAAGATGTAGGTATAACACTCGGGCAAGCCTTTAATAAGGCAATAGGAGACAAGAAAGGTATAACCAGATATGGCCATGCATATGCACCTCTTGATGAGGCACTTTCAAGGGTTGTTGTTGATATATCTGGCAGACCTGGACTTGAGCTTAATGCTAATTTCAAAAGGGCGATGGTCGGTGAATTTGATGTAGATTTGATTTATGAATTTTTTCAAGGATTCGTAAATCACTCGTTAATCACATTACATATTGATAATATCAGAGGTGATAATGCGCACCACCAAATTGAGACTATTTTCAAAGCTTTTGCAAGAGCGCTAAGAACGGCAATTGCAATTGATCCAAGACAGGCCGATCAACTTCCTTCAACAAAAGGATCTCTATAATCTTACATTATGATTGCGATTGTTGATTATGGGATGGGCAACTTAAGGTCTGTTTATAACGCATTTAAAAAGGTAGCACCAAATCTAAATGTAGTTATCACATCTGATGCTACGGAAATTAGAAAAGCTGATCGAGTAGTTTTCCCTGGACAGGGAGCAATGCCAGACTGTGTAAGAGAACTTAGCTCACTTGGCTTGACGGATGTCGTTATAGAGTCTACAAGAAATAAACCATTCCTAGGAATATGTATTGGACTTCAAATGCTTCATGACTTCTCTGATGAAGGTGGAGTAAATGGATTATCAGTTATACCGGGAAAGGTTGTCAAATTTCGACCTAAGAATCATTTCAATAAAGTTCCTCATATGGGCTGGAACCAAGTAAGTCAAATTCGTGATCATTTTATCTGGAATGGGATTAATAACAATGAGCGATTTTATTTTGTTCATAGTTATTATGTTGAGCCAGAAAATAAAAAAATGATTGCAGCAAAATGCTCATACGAAGCACCATTTTGTTGTGCAATCAGTAAAGACAATATTTTTGCAGTTCAATTTCATCCAGAGAAGAGCTCAACCTCAGGTTTACAATTATTACAAAATTTTACAAGGTGGAAGATATAAATTATGCAAGTTATTCCGGCAATTGATTTAAAAGAAGGCAAGTGTGTTCGTTTAAAACAAGGATTAATGGACAAAGCGACAATATTTTCTGAGCATCCTGCGGAAATGGCTGCTCATTGGAAAAGAAAAGGCGCGAAGAGATTACATTTGGTCGACCTTGATGGCGCCTTCGCTGGCAAACAAAAAAATTTGGCCGTGATTAAAGAAATTCTTCATGAAATGGGAGATATCCCGGTCCAGCTTGGAGGGGGTATAAGAAATCTAGATACGGTTGAGGAGTTGCTCAATTCTGGGATCGATTCTGTGATCATTGGAACGGCAGCCATAACAAACCCAGGTTTTCTTCATGAAGCTTGCTTTGCATTTCCTGGTCAAATTATAGTTGGCCTAGATGCCAAAGACGGTGAAATTGCAATTAATGGTTGGTCAAAACTTACTGGGCATAGCGTCTTTGAAATGGCGCAGAAGTTTGAGGACTATGGAGTCGCTTCAATTATTTATACAGATATTGGTAGAGATGGAATGTTAGAGGGAATTAATATCGATGCTACAGTCAAGTTAGCAGAAAGTGGAAACGTCCCGATTATTGCGAGCGGGGGATTATCAAACATGGATGATATTAAAAATTTATGTGCAGTGGCGAATGTTGGTATTCGAGGAGTAATTGCAGGAAGGTCTATTTACGAAGGTACGTTAGACTTTGAAAAGGCCTGCAATCTGGCAGAAGAGTTGACGGGTTAATTATGTTAGCCAAGAGAATTATTCCATGCCTTGATGTGACCGATGGGCGAGTCGTTAAAGGAGTGAATTTTGTCGATCTAATTGATGCTGGAGATCCGGTTGAGATCGCAAAAAAATACAATGACCAAGGTGCGGATGAGTTAACCTTTTTAGATATCACAGCAAGCTCTGATAATCGAGGACTTATTCTTAACATCATTGAGAAGGTTGCAGAACAAGTTTTTATTCCACTCACTGTTGGTGGCGGTGTTAGAGAAATTAATGATATAAGACGTTTGCTTAATGCAGGAGCGGATAAGGTAAGTATAAATACTGCTGCGATTCATAACCCGTCTCTAGTATCTAATGCGGCAAACAGATTTGGATCGCAATGTATAGTGGTTGCGATTGATGCAAAAAAAACAGGCGATCACTGGGAGATTTTTACTCATGGAGGAAGAAATTCAACTGGTATCAATGCCGTATCATGGGCACAGGAAATGGCCGAGCGTGGAGCGGGAGAACTTTTGGTAACCAGCATGGATCGTGATGGAACAAAATCAGGCTTTGACAATAAGCTAAACAAAGAAATATCCTCTAGAGTAAATGTTCCAATTATCGCTTCTGGAGGGGTTGGTAATTTGGACCATATGGTAGAGGGCGTCATTAATGGGCATGCGGATGCAGTATTGGCAGCTAGCATATTTCATTTTGGTGAGTATACAATTGAGGATGCGAAAGCTTATATGAGAAATAAATTAATAGAGGTTCGTTAATGGAAATACTCAATAAGATTGTTTGGAACAAAGACCAGCTTATCTCAGCAATCATTCAAGACGCAGATACTAAAAAAGTCTTGATGATGGCTTGGATGAATGAAGAGTCTCTCAAGAAAACTATTTTTGAGGGAAAATGTTACTTCTGGTCAAGATCGAGAAATAAGCTCTGGCTAAAAGGTGAGGAGTCTGGACATATTCATTTCGTTAAAGAGATTCTTTTGGATTGTGATAATGATTGTTTATTGTTAATGGTAAAAACTGAAGAGGGCATCTCCTGTCATACGGGTCGAGAATCTTGCTTTTTCAAACAAATTAAAAAAAATGGGGATACAATGAATGAAATAGAGGCTGTGAAAATGAGCCCAGAACGCATATATAAAGAAAAAAAATAATGAAAACGCTAAAAGAACTCCAAGAATTAATTGAGACAAAAAAAGATGACAATCCTAACCAGTCTTACACGGCCAGCCTATTTAAAAAAGGGGTTGAAGAAATCCAAAAAAAATTTGGTGAAGAGGCAATTGAGTTAATAATTGCAGCCAGTAAAGATGATAAAAACTCAATTATTTATGAGTCAGCTGACGTGATCTATCACATGATGGTTCTTTTATCGAATAAAGAGATACCTTTTCAAGATATTCTAAACGAGCTGGAACGAAGAACGAAGATGTCTGGTATCGAGGAAAAGGAAAGTAGATCATAATGAGTGATTGTATTTTTTGTAAAATAATTAACAAAGAAATACCTGCAACTATTATTTATGAGGATGATCGCTTTGTAGCCTTTAAAGATATAAATCCCATAGACAAGGTCCATTTTCTGATTATTCCAAAGATGCATGAAGAAAACCTTCTTACCGCAAAGAATGATTTAGCAACACGAGAAATGTTTGGAGAAATGTTGATGCTAGCCCCTAAACTTGCCAAAAAAGAGGGCCTTGAAGGCTTTAGAACAATGATCAACTCTGGCGTAAAGGGCGGGCAAGAAGTTTTCCATATCCACTTTCATGTCTATGGTGGTAGCGACCATTTGAGAAAAATTTAAAGGAGTATTTATTATGCCCGGTATTAAAGAACTATTAGTAATCCTGCTGGTTGTACTTATTATTTTCGGAGCGGGTAAACTTAAAACAATTGGTAAAGATTTGGGTGTCGCAATTAAAAACTTTAAAGATGGTATGTCCGACGCAGAAAAGAAAAATAAAAAATAATGTTTGATGTTTCTTTTTCTGAGTTTATTGCGATTATCATTGTTTTAGCTTTATTTATTAATCCAAAAAAAATACCAGAAATTAGCAATTCAATTGGTAAGGCAATGTCAAAAGTTCACAACCTTCTATTCAATATCAAAGAAGAAGTTTTCCGTGAAGAAACTTTTAAAAATCTAAAAAAAATACAAAAAGAGATTCAAAGCCAAAACAAAAATGAAAAATAATTTTAGTATTTTGGATCATTATTTCGTATTTAAGAAATTACTTATTCGAGTTATTTTAGTATTCATGATGGGATTATTATCGCTGTTTTTTTGGAATAATCTAATCTATGAGTTTTTTTCTGATCCCCTAATTGAAGGGTTACAAATTAGTCATGGCGAAGTGATAGCCACTCAACTCATATCAACTTTTATAGTTCCGTTAAAGTTAACAATACTCTCCACATTTTATTTAATCTATCCCTACTTGATTCTTGAGGTGTGGTTCTTTATCAAACCAGGACTCTACAAATCCGAAAGAATTTTTGCAAAAAATCTATTGGTCATCAGCACCACATTAATTTATTTTGCATTCTTTTTTTGCTTTTATATTGCTTTCCCCAGCATTATAAATTTCTTTATAAATTTTGCCCCACAAGGACTAAGTTTAAAAATTGATATTAATTACTATCTTGAATTATTAATAAATTTAATCTTTGCTTTCAGTGTTGCATTTCAAATTCCTATCGTTGTAATGGCTCTTGTAAAATTTAAAATTATTAAGCGTCAAAAAATTCAAAATGGTAGGCCCTATATCTATGTCATATCATTTATCCTTGCAGCGGTTTTGACACCACCTGATGTGTTATCACAAATATTTTTGGCATTACCCATGATTTTCTTATTTGAATCCGGTTTGTTTTTGTCTAAATATCTAACAAAAGATTGAGTTATTCGAAATCTTTTCTTTTTTTAATAGTCTATTTTTTGTATAATTACTTTTTTTTGTGTTTTAACCCTATCCAAGGATGTCGATGTCAAAAAATAACAACAGTTTCAACAAAGATCGCAGAAAATTTTTATTGGCCGCAACCGCTGCCACGGGTGCAGTAGGATTGACTGCTGCAGGAGTTCCATTTGTGACTAGTATGACTCCAAGTGAAAAAGCAAAAGCAGCCGGCGCTTCAGTCGAAGTTGATATCAGTAAGGTTGAAAAGGGACAATTACTAACAACTGAGTGGCGAGGTCAGCCTGTTTGGGTTCTGAATCGAACAGATGAAATGATTAATGACCTATCGGCCGGTGAGAGTAATCTGGCTGATCCAAAATTAAAAGTGACCTCACAGCAACCGAATTACTGCCAGAATGAAACCAGATCAATTAAATCTAATATGTTAGTTGTTGTGGGTATCTGTACACACTTAGGCTGTTCACCAACAGCAAAGTTAACT
This sequence comes from Nitrosomonadales bacterium, assembly GCA_024642775.1. GTDB lineage: Bacteria > Pseudomonadota > Gammaproteobacteria > Burkholderiales > Methylophilaceae > BACL14. The sequence continues at coordinate 43,861 of JAHEAL010000002.1, forward strand.
CCTAAAGGAGAAATGGGAGAGAGTTGGCCAGGTGGATTTTTCTGTCCATGTCATGGGTCCAAATTTGATCTTGCGGGCAGGGTATACAAAGGTTCTCCAGCTCCAACGAATTTAGTTGTTCCCCCACATAGATATAATGATGACAATACCCTAGTTATCGGCGAAGATAAGAAGGATGAGGCCTAATGCAAAAAACTAATAAATCAAGTTTAATGAATTGGGTTGATGAAAGATTGCCAGTTTCAAGTTTTATTAAAAATCATTTGACTGAGTACTACGCGCCAAAAAATTTTAATTTTTTATATTTCTTTGGTGCTCTGGCAATTGTTGTGTTTGTTCTGCAAATTCTCACCGGTATATTTTTAACTATGCACTACAAGCCAGATGCACTTCATGCTTTTGCATCTGTTGAGTACATAATGAGAGACGTTTCTTTTGGTTGGCTGATTCGCTACATGCATTCGACCGGGGCTTCATTATTTTTCGTTGTGATTTATATGCACATGTTCCGGGCTATAATTTACGGCTCATACAAGCAACCTAGGGAATTGCTCTGGATCTTTGGAGTTTTAATTTTCTTATTACTGATGGCCGAGGCATTCTTTGGTTATCTGCTTCCATGGGGCCAAATGTCATACTGGGGAGCACAGGTCATTGTTAATTTATTTGCTGCAGTGCCTTTCATAGGTCCTGATCTGGCCGAATGGGTTCGGGGTGATTATTTAATCTCTGATGCAACTTTAAATCGTTTTTTTGCCTTCCATGTGATAGCACTTCCTTTTGCACTTGCAGGATTAATCTTCCTCCACCTTGCGGCGCTACATTCGGTAGGGTCTAATAATCCAGACGGAGTGGAGATTAAAGAAAGTAAAGATAAAAAAACAGGCATCCCAATAGATGGCATCCCATTTCACCCTTATTACACTGTAAAAGATTTGATTGGGCTTACAGTATTTTTAATTGTTTTTGCATCAATTATATTTTTCATGCCAGAGGTAGGGGGTTATTTTTTAGAACATAATAATTTTGTTCCAGCTGACCCCCTTGTTACACCTGCGCATATTGCACCTGTTTGGTATTTCACTCCGTTCTATTCAATTTTAAGAGCGGTACCACCAATCTTAAATAGTCAATTTCCTGGGGTGGCGGCAATGGGCGCTGCAGTATTGATTTTATTTGTAGTTCCTTGGCTAGATAAAAGCAAAGTCAAGTCAATTCGCTACAAAGGAACTCTCTATAAAAAATGGCTAACTGCTTTTGTAGTCAGCTTCATTTTTTTAGGTTACCTTGGAACAGTTCCCTCAAACGTTTGGGGCCAATTCTCAAATCTCATTCCTGGGATAGGAGGAATGGATGTGGCAACTTTTGTAGCGAGAGTTCTTACGTTAATATATTTTTCTTTCTTTGTATTGATGCCTTGGTACAGCAGGGTCGATAAAACAAAACCGGTACCAAAAAGGGTAACTTATAAATGAAAAAAATAATTCTTTCAATCATCCTAGGTATTATTATTCCATCAATGACTTTGGCCTCTGAAGATGCTCGCCTGATGAAGGCTAATATCAATCTTGATGATCAAGAGTCACTGCAAAGAGGCGCAAGAAATTTTATTAATTACTGTTTAAATTGTCACAGCGCAAGCTATATGCGTTACAACAGGCTGAATGATATCGGCCTAAGCAATGAAGAGATTAAGAAAAATTTATTGTTCACTACCGATAAAGTCGGAGAGCTGATGAATATCTCGATGGATCCTGTGGAAGCGAAAAAATGGTTTGGTGCAAATCCTCCCAATCTAACTGTAACTGCAAGATCAAGAGGTAAGGATTGGATCTATTCGTATCTAAGGACTTTCTACACTGATGAATCCAGAAGTCTTGGATGGAACAATCTGGTTTACCCTAATGCGGCAATGCCACATGTCTTGTGGGAGCTCCAAGGAACTCAAGAGCTTATTGATGGAAAGCTAGAGTTAGTAAAGCCTGGCTTATTGTCAAAACAAGAGTATGATCAGTTTGTTTTAGATACCACCAATTATATGGTATTTATGTCAGAACCCGTTAAGCTGATACGTCAAAAAATCGGTTACTTTGTGATTGGATTTTTACTTGTCTTGTTAGTTTTGGTAATAAATTTAAAAAGAGAATTTTGGAAAGATATTAAATAATTATGATGAAATTATATTCAAATTCAGTTGATCCATTAAGTCACAGATGCCGTATTGTTCTGTTTGAAAAAGGGATGGACTTTGAGGTGGTAGATGTTGATTTAGCTAATAAGCCTGAAGAGCTTACAACACTTAGTCCTTATACCGACTCTCCAGTTTTGATTGAAAGAAACCTGGTATTAACAGACCCAAATATTATTAATGAGTACATAGATGAGAGGTTCCCTCATCCACAGTTAATGCCGCCTGACCCGATAATGAGAGCTAGGGCTCGACTATTCTTGAAAGATTTTGAAAATCAACTTTTTATCCATATGCTAGATATGGAGTCAACGGATGACGGTAAAAAAACTAAAGCAAGAAAAGTAATTACTGAAGGCTTGCTCCAATTAGTTCCAATATTAAATAAACAGCCGTATTTACTTTATGAAGAATACTCAATGTTGGACGTTGCAATGGCTCCGTTATTATGGAGACTGGATCACTATGGAATTAAATTACCTCCAAGTGCGAAGCCACTTCTAAAATATGCTGATTCACTTTTTAATCGACCACTATTTGATGAGGCAATGACTCCAGCTGAAAAAGCAATGCGTGGCTAGGAAATTAGTTTAAGTGGACTCAAAAAAACCATATTTAGTGAAAGCCATTTATGATTGGTGTATTGATAAAAATGAAACACCATTTGTTTTAGTGAGTCCATCCTTAAGCAGCTCCATACCTTCGGAAATTATTGACAATGGTAAGGTTACTTTCAATATTTCTCTAAATGCAGTTCATAATCTAATTTTTGAAGATTCTTTCATAGCATTTAATGCTAGGTTTGGTGGTAAAGAAGAATCAATTGTTATTTCTTATGTTGATGTTGAAGGAATTTTTTCAAAGGAATCGAATGATGGGATGTTTTTTGAAATTTTTCGACAACAAGATTTAACTGATTCTGAAAACAATTCAACCAATGAAGATGTTGTAAAAACACAAACTAATAACAAAACTCACCTAAAATTAATTAAGTAATAAAAAAGTACAAATTTTTTAAAAAAATTGGTATAGTATCGTTCTTTCAGAAATTGCCGGATTAGCTCAGATGGTAGAGCAGCGCACTTGTAATGCGAAGGTCGTCAGTTCGATTCCGACATCCGGCACCATCAACTTTAAAATCATAATAAATTAGGTTAATTATTTTACGTTAAGCCCTTATTTTCATTTGACAAATCATTAATTTAAATGGATAATTTCGGGTTCGGTTGGGAGGGGTGGCCGAGTGGTTAAAGGCGACGGACTGTAAATCCGTTCTCTCTGAGTACGTAGGTTCAAATCCTACCCCCTCCACCACTAATTCTGTAACTAAGATTATACATGGGTTATTGGGGCATAAAGCGGGCGTAGTTTAATGGTAAAACCTCAGTTTTCCAAACTGATCTCGTGGGTTCGATTCCCATCGCCCGCTCCAGAATTGTGAGGAGTCGCCCATGTGGCTCAGTGGTAGAGCACTCCCTTGGTAAGGGAGAGGTCGCGGGTCCGATTCCCGCCATGGGCACCAGAATTGATTATGAATTTTTATAAAGAGTAATTTTTTAAGGAAAATATTATGGCTAAAGGTAAATTTGAGCGTACCAAACCCCATGTTAACGTTGGCACAATTGGACACGTTGACCATGGTAAAACAACATTAACGGCTGCAATCACAACGATTCTGACTAAGAAATTCGGTGGTGAAGCTAAAGACTATGCAGCAATTGATTCTGCTCCTGAAGAAAGAGCTCGTGGTATTACGATTAACACGGCGCACGTAGAATACGAAACAGATACTCGTCACTATGCTCACGTTGACTGTCCAGGCCATGCTGATTATGTAAAAAACATGATTACCGGTGCTGCTCAAATGGACGGTGCGATTCTAGTTTGTTCAGCAGCTGACGGCCCAATGCCTCAGACACGTGAACACATTCTATTATCACGTCAAGTTGGTGTGCCATACATCGTTGTGTTCCTGAATAAAGCGGACATGGTTGATGACCAAGAATTACTTGAGCTCGTTGAAATGGAAGTTCGTGACTTATTAAATAAATATGAATTCCCAGGTGACGACACTCCAATTATTATGGGTTCAGCTCTTAAAGCACTTGAAGGTGACCAATCTGAAATTGGTGAACCAGCAATCTTAAAATTAGCTGAAGCTCTTGATTCATACATCCCAACTCCAGAACGTGCTGTTGACGGTACATTCCTAATGCCAGTTGAAGATGTATTCTCAATCTCAGGTCGTGGAACGGTTGTGACTGGAAGAATTGAACGTGGAATCGTTAAAGTTAACGAAGAGATTGAAATCGTTGGTATTAAAGCAACAGAGAAAACAGTTTGTACAGGCGTTGAAATGTTCCGTAAATTACTTGACGAAGGTCAGGCGGGTGACAACGTTGGTGTGCTATTGAGAGGTACTAAACGTGAAGACGTAGAGCGTGGCCAAGTTCTTGCTAAGCCAGGTTCAATTACACCTCATACGAAATTTACTGCTGAAATTTACTGCTTAAGTAAAGATGAAGGCGGAAGACATACTCCATTCTTTAACGGTTACCGTCCACAGTTCTACTTCAGAACAACAGACGTAACAGGTGCTGTAGATCTACCTGAAGGTACAGAAATGGTTATGCCAGGTGATAACGTTTCAATCACTGCAACATTGATTGCTCCGATTGCGATGGAAGAAGGTTTAAGATTCGCGATTCGTGAAGGTGGCCGTACCGTAGGTGCGGGTGTTGTAGCTAAGATTGTAGAGTAGGAATTTAGGCCAGTAGCTCAATTGGTAGAGTATCGGTCTCCAAAACCGAGGGTTGGGGGTTCGAAGCCCTCCTGGCCTGCCATTATTTAGAGGTGAATGTTTTGAATGATAAGCTGAAAATGTCAGCAGCAATCCTGTTATTTATTTTGGGTATTGTTGGTTTTTACGTTTTAGATGGCCAACCTTTGGTCTTAAAAGTATTAAGTGTATTAATTGGCTTGTCTTTATCTTTATTTATCTTTAAGCAATCCGCTAAAGGCGAAGAACTTTTTACTTTTTTAAATAGTGTAATTCTAGAAGCAAAAAAAGTTGTGTGGCCAACAAGAAAAGAAACAGTCCAGATGACGATTGTTGTTTTTGTTGTGGTTGTTTTGATGTCAATTTTTTTAGCTTTTGTAGATATTGCTTTTACATACATTGTTAACTTAGTTTTAGGACGATAGTAATGACAAAAAGATGGTATGCAGTTCAGGCTTATTCAGGGTACGAGAAAATTGTACAAAAAGGTTTGCTTGAAAGAATTGAAATGTCACAGGTAAAAGAACAGTTTGGTGACGTGCTTGTTCCAGTTGAGGAAGTTGTTGAACTTAAGTCTGGTCAAAAAACGATCAGTGAAAGAAGATTGTATCCAGGTTATGTACTTGTACAAATGGATATGAATGATGATACTTGGCATTTGGTGAGAAGCACTCCAAAGGTTACAGCTTTTATTGGGGGTTCTGCTTTAAAGCCAACTCCAATAAAAGATACAGAAGTAGAGTTAATTTTGAGAAGGATGGACGACAGTAAAGTCAATCCGACACAGAAATTAACTTTTGAGGTAGGTGAATCAATTCGAGTAATTGATGGACCATTTAAGGATTTCTCTGGATCTGTCCAGGAAATCAATTATGAAAAAAATAAACTTCGAGTAGAAGTAGTTATATTTGGTCGGGCAACTCCTGTGGAGCTTGAGTTTGGTCAAATAGAAAAAGAAGTTTAAAAATTTTGGGAGCTTATTAATAAGCGTTTGCACCAAACTTAAGGAGTTAAAACATGGCAAAAAAAATACAGGGATACATTAAGTTACAAATCCCAGCTGGTAAAGCGAATCCAAGTCCACCTGTTGGACCGGCACTGGGGCAAAAAGGCCTAAATATTATGGACTTTTGTAAGGCATTTAATGCTGCAACTCAAAACATTGAACCAGGACTTCCTGTTCCAGTTGTGATTACTGCATATTCAGACAAAAGCTTCACATATGTAATGAAAACAACACCCGCTGCAATTTTAATAAAGAAAGCGGCAAATGTGTCTAAGGGATCACCAGTTCCTCATACAAATAAAGTAGGTAAAATCACCCGCGCTCAGGCTGAAGAAATTGCGAAAGCAAAAGAACCCGACCTTACTGCTGCTGACATGGATGCTGCTGTACGAACAGTTGCAGGAACAGCAAGAAGTATGGGTATTGAAGTGGAGGGCGTTTAAATGAGCTTGTCAAAAAGAATGAAAGCAATCACTGAGTCATTTGATATGGATAAACTATATCCAATAGCTGATGCTCTTAAAATGGTTAAGGAAAATGCAAAAGCAAAATTCGATGAATCCATCGATGCAGCAATTAACCTTGGTATTGATGCTAAGAAATCAGATCAGTTAATTAGGGGTGCGATTGTGCTTCCTAACGGAACTGGGAAATCAGTCAAAGTGGCTGTAATGGCTGAAGGTGATGCTGCAGAAGCTGCAAAAAAGGCGGGAGCAGATATTGTTGGATACGAAGATCTTGCAGAAGATATTAAAAAGGGAAATATGAATTTTGATGTCTTGATTGCAACTCCTGACGCAATGAAAATTGTAGGTGCTTTGGGACAAATTCTTGGACCGAAAGGACTAATGCCTAACCCTAAAGTTGGGACAGTAAGTCCTGATCCTGCAAAAGCAGTGCAAAACGCAAAGGCGGGTCAAGTTCAGTATCGAACAGATAAAGCTGGAATTATTCATTGTACGATCGGCAGAGCTTCATTTGATGCTGACAAATTACATCAAAACTTATCAACACTAATTGATGCACTAATGAAGGCAAAACCAGCTTCATCAAAAGGTGTTTTTATTAAAAAGGTTTCAATTTCCAGCACGATGGGTGCGGGAATTAGAGTAGATCAAGCTAATATTTTAGCTTAAAGAATTTGGTTGAAAAACCAAAAAGAGCTTTGGGTCCGTTTTAAACGGAGTTGTCAAAGACCGTAGGTACCGAAAGGTTTAATTTTTATAACCTACGCAGATGGCGAAACCTAAGGGATAGTATCCTGATAAAGTCCGCCGTAGGGTGAGTGTGAAAACACTTTGATTTTAAATACGGAAGGAGAAGACTTTGAGTCTGAATCTTGAAGAAAAAAAGGCTGTTGTTGCTGAGGTTAGTGAGCAGGTTAAATCAGCGCAAGCACTTATACTTGCTGAGTATCGTGGTGTTGGCGTTGCAAAACTAACTGATTTAAGAGCTAAGGCGCGTGAATCCGGTGTGTATTTACGAGTTCTAAAAAACACTCTTGTTAAAAGAGCTGTTGAAGGAACTCCGTTTGCAGATCTTTCAAGCGATATGACAGGTCCGCTGATTTTTGGTATGTCCGAAGATCCAGTATCTGTTGCTAAAGTCTTAAATGATTTTGCAAAAGAAAATGATTTATTTGTTATTAAATCAGGAGCAATGCCGAATGAAAAAATGGATGAAGCTAAGATTAAAGCGCTTGCTTCACTTCCAAGTCGAGATGAACTTCTAGCGAAATTAATGGGAACTATGCAAGCTCCAATTACAAAATTTGTGCGTACTCTTAATGAAGTGCCAACAAAATTTGTTCGTGGTTTAGCTGCGGTACGTGACCAAAAACAAGCTGAAGTTTAAAAATTTATTTATTAAGGAGAAATATTAATGGCTATCTCTAAAGCAGAAATTTTAGAAGCAATTGGATCAATGTCTGTTCTTGACTTATCAGAGTTGATTACAGAAATGGAAGAAAAATTTGGTGTTTCAGCTGCTGCGGCTGCTGTTGCAATGCCTGCGGCAGGTGCTGCTGCTGGCGGTGCTGCTGCTGAAGAAAAATCTGAATTTGATGTGCATTTAACTGCTGCTGGCGCTCAAAAAGTGAACGTTATTAAAGCAGTTCGTGAAATCACTGGGCTTGGCTTAAAAGAAGCTAAAGACCTTGTTGATGGCGCACCTAAAGTAATCAAAGAAGGTTTAGCTAAAGCTGACGCTGAGGAAGCTGCTAAGAAATTAACTGAAGCAGGCGCAACTGCTGAATTAAAATAATTTCGAATGATAAAGGCTGTCGCATTTTTTGCGATAGCCTTTAATTATTTAAATTTCGAGTTTATATAAAAAAATATTTTTTATATAAATTTGTTAACTTTGGAGACCATATGAGCTATTCCTTTACTGAAAAGAAACGCTTAAGAAAGAATTTCGCAAAAAGACAAACGGTAGCAGAGGTTCCTTATTTGCTTTCAATGCAGCTTGAATCCTATAAAGAATATCTTCAAATGGATATTCCTAATGATCAAAGACAAGATCAGGGTTTACAGAACACATTCAACTCAGTTTTTCCAATAAGCAGTCATTCCGGTAATGCAAAATTAGATTTTGTATCTTATTCATTAGGAAAAATTGTTTTTGATGTTAAGGAATGTCAGTTAAGAGGTTTGACTTATGGCGTGCCATTAAGAGTTAAGGTTCGTTTATCTATTATGGATAAAGAAGCATCCGAGCCAACAGTCAAGGAAGTTAAGGAGCAAGAAGTTTACATGGGGGAAATGCCTCTGATGACTAATAATGGCTCATTTGTTATTAACGGAACAGAGCGAGTAATTGTTTCCCAGCTTCATAGAAGTCCTGGAGTATTTTTTGAGCATGATAAAGGTAAGACTCACAGTTCAGGAAAGCTGTTATTCTCAGCCAGAATTATTCCTTACAGAGGCTCTTGGTTAGATTTTGAATTTGATCCTAAAGATTATTTGTATTTCAGGATTGATCGTAGAAGAAAAATGCCTGTTACAACCTTATTAAAAGCATTAGGCCTTTCATCTGAAGAAATTTTATCAACGTTTTATGATTTTGATACCTTTGGTATTAAAGGTAATAAAATTAATTTTGATCTTATCCCTGAAAGGTTAAGAGGAGAAATTGCAAAATTTGATATTGTTGATAAAAAAGGCAACGTAATTGTTAATAAAGATAAGCGTATAACAGTTAAGCATATTCGTGATATTGAAAAATCTGGAATAAAATCAATTGAGGTTTCTGAAGACTTTATTCTTGGCCGAAAGATTGCTAAAAGTATTATAGATCCAGAAACGGGTGAGGTTATTGCTGATGCAAACGCTGAAATTACTGAAGAATTACTCAGCAACTTGCAAGAATTAAAATTAGACAACATTGAGACGCTTTATTTTAATGATCTTGATCAGGGAGACTTCATTTCACACACGCTTTCAACAGACGAAATTCCAGATGAATATTCAGCACGGGTAGCAATCTACAGAATGATGAGACCTGGTGAGCCGCCAACCGAAGAATCGGTAAAGGCATTATTTGAAGGAATGTTTTTCTCTTCTGATCGTTATGATTTGTCAAACGTTGGAAGAATGAAATTTAATAGACGCGCTTATCCCGAAAATTTTGAAAAATCTGCAGGATGGATGAGAAGATTTTATGAGCGTGTGGGCGCAAAGAATGACGAAGGTGAAGGTATCTTATCGGTTGATGATATTTTGGCTGTTGTTGGAATTTTGCTAGAACTAAGAAATGGTCGAGGTGAAATCGATGATATTGATCACTTAGGAAATCGACGTATTAGATCAGTGGGTGAGTTGGTAGAAAATCAATTCAGAACTGGCCTGGTCAGAGTTGAAAGAGCAGTTCGTGAAAGATTAGGTCAGGCTGAAGCGGATAATCTAATGCCGCATGACTTAATTAATTCGAAGCCAATTTCAAGTGCGATTAGAGAATTCTTTGGCTCTTCCCAGCTTTCTCAATTTATGGATCAAACCAATCCACTCTCAGAAATTACCCACAAAAGAAGAGTGTCTGCATTAGGCCCTGGTGGTCTTACGCGAGAAAGAGCAGGCTTTGAAGTTCGCGATGTTCACTCAACTCATTACGGCAGAGTGTGTCCGATTGAAACCCCTGAAGGCCCGAATATTGGACTTATTAATTCTTTAGCACTTTACGCAAAAACCAATAAATATGGATTCTTAGAAACGCCATATCGAAGAGTTGAAAATGGTAAAGTTACAGCCGAAATTGATTACTTATCTGCAATTGAAGAAAGTCAATTTACGATTGCTCAAGCTAACTCTGAGCTGGATGCTAAATCTTCATTTAGAGAAGATTTGGTTTCTAGTCGATACAAAAATGAATTTGTTCTTTCAAACAAAGATGAAATTAATTATATGGACGTAGCTCCTGGACAAATTGTTTCAGTTGCAGCATCTTTAATTCCTTTCTTGGAGCATGATGATGCTAACAGAGCATTGATGGGGGCTAACATGCAACGTCAAGCAGTTCCATGTTTGAGGGCTGAAAAAGCAGTTGTTGGAACTGGCATCGAAAGAACTGTAGCAATGGATTCTGGTACAACAGTTCAGGCCGATAGAGGCGGTATTGTAGACTACGTTGATTCTAGAAGGATTGTCGTAAAAGTTAATGATAAAGAAACCTCAGCAGAAGATGTTGGTGTGGATATTTATAACTTAACTAAATACACTCGATCAAACCAGAATACAAATATTAATCAAAAACCTTTGGTTCGAGTGGGTGATTCAATAGAGCGTGGCGATATTATTGCTGATGGAGCGTCAACTGACATTGGTGAGTTAGCATTAGGTCAGAACATGCTTGTCGGATTTATGCCATGGAACGGATACAACTTCGAAGATTCGATTCTTATATCTGAAAAAGTTGTAGCGGATGATCGATACACTTCAGTGCATATTGAAGAATTATCCGTTGTTTCAAGGGATACAAAATTAGGCCCTGAAGAGATTACTCGAGATATTTCAAACCTTTCCGAGAGAATGCTTGGACGTTTGGATGAGTCGGGCATCATTTATGTGGGGGCAGAAGTTGAAGCAGGAGATGTTCTAGTTGGAAAAGTTACACCAAAAGGTGAGACTCAGCTAACACCTGAAGAGAAATTGCTAAGAGCAATATTTGGTGAAAAAGCTTCTGATGTTAAAGACACTAGCCTTAGAGTGCCATCAGGAATGTCTGGAACTGTTATTGATGTTCAGGTATTCACACGTGAAGGAATTGATAGAGATGACCGTGCTGAACAAATTATTCAAGATCAATTAAGAGATTTTGAACAAGACTTAAATGACCAATTAAGAATTGTAGAAGAGGATACTTTTGCAAGGATTGAAAAATTAATTATAGGAAAAGAAGTTTCTGGCGGCCCTAAACCTATCAAGAAAGGTGACAAAGTTACCAAAGAACAGCTTCATGAAATTGGACGTTATGATTGGTTTGGTATTCGTTTGTCTGATGATAAAGCATCCAAAACACTTGAGTCGCTAAAAGAAAATTTAAATAAAGCGAAAAAAGATTTTGATCTGCGCTATGAAGAGAAAAAGCAAAAATTAACTCAAGGTGATGAACTTCAGCCGGGTGTTCAAAAAATGGTTAAAGTATACTTGGCTGTCAAGCGAAGAATCCAGCCAGGCGACAAAATGGCTGGACGTCATGGTAATAAAGGTGTTATTTCAAAAATTGTTCCTGTAGAAGACATGCCACATATGGCTGACGGTACCACCTTGGATATCGTATTAAACCCTCTAGGTGTTCCTTCACGAATGAATATAGGTCAGATTCTTGAAGTTCATTTAGGTTGGGCTGCTAAAGGTCTTGGAAATCGTATTGACGAAATGCTAAAAGAAGAAAGAAAGATTGCCGAGATTAGAGATTTGTTCGAAAAAATTTACAACCAATCTTCTGGAAAATCAGAAGACATCAAAGGTTTAAAAGATTCAGAAGTTCTAGAAATGGCTTCACATCTCAAACATGGCGTTCCTTTTGCAACTTCAGTTTTTGATGGAGCTGCTGAGTCGGATATTCAGTACATGCTTGATTTGGCATTCCCTGATGACCATGAGTTAACTAAAAAGTTAAATTTTTCAGCGAACAAAACCCAGCTTCAGTTATTTGATGGAAGAACGGGTGAGGCCTTTGAAAGACCAGTTACTGTCGGTTATATGCATGTTCTTAAACTTCACCATTTAGTTGATGACAAGATGCATGCAAGATCAACTGGACCATACTCCCTTGTTACTCAGCAACCATTGGGCGGTAAAGCACAATTCGGTGGTCAAAGATTTGGTGAAATGGAAGTTTGGGCATTGGAAGCTTATGGTGCCTCTTATACTTTACAGGAAATGTTAACTGTTAAATCAGATGATGTCTCTGGTAGAACAAAAGTATATGAAAACATTGTTAAGGGTGAGCATAAGATTGATGCTGGTATGCCAGAGTCATTTAATGTTTTAACTAAAGAAATTCGCTCACTAGCGATTGATATTGATTTGGATAGAGATTAATTAAGGAGATTATGCATGAAAGCTTTATTAGACCTTTTTAAACAGGTTACCCATGAAGAGGAATTTGATGCGATTAAGATTGCCCTTGCATCTCCCGAGAAAATTAGATCATGGTCTTTTGGTGAAGTTAAAAAACCAGAAACTATCAATTACAGAACCTTTAAACCAGAAAGGGATGGACTATTCTGCGCTAAGATATTTGGCCCGGTCAAAGATTATGAATGTTTATGCGGCAAATATAAGAGATTAAAACACCGTGGTGTAATTTGTGAAAAATGTGGTGTTGAAGTAACTTTATCTAAAGTAAGACGAGAAAGAATGGGCCATATTGATTTGGCAACTCCGGTTGCTCACATATGGTTTCTTAAGAGTTTACCAAGTCGCTTGGGTATGGTTTTAGATATTGCTCTGCGTGATATTGAGAGAGTTCTATATTTTGAAGCATATATGGTTACAGATCCTGGAATGACTCCGCTTACAAAAGGTCAGCTCCTTACAGAAGATGACTATCACGCTAAGATTGAAGAATTTGGTGATGAATTTGAAGCTGTTATGGGTGCCGAGGGTGTAAAACAGCTTTTATCCTCATTGGATATTAACTCTGAGGTTGAGGTTTTAAGAGAAGAGTTAACTAATACAAGCTCTGAAGCAAAGATAAAGAAAATTGCAAAAAGGTTGAAAGTATTAGAGGCTTTTCAAAAATCAGGTATTAAACCTGAATGGATGATACTGGATGTTTTACCAGTTCTTCCTCCTGAACTAAGACCACTTGTTCCCCTTGATGGAGGACGTTTTGCAACATCTGACTTAAACGATCTCTATCGTAGAGTAATCAATAGAAATAATCGTTTAAGAAGACTATTGGATTTGAGAGCTCCAGAGATTATTCTCAGAAATGAAAAAAGGATGCTACAAGAGTCTGTTGATTCATTATTAGATAACGGTCGAAGAGGTAAGGTGATGACCGGTGCCAATAAGAGACCATTAAAATCTCTTGCCGATATGATCAAAGGTAAAGGCGGACGATTCAGACAGAACCTTTTAGGTAAGCGTGTTGACTACTCAGGAAGGTCAGTAATTGTTACAGGACCCCAATTAAAGCTTCATCAATGTGGTCTTCCAAAGAAGATGGCTCTAGAGCTTTTTAAACCTTTTATTTTTAATAAATTAGAACTACAAGGGCTTGCTACAACAATTAAAGCAGCAAAGAAAAAAGTTGAAGAAGAAGGACCGGAAGTTTGGGATATCCTTGAAGAAGTAATTAAGGAGCATCCTGTTTTATTAAACAGAGCGCCTACTTTGCATAGACTTGGTATCCAGGCTTTTGAGCCAGTTTTAATTGAAGGTAAAGCCATTCAGCTTCATCCTTTAGTTTGTGCTGCATTTAATGCTGACTTCGATGGAGATCAGATGGCTGTCCACGTTCCATTATCTCTTGAGGCACAGATGGAAGCGCGAACATTGATGCTCGCATCAAATAATGTACTTTCGCCTGCAAACGGAGAACCTATTATTGTTCCATCACAAGATATTGTTTTAGGTCTTTATTATATGTCACGGGAAAAAATTGCTGCTAAGGGTGAGGGAAAGATTTTTTCAGATGTGGCTGAAGTTCAAAGAGCATATCATAGTGGTGCAGTAGATTTGCATGCAAAAATTACAACTCGTATTAAAGAGCATGAATTAAATTTTGATGGCAGTAAAACAGTAAAAGTAAATCGATATGAAACCACCGTTGGTCGTGCGATTTTAAGTGAAATACTGCCTGCTGGGCTATCGTTTGAATTAATTAATAAAGCGTTAAAAAAGAAGGAAATTTCAAAATTAATTAATACTGGATTTAGAAAAATTGGTATCAAAGAAACAGTTATTCTTGCAGATAAGTTAATGTATACAGGTTATTCATATGCCACGAAAGCAGGAATGTCTATTTCTGTTCATGACATGCTGGTGCCTTCAGAAAAATCCTCAATACTCGATAATGCTGAAGCAGAAGTAAAAGAAATCCAAGATCAATATTCTTCAGGTCTTGTAACCCAAGGTGAGAGATATAACAAAGTTGTAGATATCTGGGGAAGAGCCGGAGATAAAGTTGCCGACGCGATGATGAAGCGATTAAAAGAAGAAGCTGTTTTGGATTTAAACGGAAAGCCAATGAAGGATGACAATGGTAATGCACTTACTCAAGAGTCTTTCAATGCTATTTATATGATGGCTGACTCTGGTGCTCGAGGCTCTGCAGCACAGGTTAGACAATTGGCTGGGATGAGAGGCTTAATGGCAAGGCCAGATGGTTCAATCATTGAGACTCCAATTACAGCTAACTTTAGAGATGGATTGAATGTTCTACAATACTTCATTTCTACTCATGGAGCTCGAAAAGGTTTGGCTGACACAGCTCTTAAAACGGCCAACTCTGGATACTTAACAAGAAGATTAGTAGATGTTACACAAGATTTAGTTGTTACAGAACAGGATTGTGGAACCGAAGAAGGTTTGGTGACCAAAGCCTTAATCAAAGGTGGCGAAGTGGTTGAGCCTCTTGGAGATAGAATCCTTGGACGTGTAGCTTCGTTAGATATTGTTGATCCTTCATCACAGGAAGTAATATATCCTGCAGGAACATTAATCACAGAGGACGAAGTTGAGAAAATTGAAGCTTTAGGAATTGATGAAGTAAAAGTTAGAACAGCGTTGACTTGTGATACAAGACATGGAATCTGTGCTAGCTGTTATGGACGTGATTTAGGTCGTGGAAACTTAATTAGCGAGGGTGAGGCAGTTGGTGTCATAGCGGCACAATCAATTGGAGAACCTGGAACTCAGTTAACCATGAGAACTTTCCACATTGGTGGCGCTGCTTCAAGGTCAGCCGCGGTAAGCCAAATCGAAGTGAAATCTTCTGGAACAGTTAGATTTACCTCAACAATGAGATATGTAACTAATGCAAGAAATGAGCAAGTTGTTATTTCAAGAAATGGTGAATTTATCATTGAAGATGAAAATGGGCGTGAAAAAGAAAGTCACAAGGTTCCATATGGAGCGACTTTATCAGTGACGGATGGCAAAAAAGTTAAGGCTGGCGAAGTTTTAGCAAACTGGGATCCACACACTAGACCTATTATTTCTGAATACGCTGGTAAGGCAAAGTTTGAAAATGTTGAAGAAGGTATTACTGTTACAAAACAAATTGATGATGTAACTGGTTTATCAACTTTAGTTGTGATTGATTCTAAACAAAAAGGGACTCAATCTAAAACTAGCCGACCACAAATTAAACTAATTGATAATTCTGGCGAAGAAATCAAACTTACAGGGACAGAGAACTCAGTAAACGTTACATTCCAACTAGGTTATATTATTACTGTAACTGATGGTCAGAGTATTAATGTGGGTGATGTAATTGCTCGTATTCCTCAAGAGTCATCGAAAACACGAGATATTACTGGCGGTCTTCCAAGGGTTGCTGAACTTTTTGAAGCTCGGGCTCCAAAAGATGCTGGTATTCTTGCTGAGATCACTGGAACAGTTTCTTTTGGTAAAGATACTAAAGGCAAGCAAAGATTGGTAATTACTGACTCTGAAGGCGAATCTCAAGAATTTTTAATCCCGAAAGATAAACATATTACTGTTCATGACGGCCAAGTTGTAACTAAGGGCGAGGTTATAGTTGATGGGCCAGCTGATCCGGCTGATATTCTCAGACTTCAAGGAAGAGAAGCCTTGGCAAGATATGTTATTGATGAAGTTCAAGACGTTTATAGACTTCAGGGTGTTAAAATTAATGATAAACATATCGAGGTAATCGTTCGTCAGATGCTTAGAAGAGTAAAAATCACTGATGCTGGCGAAACAGGATTTATTCCAGGAGAGCAATTGGAAAGAGCAGTCGTTCTAAATAGAAATGATGAGGTAATTGCAAAAGATCAAAGGCCTGCTGAGTATGAATACGTTCTGTTGGGTATTACAAAAGCATCACTAGCTACAGACTCATTTATCTCTGCCGCTTCATTCCAAGAAACAACGAGAGTGCTAACCGAAGCTGCAATTTTAGGAAAACGTGATGAATTACGTGGCCTTAAAGAAAATGTTATTGTTGGTAGATTAATCCCAGCTGGTTCTGGCCTTGCTTATCATAAAGCAAGAAAAGATAATGCTGATGTTATGAACCCAGAAACTCATGTGGTAGAAGAGCCAAGTCCGCAGATGATGGAAGCGGAAGCATTGTTTGCTCCAGAAACTATGGAGACTGTTGAGAATGATTCAGGTAGCACAGATACACAGGCGCCAAGCGTGGATGAAACATCTGAATAATAAAACAGTTGACAATCATAAGGAAGAACAATAAAATCTTGTGCTTTTCAGCTATTGAAAAAGCACAAGATTTAGATAAAAAATTTAAATAATTTAAGGAAATTTATGCCAACCATTAACCAATTAATTCGTAAGCCAAGAAAGCGAATCGTTGAGAAGAGTAAAGTGCCTGCACTTGAGGCCTCACCTCAAAAAAGAGGTGTATGTACTCGTGTTTACACAACCACTCCGAAGAAGCCTAACTCTGCTTTAAGAAAGGTAGCAAAAGTAAGATTGACTACTGGATACGAAGTAATTAGTTATATCGGTGGTGAAGGCCACAACCTTCAGGAGCACTCTGTTGTGCTTATTCGAGGGGGTCGAGTGAAAGATCTTCCGGGTGTCCGTTATCACACAGTTCGTGGTAGCTTGGATACCGCTGGAGTAAATGATAGAAAACAATCACGTTCTAAATATGGCGCAAAACGTCCAAAAGAAGCTTAATTAACTAAGGTAAAAAACTATGCCAAGAAGAAGAGAAGTCCCAAAACGAGAGATATTGCCAGATCCTAAATTTAGAAGCCAAGAAGTTTCTAAATTTGTAAACGTTTTAATGACCAGTGGTAAAAAAGCGGTTGCTGAAAGAATTATTTACAACGCTTTTGACCAAGTTCAAGGAAAAAGCGGAAAAGATCCTATTGAAGTATTTTCAGCAGCATTAGATAACCTTAAGCCTTTAGTTGAAGTTAAAAGTAGAAGAGTTGGTGGTGCCAACTACCAGGTCCCTGTTGAAGTGAGACCATCAAGACGTCAAGCTTTAGCCATGCGCTGGCTTCGTGACGCCGCTCGTGGACGTGGAGAAAAATCAATGGATATTCGTTTGGCAAATGAAATTATGGATGCGTCAGAGAGTAAAGGGAATGCGATGAAAAAAAGAGAAGAAGTTCACCGTATGGCAGAAGCAAACAAAGCGTTCTCACATTTCCGTTTTTAATTAATTTAGAGGATATATTAAGTGGCTCGTAAAACACCAATTGAAAGATATAGAAATATAGGTATCAGTGCTCATATTGATGCAGGTAAAACCACAACGACCGAACGTGTTCTGTACTACACAGGAATTAGTCACAAAATTGGCGAGGTTCATGACGGCGCAGCTACTATGGATTGGATGGAGCAAGAGCAGGAAAGAGGAATTACTATTACTTCTGCTGCCACAACTTGTTTCTGGTCTGGTATGGCTCAACAATTCAATGAGCACAGAATCAACATAATCGATACGCCTGGCCACGTCGACTTTACAATCGAAGTTGAGCGTTCAATGCGTGTGCTTGATGGCGCTTGTATGGTTTATTGTGCGGTAGGTGGAGTTCAACCTCAATCTGAAACGGTTTGGAGACAGGCTAATAAATACAAAGTACCTCGTTTAGCATTTGTTAACAAAATGGATCGTATGGGAGCTGACTTCTTCAAAGTTTATGAGCAAATGAAGTTAAGGCTTAAGGCTAATCCTATACCACTTCAAGTTCCAATTGGCGCTGCCGAGACATTTGAAGGAGTTGTGGACTTAATTAAAATGCAAGCGATCTATTGGGACGAAGAGTCCATGGGTATGAAATTTGATTATAGAGATATTCCAGCTGATTTAGTTGACACCTGCAACAAATGGAGAAGTGAATTAGTTGAAACTGCTGCAGAAGCCAACGAAGATTTAATGAATAAGTACCTTGAATCAGGTGACCTATCTGAAGAAGAAATTATTGAAGGTTTAAGAATTAGAACAATCGGTAATGAAATAGTACCAATGATGCTTGGGTCAGCTTTTAAAAACAAAGGTGTTCAGGCTATGCTCGATAAAGTTATTGAGTTAATGCCATCACCCATTGATGTTCCTGCTATCAAAGGTACTGACACTTCTGGTGAAAAAGAAATGTCACGCAAACCATCTGATGAGGAACCATTTTCAGCATTGGCATTTAAAATCATGACTGACCCTTTTGTTGGTTCACTCACATTCTTTAGAGTCTATTCTGGTGTTATTAATGCAGGCGATTCTGTTCAGAATGCACTTAAAGGAAAAAAAGAGCGTTTAGGCCGTATTCTTCAGATGCATGCCAACTCTAGAGAAGAGATCAAAGAAGTTCGTGCAGGCGATATTGCTGCTGCAGTCGGATTAAAAGATGTTACTACTGGTGAGACGTTATGTGCTGTGGGTAAAGAAATCGTTCTGGAAAGAATGATATTCCCTGATCCTGTTATTCACGTTGCGGTAGAGCCAAAAACAAAAGCTGACCAAGAAAAAATGGGTATTGCTCTAAATAGATTGGCACAAGAAGATCCATCCTTTAGGGTTAAAACAGATGAAGAAACGAACCAGACTATCATTTCTGGTATGGGTGAGCTTCACCTTGAAATTCTTGTTGACCGTATGAAAAGAGAGTTTAATGTTGAGGCAAATATTGGCTCACCTCAAGTTGCTTATCGAGAAGCTATTAAAAAGTCAGTCGAAGCAGAAGGTAAATTTGTTAAACAATCAGGCGGTAAAGGTCAATATGGCCACGTTTGGTTAAAAGTTGAACCCAATGATCAAGGCAAAGGTTATGAGTTTGTTGATGCCATTAAAGGCGGATCAGTTCCTCGCGAATTTATTCCAGCTGTAGATAAGGGCCTCAAAGATACAATCGTAGCCGGCGTTCTTGCAGGATACCCTATCGAAGACGTTAAAGTGACATTGTATGATGGTTCATACCATGATGTTGACTCTAACGAGAACGCATTCAAAATGGCAGCATCATTTGCATTTAAAGACGCATGCCGTAAAGCAGATCCAGTTATTCTTGAGCCTATGATGGCTGTTGAAGTTGAGACGCCTGAAGACTATATGGGAGATGTGATGGGAGACCTATCATCAAGACGCGGAATTGTTCAAGGAATGGATGATAATGCAACTGGAAAAGTAATTACCGTTGAAGTACCGCTTTCAGAAATGTTCGGTTATTCAACAACACTAAGATCATTGAGTCAGGGAAGAGCTACATATTCAATGGAATTTAAACACTATGCCGAAGCACCAAGAAATATCGCTGAAGCAATTATGAACAAAGAGTAATTTTTTAAGGAAAATATTATGGCTAAAGGTAAATTTGAGCGTACCAAACCCCATGTTAACGTTGGCACAATTGGACACGTTGACCATGGTAAAACAACATTAACGGCTGCAATCACAACGATTCTGACTAAGAAATTCGGTGGTGAAGCTAAAGACTATGCAGCAATTGATTCTGCTCCTGAAGAAAGAGCTCGTGGTATTACGATTAACACGGCGCACGTAGAATACGAAACAGATACTCGTCACTATGCTCACGTTGACTGTCCAGGCCATGCTGATTATGTAAAAAACATGATTACCGGTGCTGCTCAAATGGACGGTGCGATTCTAGTTTGTTCAGCAGCTGACGGCCCAATGCCTCAGACACGTGAACACATTCTATTATCACGTCAAGTTGGTGTGCCATACATCGTTGTGTTCCTGAATAAAGCGGACATGGTTGATGACCAAGAATTACTTGAGCTCGTTGAAATGGAAGTTCGTGACTTATTAAATAAATATGAATTCCCAGGTGACGACACTCCAATTATTATGGGTTCAGCTCTTAAAGCACTTGAAGGTGACCAATCTGAAATTGGTGAACCAGCAATCTTAAAATTAGCTGAAGCTCTTGATTCATACATCCCAACTCCAGAACGTGCTGTTGACGGTACATTCCTAATGCCAGTTGAAGATGTATTCTCAATCTCAGGTCGTGGAACGGTTGTGACTGGAAGAATTGAACGTGGAATCGTTAAAGTTAACGAAGAGATTGAAATCGTTGGTATTAAAGCAACAGAGAAAACAGTTTGTACAGGCGTTGAAATGTTCCGTAAATTACTTGACGAAGGTCAGGCGGGTGACAACGTTGGTGTGCTATTGAGAGGTACTAAACGTGAAGACGTAGAGCGTGGCCAAGTTCTTGCTAAGCCAGGTTCAATTACACCTCATACGAAATTTACTGCTGAAATTTACTGCTTAAGTAAAGATGAAGGCGGAAGACATACTCCATTCTTTAACGGTTACCGTCCACAGTTCTACTTCAGAACAACAGACGTAACAGGTGCTGTAGATCTACCTGAAGGTACAGAAATGGTTATGCCAGGTGATAACGTTTCAATCACTGCAACATTGATTGCTCCGATTGCGATGGAAGAAGGTTTAAGATTCGCGATTCGTGAAGGTGGCCGTACCGTAGGTGCGGGTGTTGTAGCTAAGATTGTAGAGTAGTTTTAAATTTTATAGCGGCCCATTTATTGGGCCGTTCGTTCTTTGAAAGGTAAATGGAAATGCAAAATCAAAAAATTAGAATTCGATTAAAGGCGTTTGATTATAAATTAATTGATCAGTCAGCCCAGGAAATTGTAGATACTGCCAAGAGAACTGGCGCAATTGTTAAAGGACCAATCCCTTTACCGACAAAAAAAGAAAGATACGACTTACTTCGTTCACCACACGTAAACAAGAAATCAAGAGATCAGTTCGAAATAAGAACGCATTTGAGATTAATGGATATTCTTGATCCTACAGACAAAACAGTTGATGCTTTAATGAAGTTAGAGTTGGCCGCTGGAGTTGATGTGGAAATCAAGTTGTAATTAGTTGTAAATTTTTAGGAGTAATGTATAATTCACGCTCTTAAATGTAATAAAACCAGAAACTAATCAATTGTAATTAGTTTTTTTAATAATAATAAGATAAAGGATAAGATCATGAGCTTAGGGCTTGTTGGTCGCAAAGTTGGGATGACTCGACTATTTACTGATGACGGCAACAGTGTGCCGGTAACAGTATTAGAAATCGTTCCAAACAAAGTGACACAGATCAAAAATACTAATGATAGTGGATACAATGGACTTCAAGTCTCATTTGGTAATTCAAAATCATCAAAATTAAACAAATCCATTAAAGGACATCTTGCAAAAGCAGGTGTGGAAGCTATTGATGGACTCAAAGAGTTTCGAGTTACTGAAGAAGTTCTAAGTAATCATCAATTGGGCACCGAAATCACCGTTTCTTTATTTGAGGCTGGTCAAAAAGTTGATATTACTGGAACTACAATAGGTAAAGGTTTCCAGGGTGGTATCAAAAGACATCATTTCAAATCACAAAGAGCAACTCACGGTAACTCAGTTTCTCATAACGCACCAGGTTCAACTGGTATGAACCAAGATCCAGGTCGTGTTTTTAAAGGTAAAAGAATGCCGGGTCACCTAGGAGCGGTTACTAGAACCACACAAAATTTAGAAGTTGTACGTGTTGATGCAGCTAGAAACTTATTAATGATCAAAGGCGCAGTTCCTGGATCAGCAGGTTCTAACGTAACCATTAAGCCTGCCGTTAAAGTTAAGGAGGCTAAATAATGGATATTAAATTAGTCGACAATAAAGGAAAAGCATCAGCAAAAAAAATTAAAGCATCTGACGCAATTTTTTCACAAGACTTTAATGAGTCGTTAGTGCATCAGTTAGTGGTCTCATACATGGCAAATGCCCGTGTAGCAACCCGTGCACAAAAAACAAGAGCTGAAGTTAAGCACAGCACAAGAAAACCTTTTAGACAAAAAGGTACTGGTAATGCACGTGCTGGTATGACATCAAGCCCAATTTGGAGATCAGGCGGAAGAGCTTTCCCTAATCGTCCTGATGAGAACTATTCAAAAAAACTAAATAAAAAAGCTTATAGAGTTGGAATGAAATCCATTTTATCTGAGCTTGTTCGCCAAGAGCGCTTAACAGTAGTAGAGGAATTTAAAGTTGATAAGCCAAAAACAAAATCATTCCTTGAGTTAGTTAAAAACTTTAATGTTGAACAAAATGTTTTAATCGTAACAAATGATTTTGATGAGAATTTATATCTATCGTCAAGAAACATTCCGACAGCTTTAGTTGTGGAAGCAAGATACATAGATCCTGTTAGTTTAGTTCACTTTTCAAAAGTAATCGTTACGCAAGAAGCAATTAAAACGATTGAGGAGATGTTTGCATGAGTGAGTTATCAGTAAAAAATAGTCAATACTTGCAAGCAATTGTTGCTCCACAAATTACTGAAAAAGCAACTTTTGTTGCTGACAAGTTTAATCAAGTTGCTTTTAAAGTTAGAAAAAATGCAACTAAGGAAGAAGTTAAGCAAGCTATTGAATTAATGTTTAAAGTTGAAGTTACAGCCGTAAACCTTCTTAATATGAAGGGTAAGACAAAAAGACGTGGTAATAACTTTGGTAAACGAGTTGACTGGAAAAAAGCTTATGTTTCATTGAAGCCCGGTCAAGAAATTAACTTTGTTGGAGATTAGCGATTATGGCAATTTTAAAAGTTAAACCTACCACTCCGGGACAAAGAGGACTTCAAAAAGTTGTTACTGAGGGATTACACAAAGGTAAGCCTCACGCGGCTCTTGTTGAAAA
This sequence comes from Nitrosomonadales bacterium, assembly GCA_024642775.1. GTDB lineage: Bacteria > Pseudomonadota > Gammaproteobacteria > Burkholderiales > Methylophilaceae > BACL14. Next base: position 67,163 of record JAHEAL010000002.1, read on the forward strand.
GAAATCTCAAAAGTCCGGTAGAAATAATAACGGCAGAATTACGGTACGTCATCGCGGAGGTGGCCATAAACATCACATCCGTGTAGTGGACTTTAAACGAAATAAACATGACATTCCAGCAACAGTTGAACGAATTGAATATGATCCTAACAGAAGTTCAAGAATTGCTCTTCTTTGTTATGCTGATGGTGAAAGACGTTATATTGTTGCACCAAGAGGCCTAGAAGTTGGAACAGAAATCATTACCGGCCAAATTGCACCGATTAAAGTTGGTAATACATTGCCAATCAAAAATATACCGGTTGGTACAACTATTCATTGCGTTGAGTTAAAGCCAGGCAAGGGCGCACAAATTGCAAGATCCGCGGGAACATCTGTGCAATTGCTTGCGCGAGAAGGTGAGTATGCTCAGTTAAGACTTCGCTCAGGGGAAGTAAGAAAAGTGCATATAAATTGTATTGCTACTATCGGTGAAGTTGGTAACGATGAGCATTCATTAAGAAAGCTCGGAAAAGCTGGAGCAGTTCGTTGGAGAGGTATTAGACCAACAGTTCGAGGTGTAGTGATGAACCCAGTAGACCATCCTCACGGTGGTGGTGAAGGAAGAACATCTGGAGGAAGACATCCAGTTAGTCCTTGGGGAACACCAACCAAAGGATATCGTACAAGAAATAATAAGCGTACTGACAACATGAGAGTTAGTCGCAGACCGGCTAATAAGAGGTAATTAACTATGTCAAGATCAATTAAAAAAGGACCTTTTGTTGATGCTCATCTGCTGAAAAAAGTAGATGTGGCACAGGAAACAAGAGATAGAAAACCAGTTAAAACATGGTCAAGGAGATCTGTAATTCTTCCAAGTTTTATTGGCTTAACGATAGCTGTTCATAACGGAAGACAGCATGTTCCAGTTTTAGTTACTGAAAACATGGTTGGACATAAGTTAGGTGAATTTGCTGCAACAAGGACATTCAAAGGTCATTCTGGTGATAGGAAGGCAAAATAATTATGGCAACTAATGAAGTTTCTGCAATATTAAGAGGGGTGAGAATATCGCCACAGAAAGCACGACTTGTTGCTGATCAGATTCGAGGCAAAAAAGTTGATAATGCATTAAATATATTAACTTTTAGTCCTAAAAAAGGCGCTGAGATTATTAAGAAAGTTGTGGAGTCAGCTATTGCAAATGCTGAAAACAACAATGGTGCTGATATTGATGAGTTAAAAGTGAAAACCATTTGCATTGATAAGGGAATGGTACTTAAAAGGATTCGAGCGCGAGCAAAAGGACGTGCTGGAAAAATTATTAAACCAACATGTCACATTAAAGTGACAGTAGGAAGTTAGAGAGAATTATGGGTCAAAAAATTAATCCAATTGGTTTTCGTTTAGGTGTTCAAAAGAACTGGTCATCTAAATGGTTTACCAATACCAAAAACTTTCCTTTATTTTTAAATAATGATATCAAGGTTAGGGAGTTTCTTAACAAGAAACTGGCTAATGCTGCCGTTAGTAAGATCATTATTGAAAGACCAGCGAAAAATGCCAAAGTTACAATCATGACTGCAAGACCAGGTATTGTTATTGGTAAAAAAGGTGAGGATATTGAGAATTTACGTTCTGAATTACAAAGTTTAATGGGAATTCCAGTACAGCTGAATATCGAAGAAGTAAGAAAACCTGAAATTGATGCAACTCTTATTGCTCAAAGTATTGCTCAGCAATTAGAGAAAAGAGTTCAGTTCAGACGCGCCATGAAAAGAGCGATGCAAAATGCAATGAGACTTGGTGCTCAGGGTATTAAAATTATGAGCTCAGGAAGATTGAACGGTATTGAAATCGCAAGATCAGAATGGTACAGGGAAGGAAGAGTTCCACTTCACACACTAAGAGCTGATATTGATTATGGTGTTGCCAGAGCACAAACAACATACGGTATTATTGGTATCAAAGTATGGATTTATAAAGGCGAGGTTTTTCAGGATGATAAAAGCTCAAGCTCAATTCCTAAAGAAACAAAAAATGATGTAAATAATGAGAAGCCGGCTGCGAGAAGACCAGCAAAAGCCCCAGCTAAAAAGCCAACAGTAAAGGCTGCAACTAAAAAAACTACAGTTAAAGCTGCAACAAAAAAAGTTGAAGAAAAGGCTCCTGTAGAAAGTGTTAAAGATTCATCAGATGTAACATCTGAAGAAAATAAAGAGGCTTAATTATGCTACAACCAGCAAAACAAAAATTTAGAAAACAACACAAAGGTAGAAACACTGGAATTGCCACCACCGGAAATAAGGTAAGTTTCGGTGAATTTGGTTTAAAAGCAGTAACAAGAGGTCGTATTACTGCAAGACAAATTGAAGCTGCCCGTCGTGTTATGACTAGACATATCAAAAGGGGCGGTCGAGTCTGGATTAGAATGTTTCCAGATAAACCTATCTCTAAAAAACCAGCTGAAGTTCGTATGGGTAAAGGTAAAGGAAGTGTTGAATACTATGTGGCTGAAATTAAACCTGGAAAAATGTTATACGAGATGGATGGAGTACCCGAAGAATTAGCGCGTGAAGCCTTCAGGCTTGCGGCTGCAAAACTCCCTTTGCAAACTGTCTTTACTACTAGACATATTGGAGGTTAATAAATGAAAGCTGTTGAATTACGAAAAAAATCAGTTGAAGATCTTGGAAAAGAGTTAATCGAACTCAGAAGATCGCAATTTAATGCAAAAATACAACTTACAATGCAGCAATCAAATAAAACTGATCAAATTGCAAAAATTAAGAAAGATATAGCACGAGTAAAACTTGTGATGTCAGAGAAAGTGAAGGCTAAATGATGGTTGAAGCTCAAAAAAATATTAGAACCATGCAGGGAAAAGTTTTAAGTAACAAAATGGATAAAACCGTAACAGTTCTTGTTGAAAGGACAGTTAAACATCCTGTTGTAGGTAAAGTAATTAAATTGTCAAACAAATTCCATGCTCATGATGAAAAAAATGAAATTGGAGAAGGTGATTTAGTAGAAATTTCTGAATCAAAACCTTTGTCGAAAACTAAGACATGGGTTGTAACAAAAGTAATTTCAAAGGCGCCGCAGATTAACTAATAACTTGTTTTTTTGGGTTATTTATTATAAAATTTGCGTCTTTTTTAAAGTGGTGCATGCTAGCACCCCAATACTGACCGTAATAACAGTTAGTTAAACTGGGTTGGAATAGCGGATTAAGTTGGAGAATATTTCATGATACAAATGCAATCAAAATTAGAGGTTGCCGATAATACTGGTGCACGTTCAGTTCAGTGCATTAAGGTTCTTGGCGGTTCAAAGCGTCGTTATGCGAGCGTTGGTGACATTATCAAGGTTAGCGTTAAAGAAGCTATGCCACGCGGCCGAGTAAAAAAAGGTGAGGTTTATGACGCTGTTGTTGTAAGAACTGCTAAGGGCGTAAGAAGACCAGATGGGTCTTTAATTAAATTTGATGGCAATGCTGCCGTTTTATTAAACAATAAGCTTGAGCCAATTGGCACAAGGATCTTTGGCCCTGTTACTCGTGAATTAAGAACAGAAAAATTTATGAAAATTGTTTCTTTAGCCCCAGAAGTTATTTAGGAGAATAGAATGAATAAAATCCGAAAAGGTGACAAAGTACTAATTAATACTGGAAAAGATAAAGGAAAAGATGGAATTGTTTCTCAGGTTCTTGCTAACGGTAAAGTATTAGTTGAAGGTTTAAATATGGTTAAAAAACACGTATCACCTAATCCTAATTTAGGTATTCAAGGCGGTATTGTTAGCCAAGAAAGACCTTTAGATATTTCTAATATCGCAATCTTTAATAACAAAACAAGCAAAGCAGATAAAGTTTCTTTTAAGATTTTGAAGGACGGAAAAAAAATTCGCGTTTACAAGTCCAATGAAGAAGCGATTGATGTTTAAGGAATAATTATGGCCCGATTAAAACAATTTTATGAAGAAACAGTAGTTAAACAGTTAATGGAACAATTTCAGTATAAATCTGTAATGGAAGTTCCTAGAATAGAAAAGATTACCCTAAATATGGGTGTTGGCGAGGCTGTTGCAGATAAAAAAGTAATGGAAAATGCTGTAAGTGATCTAGAAAAGATCGCCGGTCAAAAACCGCTAATCACAAAAGCAAAAAAATCTATTGCTGGTTTTAAAATTAGAGATGATTATCCGGTTGGTTGCAAGGTAACACTTCGTAAAAATAATATGTATGCATTTCTTGACCGTCTTATTTCTATAGCAATCCCTCGTATCAGAGACTTTAGAGGTATTTCTGCCAAATCATTTGATGGCCGTGGTAACTACAATATGGGTATCAAGGAGCAAATTATTTTTCCAGAAATTGAATACGATAAGATTGATGCTCTAAGAGGCATGAACATTACAATTACAACTTCAGCTAGAACTGATGATGAGGCCAAAGGGTTATTATCAGCTTTTAGTTTTCCATTTAGAGGGTAACACAAGTATGGCTAAAAAATGTATGACAGAACGTGAAATCAAAAGACGTAAAATTGTTGATAAATTTAAGACTAAAAGAGCTGAGTTAAATGAAATTTTAAAAAGCTCAGAGTCAACTAATGAGCAAAAAGTAGAAGCAAGAGCAAAATTAGCTTCACTTCCAAGAAATTCAAGCCCTGTTAGGTTAAGAAATCGTTGTGCATTAACAGGTAGACCTCGCGGAACATATAGAAAATTTGGTCTCGCACGAGGAAAATTAAGAGATTTGATGATGGCTGGTGAAGTACCGGGTGTTATCAAGGCTAGTTGGTAGGAGAAAAAATATGAGCATGCAAGATCCAATAGCAGATATGTTAACTAGAATCAGAAATGGTCAGATGACCAACAAGATTCATGTTTCCATGCCAGCTTCAAAATTAAAGAAATCAATCGCTGAAGTGCTTAAAGATGAGGGTTATATTGAAGGATACAACCTTAATGAAAACAGCGGTAAACCTACTTTAACTGTTGAGCTTAAGTATTATGCAGGAAGACCAGTAATTGAAAAAATTGTAAGAATAAGTAAACCTGGTTTAAGAATTTACAAGGGTGCCGAAAACCTTCCTAAAGTTATGAATGGTTTGGGTGTTGCAATAGTAACTACCTCAAAAGGCGTGATGACTGATATTAAAGCAAGGGCAGCTGGAATTGGCGGCGAGATCCTTTGTTATGTTGCTTAAGGATAAGAATAATGTCTAGAATAGCTAATTCACCTGTAAACATTCCAGAAAAAGTTGAAGTTATTATTTCACAAAATAATGTTCAAGTTAAAGGTCCACTAGGAGAGCTTAACCAACATTTGACTGGCGATGTTCAGATTAACAAAGACGACAATGTTTTGACATTTAAAGCAAATAGCGAGACAAAATTTGCTAAATCAATGTCGGGAACGCTCAGAGCTTTAGTTAACAATATGGTTACCGGAGTTTCTGCCGGATTTGAAAAGAAATTAACTTTAGTTGGAGTTGGCTATAAAGCTCAAGTTCAAGGAAATAAAGTTAATTTAGATTTGGGTTTCTCACATCCTGTAGTTCATGAGCTTCCAGATGGCGTGTCAGCCCAAGCTGCAACTCCAACAGAACTTATAATCAAAGGTTTTAATAAACAATCAGTAGGACAAGTTGCTGCTGAAATTAGAGGGTATAGACCACCAGAGCCATATAAAGGCAAGGGTGTTCGTTATGCTGATGAACAAGTAGTTATGAAAGAGGCTAAGAAACAATAAGGATTAAATTATGGTAAATAAAGAACAGTCAAGAATAAGAAGATCCAGAAAAACAAGAGCTAAGATAGCTGAATTAGGCCGAAATAGATTAACTGTATATCGTTCAAATCTGAATATATATGCTCAAGTTATCGATGGAGCAACTAATAAGGTTTTGGCAACAGCCTCTACAGTTGAAGCAGAAATGCGCAAAAAGTTAAAAAAAACTAGTGATACTGCTGCTGCAGCTGAAGTAGGAAAGAGAATTGCAGAAAAAGCTAAAAAGGCTGGCGTGGAAGATGTGGCATTTGATCGCTCAGGCTATCGTTATCATGGAAGAATCAAAGCTCTGGCCGACGCTGCTAGAGAACATGGACTTAAATTCTAAAATTAGGAAATTATTATGGCTCAAGATCAAGGATTACAACAAACAGACGGTCTAAAAGAAAAAATGATCACCGTTAACCGTGTTACAAAAGTGGTTAAAGGTGGACGTATTATGAGTTTTGCCGCACTAACAGTTGTAGGTGACGGAGATGGATCAATCGGTATGGGTAAGGGTAAAGCTCGCGAAGTTCCATTGGCAGTTCAAAAAGCTATGGAAGAAGCTAAGCGTGGAATGTTAAAAATTAATTTAACTAAGACTGGCACATTACAACATGCAGTGATTGGTAAACATGGTGCTGCAAAAGTTTTAATTCAGCCTGCAACTGAGGGTACAGGAATTATTGCAGGAGGTGCCATGAGAGCGATTTTTGAAGTTATGGGAATGCATAACGTCACAGCAAAAAGCTTTGGATCATCGAATCCATATAACATTGTTAGAGCAACCCTAAATGGTTTAGCAAATATGAACTCACCTGCAGAAATTGCTGCTAAACGTGGGAAAACTGTCGAAGAGATTAAAGGATAAGGTATGGCTGCTGATAAAAAAATTAAAGTAACGCAAATCAAAAGTACGATTGGCACAGGTAAAAAACATACCGCCACTGTAAAAGGTTTGGGTTTAAGAAAAATTAACCATACTGTTGAGTTAGTTGATACCCCTGAAGTGAGAGGGATGATCAATTCTGTTAACTATTTATTACGAGTAGAGAATTAAGATGAAATTAAATACACTAAAACCTACTGAAGGATCTAACCCGTCGGCACGTCGCGTTGGAAGAGGAATTGGATCTGGATTCGGTAAAACCGGAGGCAGAGGGCATAAAGGTCAAAAATCTAGAGCCGGTGGATTCCATAAAGTTGGCTTTGAAGGTGGGCAGATGCCAATTCAAAGAAGGCTTCCTAAGCGTGGATTTAAGTCGCTTACAAAAGACTACAAAGATCAGATTAGAACTTCTGAGTTAAATAAATTACCTGAAGGAAAAATCGATTTACTGACTTTAAAGAAGGAAAATCTTATTTCCGAGTTAGCTCTTAGTGTGAAAATATTCTTGTCTGGGGCTATTGATAAAAAATATACTATTTCAGGCCTTGCTGTTACTAAGGGTGCAAAAGCCGCAATCGAAGCTGCTGGTGGCAGCGTCGAAGAGTAAGCATTAAACTATGGCACAAAATCCCTTAAATCTTGGTGGAATGACAGAATTAAAGAATCGTATTCTTTTTCTGTTAGGCGCTTTGGTAGTTTTTAGACTGGGGGCTCATATTCCTGTGCCTGGAATTGATCCACTAGAATTAAAGAAGCTATTTGATAGTCAAAGTGGTGGAATTTTGGGTATGTTCAACATGTTTTCTGGCGGTGCATTAAGTAGATTTACTGTATTTGCTCTCGGAATAATGCCTTATATTTCTGCATCAATTATCATGAATCTTCTGCAGGCTATGTCTCCAACTTTGAAAGACCTAAAAAAAGAAGGAAAAAGTGGCCAAGAAAAAATAGCTATGTATACAATTCAAGGTACTTTAGTTTTAGCTGCTTTTCAATCATTAGGTATATCTGTCGCTTTAGAAGCACAGCCAGGGCTAGTACTAGATCCTGGTTTTTTATTTAGAATTACTGCAATGCTCACATTAGTAACAGGTACAATGTTTTTAGTATGGCTCGGAACACAAATAACTTCTAGAGGTATTGGCAATGGAATTTCAATGATTATTTTTGCTGGGATTGTTGCAGGACTTCCAAGTGCGCTTGGAAACACATTAGAGCTAACAAGAACTGGCGCTTATTCAATTCCATTGGTTTTCTTTTTAATAGCGGCAGTTATTCTGGTTACAGCTGTTGTTGTTTTCATCGAGAGAGCCCAAAGAAGAATCACAATTAATTACGCAAAAAGACAAGTTGGTAATAAATTATATGGTGGACAGTCTTCACATTTACCTTTGAAGATCAATCAAGCAGGGGTAATTCCAGCAATTTTTGCATCAAGTGTAATATTGTTTCCTGCAACGATTGCAGGATGGTTCGGAACTAGTGAGAATTTTTATTGGCTTAAAGATGTTTCAGCACTCCTTTCTCCAGGACAGCCTATATATATATTTTTATTTGCAGTAGCAATTGTTTTCTTTTGTTATTTTTATACAGCGTTGCAGTTTAACCCTAAAGAAACAGCTGAAAATTTAAAAAGAGCTGGTGCATTTGTCCCGGGAATTAGACCAGGAGAACAAACTGCTAAATTTATCGATACGATAATGGGTCGATTAACATTAGTAGGAGCCATTTATATAACATTGGTTTGCCTATTTCCTGAATTTTTAATTTTAAAATTTAATACGCCATTTTATTTTGGTGGTACGTCATTGTTAATTATCGTAGTTGTTGCGATGGATTTTATGACACAGGTCCAGTCTCAGATGATGTCATACCAATACGATAGTTTGTTAAAAAAGGCGAATTTTAAAGGTCAACAAGGAATGATTCGATAGATGGCTAAAGAAGATATTATAGAAATGCAAGGTGAGATTTTGGAAAATCTTCCTAACGCAACATTTAAGGTCAAGTTAGAAAATGGACATGAAGTACTAGGTTTTATTTCTGGGAAAATGAGGATGAATTATATTCGAATTTTACCTGGAGATAAGGTAACAGTAGAGATGACGCCTTATGATTTAACTAAAGGCAGAATTACTTTCAGAGAAAAGTAAAATAAAAAAGTAGATTTAAGGAAAAATTATGAGAGTTAGAGCATCAGTAAAAGCATTATGTAGGCACTGCAAAGTCATTCGTAGAAGGCGTGTTGTACGAGTTATTTGTAAAGATCCACGACATAAACAAAGACAAGGTTAACAATTGTATAAATTGTTAAAGATTGATATAATTTACGGCTTTCTTTTTAGTAAATTGCCTAATATTTTGGAGAAATTATGGCTCGTATAGCAGGGGTTAACGTCCCAGACAATAAACATACCGAAATAGCTTTAACAGCTATCTATGGTATCGGAAGAACAACGGCGCAAGCTATTTGCAAATCAGTTGGTGTAAATTTATCAACAAAAATTAAAGATCTCGATGATGCTGATGTTGAGAAATTAAGAAATGAGATTGCAAAATATCAAATAGAAGGTGACTTAAGAAGAGAAGTTACCATGAATATCAAGCGTCTTATGGATCTAAATTGCTATAGAGGCACAAGACATAAAAGAGGGTTACCTGTAAGAGGTCAAAGAACTAAAACTAACGCACGGACAAGAAAAGGTCCAATTCGTGCAATTAAGAAATAACTTAAAGGCTAAAATATATGGCAAAAACTAACGCTAGAGTGAAGAAAAAAATTAAAAAGAATGTTGCAGAAGGCATAGCTCATGTCCATGCATCATTTAATAATACAATCATTACTATTACTGATAGGCAAGGTAATGCTTTGTCATGGGCGACATCAGGTGGTGCTGGCTTTAAGGGATCAAGAAAAAGTACACCTTTTGCAGCGCAGGTTGCAGCTGAAACAGCTGGAAAGGCCGCTCAGGAATATGGCGTTAAGAATGTCGAGGTACGAATTAAGGGCCCTGGACCGGGACGAGAGTCATCAGTTCGTGCATTAAACTCAATTGGTTTAAAAATAACTGCTATCCAGGATGTTACACCAGTCCCACATAATGGCTGCAGACCACCTAAGAAAAGAAGAATTTAAGGAGATTAAAGTTGGCAAGAAATCTAGACCCAAAATGTAAGCAGTGTCGTCGTGAAGGCGAAAAGTTATTCCTTAAAGGTGAAAAATGCTTTACGGATAAGTGTGGAATTGAAAAAAGAAGTTATGCACCTGGTCAGCATGGACAAAGAAGAGGTGGAAGACTATCTGATTACGGCGTTCAATTAAGAGAGAAGCAAAAATTAAGAAGAATATACGGAATCTTAGAAAAACAGTTCAGATCATATTATGCTGAAGCTGATCGACTTAGAGGCGTTACTGGTGAAAACTTATTACAACTTCTTGAATCCCGTTTAGATAATGTTGTTTATAGAATGGGAATCGGTGTTTCAAGATCTGAGTCTAGACAGCTTGTAAGACACAACTCAATTACCGTTAATGGAAATAGAGTAAACATACCCTCATATCAAGTGAAGCCAGGTGATCAAGTTGCTGTTTCTGAAGCATCCAAAAACCAGTTGAGAGTTAAGGCTGCATCCGAAGCTGCTGAAGAGAGAGGTTTCCCAGAGTGGGTTGAGGTTGATATCAAAAAATTAACAGGTACATTTAAGAACAAGCCTCAGCGTGATGACTTACCTGCGACAATTAATGAATCGTTAATTGTTGAGCTTTACTCAAAATAATAATTTAAATTAAAAAATTTTAAAGGATTTTTATGCAAAATAGCCCTACGGAATATTTAAAGCCAAGAATTGTTGATGTTGATTTAGTTAATCCAAACAGAGCTAAAGTTGTTTTAGAGCCAATGGAGCGCGGTTTTGGTTTTACTTTAGGTAATGCTTTAAGACGAGTTCTTCTTTCTTCTATTCCCGGATTTGCAATAACAGAAGTTAAAATTGATGGAGTTGTTCATGAGTATTCAACCATCGATGGTGTTCAAGAAGATGTTGTTGACATACTTCTTAATTTAAAAAAAGTCGCACTAAAAATACATGATGGAACTGAGGCAACAATATCATTAAAAAAAGATTCTGAAGGTGAAGTCACCGCTGCTGATTTTGAGTTACCGCATAACGTTGAAATAGTGAATCAAGATTTAGTTATTGCACATGTAAACAAAGGCGGTAAATTAAATATTGAAGCTAAAATTGAAATGGGAAGAGGATATCAGCCGGTGCCTCAAAGAGCAAATAAAGATCAAGATAATGCAATTGGACACCTTATGATTGATGCATCATTTAGCCCAATTCTTAAGGTAAGTTATGTGGTTGAGAGCGCTCGAGTAGAACAAAGAACTGACTTAGACAAACTAGTTGTTGATGTTGAAACCAACGGTGTTGTAGACGCAGAACAAGCGATCAGAGATGCGGCTCGAATTTTAATGGGACAATTATCTGTGTTTGCAAATCTTGAAAGCGAATTAACAGAGGTTGAGGTGCAACAGGCGCCCCAAATTGATCCAGTTTTATTAAGACCAGTTGATGATTTAGAACTAACAGTTAGATCAGCCAACTGCTTAAAAGCAGAAAATATTTACTATATTGGTGATTTAATCCAGAGACATGAAAATGATCTGTTAAAGGCGCCAAATTTAGGAAGAAAATCTCTAAATGAGATTAAAGATATTCTAGCAGCAAAAGGTTTATCCCTTGGGATGAAAGTAGAAAACTGGCCACCACAAGGTGTTGAATCAAATTAATTAATTTTTTGGAAAAGATATGAGACACGGTAATAGTCACAGAAAACTCAATAGAACAAGTAGTCATAGAAAAGCAATGTTTAAAAATATGGCAGCTTCACTTTTAGAAAATGAAGTTATCAGAACAACTTTGCCAAAGGCAAAAGAGTTAAGAAAGTATGCTGAGCCATTAATCACATTAGCAAAAAACACTTCTGTGCATAATCAAAGAAAAGCTTTTGCTGAGTTAAGAAACGATGAAGTTGTTGCAAAACTATTTAATGAGCTTGGTCCGAGATATAAAACAAGAAGCGGTGGTTATTTAAGAATCCTTAAATGTGGTTTTAGAAAAGGCGATAACGCACCGATGGCTTTTGTTGAATTAGTAGACAGACCTGACCCAGTTGAAATCAAAGAAGTTGAAACAAAACCGGCAGCTGAGAAAAAAGCAGCAAAACCGGCAGCTGAGAAAAAAGCAGCAAAACCGGCAGCTGAGAAAAAAGCAGCAAAACCGGCAGCTGAGAAAAAAGCAGCAAAACCGGCAGCTGAGAAATAATTAATCTATAAAAACAAAGCCGGTTAATCCGGCTTTTTTTTCGTATAAAGTTTTGATAATTCACTTATTTAAATCATAATATTAAAAAACAATTTGAATATTATGGATCCTAAAAATAAAGAAAATTTGAGTAGCTTACTCCAGGACGTCAATGAACTTCTGGGAAAAAATAAGATTGTTGAAGATCTTGTTGATAAACAAGAAATGCCTAAACAAAAACTAATTAAGAATTTAGTCCAAAAACAAAACCTATCAGCATTAGGTAAGTTACTTAATTCACTTCATCCAGCAGATGTAGCTTTTATACTTGAGTCTCTCCCGCTTAATGATCGCTTAATTGTATGGGATCTAGTAAGGGCGGATCGGGATGGTGAAATTTTAATTGAAGTTTCAGACAGTGTTAGGCAGACCCTAATAGCTGATATGGACAACACCGAGCTGCTGGCTGCTGCAGAACAATTAGATACTGATGAAATTGCAGATATTGCTGCAGATTTACCAGAAAATGTTTTACAAGACTTATTAGAAAGTCTTGATGCAAATAATCGAAAAAGACTTGAGTCTGCACTGTCTTATCCGGAAGACCAGGTTGGCGCATTAATGGATTTCGATATAGTAACTATAAGAGACGACATATCCTTGGAGGTAGCACTTCGATATTTAAGAAAAATTAAAAAACTTCCAGAACTGACTGATAAATTATTTGTGGTTAGTAGATCACAAAAAATTTTAGGAGTTTTGCCACTTAAAAGGATAGTTGTTAATGAACCAGATTTGATAGTAAAAGAAGTAATGTCAAAAGATGCGGTTTTGTTTAAAGCTGACGATGAGGCTGCTGAGGCTGCGAAAGCTTTTGAAAGGTATGATCTGGTTACAGCACCAGTGGTAAATGATGAGGATCAGTTGGTAGGAAGAATTACTGTGGATGCTGTAATGGACTACATTCGTGAAGAAAGTGATAGTAATCAGTTATCAATGGTTGGATTGAGAGAAGACGAGGACATCTTTTCATCGATATGGAAGTCTGTTCAAAATAGGTGGGCTTGGTTAGCTATAAACCTTATTACCGCATTAATTGCATCAAGGGTAATTGGCGCATTTGAAGGATCCATTGAAAAAATTGTGGCCTTAGCTGCACTAATGCCTATTGTTGCTGGGGTAGGTGGAAACTCAGGCAATCAAACAACTACCATGATTGTGAGGGCAATTGCGTTAGGTCAAGTCTCTTTAAACCACCTAAGAAAATTATTATTTAAAGAAATTGGTGTTGCTGTTTTAAATGGGTTGTTATGGGGAAGTGTTTTAGGCGTTATTGCATTTTATCTTTATGGAAACACAGGCTTATCCATCGTTATGACAACAGCTATGACATTGAATTTAATTCTAGCAGCAATTATGGGTGTAATGATCCCATTGGCGATGAGTAAGTTTGGTAGAGATCCTGCTGTAGGATCTAGTGTTCTTATCACTGCGATGACAGATAGTGGCGGTTTCTTTATTTTTTTAGGTCTTGCGACCCTAGTGCTAGTATAATAAAGATATGAATTTTGATGTTCTAAATACCTCGGCTTACCTAAACCAATATGTTCTTATAGAGCTGGCTGTGGTTATTGTTTCTATCTCTGCATCATATTATTTTTTTGCTAGCAAACTTCAGCAGATTATCTTAGATAAAACAAAAGTTAAATCAAAAATATTGGTAGATGGAATAATTCGAATTTTATTTCCGCTCGGTGCAATAATACTTATTGGTCTCGCACAAAGTATCTTATCTATCTTTTTTGTAAAAGGGCTGTTGGTACTGGCTCAAAAGTTATTAGCAGCAATGATTTTTGTGAGGATTGCAGTATATTTTATTAGATTTCTGTCTAAACCAAATTCAATATTACGCGCATTAGAAAAGATTATCTCATTCTCAATTTGGATTTTGATAGCATTACAAATTACAGGAATCCTGCCTGATTTTTTAGCAACTCTTGATGATATTACATTCAAAATAGGGTCTCAAACATTATCGTTGTTGACTCTAACGCAAGCACTTGTGGCTATCTTTTTAGCAATACTCATTGCCATGACTATTAGTAAATTTATTGAAAATAAACTCATGAAGTCTAAGCAGTTAGATGCCAACGCTAAAGTTATGATCGGTAAAGTATTTAGAATCTTCCTTTATTTTATTGCCATTGTGGTTTCTCTGTCGTCATTTGGGATTAATCTAACCTTCCTTAGTGTGTTAGGCGGAGCTTTTGGAGTCGGATTGGCTTTTGGAATGCAAAATATAGCTAGTAATTATATAACTGGCTTTATTATATTAATGGATAAGTCTATTCGCATAGGTGATGTTCTTACAATTGATGGACATTACGGAATGGTGACACTAATTAGATCTCGCTATACGGTATTAAAAAAATTGGACGGTGTGGAAGTAATTATTCCAAATGAAAAATTAATGTCTCAAAATATAATAAATCATTCCCTTTCGGATAGGAAAGCAAGAGTTTCGATTGATATTCAGATTAGCTATACATCTTCAGTTGATAAGGCATTTAAAATTATGCTGAACGCAGCCAATTCAGAAAAAAGGGTTATTGATGACCCTGAGCCAGTAACTTATTTAATTGGTTTTGGCGATAATGGTATTGACCTTAGTTTGGCGTTTTATATTCTGGATCCTGAAGAAGGGTCATTGTCACTTAAATCAGATATAAATAGAAGAATTTGGAATGATTTTCAAGAGCAAGGTATCGAAATACCTTACCCACATAGAACTGTTGAAATTATAAATAAATAGAGTTACTTAATTTTGTTTTCTTTGTAAACAACGTGTTTTCTTGCTTTAGGATCAAATTTTTTAATTTCCATTTTGTCCGGCATTGTTTTTTTATTTTTTGTTGTTGTATAAAAATGTCCGGTACCAGCAGTTGACTCTAATTTGATTTTCTCTCTCATATCTTTTTACCTTCAGCTTTCATTTGAGCAATAACAGCATCAATACCTAATTTATCAATTGTACGTAGTGCTGCATTAGTGATCTTTAATGAAATCCATCTATTTTCACTCTCAACCCAAAAACGTTTATTTTGCAAATTAGGCATAAATCTACGCTTAGTTCTGTTGTTTGCATGGGAAACATTATTGCCGCTAACGGGCTTTTTACCTGTAACTTGACATTCTTTTGCCATAATATTCTCTTAAATTGCGAAAAACGACTATTAAACCATAAAATAGGGGGTTTAGACAAGTGTTAATTAGTTTTTACCAGTACTTCCAAAGCCACCGGATCCTCTTTCTGAGTCATCAAAAGAATCAACAATATTAAGTTTAGCTTGTATAACTGGGGCTATAACTAGTTGAGCGATACGATCCATTGGCTTGATTGTGTAGGAGACAGTGGAGCGATTCCAGCAAGAAACCATTAATTCTCCTTGATAATCAGAATCAATCAGCCCAACAAGATTTCCCAAAACGATTCCATGCTTATGTCCTAAGCCTGACCTTGGGAGAATATATGCAGCATAATTAGGATCATTAATATAAATAGCTAATCCGGTTGGGATTAGATTTGTATCTCCAGGATTAATAACTATTTCATCCTCAAGGCAAGCCCTTATATCCATCCCAGCAGAACCGGGTGAGCCATATTCTGGTAAATTGTCAGCCATTTTTGGATTCAAAACTTTAACATCAATCTTCATTTTTGAAAGCTTTCATGAATTTCATCTAGTATATTTACTGCTATTTCATTTTTTGGCATTTGATGAATAATTTTTTCTTGATGATTCATTAAAATAACAATTTCAGCACTTTCGCTACCCATTGTTTGTTTAATCTCATTTGCTATCACCATATCTAATTTTTTCTCAATCAATTTTTGCTTTGCAAATGAGATAAGATTTTCACTTTCTGCAGCAAAACCTACACAAAATAAATTAGGAAACTTTTCTTTTGTATTTTTTAAGATGTCATTTGTTTTTTTAAGCTCTAATATCAGACTTTCTGAATTTTTCTTTATTTTCCCGTTAATTTTTTCTTTTAATGTGTAGTCAGAAACTGCCGCAACACTTATAAAAATATCATTATTACCTGCATTGTTAAGAATGACTCTTTCCATCTCGCTATGATTTTTTGCTTCTATAGTATTGATTTTGGGGTTGATCTCTTCATTTGTAATGCCTTTAACTAGTGTAACTGAAGCACCCATCTTCCATGCCTGATTTGCAATTGATATTCCCATTTTTCCAGAACTAAGATTAGTAATAGCCCGAGCATCATCAATTTTTTCAATTGTTGCACCCGCTGAAATTAAAATCTTTATCCCGTCCAGTTTTGGAATCGTTAAGAGTTTTTCAACATTTTTGAGAATCTCGAGTGGTTCTGTTAAGCGACCCTTTCCTTCCTCGCCACATGCCTGAATCCCGTAATCAGGACCGATAAAAATTACCCCATCATCCTGTAATTGTTTAATATTTCTCAAATTTGGAGGATTATTAAACATATATGTATTCATTGCTGGGCATACAACCAGGTCACAACTTCTTGCTGCACAAACGGAGGTTAATAAGTCTTCACATAATCCTTGGTTAAGCTTAGCAATAAAATTTGCTGTTGCCGGGGCAACAAGAATCATGTCTGCATCTCTTGAGAGACTGATATGATCCATAGCATTATTATTTTCACTTTCCCATAGGCTACTTAAAACAGGATTACCAGTAATTGCCTGGAAGGTTAAAGGCGTTATAAATTTTTTAGCAGAGTCGGTCATGATAACTTTGACATCATAATTACCCTTTACTAACAGACGAGCTAATTCAGCTGATTTATATGCAGCCACACCTCCACAAACTCCAAGTATAATTTTAGATTTCATATACAAATATTATATAACAAATGACTACAATAATCGGTCTTGATAGCTGTCCTTATGGCTGGATTGCATCCCACATAAATAGAAGTGGAAGTATAGAATTTAATATTATTAAAAATCTTTCGGAAATTCTCAATTTGAAAGAAGATATATCCCATATTGCAATCGACATGCCAGTAATGTTATTAAACCAAGAAAGAACTGTTGATGGTAAAGCCAGAAGATTGCTGGGAAAGAGATCATCTACAATATTCAATGCACCCGTCGAAGATGCATTGAATGCAGCCCAATATCATGAAGCTAGCTTAATTAACTTTAACTTAACTGGAAAAAAAATAAGCAAACAAAGCTTCAATCTTTTTAATAAAATAAAACAAGTTAGAGAGTTTAAAGATCAAAATCCAAAAATAAAAATTTATGAGTCTCATCCGGAGTTAGCTTTTATGGCTTTAAATAAAAAAAAGGTAATCTTGGAGAGTAAGAAAACAGCTCAGGGAAAAAAGTTGAGACTATTTTTGTTAAATGAAATTTATAAACAATTTAATTATGAAAAGATTCGTAATCAATTTAAAAAGACGGTTGTTAATGATGATGATATATTAGATGCATTAGTGGTTATGTATGTTGGTATTAAAATTTACAACAATGAGGCATATGTAATTGTCGACGATAATAATAAAGAAATAACAATTAGTTACTAAAATGAAAAGTTTAGTTTGGATACTTATAACCTTGCTAGGAACGTTTGCTTTCTCATTGATTGCATTGTCTAGAAATGAGTCCATAAATGCTATTTGGTTTATTTTAGCAGCAGTATGTATTTATTTAATTGCTTATCGTTTTTATGCTGCTTGGATTGCTACCAAAGCGCTAATACTTAATGAAAATCGAGCGGTACCATCCAGAAAATTTAATGATGGGAAGGATTATATTCCAACGAATAAATGGATAGTCTTTGGACACCATTTTGCTGCAATTGCAGGCCCAGGACCACTTGTTGGCCCAACCCTAGCTGCTCAGTTTGGGTATCTTCCCGGAACTATTTGGATTCTGGTAGGAGCCGTTCTAGGCGGCGCTGTGCAAGACATGTCAGTCCTGTTTTTTTCAGTTCGTAAGAATGGTAAAAGTCTTGGCCAGATGGCAAAAGATGAGCTTGGAAAAATGGCAGGAATAGCGACACAATTAGGTACATTTGTGATTATGATTATTCTTATTGCGGTTCTTGGACTAGTTGTTGTAAATGCTATGAAGCATAGTCCTTGGGCCACCTCAACTGTTGTGGCAACTATTCCAATTGCTATGGTTATCGGAATTTACATGAGAAATTTAAGGCCAGGAAGAGTGCTTGAGGCAACAGCAATAGGAATTATCTTATTATTGCTTGCGGTCTATTTCGGAGGAGAAATAGATAAATCAGAAACAATTAGGAAGTTATTTGATCATGATGGTTTGACGTTAGCCTTTGCAGTGATTGTTTATGGATTCTTGGCGGCTGTGTTGCCTGTTTGGTTGCTATTAGCCCCAAGAGATTATTTATCTACTTTTGTAAAACTTGGCACGATTTTTTTCCTAGCCGTTTCTATTGTTATTATTCAACCAGAAATTCAGATGCCAGCAATAACGCAATTTATAGATGGAACGGGTCCAATTTTTGGTGGCAGCCTTTTTCCTTTCGTATTTATAACAATTGCGTGTGGATCAATCTCAGGATTTCATGCTCTGATATCTTCAGGAACAACCCCAAAGCTTATTGATAATGAAAAATATATACCTATGATAGGTTACGGAGGAATGTTGCTGGAAAGCTTCGTCGCCATCATGGCGATTGTAGCTGCCTGCGTCCTTGAACCTGGAGTTTTCTTTGCAATCAATAGTCCTCCTGGTATTGTTGGAGCCTCAGCATCAGATGCTATTCAAACAATTAATAGTTGGGGTTTCTCAGTAACATTGGATCAAATGGATAAGCTTGCAGCTAGCGTGGGAGAGACAACTCTGTTTGCCAGAACCGGCGGAGCCCCATCTCTGGCGGTTGGAATGGCTACCATTTTTGCTAAAGCTTTTGGTGAACACCTTCTTGCTATGTGGTACCACTTTGCCATTATGTTTGAGGCCGTATTTATTCTTACAACACTGGATGCTGGAACAAGGGTTGGTAGATTTATGCTTCAGGATATTTTGGGTAATTACTACAAACCGCTTGGAAATCATGCGTCTATTTCATCAAATATTTTGACCAGTTTTATAGTGGTTTTTTGCTGGGGATATTTTTTATACATTGGTGTGATTGATCCTAACGGAGGGGTGAATATCTTGTGGCCATTATTTGGAATTGCAAATCAAATGCTTGCAGCAATTGCACTTTCTGTCGTTACGGCAATGTTAATCAAATACAGAAATAGATGGTATGGTTTAATTTCAGGAATTCCTTTGATATGGTTATTGATTATTACAACCACAGCAGCTGTTGAAAAAATATTTAGTAACGATATAAGAGTTGGTTTCCTTGCTTCTGCACAAAATATTGAAAATAAAATTACTAGCCTTAAGTATGTTGATGATATTCAAGTTCTGCAACAAATTTCATTTAATTTATATGTAAATTCTGTGATAACGTCAATTTTAGTTTTAGTCTTATGGATTGTTGCGCTTGATGTAATTAAGACTGTTTTTAAAGGAGAGGTTTTTGAAAAGAATATTTAAATCTTTATGGTTTTTTCTTAAAGAAATTTCTGGTGAGAATGAATATCAAAAATATCTTTCAAGTAACTCTAAAATAAATAAAGAAGAAATAATGTCTTCAAAAGAATTTTATATGAAACGGCTAAACCAAAAATGGAACAAAATTAATCGTTGTTGCTAAGAAAAAGATAGATTCCAAATAGTAGCATGGGCAATGATAGCAGTTGCCCCATAGTCAAAGATTCAAAAAGATAACCTAGATGATGATCAGGTTCACGGAAACATTCAACTATGATCCTTGAGAGACTGTATCCAATTAAAAATAATCCAGAAATTTTTTTTCTAGCTCTCTGAGTTCCAGAGTAAATCCACAAAACCAAAAATAATAAAACTCCCTCAAGGAAAAACTCGTAAAGCTGTGAAGGATGTCTTGTCAAAAGATCAACTTTGGGGAAAATAACTCCCCAAGGTACTTCAGTTGGCTTACCCCAAAGCTCTTGATTGATAAAATTTCCGATTCTTCCAAAACCAAGGCCAATAGGAACTAATGGTGCTATAAAGTCTGTTAAGCAGAACCATTCTTTATGATACTTCCTTGCAACTAACCATACAGACGACAAAACACCAACAAGGCCGCCATGAAATGACATACCGCCATTCCATATTGCAAAAATTTCCAAAGGGTGTGTAAAATAATGTATGGGCTGGTAAAATAAAGCATATCCAAGTCGGCCGCCAATGATTACACCAAGGGCCCCATAAGAAAATAAATCGTCGAGTATTTTTACATTTAGTCTGTACCAAGGATTCGTTTTAATTCGATATTTACCAAGGTAATAGAACAGAATAAATGCAAAAAAATACATTAATCCGTACCAGTGAATTTGGATTAATCCAAGATTGATTGCGATAGGGTTAATTTCTGGATGAGTCATCATAGTTTAAGTATTATAATGTTTTTTTAAAGGAAGCTTATGCCAAAGTATAGATCACATACAACAACTCATGGAAGAAATCAGGCTGGTGCTCGAGCATTATGGCGAGCAACTGGAATGAAAGATGATGATTTCCAGAAACCAATCATTGCGATAGCAAACTCCTTTACACAATTTGTGCCAGGACATGTTCACTTAAAAGATCTTGGTCAGCTTGTTGCTCGAGAAATTGAAAAAAGTGGAGGAGTGGCAAAGGAATTTAATACAATAGCTGTTGATGATGGTATTGCAATGGGCCATGATGGGATGCTTTATAGTCTTCCAAGTCGAGATCTTATTGCAGATTCTGTAGAGTATATGGTTAATGCGCACTGTGCTGACGCTTTAGTTTGTATTTCAAATTGCGACAAAATTACCCCTGGGATGCTAATGGCTGCTATGAGGATTAATATCCCTACAATATTTGTATCTGGTGGACCAATGGAGGCCGGTAAGGTCCGCTGGGGAGACCAGGAAATTAAGGTTGATTTGGTAACTCCAATGGTTGCTTCTGGGGATAAAGCAATTTCAGAAAATCAATTAGAGGATCTAGAAAAATCATCTTGCCCTACATGTGGGTCATGTTCGGGAATGTTTACAGCTAATTCAATGAATTGCCTTACAGAAGCTCTAGGGCTAAGTTTACCTGGAAACGGCTCAACTCTTGCTACACATAAATTTAGAGAAACCTTATTTTTAGAAGCTGGTAGAAAAATTGTTAGCATAGCTAAAGATTTTTATGAAAAAGAAAATCATAGTGTTTTACCAAGAGCTATAGCATCAAAAGAGTCTTTTGAAAATGCAATGAAACTAGATGTGGCAATGGGAGGTTCTACAAATACAGTACTCCATTTGCTTGCTGCAGCAAAAGAGGCTGAAGTTGATTTCACAATGAGCGACATTGATAGAATTTCAAGAAATACCCCATGTGTAGCAAAGGTTTCACCTGCAACACAAAAATATCATATGGAAGATGTGCATAGAGCGGGTGGAGTTTTTGGAATACTTGCAGAGCTAAATCGGGGCGGTCTCATTAATAAAAGTGTTCCAACCGTTCATTCGCCAACAATGGGTGAGGCAATAGAAAACTACGATATCATTTCTACCTCTTCGGAGGAGGTTAGGAAATTCTTTATGGCTGCTCCGGGTGGTGTTCGGACAACAGAAGCATTTTCCCAGAGTCGTATGTGGCCTTCTTTAGATTCTGATCGTGAATTAGGATGTATCAGAAATATCAAAAATGCTTACAGTGCTGATGGTGGCTTGGCTGTTTTGTATGGAAATATTGCACAAGAAGGATGTATAGTAAAAACAGCGGGGGTAGATGAGGAGGTGTTAATTTTTAAAGGGCGCGTAAGGTTATTCGAATCTCAAGAAGCGTCCATTAAAGCAATTTTAGATGATCAAATTAAAGAAGGTGATATCGTTCTAATTACTTATGAGGGCCCAAAGGGCGGACCTGGGATGCAGGAGATGCTTTATCCGACTTCTTACCTTAAATCCAAAGGACTTGGAAAAAAATGTGCGCTTCTTACGGATGGTAGGTTCTCGGGAGGTACTTCAGGTCTGAGTATAGGGCATGCCTCACCAGAAGCAGCTGAGGGTGGAAATATCGGATTAGTCCGTGAAGGTGACATGATTGAAATCAACATCCCGAATCGCACCATTAATGTTAATTTATCTGATGACGAGTTAAGTCTTCGAAGAGATGCTATGAATGCAAAAGGCGAGAATGCCTGGAAACCAGCACCCAGAGAAAGAAAAATATCTCAAGCATTAAAAGCATACGCCTTAATGACAACTAGCGCTGCAAAAGGCGCAGTAAGAGATATTGAGCAGATAAAATAATGACCTCAAAATATTTAAAGTTAGAAGAAAGAGGTGGTCAGCATTACCTTAAAATTGACAATGGTCTGGCAGAGGCAGATATTTCTCTTCAAGGAGCTCATGTTTCATGGTGGCGACCAAAGCATACAACAGAAGATGTTTTGTGGCTTTCTTCAAATGCTCGGTTTGAAAAGGGCAGATCTATTCGAGGAGGAGTGCCTATAATTTGGCCTTGGTTTGGCCAGCATCCGACTGATAATAGTTATTGTATGCATGGTTTTGCAAGAGTTATTCCATGGGAGCTTCTTAGTTCAGAAGATCTAAAAAATGGTTCAACCAGGTTGCATTTAAAAATGACTCCAACTAACGAAGTAAAAAAACAACTTTCATACGAATTTACTTTAGAAGTCGTAATTATTATTGGTGAATCACTTACCGTGAGCCTGATCACTTCAAATCATTCTCAATTTCCATTTATTATCTCAGAAGGATTCCATACCTACTTCTATATCTCAGATCTAGACAATATAAAAATCAGAGGTCTTGAAAATGCTTTATTTACCGATAAGGTTGAAAATTTTAAAAAAGGGATTGAGCAAGATGAGATTTTGGTATCTGGTGAGATTGATAAAGTTTATTTAAACAATAGCAATGACTGTTATATCGAAGATTCAAAATTTAATAGAGTAATTACTGTTAAAAAATCTAATAGTAATTCCACAGTTATCTGGTCACCAGGTGAGGTCAAGGCTAAGAAAATGTCAGATATGGGCAAGGAAGACGAGTGGAGGAGAATGATTTGTGTTGAAACCGTTAATGCGCTCGAGAATAATGTTGTTATATACCCAGGCAAGACTCATACAATCAGCACGGAGTTCTCTGTTCAAGAGTATTGATTGGAGTTGACAAGAATAATATGAACTACTCAACCGATAAAAGGACTAACGTTTGAATGAAAAATTTAATCTTTACCCTGTTATTAATATCTTGTATCTCCCTTCAAGCAGAGACAGGAAAGCAATTAGCTCAAGAAAGTGGTTGTTTAGCATGTCACTCAGTAAAAACCAAAGTTCTCGGGCCTTCATATATCGATGTAGCAAAAAAATATAAGTCTGACAAATCTGCTAATAAAAAACTAGTAAATAAGATCATTAACGGTGGAACTGGTAACTGGGGAAATATTCCGATGCCACCGCATCCAAAATTAAAAAAACAAGACGTCCAAGAAATCGTTAACTGGATATTAACGATTCAATAAGCTTTTTCGGTATCCATAAGCAAAATAAACAACTAGCCCAATCAAATTCCAAATCATAAATCTAAGCCATGTGTCAGTTGGTAGGAAAAAAATTAATGAGCCACAAGTAATAATTCCCATGACTGGTATTAAGGGGTGCCATTTGTTTTGATAAGAATTTTTGTGTACCTCTTTCTCTACTTTTCGAACTTTTAAAACTCCAAAACATACAAAAATAAATGCCGCTAGTGTTCCAATATTAACAATTTCAGCTAATTTGCCTAATGGAATAAATCCAGCTACTAGTGAAATAATTATCCCTGTGATAAAAATAATTTTAACGGGAGTTTTGGTCTTCGGACTGACTACTGACAATGACTCTGGGATTAATTTGTCTTGACTGATGGCATAAAGGATTCGAGTAAGCGCGTAAAATAGAACCAATATTACTGTTGTCAATCCTGAAATAACTCCAGTTGCTACCAGAGCAGAAGCACCCTTAAATCCAATCTTAAGTAAAGCATACGCTACAGGTGAAGATGTATTAAGTTCTGAATAATTAACGACCCCTGTTAGAAGGCCTGCGACAATGATATAAATAATTGTGCAAAATATTAATGAGTAGATAATTCCTTTAGGTAGGTCTTTTTGAGGATTGATTGCTTCATCGCCGGCAGTCGATACTGCATCAAAACCAACATAAGCAAAAAAGACAATAGATGCTCCTGCTAAAACTCCTATAGTACTGCCGTCTGGATTCTTACTAAACCAGCCGTAAGGAAAAAATGGATTCCAATTTGTTATATCAACGTTAAAAATTGCTACAGCTATGAAAGTAAAAATTGCGATTAGTTTAATGAGGACCATAATGGTATTAAATTTTACGGTTTCTTTGACCCCAAAAATAAGCAAACCCATTATTGCAAGAATGATTAACGAAGCTGGAAGATTAATTAGCCCACCATTTGATATACTTTTAGTGAGAAAGCTTGGAATAGAAATGCCTATTGAATGTAATGCATTATTAAAATATCCCGACCATCCATTAGCAACTGCAGCGATTGACATTCCATATTCCAAAATAAGAATCCATCCAATAATCCAGGCCACTAGCTCACCAAACGTCACATAAGCATAACCATATGCACTGCCACTTCCACCGATTGATGAAGATAATTCTGCATAAGATAAAGCGGCAAAAGTACAGGCAATGCCTGATATAACAAAAGATAAAATTACCGCAGGCCCAGCTAAATTCGCTGCTGCAATTCCAGTAAGGACAAAAATACCAGTTCCAATAATACATCCTATTCCAAGAAGGGTTAGGTCAAACGCGGTTAGACATCGATTAAGTCTACTTTTTCTGATCAACTCTTGAGATTTTTTCCTTGTGATATTTTTTATAAAATTATTTATCACACCCAATCCTTTTTAACTAAATAATTTTTATAGAGATCCTCTTCTCGAGAACCTTTTTTTGGAGTCCATTCATAAGTCCAATTCACCATTGGAGGCATAGACATTAATATAGACTCTGTACGACCTTTAGATTGAATTCCGAAAAGGGTCCCACGATCCTGAAGAAGGTTAAATTCTACATAACGTCCTCTTCGGTATAATTGAAATTTTCTTTCAGCTTCATTAAACTCTTCGTTTTTTCTTTTTTGTACAATTGGCATGTAGGCGTTTAAAAAAAGATCACCAATACTAAAAACAAGTTTTGAGGTTTTTTCAAAACCAAAATGATTTAGATCATCAAAAAAAATTCCACCAACACCTCTTGGCTCATCTCGATGTTTCAGATAAAAATATTCGTCACAATCATGTTTATATTTTGGATATAAATTTCGGTCAAATTTATCTAACCCATTTTTTAATGTTTGGTGGAAGTGGACCACATCCTCTTGATATGGATAATATGGAGTCAGATCCATACCACCACCAAACCACCAAATATCTTCAGCATCATTTTTACTGGCGACAAAAAATCTAACATTCATATGTACGGTTGGAATAAATGGATTATTGGGATGAAAGACTAAAGAGACACCCATTGCCTCCCAACTTCGATTTTCAATATCTGGGTGCGCATCAGAAGCAGATTTAGGAAGTTGCGTACCTTTCACATGCGAGTAACCAACCCCAGCTCTTTCAAAAATTTTACCCTCCTCGAGCATGCAAGTCGTTCCCCCACCTCCCTCTGGTCTTTGCCATGTGTCATGAAGGAAATTTTTATTCTCAATCATTTCGATAGTATCAATTATCGTCATTTGTAACGATTGAAATTTGCTGGCAACTTTTTCTTTATCAATCAAATTAATTCCTAATAATTTTTTTTGAATCAAAATCTATAATTCGTGATGGTTTTTTATAAGAGCCAATCTTATTCTTTAATATGATACAAGATTTATTTGAAAATATACGACAACAGTCTCTAAAGCGCTTCAAGCTTTTTTGTCCAGAGTAATTGGCGCTGGTTGAAGTTATCGGAAAATTAAAATTTTTGAGATATTTGTTTAGATGAGCATGATCAGGAATGCGGCAACCAATTTTAAGCATTTTCGGTGTCAAATAATGATTATCTTTATTTTTTCTTTTCAATAGGTATGAAGTATGTTTTGGCCATTGATTAAAGATGTCTAACTCTTTATCAAAATAACTCTCTTCAATAAATGATCTAAATTTTTTAGCATTATCTGAAATGAGTAGAAAGGCTTTATTTCGTGACCGACGTTTTATTTTGTAGATTTTTTTAAGAGCTTCAACATGTTTTGGATGACATCCAAATCCAAAACATGACTCTGTTGGGTGTATTAGAATTTTTCCAACGATTAATAGCCTTTTGATTCTTGGGTACGTTAAGTTAATTTTTTTGCCTTTTGACCTATGTCTTTTCTGTAATGAGCGCCTTCAAAGGTTACAATAGAAGTTAGATTATAGGCTTGCTCAAAAGCTGACTGAAGCGTTTTGCCTCGACCAGTTAATCCTAATACTCTTCCTCCATTGGTAACAATTTTCCCGTTTATTTTTTTTGTCCCAGCATGGAATACGTACTGAGTTGAGCTTTTAAAATCAGAGCCTACTATTTCCTTATTCTTTTCTGGTTCCCCAGGATAGTTTTTGGCCGCCAACACTACTGATAACGCAAAATCATCTTCCCACTCGGGACTGTGTTCAGATATTTTTCCGTTGCAAGCGCTGTCCAAAAGAAGAGCAAAATCATTTTTCATTCTGAATAAAATTGGCTGAGTTTCAGGGTCACCCATTCTGCAATTAAATTCAAGCACTTTTATATCTCCTTGTTTAATCATTAACCCTGCGTATAAAAAACCTTTGAAAGTGATTCCATCTTTTTTTAATCCAGCAATTGTTGGATTAATAACTTGAGTCATAATTTTGTCGTGAATTTCAGTAGTTACAATTGGAGCAGGAGAATATGCCCCCATTCCACCTGTATTTGGTCCTAAATCATTATCTAATAATCTCTTATGATCCTGGCTTGAGGCCATTGGAAAAATACTTTCGCCATCACACATCACGATAAAGCTTGCTTCCTCTCCTTCCAAAAACTCTTCAATAATAATTCTAGAACCTGCGTCACCAAATTGATTGTCTTCAAGCATGTGATCTATTGCTTCATGAGCTTCTATTTCTGAAAGGGCTACAATTACCCCTTTTCCTGCAGCAAGTCCATCTGCTTTAATAACAATAGGACTTCCTTTTTCGTTTACATAGGCATGAGCTTTATCTGCCTCAGTAAAAGTTTCATAAAAAGCCGTAGGTATGTTGTTGCTAATCATAAATTCTTTAGCATACTTTTTTGAAGATTCAAGTTGAGCGGCATTTTTTGATGGGCCAAAAATTCTTAAACCTTTCTCCTCAAATTTATCAACTATCCCCTCTGAGAGTGGCTTTTCTGGACCAACAACTGTAAAGGATACATTGTTAGATACTGCAAAATTGATAAGCTCGTCATGATCACTTATATCAATATTATAAATTTTTTCTTCAGAATCACTTCCTCCATTCCCAGGAGCCAAGTATACTTTTGAGACTTGATTGCTCTGTGATATTTTCCATGCCATCGCATGTTCTCTGCCACCATTTCCAATAATTAGTACATTCATCATTTTAGTGTTTAAAGTGCCTAATGTTAGTAAAAAGCATAACGAGATTATGCTCATTTGCTGCCTGTATTACCTCATCGTCACGCATGCTTCCCCCAGGCTGGATTACACACTTTGCACCATATTGCGCAAGAACATCAATGCCATCTCGAAAAGGAAAAAAGGCATCTGAAGCAACGACGCTAGACGATAGGTTTCGGGACGCATTTTCAGCTTTGATAGCAGCAATTCGCGTGCTATCAACTCTACTCATCTGACCGGCTCCGACTCCTAGGGTCATTTTATCTTTACAAAATATTATGGCGTTCGATTTAACATACTTCGCTACGTGCCAAGCAAAGCTCATGTCTGTTAATTGGTCAGGTGTAGGTTTTAAATTAGATACTATCTTACAATCATTTATATCGAAATTGATATGATCTGGAGTTTGAAGAAGAATACCGCCACCAATTTTTTTAATATCAAATGGATCATGACCCTTTACATTAGGTATTTGCAGAAGTCGAAGATTTCTTTTTGCTGAAAAAACCTCCAATGCTTTTTTTGAGAATTCTGGTGCAATGATTAACTCTGCAAATTGATTATTAATTTCCATTGCAGTTTGCTCATCAACCAAATTATTAAAAGCAATAATGCCTCCAAAGGCTGATGTTGGATCTGTCTTAAATGCCTTGAGGTATGACTCCATTATTGTTCTGTCAGAAGCTACACCACAAGGATTTGCATGTTTGACAATGACGCATGAATTTTCATTTAAATTTTTAACACATTCCCATGCTGTTTCAGCATCATTTAAATTATTGAATGACAATTCCTTACCTTGAAGTTGATTAAAGTTGGAAAGGGCGCCCTCATAGTCTGTTTTATGTTTATAAAATGCAGCTTTCTGATGTGGATTTTCTCCATAACGCATTTCGATATCTTTCTCAAATTTTAGATGTAATGATTTTGGGAATATTTCTTCTTTATTGTTTGATAGATAATTGTATATGGCATTATCATACTCTGAGGTATGTTTGAATGCCTTTATGGCAAGCTGTTTTTTTGTATCTAATGATAATTTACCATCGTTATCTTCAAGTTCTTTGATGATGAAGTCATAATCTTTAGGTTCAGTGATAATCGCAACATCTGCATGATTTTTTGCTGAGGACCTTATCATCGCAGGACCCCCAATATCTATATTCTCTATCGCATCCTCAAATGTTGAATTGGGATTTTCTATGGTCTTTACAAAGGGATATAAATTGATAATGACTAAATCAATTAATTCAATTCCATTTTTCTGGATTGTTTTTAGGTGTTTATCATTATTTCTTTTTGCCAAGATACCACCATGAATAATAGGGTTTAAAGTTTTTACTCTTCCATCAAGCATTTCTGGAAATTTTGTATGTTCTGAAACTTCAGTCACAGGAATATTAGAATCTTGAAGAGCTTTGGCACTTCCTCCTGTGGAGAGAATTTTAATATCAAGTTTGTTTAATTTTTGAGCCAGTTCAATTAAACCAGTTTTATCTGAAACACTAATTAATGCAGTTTTTATTTTATTCATTTTTGAAGAGTCTTTTAAAAATTTAAATTATGTTGCTCAAGTTTTTTTCGCAGAGTATTTCTATTTAGACCAAGAATTTTTGCTGCTCTTGATTGATTCCCCTGAGCATAATTCATTATATAAATTAATAATGGTTTCTCGACAGACTGGATCACTAAGTTATAAATTGATTTTGGCTCTTCGCCCTCAAGATCTTTGATATATTTATCAAGCAGTATTTCAATATTATCTGGTAAGTTTTGTTCCATTCTAGATAGCAACCATATTGGTATCATACTCAATAAAATGCGCTTCTTCTTTTAACTCACTGAAGAAGTCTTCTATAAACTTTATTTGATCTTTATTATTGGAAATAAGATTCATTTTTGCACGAAACATAGCAGAGTTTTTGAAACCTTTTGTATACCAAGAAATATGCTTACGCGCTACTTTAAGTCCCGATTCTTCACCATAAAAATCATATAAATCAATTACATGTTCAATTGTTGTTTTTTCTACCTCCTCAATGGTTGGAGGCTTCAAATGAGTTCCAGTTTTTATAAAATGATCAATCTCTCTAAATATCCATGGACGACCTTGAGCGGCTCGACCAATCATCACCGCATCTGCATTTGTTGTCTTTAAAACCATCAAGGCTTTTTCAGGGGTAGTGATATCTCCATTAGCTATTACAGGAATAGATATTTCATTTTTTACTGCTGCAATGGTATCGTATTCAGCATCGCCAGTATAATGGCAAGCTCGTGTTCTTCCGTGAATAGCTAACGCTTGTATACCTGAATTTTCAGCAATTTTAGCAATCTTGATTGCATTCTTATTCTGCTTATCCCATCCTGTTCTTATTTTTAGCGTAACAGGGATAGGTGAGGCGTTTACAACAGACTCTAAAATTTTTTTTACTAGGTCTTCATGCTGAAGAAGGGCGGATCCTGCCATCACATTACATATTTTTTTTGCAGGACAGCCCATATTTATATCAATTATTTGCGCTCCCTTATCAGCATTGTATTGAGCAGCTTCAGCCATCATTTTAGGATCTGCACCAGCAATTTGAACTGATATAGGACTTACTTCACCATCGTGATTAGCTCGTCTGATTGTCTTTGAGCTTCCGTAAAGAAGAGAATTGGAGGTAACCATTTCACTCACAGCCATTCCAGCACCATATTTCTTACATAATTGTCGAAAAGGGCGGTCTGTTACACCCGCCATTGGTGCAACGACAATATTGTTTTTCAGTGTATATGGACCAATTTGCATGCGTTATTTTTTAACTTAAAAAGAATGCTTATTTTATAGGCAATTATTAAGATTTAAAAGCTATAACCCATATCTTTAACATATTTTTTTATTACTAAGATTGACTCTGAAACTTGTGATAGATCTCCCTTTACGCCTAATTCCACTTGTTTTGAGGGAGAAATTTTAGGCAAGCTGTAAACTTTCACTTTTGGGAACTTTATTTCAATTTCTCTCATAAAATCAATTAGAAGGCTTTCAGCAATATCTTTAATAATGATAGATTGATCATCAAAGTTATTTTTTACCTCGGGTAAAATATTTCTAAAGATCCATTCAATCATGGGCCATGCCATCTCAGGAAATCCGGGCATGAAAAAAAGATGATGCAAGTAAAATCCAGGTATTTGGTTAATTTCATTGGGTAATAGTTTTGCACCCTCTGGAAGATGACCCATAAGCACTCTTTTAGGGTAAGCATCTTTTCCAAACTTTTGCTCAATCAGAGAGATTGCTTCTTTGTGAGGTGTCAATTCTTTTTTAAGGGCTTTTGCCGTGCTTTGTCGAGTATGATCATCTGGAGTAGCCCCTATACCTCCGAAACTAAATAAAATTTTATTAGAATTATTTTGAATAAATAACTCAATAGACTGAGGTGAATCTGTAAGGTATGTAGAAGAAGAAATTTGGTAGTTATATTTTTTTGCAATTTCCAACATTTTTTTAAAATGTTTATCTTCCCTTTTTCCTGAAAGAATTTCATCACCTATTATTAAAACATCGATTTGGTTATCAGACATTTAGTGCGCCTCTTCCCAGTTACTTCCAGAACCTAATTCTGCAATAAGTGGAATATCCAGTTTTGCCACATCACTCATTATTTTAGGTAACACATCTTTTATTATGCTTGCTTCTTCATTTGGTACCTCTAAAACAAGTTCATCGTGAACCTGCATTACTATGATGGATTTCATTTTTTCTTTATTAAGCCATATCTGTACTTGATTCATAGCAAGCTTAATTAAATCAGCGGCTGTACCTTGCATTGGAGCATTAATAGCCGCTCTTTCAGCTGCCGCTCTCCGAATACCATTGGAGCTATTTATTTCTGGCACCCAGAGTTTGCGACCAAAAATAGTTTCAACAAAACCCTGATCTTTTGCCTTAATTTTTCCCATGTCCATATAGTTTTTAACACCTGGGTATTCATTAAAATATTGTTCAATAAAATTTTTAGCTGAATTTCTGTCAACATTTAATGCTTGCGAAAGTCCGAAAATACCCATTCCATAGATGAGTCCAAAGTTAATAACTTTTGCAAATCGCCTTTCCTCAGATGATACTTCTAAAACATTTTTATGGAATATTTTTGCAGCTGTTGCGCTGTGAATATCTTCACCTTGGTTGAATGCGTTAATCAGTCCATTATCTTGTGATAGATGCGCCATAATTCTTAACTCTATCTGGGAATAATCGCATGAAAAAATTTGAGAGTTTTTTTTAGCGACAAATGCTTCCCTAACTTTCCTCCCCTCCGAGGTTTTGATTGGGATATTCTGTAGATTAGGATCCGAGCTCGCAAGTCTACCAGTTATGGCAACAGCCTGATTGTAGCTCGTATGAACCCTACCAGATTTTGCATTCACCATTTTTGGTAACTTATCTGTATAGGTATTTTTTAGTTTACTTAAACCACGATGCTCAAGAACAACTTTTGGCAAGGGGTAGTCGTTAGAAAGTTCCTCCAGCACCTCCTCGCTAGTGGAAGGAATCCCAGTCGGTGTTTTCTTGGTTGGCGTTATTTGTAATTTATCAAACAAAATTTCTCTTAACTGTTTTGGTGATGCCAAATTAAATGGTTGTCCAGCTATTTCATAGGCTTGTTTTTCTAGATCAATAATTTTTAAACCAATTTCCTGACTTTGATTTTGAAGTATGTTTTCTGAAATTAACACACCATTTCTTTCAATTTGAAATAAAGTTCTAAGTGATGGAATTTCAACTTCATAGTAGATAAATGTTAGCTTTTTATTGTTAGAAATCTTATCAATGAATACATTAAATAATTGTAAAGTTACGTCAGCATCCTCCGCGGCGTACTTAAATGAAGTTTCAATATCAATTTGGTCAAAAGTAAGTTGCTTCACTCCTTTTCCAACGATTGATTCATAGCTTATACACTCATGACCAAGATATTTCATCGATAATTTATCCATTCCATGAGCCTCGCTACTATTTAAGACGTAGCTCAAAAGCATGGTATCTTGAATTGGTCCTTTGATATCTAAGTCATAATTTTTGAGTATGTGCATATCATATTTAAGATTCTGCCCAATTTTGGTTATTGCTTCATCTTCAAATATAGGTTTAAGCATATTTAAAACATCATCAATTTTTAATTGCTCCATGGATTGATCTTGGTGTTGAAGGGGTAGATAACATGCCTCACCCGGATCAATAGCAATAGATATGCCAACAAGCTTTGCTTCCAGCGGGTTAAGAGAGTCAGTTTCAGTATCAATTACAAAATATTTTGATTTATTAATTTTTTCAATCCATAAGCGTAATTGCTCTATTTGATTAACAATGCTGTAATTGGCAGTATCTACAAAAGAAACTTTATGACTGCCTTCTTCCTCATATGATGGATTATCATGATTATTAAATTCTTTCTTAAGCCAAGATGAAAAATTATATTTTTCATAAATTTTTTTCAAAATTTCTTGATTTTTTTCTTTGATGGAAAATTCTTTTAGGTCAAATTTAATATCAAGATCTGTTTTAATGGTGATAAGTTTTTTCCCCGTAGGAAGCCATTCAAGTGACTTTTGAAGATTTTCGCCAACAGCGCCTTTTATCTGTAGATGATTTTTAATGATTCCATCCAGATCACCGAATTCATTAATCCATTTCAAGGCTGTTTTTGGACCAACTTTTTCCACACCTGGAACATTGTCCGCTTTATCTCCGATAATAGTTAAGTAGTCCACAATTTTTCCTGGGGGTACACCAAACTTCTCCTTAACTCCATTAATATTCAACTTCTCATTTGTCATAGTGTTGATTAATGTACTTTTTTCATTAACTAATTGAGCCAGATCTTTGTCGCCTGTTGAGATTAGTACTTCTATATCTTGCTCATTTGCCATATTGGACAATGTTCCAATAACATCATCAGCCTCAACTCCCTCAATTGACATCATGGGAATCCCAAGTGCACCAATAGAGACTTTTAATGGATCAATTTGTACAGCAAGATCATCAGGCATTTTTGGGCGATTAGCTTTGTATTCATTGTAAATATCATTCCTAAAAGTTTTTCCTTTAGCATCGAAGACACATACAACGTAATCACATGCTGAATCCGAAATGGTCTTTTTTAGCATGTTTAATACTCCGTAAATTACACCAGAGGGTTCATTGTTTTGATTTCTTAAATCAGGAAGCGCATGATATGCTCTATATAGGTATGATGATCCATCAATTAGTAAAATTTTTCTCATAGAGTTTATTATGGCTGAAACAGAAAAAAATCCTAGTATTAATGAGAATGATTTGTTAATGCACACACAGCTTGATAACGAATCTTGGCATGCTTTTCAGATTATTTCTGAGTATGTGAGTGCAGCTCAAGCACTCGATAAAATAACGCCTGCAATATCTTTTTTTGGAAGTGCAAGATCAAGTTCAGATGACAAATATTACAAATTAACAGAAAAAATAGCATTTCTACTTTCGGAGTCTGGCTTTAATATTATTACTGGTGGCGGTCCGGGTCTTATGGAGGCAGCAAGTAAAGGAGCATTCCGAGGTAAATCTAAAAGTGTGGGGTTGAATATTGTTTTACCAAAAGAACAAAACCCAAATAAATTTCAAGATATTAGCATCAACTTTAAATATTTTTTCATGCGTAAAGTAATGTTTGTAAAGTATGCATTTGCATATGTTGTATGTCCTGGAGGCTTTGGAACATTAGATGAATTGTCTGAAGTCATTACCCTTATCCAAACAAACAAATCGAAGAAAGTGCCGGTGATTTTAGTTGGAAAATTTTTTTGGGAAGGCTTGGTAGGTTGGCTTGATCATTCAATAATATCAGAAAATTTTGCCAATAAAGATGACTTGAATATTTTTAAAGTCTTGGATGACCCAAAAGAAATTGTTGATTATATTTTTTCATGTTATGAAAACAACGACAATGATTTATCTTTTGAAAGCAATAATTTAAATATTCATCTATAATAATATTTTCTGATAATGCTCATTAAATTATGCTAAAAAAAATATTAATTCTATTGTTACTTACCAATTTTACTAAGGTTATTGCAGACCAATCTTCTGAATCGGATATCACCCCTCCGCCAACTGATTACAGTTATGATTCGACAGTAGATGAGCCAGAAATTATTATTAAAGAAGAGAATGATGAAGTTATTGAGGAGTATCGTATGAATGGTAATTTGTACATGATTAAAGTCACTCCTAAGAATTCATCGCCTTATTACTTGATTAAAGATGGCCCTAATGCTGAATGGGTAAAGAAAGAGGATGGTACCGTAGCAGTGCCAATGTGGGTAATAGGAACTTTTTAAATTAATTCATGGCGGTCTATACTTCCCTTGATACAAAAGATATTGAAATTTTGCTTTCTAATTTTGATATCGGCACTTTAGAAAAATTCACGGGTATTTCGGGGGGCATTACCAATAGCAATTTTTTTATAGATACATCAAAAAAACTTCGCTATATACTTACAATTTTTGAAGAGCATCAAGCAGGTGAGTTAAGTTTTTATTTCAATTTCATGGCGCACTTGTCCTTTAAGGGATTCTCTTGCCCCAATCCAATCCATGATCAAAAAAACCAAATAATCCATATATTAAAAAATAAGCCTGCAGCATTTTTATCAAAAATACCTGGTATTGTTGTTGAAGATCCGAACGAAAGCCAACTGGCTTCAATGGCAGAAAATCTTGCCAAAATGCATATGTTCTCTTTGGATTTTAAAGAGAATAAACCAAACGGTAGAAATTTAGGGTGGATGAAAGCAACATTTCACACATTTAGCCAGTACCTGGATAGCTCAACTCGAGAATTTATACTTAAACAATTTGATTACTTATCCACAGACCTTCCGTCATTACCTTCGGGGATAATTCATGCAGATTTATTCCGTGATAATGTTTTGTTTAATGGTAATGAAGTTGGTGGATTTATTGATTTTTATTATGCTTGTAATGATTATTTTATTTATGATTTAGCAATTGTTATAAATGATTGGTGCATCGAGTTTGATGGTGGTATCAATGAACAACGTAAAAAAATATTATTAGATGCTTATAATAAAACAAGACAATTAAATT
This sequence comes from Nitrosomonadales bacterium, assembly GCA_024642775.1. GTDB lineage: Bacteria > Pseudomonadota > Gammaproteobacteria > Burkholderiales > Methylophilaceae > BACL14. The sequence continues at coordinate 103,006 of JAHEAL010000002.1, forward strand.
CGAATGAACTGAACTCTCTAGATTTTTTCTTAATCTTAGCAGCTATGAGATTTTTAATATCAAGATACCATGATTCGTTTCTCCAGAAAGAAGCGGAAATGAGCAATCCAAAAGACCCTTTATTTTTCTTAGAAATAATTAAACACAGAAGCGGATTAAAATTTTGAACATAATGACGCAAACAAAAATATGGATTAGGGAGATTTTTAAAATTTTTAATATGAATAAAAATAATTCTTTACTTATAGGTTATTTTTATTTATTTACCTTTTTGGTTTTACCTTCCATTCCTTTATTACAGTTTTTCTCGCCTCTGATAATTATTTTATGGCCAATTGTTGTTGTGCAGATTGTGATGTTTTTTAACGCTAAGGTTAAAGTTGAAGAGTTTAGATGGTTATCAATAAACTCAAAGATAAGAGCGCGTGTTCCACAGCTAATTAGGATAGGTTTGATTACTTTCTTATACGCGTTGATCGTTTCTACATTACTTTCCAAGCAGATGCAGTCGCTTGTAGAGCAAGCGAACTCTGTAGAAAATAATATTAATATTTCCGCCTTCAAGAACGTTTTTATGAAGTTGTTTTTGCTTATGATCCCTCTGTTTGCTGCTACTTGGTTTTCGCCAATGATTTCAGTTTTCCGAAAAGAATCTGTATTTAAAGCAATCAAATCAAGTCTTGCTGGAATTATTCTTTTTATTGGACCATTATTTTTTACTTGGATAATTTTATTGTTCGGGTTTGGTGTTTCAATTTATTTTATCCAAACAGTTATAGGATTCTTATCGTTTTCCCAGTCTGCATTTTCCGTGATTTCAACTATTTTAATATTTAGTATGACGGCAATTTATGTATCATTGCTGTTTATCTTTCAGTACGTAAGTTATAGAGATATATTTAAATTATAGTGTCTCAAGTTTGGCAAATTCTAATGCCAACCACTTTGTACCACTGGACTGGAATGCAACCTGGATTCTTAGATCATTACTACTTCCTTCATAACTTAGAACGACTCCGTAACCAAATTTCTTATGCAAAACAGTTGAACCAATCTTATAGGGGAAACTCTTCGATGGTTCATTTTTTCTGACTTTCGCAGGTTCGTTAAGAAAAGCATTACTCTTTTCACTAATATTTATTTTTTTTATTAGATTTTCTGGTATCTCATCAAGAAATCTTGAAGAAAGGTTATATTGAGTTTGCCCATACATTAATCTTGATTGGGAGTAGGTTAGATAAAGTTTTTCTTTGGCTCTTGTTACTGCAACATACATAAGCCTCCTTTCTTCTTCTAGACCCTCCGCCTCCATAAGACTTTGTTCATGAGGACATAAACCTTCCTCAAGACCAGAAATAAAAACCACATCAAACTCAAGTCCTTTTGCTGAATGAATAGTCATCAACTGAAGGGCATCTTGGTTTGCTTTAGCCTGAAGCTCTCCACTTTCTAATGTTGTGTAATTTAAAAATTCAATTAGCTCTAAGTTACGATCATTTTCATCAAAATTTTCTGAAAATGTAATGGCCGCAGAAACCAATTCTTCTAAGTTGGAAACTCGGTCTTGGCCATCTTTATCGTTTAGATAATGATTTTTTAATCCACTAAAGTTAATTACAACATCAATCGCTTCAGCTAATGTAACCCCCTGAATTTCATCTTCAATTTTTTTTATTAAATCAACAAAAAAAGAAACTCCTTTCTCACTAGTTGGTGGTTTGTATTCTCTTATTGCAGAATCCCATAAAGATGAGCTGGTCATTTTAGAAATATCTTGAAGCCCTTCAATAGATCGATTTCCAACTCCACGAGTAGGGAAGTTGACTACCCTTAAGAAAGCATTATCATCACTTTTGTTTGCTACTAGTCTAAGGTAGGCTAGGGCATGCTTTACCTCTGCTCTTTCGAAGAATCTTAACCCACCATAAACTCGGTAAGGGATATTGTTTGAAACCATATTATGCTCAAGAATCCTCGACTGAGCATTACTTCTATAGAGTATAGCCATATCCTTAAAAGCAACCCCAGTTCTATGGTGCATCTTGATTTCATCTAGAATATATTTTGCTTCTTCAGTATCTGAGAGAGCTCTAAAAACTCTTATAGGATCACCATCACCAGATGATGTCCACAAATCTTTTCCTAGTCTTTTCTCGTTATTTTTAATAATGGAATTGGCAGCATTAAGAATATTATTTTTTGACCGATAGTTCTGCTCAAGTTTGATGACATTCTGGATCTTAAAGTCTTTCTGGAGGGATTGCATGTTTCCAACATTCGCCCCTCTAAATGCATAAATTGATTGGTCATCATCTCCCACTGCAAAAATTATATTGCTCTCACCAGCAAGTAACTTAAGCCAGCGATATTGAAGTTCACTAGTGTCTTGGAACTCGTCTACTAAGATATGTTTGAACCTATTTTGATAGTGCTCCCTAATTGATGCATTATTGATTAAAAGCTCATAAGACCTTAACAGCAACTCGCCAAAATCAGCAACTCCTTCTCTTTGGCATTGCTTCTCATATTCTAAATAAACTTCATTTATTTTTTGTGAATGTGGGTCATATGTTTTTACATCTTTTGCCCTTTTTCCTGATTCTTTTGCACCATTTATATGATACTGAATCTCCTTTGGTGTGTATTTATCCGAGTCAATTTGCAGCGTTTTTGACAATCTTTTGATTGCCGAGAGTTGGTCACTACTATCAAGGATTTGAAAAGATTGAGGAAGATTGGCGTCTTTAAAATGTGTTCTTAAAAAGCGGTTACATAATCCGTGAAAAGTTCCAATCCACATGCCTCTTGGATTCATACCCAGCTGCGAAGATACTCTGTTCAACATTTCATTAGCAGCTTTATTAGTAAAGGTTACAGCCATTAAGCCATTTGGAGAAATAATCTGATTATGAATTAACCAGCTGATTCGTGACGTTAGGACTTTAGTTTTACCACTTCCAGCACCAGCGAGAATTAAAGCTGATTCATTTTGAAGTTTAACGGCCTCTAATTGTTTTTCATTTAAATCATTTAAGTAGTTTAATTGCATGGATCAAGATGCTACATTAATTTTTTAAATTTTAATATTAATTCACAGAACTTTTTTATCATTTAGGCATCGTATAAGTAATTCTAGAAGTTTTGTTCCTCCCACAAAACACTAGAAAAAAAGGCCTCTTATTGATAAGAGGCCTTTTTCATTTCATTGATGATGATTACATCATTCCTGGCATACCACCCATACCACCCATACCACCCATACCACCCATGTCTGGTGCCGCAGGTGCATCTTCTTTTGGAAGTTCGGCAATCATACAATCAGTCGTTAGCATTAAACCTGCAACGGATGCTGCATTTTGAAGCGCTGACCTGGTTACTTTTGTTGGGTCAAGAACACCCATGCTTACCATGTCACCATATGTTCCGTTAGCAGCATTGTAACCGTTGTTGCCTGACTCAGACTTCACGTTATTAATAACTACAGAAGCTTCTTCTCCAGCATTTGAAACGATTTGTCTTAAAGGTTCTTCAATCGCTCGAACAACAATTTGGATTCCCGCATCTTGTTCAGCGTTTAAACCTTTTGTTTTTGCAATTGAGTCTTGAACTCGAAGGAGTGCAACACCACCGCCAGGAACAATACCTTCTTCAACTGCTGCTCTAGTCGCGTGAAGAGCATCTTCAACTCTGGCTTTTTTCTCTTTCATTTCTACTTCTGTTGCTGCACCAACTTTAATTACGGCAACACCACCTGCAAGTTTAGCTACACGCTCCTGAAGTTTTTCTTTATCGTAATCACTTGTTGATTCTGCAATCTGTGTTTTAATGGTTTCAATTCTTGATTTAATGGTGTCTGCTTGACCAGCACCATCAATAATAATTGTGTTTTCTTTGCCAACTTCAATACGTTTCGCTTGACCTAAGTCTTCAAGCTTAATATTTTCTAAAGTAAGACCTACTTCATCAGAAATTACTGTGCCTCCGGTAAGGATTGCAATATCTTCTAACATTGCTTTTCTTCTGTCACCAAAACCAGGAGCCTTAACAGCAACCGTTTTAATGGTTCCTCGAATATTGTTAACAACTAAAGTGGCCAAGGCTTCACCTTCAATTTCTTCAGCAATAATTAAAAGCGGTTTGCTTGTTTTTGCTACTTGCTCTAATGCTGGCAGAAGATCTTTAATGTTAGCAATTTTTTTGTCATGAAGCAGAACAAATGGATCGTCTAATAAAGCAATTTGTCTTTCATTATTGTTGATGAAGTATGGAGACAGATAACCGCGATCAAACTGCATTCCTTCAACAACATCAAGCTCATTTGTTAAGCCTGATCCGTCCTCTACTGTAATAACACCCTCTTTACCAACTTTATCCATTGCATCAGCAATAATCTGACCAACAGATTCATCTGAATTTGCTGAGATAGATCCAACTTGTGCAATTTCTTTACTGGTATTGCAAGGTTTGCTGAGTTTATGAAGTTCGTTCACACCAGTTTCTACAGCTTTGTCGATTCCTCTTTTTAGATCCATTGGGTTCATTCCAGCTGCAACAGCTTTCATCCCCTCACGAACAATAGCTTGAGCTAAAACAGTAGCCGTTGTCGTTCCATCACCAGCATTGTCTGATGTTTTGGATGCAACCTCTTTTACCATTTGGGCGCCCATGTTTTCGAATTTGTCTATAAGCTCGATTTCTTTTGCAACAGAAACTCCATCTTTGGTGATTGTTGGTGCACCGAAAGATCTTTCCAGTACAACATTTCTTCCTTTAGGGCCTAGTGTTACTTTAACTGCATTCGCTAGTGTATTTACACCTTTAACCATCTTTTGGCGAACATCATCGCCGAATCTTACGTCTTTTGCTGCCATTATTATTTCTCCGTATTAATTATTTGTATTATTCAATAATTGCCATGATGTCATCTTCTCTCATTACCAGAAGCTCTTCGCCATCCACTTTTACAGTTTGGCCTGCATATTTACCAAAAAGTACTTTATCGCCCACTTTTACATCAAGGGCTTTTACGTTGCCATCTTCTAAAATTTTTCCATTACCAACGGCTTCGATAACTCCTTGATCTGGTTTTTCTGCTGATGCACTTTCTGGAATAACGATTCCTGATGCAGTTGTACGTTCTTCTTCAACGCGTTTTACAATAACGCGATCATGTAAAGGACGAATTTTCATTTGTAAGCTCTCCTAATAGTGTATTCTTATTGTTAAATTAAGTTTTAAAATTTAGCACTCTATAACTTAGAGTGCTAATAATAGGGATGATTACCTCAAATTTCAAGGGCAATACAATAAAAAAATAAGGTTTTTTATGTTTTCAAACAAAGATTATCGTCAATTACCAAACTCTGAGCTAAAAATTTCACCCATAACGCTTGGGACCATGACATTTGGCGACCAAAATAGTCAAACAGAAGCATTTCAACAATTGGATTATGCTGTGAGTAGCGGAATTAACTCTATTGATGTTGCTGAGCTTTATCCTGTCCCACCAAAACCTGATACGTATACTAAAACAGAGACGATCGTGGGTGAATGGCTTAAAAATCAGTATAGGGATCAATTAGTTATTTCAACAAAAGTTGCTGGACCAAGGAGAGATCTCGACTGGATACGAGGAGGGCCAAAATCATTAGACCAAGAGAATATCACTTCAGCTCTTCATGCATCATTGAAGAGATTGCAAACGGATTATATTGATCTTCTTTACCTGCATTGGCCAGAAAGAAATGTTCCTATGTTCGGGCAATACCGCTTTGATCCAAATGATGAGGTTAAAAATAATCAACAGATTCCGTGGGTTTCAATAGAGAGTCAGTTGGAAACATTAAAAAAACTGACTGACTCTGGAAAAGTAAGGGCAATAGCATTGTCCAATGAATTTCCATGGGGGATGATGGAGTTCTTAAGGATTGCGCGCGAAAAAAAATTACCTTTGATTTCAGCACTTCAGAACAGTTACAGCTTACTCAATCGGACAGTTGAATTTGGTATGACTGAAGTTTTATTTCGAGAGAAAATTGGGTTTTTAGCTTACTCACCTTTGGCCTTTGGATATTTGACGGGTAAATATAATAAAAATCCAAATGCTAACGGGCGCGTTAATCTCTTCCCTGGATATGCTCAAAGATTCAACAAACCCGGAGTGAGCGAGGCTGTAAAAAAATACGCCTTATTGGCAGAAAATTTTAATTTGAGTCTCACAGAGCTAGCTCTTAAATTTGTCAGCCAGCAGTGGTTTGTAACCTCAACTATTATCGGGGCTACAAATATGGACCAATTGCAGCAAAATTTAAACGCGGTTACCGCCAAAGCATTAGGCCCAGAAATTCTAGCTGAAGTGGAAAATATACACTTATCTGTTATGAATCCAGCTCCGTAATGAAATGAAAAAAAAATTTTCAATGATTGTAAAAGAAAGCCTTGAACATGTATGGCATCCTTGCTCAAGAATGGCGGATTACAGTGAGTTAAATCTTTTACCCATTAAGTCTGGCGATAAAAGTTGGTTAATTGCCGAGGATGGAAAAAAATATTTTGATTCAATCAGTTCTTGGTGGGTAAATCTTTTTGGACATAATAATCCATTCATAAAAAAAAGGATTATTGCTCAATTAAATAAAATTGAGCATGTGATGCTTTCTGGAATGACCCATGAACCAGTGGTTGATTTATCAAGAAAATTAAAAATACTAACAAACTTAGACCACTGCTTTTATTCAAGTGATGGTTCCAGTGCGGTTGAAATTGCACTAAAAATAAGTTTCCATTATTGGAAAAATAAAGGTTTTAACAAGAAGACCAAGTTTGCGATGCTCAGCGATAGTTATCATGGAGAAACGATTGGAGCTCTTTCGGTTACCGATGTTGATATTTTTTCTAATAATTATAAAGGACTGTTGTTAAAGAACTTTCTTTTACCGAACCCTTCTCCAAAAGAGTACAGCAACGAAAAAGCATTAAAGGCTTATGCTTTGGAAAGCTTTGAAAAAGCAAGAGCTATCTTAGAAAAAAATCATAACTCTATAGCTGGGCTGATAATTGAGCCAATCGTACAATGTGCTTCAGGAATGAACTGTTATCACCCGGTTTACTTAAAAAAAATGAGACAGCTCTGTAAGAAGTTAAATATTCATTTGATTGCTGATGAGATAGCCGTAGGGTTTGGAAGAACCGGGAAAATGTTTGCTTGCGAACATGCGTCTATCAACCCTGATATCTTATGCCTATCAAAAGGATTATCTGGTGGCTACCTTCCGCTCGCAGCAACGTTGGTTTGTAAGAAAATTTATAATGAATTCTTAGATGCAAAAATTGATAAGACCTTTCTTCATTCACATAGCTTTACAGGAAATCCTTTGGCCTGTTCAGCGGCATTAGCCACGCTAGATTTTTTTGAAGATAAGCAAGTAATGGAAGCTTTAGATAAAAAAATAACTAAGTTTGATAGTTTTATCAGTAAGCTTAATGAGTTTGAAATTAATAATTATAAAAATATAGGAATGATTTGGCGATTTGATTTACCTGAGAGATTTTCAGCCAAGCAATTTGAACAATTTTCCAGAGATGAAAAAATTCTTCTCAGGCCCATAGGTCAAACGATCTACTTTATGCCTCCATTAAGTACTACAATTAAAGATATTAAATTTTTGGTTAAAGCTATAAGAAAAGTCTTTATAAAATTAGGAGTTGAATGCGTAAAATAATTTTTTTATTAACGTTGATTTTAACTAGCCTATTAGTAATTGGTAATGAAAACTTACCAAAGAAAATTAGCAAAATATCTTTAACCCCTGGAAATTATTCTTTAATTGTAAAGAAAATAAATTCTGATGAAGTGTGGCAAAAAAATTCAGATCAATCATTTAATTTTGCCTCAGTAAATAAAATTCTTACCTCAATTATTGCATTTGATTTACTTGGTCCGGAATTTCAGTTTAAGACAAAATTTTTTACAAACGGTGAAATTAAAGAAGGGGTATTGGAGGGTGACTTAATTATCAAGGGAGAGGGTAATCCGGTTTTTTCATACAACGATCTTGAGCAGGTTTTAAGATTTCTTCAATTAAAAGGCATTACAAGTATTGATGGGGATGTATTGCTTGATTACTCATATTTCGACGATCAGCAATTCAAATTAATCGATCAGGACGCTTACCGTGCTTATAATGTTTTTCCTTCTCCATTGATTATTGAGGCAGGAGCAATCGGGCTTGATTTTTTCTTAACGGAAAAAGAGTTGCTAATTCAACATAACCCAGCTATTAAAAATATCAAATTAATTAATAATATTAAAGTTACTGCTGAGAGTTGTCGCGACTGGAAATCTAAATTAACTTATGGGGCCAGCTTTGAGAATAATCTATTGAACATTAATCTCTCCGGTTCCTTCAGTGAAAAGTGCCAAAACAAATCCATATACTTAAACCTTATTAATCAGTCAGAGTATTTTGCATTAATTTTTCAAGAAGTTTGGTCCAGCCTGGGAGGCAATATAAGCGGGGTTATCCAAAAAAAAACGAAAGAATCAGATCTTGATCAATTAGATTTAATTTATGAGCACCACTCTGAGCCGTTAAATCAATTAGTTTTTGAGATGAATAAATACAGCCTTAATTTATTTTCTAGAAACCTTGCATTAATTGCAATGAGAGAGGGAAGTCAGTTATCGCCAAATGAGTTTAATACCAACCTTTTTTATAGCCAATGGCTTCAAGAAAAAAACATCAATGCTGAATCATTTTATTTAGAAAATGGAGCTGGACTTTCACGAGAGAGTTATGCCACTACTCAATTTTTTTTAGATGTCTTAGATTATATTCATAAATCAAAATACTCCTCTGAAATTAAATCATCAATGCCTATTGTTGGTATTGATGGAACCCTTAAGACCATATTCAAGGATGAATTATTTTCAGGCTCCTCCCATATTAAGACAGGTAGCCTCAAAGATGTGTATGCTTTTGCTGGGTTTTTAATATCTGAAAAGAATGAGGAATACATAATTATTTTAGTAACAAATAAGGAAAATTATGAGTCTTCAGTCGCTTTTTTTAAAGATATGTTAAAGTACTTCTACAAAAATTAAATGGGATATTTTATGAGATTTATTTTTTATTTTTTAATTTTGTTAACTTGGAATGTTTTTGCAATTGAACTAGTTGGAGAGGAAAAAGTGAGTAATCAAGACGGCGCATTAAAAGAGTTGGTAATTATAGATACTGTCGAAGGCAAAGGTCGGGAAGCAGAGGCGGGATTGCTAGTTAAGGTTCATTACACCGGATGGCTATATGATCCTCAAGCTAAAGATAAAAGAGGAAAGAAATTTGATAGCTCTCTTGATAGAAATGACCCACTTGAGTTTTCTTTAGGTATCGGTCAAGTTATTAAAGGTTGGGATGAGGGCGTTCAAGGGATGAAAATTGGTGGCAAGAGAACAATTCATATTCCTGCTGCTATGGGCTATGGGACAAGGGGTGCGGGTGATGTAATACCGCCTAACAGTGACCTGATGTTTGATGTTGAATTACTCGGTCTTAATTAAATAATGGACTTAAAAGTCAAGTGGGATGGAGGCGTTAGCTTTCTAGCAACTAGTGAAACGGGCCACAATGTAATGATGGATGGCCCCGAGTCATTAGGGGGCAAAAATAAAGGAATGCGACCGATGGAACTGCTGCTCTCTGGAGTCGGGGGTTGCACCTCTTTTGATGTGGTGACAATTCTAAAGAAGTCAAGGCAAGATGTTTTAGATTGCGAAGCAATAATCACGGCAAAAAGAGCTGAGGATATTCCAAAAGTATTTACCGACATTCATATCCATTTTAAAGTTTCGGGAAAAAACTTAAGTCAAAAAACAGTTGGTCGGGCAATTGAATTGTCAGCGACAAAATACTGCTCAGCATCAATTATGCTTGGCCAGTCAGTCAATATCACACATGATTTTGAAATTATAGAGGGTTAGTTATTTATAATCTTAACCTGAAGGGTTGTCTCATTATCGATTACGTCTAGAAGCCTATCAATATTAGGATGTTTCCCAGGGTTATTATGGGCATCCTCTGTGTGCTCGGCGTATAAATCAATTCCCTCCATGGCTGCCTCACCGTTGATTTCACCAAAAGTTTCGAATAGGTGGAAATAAACTTTAATGGAACCCATAGAGCCCGGTTTGCTTTTAATGCTTCCTATCAATTCCCCCTCTTGGTAGAGCTCAATTTCTTTGATGTGATCTGCGGGATTAAGTGTTTCAAGTATTTCTTTAAATCTTTGCATTATTAATTAAATCCAATAGGTTGTTCGAGTCATAATCTTTGATGAAAATTTCATAAATTTTTTAAAGACTTGCGGTAATTTTCTTGCACCAAGTTTTTTTGCTGTCTCTTGATGCTTTTCTTCATCATATTTCATTTGCTTTAAAATTGCATGTGTTTTTTTATCTTTCTGAGGAATTTTATTGATATGAGTTTCAAGGTGACTAGAAACCTGCTTTTCCGTCTCTTCTAGGAAGCCAAGATTGTATTGGCTGTCAATCTTACTGGCTATCATACCCATACCTAATGAGGCTAAATAGAAAAAGGGGTTAAGATGGCTAGTTTTGCCACCGAGCTGGTCAATTCTTTTTTGACACCAAACAAGATGATCTATTTCTTCGGACGCCGCTTGATTTAATTGTTTGTGAATAGTTTGGTCTTGATTAAAAAGCAGTTGTCCACGATACAACGCTTGCGCACAAATTTCTCCGGTATGATTGACACGCATGTACCTTATGATTTTCTCCTTCTCTTCCTCTGGAAGGGAATCATCAGAAGAATTTACTTTTTCTGAAGGATCTGTTCGATTCCCCTTTGGAGGACAAGAATGTAATTTCAAAGCAAAATCAATCTCCGAAATTAATTTATCAATCATAAGGTTTTTAATTAATTTTTTTAAACTTCTCTACACCCTTAAGAATGTTTAGGGCTTCAGTAAATTGATTATCATCTGCCGTACCAAACTCAACCGGTTTAAAATTTTTAAGTGCTTCTGCACCATCATCTGTTTTGGCAGCAGGTTTCGCGGCAGCATCTTTATCTTCAGCATCCTTAGAATTTTCAGGGGTTACTTTTTGTTCTTCAGGGTTACTCAATCTGTTAGTTAAGTCTGCTTCTCTTGACATTAATCCGCTTAGCCCATCTTCAACAATTATATCTGGGTCAATTCCCTTTGCCTGAATTGACCTGCCTTTTGGGGTGAAGTACCTTGCAGTAGTTAATTTAATTGCAGTGCCGTTGTTCATTGGCAAGATGCTTTGAACAGAGCCCTTGCCGAAACTTTTTGTTCCCACGATGAGTGCTCTTTCATGATCTTGTAATGCTCCAGCAACAATTTCTGAAGCAGAGGCTGATCCATTATTAACCAAGACTACTAGCGGTGTATTTTGTATATCAGCCGGTAGTTTTTTTATGTAATTTTTCTTTGGATCCCTCACAAAATTTTCAGGGATAGCAGTAAGATGCATTTTAGAATCTTTTGCTCGACCTTCTGTATATACTACTAGCTCACCTTCAGGGATGAACGCTGCAGATACGGCTACAGCTGCATTAAGAAGGCCCCCAGGATTATTCCGTAAATCGAGAATTAAGCCATCAAGTGGTTTTTTATTTTCCTCAAATAGTTTATTAATTGATTTTGCTACATCCTCACCGGTTCTTTCTTGGAACTGAGTCACTCTTAAGTATCCATAATTTTCTTCAATTAACTTTGATTTTACACTTTGGCTTTTAATTTGTGCTCTAGTAATTTTAACTGTAAAAGGGGCAGCGCCTTGTTCTTTTCTCAAGACCTGGACATCAATAGAAGAACCTGGCTTACCTCTCATGATTTTCACAGCATCATTTAAACTCATTCCTTTAACGGACTTGTCATCAAGCTTAATAATTAGATCACCACTTTTAAGCCCTGCTTTGAATGCTGGTGTATCTTCAATTGGAGAGATTACTTTAACAAACCCATCTTCCATACCAACCTCGATACCAAGACCTCCGAATTCTCCAGCGGTACCTTGTTGCATTTCTTTAAAGTGATCTTGATCAAGGAATGTTGAGTGTGGATCCAGACCACCAAGCATTCCGTTTAATGCTTCAGTAAGAAGTTTTTTGTCATCTACATCCTCAACATAGTCTGCTTTAATTTTTCCAAATACTTCAGCAAATATTCTTAAGTCTTCAATGGGTAAATTTTTTGGATCAGCATTTTTATCAGCAAAAACTGAAAAATTGAGACTAACTAATAAACCAAATAAAACACCGAAACCAATCAAACTTAAACTTCTTATTCTGTTTTTCATAAAATACCTTAAATTATTAACAACTTTTATTATGTACAATGATACAACACATCTTTAACGTAGAATTATCTCAATGCAAAAAAAAACAATCGAAATAAAATTTTGTCCTCAGTGCAAGTGGCTCAATAGAGCGACTTGGTTTTCTCAGGAATTATTTAATACTTTTGAATCGGACATTGAGTCAATAAACTTAGTTCCTTCGGGTTCGGGTGTTTTTGATATTTACTGTAACAACCAGCTTATTTTTTCAAGAAAAGAAAGTGGTGGTTTTGTCGATGTGGCTATCGTCAAACAAAGGATCCGGGACTTAATAGATCCTGATAGGAGTTTAGGGCACATAGACAATGTCAAATAAGTTAGATTTTTTTAATCATTTTTATTCTAATACCGGCCCATTGTCAAAAGTTTTAAAAAATTATCAATTAAGACAAGGACAGGTTGAAATGTCATCATTTGTGGATGATGCAGTGAATACAAATCAACCAGCCGTTATTGAAGCAGGAACCGGAATAGGAAAAACTATTGGCTACCTTCTTCCCCTATTGAGGCAAAATAAAAAAATAATAATTTCTACAGCGACTAAAAATTTACAAGATCAAATGCTACAAAAAGATTTTCCGGTTTTACAAAAAGCGCTTGGAATAAACTTCAATGTAAGTCTCCTTAAAGGAAGATCGAATTATTTATGCCACCACCGGATCTATCAGAATTCAGACTTGTTTTTTTCAAAAAATGATGCAGTAGCATTCAGTCACATCGAGTCGACTCTAAATGACTATAAGGCGGGTGATCTTAATGAGGTGGAAGACGTTAAATTATCCTCAAACATTATTCATGCAGTAACCTCAAATTCTGACAACTGCTTATTTAGTGACTGCAAGTACAGCAAAGAATGTTTTGTCAACAAAGCAAGAAGACGGGCTCATCAGGCTGAGGTGGTTATAGTTAATCATCATTTATTTTTTTCTGACTTTTTTAATGAAAATGACGAAGCGAATAGCTTGCTTCCAGAATCGGATGTTATTGTTTTTGATGAAGCACACAACCTGCTAGACTTAGCAACACTATATTCCAGCAAAACCTTTTCAACCTTAAAAACCAACCGCATCTTAGAAGAGCTGATTGCGCTTCTTAAAAAGTCATTTGTAAAGCTTGACCCAGTTACTAACCACTTTAACCATTACAACTTAATATTATCTCAGCTGAATGAAAGTATTAAGAATGAGAACAAAAGAATTTCTTTATACAAAATTAAAAATAAAACAAACTTCAAACAATCGTTATCTGATTTAACAGATTTGTTAGGATTGATCTCTGAGGTTATTTCATCAAATGGGTTGATCAATCGCGACATTGAGAATTCACTTAATGAGCTAAAAAGTTTAAATTCCATTTTGGCTGAAATTATTAATCCAACCAATAAAAAATATGCAATTTGGCTTGAAAGGTTTAATAGCTCTTTCTCTATTCATTTGACCCCAGTAGATATCAAGGGAATTTTTGGTGACGATTCCAAAAAAATTAATTCCAATTTTATATTTTCATCAGCAACAATTACCACGAACCAGGATTTTGAATATTTTAGAGAGTTGACGGGCTTTAAAGAAATTAAAACAAAAATTATCGATAGCCCATTTGATTATAGAAACAACGCTGTTTTGCACCTGCCTGAAAATTTACCTAACCCTAATGATCAAGAATATTCTTCGGCACTTACAGATTATGTATATCCTGCAATTAAGCTAAATGGGGGAAGAACATTAATACTCACAACATCATTGAGGGCCATAGATGAGATTGAAGTGAGATTGAATCAGATTATTAAAAGTAACTTTGATGATCTGAGTATACTTCGCCAGGGGAGTCAGCCAAACCAAATGCTCATAGATCAATTCAAGCAAAATAATCGATCGATATTGATAGGATCATTAGCTTTTTGGGAGGGGGTGGATTTAATTGGTGATGACCTTTCATTGCTAATAATTGATAAACTCCCCTTTAAGTCTCCAGACGATCCAGTTATTGATGCAAGAATAAACCTTATGGAAGAGAAAGACTTCTTCAAGAAAACGCAAATACCCATGACATCTCTATTGATCAAACAGGGTTTGGGACGGTTAATTCGTGACTTTAAGGACAAGGGCGTGGCTATAATTGGTGACAAAAGAATCAAACAAAAATTTTATGGCAAGCATATTCTAAATTCTCTTCCACCATATTATTTGATGGATGATTATAATGGAGTTTTAAAGTTTATCGAGTCAATGAAATGAATTTGCTGGCAATAGATACCTCTTCGTCACTATTTTCTATTTCCCTATCTTCTGGGGAACGTATTGAGATGAGAGAATTCGAGGCAGGGGTTACGCACTCAACAATCGTACTGGCAGAAATTAATAAAATACTTACAAAACTGGATTTGAAAATTTCTGAGTTGGACGGTATAGCTTTTTCATCAGGGCCTGGATCGTTTACCGGGATAAGAATTGCGGCAGGGGTAGCTTATGGCCTTGCTTATCCACACAAGATCCCGATAATTCCAGTAAGTTCTTTAGAAGTCATCGCCTCAATGTCTATGTCTAAGTACACCTTGGTAGCATTAGATGCTCGAATGAATCAGGTGTATATTGAATTATTTGAGCGAGATCAACAGACAAACTTGCAATCAATTTTTGAAGCAACTGTTGTCTCACCAAGTGAGCTTCCAGACATTCTTGAAACAATTCAGGATGACTTAATATTTATTGGTTCAGGGATTAATCTGTATGAAGAAAAATTTAAAGAAAAGTATAGCAATGTTAATTATAAAATCATGCAAGTAAAAACCAACGTATCTTCATTTCTGGCAGAATTGGCTATGAAGAAGCTTCCTTTAGAGTTTTCACTAAAAGATATTCAGCCAAAATACGTCAGGAATAAAGTAGCATTCACAATTTCTGAAAGATTAAGTAATGGAAATAATTGATTCCGCAGAAATATACATTGATGATGTAGTAAATATTGAACATTCCAACCCTCATCCATTATGGTCAAAAAAAAATTTCTTGGATTCACTTAAGTGTGATGATTTTTTTAAGATTGCACTTTCTGACGGGAAAGTCGCGGCATTTATTGTATCCAAGATAATGGGAAAAGAATGTGAAATAATCAATCTGGGTACTTTGCCGAAGATGAGAAGAAAGCTATTAGCCTCCAAACTTATTCAAGAATTAATTAATTTTTCGAAAAATAAATTTTTGGATCAAATTTTTTTAGAGGTTCGCGAATCGAACGATGCAGCCATTAATCTTTATAATAAATTTGGCTTCAATGAGTTGGGAATTAGGGCAAACTATTACCAAAGGGATAAGGGTAGAGAGGACGCGATAATTATGGGATTAACCTTATGACAAGCATTTTTAACGAAGAGGATCTATTGGCAGAGTTAAGTTTAATTCCTTTATGGGTCCAGCGCGAGGGTGGAAAAAGTAATTTAAAGAAAAAAGTTACCTTCACAGAACTTCATCAGAGAGAAGAATTTCTATTCACTATTTTAAATATGAAAAATAAAACCTTAGCGATTGGCTTTGATTTGGGGCAAGATAGTGATGCAGAAAAAAAATTAATGACTAGCATCAATAGTTTTTTATCTACACTTGGGGATGTCAGTTACAAAAAAAATACAATGGACCAAATTGCAGAAACGCATGATGAATCTGTTAAAATTTTGTTGACTGATCAAAATGATTTAAACAAGTCATCGTTCTTGATACTCCCCTCTCTTGCAAGAATGAATGAGGATTATTTATTAAAAAAAGAGTTGTGGGAAAAAATTAAAGAGAATTTACATTTATGAAATCAAGCCAATTTTTTATATCAACGCTCAAAGAAGCTCCTCAGGATGCAGAGTTAATTAGTCATCAACTTATGATAAGAGCAGGTTTCATAAAAAAATTAAGTTCTGGACTTTACTCATGGATGCCTATTGGATTAAGAGTGTTAAAAAAGATCGAAAGTATTATACGAGATGAGATGGCTAAAGCTGACGCTATAGAGCTTCTGATGCCAGCAATACAGCCGGCTGATCTCTGGCAAGAATCTGATAGATGGGAACAGTTTGGACCGCAAATGCTTAAGATTAAAGATAGGCACGATAATGAATTTTGTTTTGGGCCAACACACGAGGAAGTTATTACCGATATCGTTAGAAAAGAAATCAAAAGTTACAAGCAACTACCGATAAATTTTTATCAAATTCAAACAAAGTTTCGTGACGAAATTAGACCGAGGTTTGGGGTGATGAGAGCCAGAGAATTTATGATGAAGGATTCTTATTCGTTTCATGCAAATTCGCAATCTTTGGATGATACCTACAAAAAAATGTATGAAGCTTACACCAAGATTTTCGGTAGGATAAAATTAGATTTTAGGCCAGTAAAAGCAGATACGGGGGCAATTGGAGGTGAAACTTCTCATGAGTTTCATGTTTTGGCTGATTCGGGAGAGGATCTTATTGCTTATTCGGATGAATCTGATTATGCAGCTAATATTGAAATGGCAACTACAACTTTTGTTGATAATCGAAAAAGTGATATCTCGAAATTGGAAAAAGTACTTACCGAGAATGTCAGTTCCATTGAAAGCCTGGTTCAATTTTTTCATTGTGAGGCTAGTAAGATTCTGAAAGCCGTGGCTTTTATTGCGGATAAGAAATTTTATCTCTGCTTTGTTTCGGGCGATCGTGAAATTAACTTGGTGAAGCTTAAAAAACAACTAAATGCTGATCAATTGTTTCCAGCTAAAGATGAAGAAGTTTTATCAAGAGGATTGTGCCCAGGATTTATTGGTCCAGATAAAAATTTTAAAGAGGATATGGAGGTCTTATATGATCACTCTTTGTTAAGAATGCAAGATATGGTCTGCGGTGCAAATGAAATAAATTATCATTTTAAAAATTTTAATTTTACTGATGATTTAAGTTATGTTGATATCAGTAATGTTAAGGAAGGTGATATTAGTCCGGATGGAAAAGGTCAATTAAAATTTTGTAGAGGAATTGAGGTTGGACATATATTTCAGCTGGGAAGAAAATATACGACAGCCTTGCAAGCGAGTTTCTTAAATGAAAATGGTGTTTCAGAAATTTTAACAATGGGTTGTTATGGGATTGGCGTTTCCAGAATAGTTGCGGCCGCAGTTGAACAAAACAATGATGATAATGGAATGATACTTCCAGATTCAATCGCTCCATTTGAATTGGTAATAATTCCTATTGGCATTAACAAGAGTGAAACAGTTAAGAGTGTGGCTACAAAAACTTACGAGGCACTTAAAAAAATTGGTATCGATGTGTTGTTGGATGACAGAGATATGCGACCAGGAATAATGTTTGCTGAGTCTGATCTGATGGGTATTCCTCATCGATTAGTGATTGGTGAAAAGAGCCTAGCCGATGGCGAGGTTGAATATAAATCCAGAACTATGGAGAATCCAGAAAAAATAAAATTAACGGATATTGAAGATCATCTTAAATCCAAGATAGAACTGGACTAGCAATCCAGCTCTACTTAAACAAATTGTATGCATGGTAGGTCCCGAACTCACCTTCTGAATCAATAAACAAGAAAAAATATCCATTGATTGTGTAGCCCAGTCCATTGAAATGATTTTTTGCTCTTACCTTAAGATCTTTTGGCAGGTTTGATGCCCCTTTAAAATTTCCTTTAAGATCAAACGTTAGGAATTTTTTGTGGTCTACGTCCAGCAAAACCAATTCATGATCTTTCTTACCGGAAAAAGCGACATAGTGATCGGTTATATCATGGTGCTCCGCACCGGCCGCTGAAATATCTAGTTTGATTTCGCTTTTTATCTCATTGGACGATGCATCAATCACACGAACAACGTTACTTTTTTCCTGTTTGGCATAATAAACATTATTTTTGGCATCGTAGGTTGGCATCGTTCCCGCACTTCCAAAAGTTTCTGAAAACCCAGAAATAGTAGTTGATCGATTATTCGGTAGCCCTTTGTCATCCAGTTCGATTTTAAAAATTCCTGTATTGGGATAAAATCCAGCGGCACTGGATACATTGTAAGTTACGGTTTCAAGTGATTTTGTATTGTCATTGAAATAGATTGACCTGTTATCAAATCCAGGGTTAAACGATTTAATATATACCCCCTCTTCATCAAATACATGCACTTCTGATTTGGAGAAGGGTTCAAGACCTAAAGGTGCCAATCCTCCGTCACCAATGTAATATTTTTTTTCTACGGGGATGTATGCAACCGTCATTGGGCGTGTGGTTGATTCTTTTGCTAATGGGATTTTAAATTTGAGTTGTGCATTTTCAAGAGGCTCGGCATAGATACTCAGTGAAAAAATTAAAGTAAATAAAATTGATAAAACTCGCATATGGTACCCTTTGTTTAAATAGTAATTATTTGTCAGTCTGTTTAAAATTTCGTTCAATAAACATTGCATCCCCATAGCTGAAAAAACGATATTTTTTATTGATTGCATGGAGGTAAGCTTCCATCATAAATTTATGTCCACCGAAAGCGGATACTAACATCAATAAAGTACTTTTGGGTAAATGAAAGTTTGTGAATAGAGCGTCAATGACTTTAAATTTGTAACCAGGGTAAATAAAGATATCTGTTTTTTGAAAGTTAGGATTTTGTACACCGCTTTGGAAAGCAGATTCTAATGCTCGTAAAGCTGTGGTACCAATCGCAATAACCCTTCCGCCCCTTGCTTTAGTTTCTTTAATTTGGTCGAATACTTCCAAAGGTACAATGAAGTCTTCACTGTGCATAGAGTGGTTTTCTATTATATTTTCCCTTACCGGCTGAAATGTTCCAGATCCTACATGCAGCGTTATAAATGCATGATTTATGTTTTTTTTTCTCAGTTGCGGAAAAAATTTATCATCAAAATGTAATCCAGCAGTTGGCGCTGCAATCGCACCCATCTGGCTTGCAAAAACCGTCTGATACCTGTCATTATCTTGATCGTTATCACTTCTTGTAATATAAGGAGGAAGGGGAAGATGTCCGTGATTGGTTATGACATCATCAATATTATGACTAACTTTAAGAATAAATAATTTACCGACTCTTTCTAACACTTCAAAGATATTTTCTTTTCCAACGAGAATCTTTAGACCAATGTCGATTTTTTTTGAAGTACCAATGTGAGTCAAAACAGTATGATCATCGATAATTTTTTCAATAAGAATTTCGACTTTACCGCCAGTTGGTTTATTGCCATAAATTCTTGCATTAATTACCTTGGTATTGTTAAAGATGAGAAGGTCTTCAGGGTTCAGGTAAGATAAGAAGTCATTAAATTGCTTGTCTTTTTTTTCCATCAGAACAGGATCAAGGACTAATAGTTTGCTGTCGCTTCTTCCCTCTAATGGAAATTGAGCTATTAACTCTTCTGGCAAATGGTAATCAAATTCTTCTATATTCATCTTGTAAACGTTGTTATAATTTCGGTGGGCCGGGATGGCGGAATTGGTAGACGCACGGGATTCAAAATCCCGCGCTGGCAACAGCGTGAGAGTTCGATTCTCTCTCTCGGCACCAAACTGAAAGTGATTATATATTATTTAATGATTGAAAAAAAATTAAAAAACTCTAAAGAAATTTCCTCGATTATCATTAGACCAAATCCTGCTATGCCATGGAATATTATAAAGCGGGTCTATTTAATCTTTGGCCTGTTTATATTAATGATTGCCATTGCTCTCTCTTACGTCAATCTATACCTCGCTATTCCTTTTTATGGAATTGAATTTCTGATACTTGGCTATGCTTTATATATAACCGCACTTAAGAGTACTTTTTATGAAGAAATTTTAGTTGATGAGTATAATATACGTGTCAGATTTGTAATGAGAAAGAATGTAAAGGAATATATTTTAGTTAAGGACTGGACTAACTTCCAATATGAGCCCCCAACAAACCTTAAGCATTCAACTCTATTTTTTATTCAAAATAATAAGAAAATCCTTTTAGGACAAAGAGTTACTGATAAAGAGCGAGAAGTTTTGAAGAATTTGATAAAAAAAATCTAGAAAAAAATAGATTTTTAGGTTGAAAAGTTGTTACAAATTAGTTACATTTACGAAGTTGTAATCTTTTTAATTAATTTTAAGCATTGTGAAGAGAGAAAGCATGACAAGTATATTTAAAAAAGCAATCCAAGCAATTTTCTTAGTAACACTACCCATATCTGCTTTTGCCGATTGGGCACTGAACATGAGAGAGGGAGTTACACCAATCAGCCAAAAAGTATATGACATGCATATGGTTTCTCTATGGGTTGTAACAATAATCGGCATTATTGTATTTGGTATTATGTTTTGGTCTATCTTTCATCACAGAAAATCACGTGGCGTAAAACCTGCTAAATTCTCTCACAGCACCACAGTTGAAATTATTTGGACAGCGATACCACTTCTTATAATTATCGGTCTTGCAATTCCAGCAACTAAATTATTGATTGAGATGGATGATACATCTGAAACCGCGTTAACTGTTAAAGCTGTTGGTTACCAATGGAAATGGAAATACGAATATCTTGAAGATGATTTAACCTTATACAGTAACCTCGATGAAAAAAGCGTTGAATTAAGCCAGCGTGCTGATGATGTTGATCCAATGGAGTACAGTGATTACCTATTAAATGTGGATGAGCCTCTAGTGCTTCCTACAAATACCAAAATAAGAATTCTTACAACAGCCAACGATGTGATACATGCCTGGTGGGTTCCTGATCTAGGGTGGAAGCGTGATGCGATACCTGGTTTTATTAACGACAACTGGGCTTATATTAATGAACCAGGCACTTATCGTGGACAATGCGCTGAGATTTGCGGTAAAGGTCACGGCTATATGCCTATTGTAGTAAAAGCTGTTTCAATGGATGATTACAAGGTATGGGTTGCAGAAAAAAAACAAGAACAAGACGAAGCTAATGCCGCATCCAGCAAAACTATGACAAAAGAAGAGTTGATGACCAAAGGTGAGGCGGTTTATAAAGCCAATTGTTTAGCTTGTCACCAAGCGAATGGTCAAGGTGTTAAAGGAGTTTTCCCTGCTTTAGCCGGTAGTAAAATTGCTACCCAACCTGAAAATCTGAAAACACATATTACACACATTCTTTATGGTAAAAATTTGATGCCACCTTTTGGGGAACAGTTAAATGATGGCGATATTGCTGCCGTTACAACTTACGAGAGAAATGCTTGGGGTAATGACACTGGTGATGTAGTTCAACCAGGCGACATTGCCGCAGAAAGAAAATAATAATAAGTTAATAATTAAAATATATATTTTATGAGGAAAATATTATGAGTACATTAGCACACGAACATGACCACCATCATGCTCCTTCAGGATTAAAGCGCTGGATTTTTTCAACTAACCACAAAGATATCGGAACGCTATATCTGATTTTTGCATTGATGATGTTCTTTATTGGTGGCGCTATGGCAATGATTATTCGTGCTGAATTATTTCAGCCGGGCCTCCAGTTTGTCGACCCGCAATTTTATAATTCAATGGTTACCGTTCATGCCCTCATCATGATCTTCGGTGCCGTCATGCCAGCAGGTGTTGGCCTTGCTAACTGGATGATTCCTCTTATGATTGGAGCGCCGGATATGGCTCTACCAAGAATGAATAACATGAGTTTCTGGATTTTACCTTTCGGTTTTGCACTTTTGATTAGTACATTATTTATGAATGGTGGGGGCCCAGCTGGCGGTTGGACAATGTATCCTCCTCTTGTATTGCAGTTAAACGATGCATTCCCATTTTTAATTTTTACGGTTCATATTCTTGGTGTTTCATCCATTATGGGTGCAATCAATATCATCGCTACTGTATTTAACATGCGTGCTCCTGGCATGACACTAATGAAAATGCCATTATTTGTTTGGACTTGGGTGATCACAGCATTCTTATTAATCGCTTCATTACCGGTACTTGCTGGTGCGGTGACAATGCTTTTAACTGACAAATACTTCGGTACTAGTTTCTTTAGCGCTGCTGGTGGTGGAGATCCGGTTCTATTCCAGCACATCTTCTGGTTCTTTGGACACCCTGAAGTTTATATCTTAGCGTTACCGGCATTTGGAATTGTTTCCACAATTATTCCAACGTTTGCAAGAAAACCACTTTTTGGCTATGCATCGATGGTTTATGCAACAGCATCAATTGCGATCCTTTCATTCTTTGTATGGGCTCACCACATGTTTACAGTAGGGATGCCAATTAAAGGTGAATTATTTTTCATGTACGCAACAATGTTAATTGCTGTTCCTACAGGCGTGAAAGTATTTAACTGGATGGCTACTATGTGGAAAGGTGCAATGACTTTCGAGGCGCCTATGTTGTTCTCAATCGCTTTTGTGATTTTATTCACAATAGGAGGTTTCTCTGGACTAATGTTAGGAATTACGCCAGTGGATTTCCAGTACCATGACACCTATTTTGTAGTGGCTCACTTCCATTATGTGTTGCTAACCGGTGCAGTATTCTCACTTATGGCAGCTGCTTACTACTGGCTACCTAAATGGACAGGTTATATGTACGATGAAAAATTGGCGAAGATACACTTCTGGCTATCAGCTATAGCTTCGAATGTATTATTTTTCCCACAACACTTCTTAGGTCTTGCTGGTATGCCAAGAAGGATCCCGGACTACAACATCCAATTTGCTGATTTCAACATGATCTCAAGTATAGGTGGTTTTGCATACGGCATCAGTCAATTATTATTTGTTTATATAGTTATCAAGTGTGCGCTTGGCGGTAAAAAAGCTAAAGCTCAGGCTTGGGAAGGTGCAAAAGGACTTGAGTGGACTGTTCCGTCACCAGCACCATTCCATACATTTGAAACACCTCCTAAATTAACAAAGGCAATGCTTGAAAATTAATATATGGCATTAACCAAGGAGGAGAAAAAAGATTTAGGTAAGAAGAATAAGCGATTAGCAATAATTTTAGGACTGGTCGCTTTTTCCTTTTACTTATTTTTTGTTCTAAGCAATCTTTAAGATGGCAAAGAAACAAGGTGATATTAAGAAGACCACAACCACACTTTTTTTTGTAACAATATTAATGTTTGGTTTTGGGTATGCGATGGTACCTCTGTATGATACATTCTGTCAAATTACAGGACTGAATGGAAAAACACAAAGGGTTATCGAGACAAAAGGGGAGGAAGTAGTTGTTAGTAATCGAGAGGTTAGGATACTCTTTGACGCTAACGTGAACGGAGATTTGCCATGGAGGTTGAAGCCAACCATTAAGGCAATTAAAGTTCAGCCAGGGAAGTTCTATGACGCAACATATTCGGTGACAAATATGTCTAATGAAGCAGTTGTTGGTCAGGCCATTCCAAGTGTTTCCCCTCAAATTGCATCGCTATATTTTAAAAAGTCAGAATGTTTTTGTTTTGTTAATCAGCTCTTAGAGCCTGGAGAAACAAAAGACATGCTGGTAAGATTTGAAGTAGATAGAGATTTGCCCGAAGACGTGGGAGCACTGACACTCTCCTATACATTCTTCAGAGCAAAAGGTGATAATTCATAAATTTGATATAGGATTTGAATATGGCAACAAAAGACATTTATTACGTACCTGAAGGAAGTAAGTGGCCAATTTTTGGAAGCTTTGCTTTGTTTGTTTTATTTATTGGAGGTGCATTACTGTTTAATGGTAATGCCAATGCTAATTTTGTATTGTATTTAGGAATCGCTTTAGTCTTCTACATGTTTGTTGGCTGGTTCAACGACGTAATTGGAGAAAGCCGTTCTGGAAAATACAGTGGCCAAGTTGATGTGAGCTTTAGAATGGGTATGGGATGGTTCATATTTTCTGAGGTAATGTTTTTTGCTGCTTTCTTTGGCGCTCTGTTTTATGCAAGAATGTTTTCAATTCCATGGCTTGGTGGCCTTGGAGGAGGTTCAGCAACGCATGAATTCCTATGGTCTGCCTTTGAAGCATCATGGCCGCTAAGTGTAACTCCTGATCCAACTAACTTTGATCAACCTAAAGAAGTTATTCCTGCCTTTGGAGTCCCAGGAATAAATACGCTTATACTTTTAACAAGCGGAGTAACGGTAACATTTGCTCATTGGGCACTAAAAAATAATAAGCGTGCTAATTTAAATATCTGGCTAGCACTCACAGTAATTCTTGGATTTGTTTTTGTTTACTTTCAAGCTGAAGAGTATGCACATGCTTACGGAGATTTAAATCTTAAATTGAGCTCTGGTATTTACGGGTCAACTTTTTATATGCTTACTGGATTCCATGGATTCCACGTTACTATGGGTGCGATTATGTTGTTAGTGATCTTGCTTAGAACAATAAAAGGTCATTTCAGCAAGAAAGATCACTTTGCATTTGAAGCTGTAGCTTGGTACTGGCACTTTGTTGACGTAGTGTGGTTAGGTTTGTTTATATTTGTATACTGGATCTAATTTAGTTTACAAAAAAAAGCTACCTAAATGGTAGCTTTTTTTATTAGTGATTAGGTTGAATTAGGCCCAGTTTGTATCCAATGAGAATGAGAACAAATAGTAAAATAGACAGTCCAACTCTTATTGTTAATGAAGCAACCATTCTATTGCTTTGATTTACATCCTTCATTAGAAAATGAAGACCGCTGGTTAATGATAAAATAACAATAATAAGTAAAAACACGATTAAAGATTTGTATAAAGTTTGAATATCCATATCTCAATATTATAGGAACTTACTAAGCTTTGAAAGCGATAATTAAATCATATTTCCTAACAGTTTTATTTCTGGTAGCTTTTATATTATTTGTTCGTCTAGGTTTTTGGCAGCTGGATCGTGCTGATCAAAAGAATACTATTAACTCCGAATACGTTAAAAGACAAGCAGAAGAAATAATTGAAGATGAGTCACTAATTAGTGAGAAATTATTATGGAGAAAATTCATAATATCTGGAAAGTTTATAGAGCCCAATATATTTTTGGATAACCAGATGAATTATCGAACTGCTGGCTATGTAATTTTAACTCCCTACAAAACTATCAATAATAAAATTATACTCATTAATCGCGGCTGGCATCCCCTTCCTGAGTTAAGAAATCAAATACCAAGAATTGAAAAAAATATTGATAAAAAATTAGTGGGTGTATTAACGCCGATTCCTGCTCATGGGATCGTATTAGGTGGAAATAATTATGAAGAAATAAATAGTCAGTCTATCAGAATACAGCGCGTAGATTTAGACGAGCTTATAAGTAAGCTAAATATTGAAAAATTTGATCTTTATCCATTCATGCTTACATTGACTGATCCAATCGATAAAAATTTAACCTCAAATTTAATATTGCCAGTTTCTGATTCGGAAAAAAATTATGGTTATGCATTTCAGTGGTTTGCATTTGCTTTAACATTGCTGATTATTTTTGTTGTCTTGAGAAAGAAGAAGAAATGATTTCTAAAGTTTTAAAAGCTCGGATCTATTTAATAATAATCCTTTTTTTATTTACCACACCATTCATAGCATCTTGGTACCTTGTATTTTTTACAGATTTTAAAAAAAATGACCAGGGTGTGGAGCATGGTGAGTTGATCGTTCCGGTATTAAAAGTGGGGCCAATCTATGCGCAATCAATCAACAGTCAAGAGGTTAGGGAGTTAAAAGATAAATGGATATTAACGGGCTTCACGCAAGAAAGATGTGATGACCGTTGTGAGCAATTGCTCTATAAGTTGAGACAAATTAGACTTGCGATTGGAAAAGATATCGACAAGGTTGATCGCTTGGTCATTAGTATTGATAATCTTCAGTCCCATGTTGAACAATACAAGGGGCAAAATATTATAGTGGATCCAGATGAAAGAGATCGTTTATATGTATTATTCCAGCAGGTTGAAAATTTCGATCAGGGTAGTATCTTTCTTATTGATCCTTATGGATTTTTGATGATGCAATACGATTTTGATGCTGAGCCCAAAGGTATCATTCGCGATATTGAGCGTTTAATCAAAAATTCAAAGTAATTTTGACACAATGTCTCTAAGTTTTTGATAGCTAATCTCACCAATAATAGTATTACTTAGCCTTTTATTTTTATCGATAATAATCGTCGTTGGTGTAAGTTTAACATTCTGAAACTGCTGAATAATTTTCCCGTTCGTATCAAGAATGACGTCAAAAGGAAGACTTCTATCTTTGGAGAAGTTTACAACTCTACTGGGAATATCATAAGGCATTGCAATTGCAAAAAGCGCGATCTCATGAGAGTGTTTTTCATAGAGCTTAACAAGTTCCGGCATTTCCTTGATGCATGTTGAGCAATCTGTTGCCCAGAAGTTTAAGACTATAACTTTATCCTCGATATCAGAAGTCTCTATTGTTTTCCCATCAATAGATTGCAGGGTAAGATTGGAAACAATGGTGGCTTTATTTAAAGCAAAAAGGCTAAATATTATAAGAATAATGAATAGTAAAATTAATAAGTTTTTGAGTTTTTCATGCATAACATTTATTAAGACTTTGTTATAATCTAGCGTTCAGATTTTATTAACATATTACCATTTTTAACGACAATGATTTTTTATAAAAGACTTATATTATTAGCGATGTTACTAGCACTTGTTGTAGTATCATTTGGCGCATACGTAAGACTCACTGATGCTGGCCTCGGATGCCCTGATTGGCCAGGCTGTTATGGAACCCTTACCGTACCAGAGAGTATAGATGCGATAGCAAATGCTCAAGATATTTACCCTGACAGTCCAATCGAAAGCGATAAGGCATGGATAGAAATGATTCACAGATATATTGCTGGGATTCTTGGATTCATGATTCTATTAATAACCAGTTTATCCTTTGTATTTAGAGATCGAATTAATTACTCCATGAAATGGCCCATTGGACTCTTGTTATTGGTTGGTTTTCAGGGAGCATTGGGAATGTGGACAGTCACCTTATTACTTAAGCCTGCTGTTGTTTCATCACACCTGATTGGTGGAATGTCAGTTCTCGGACTCTTAACTTTTTTAATGCATAGAAATTACGGAACACACCGAGAAAATTTCATTACTGGAAGCTTAGATAGAAAGTTAGTTAGGTTTGCATTGGTGCTTTTGTTTATTCAGATCGCCTTAGGAGGTTGGACAAGTACAAATTATGCCGCACTAGCATGCACTGACTTTCCAACATGTCATGGATCATTTATTCCAGAAATGGATTTTGATAATGCCTTTACTTTATTTCGTGACCTTGGTGTAACCGCCTATGGGGAACCATTAACCATTCAGGCATTACATGCAATTCAATGGGTCCATAGAGTTGGGGCAATTATTGTATTATTCTATATGTTATATATTTCTTATATCCTAAAGATTAATAAAGGGTTTAACCTGTGGAGAACTTCTTTAATTGCAGTTGTGATTTTTCAGTTCATTATTGGAGTTGCCAATCTTTTATTACATCTTCCAATTGTTCTAGCAACATTACATAATCTTGGGGCTGCACTGCTTGTTATTATTTTAGTGGGAATTAATTCGAGAATTACAAAACCATGGAAAGAGTAAATCCAGTGAATGATAAACTAAGAATTAACGGAGATAGCTTGAAAAGCTTCTTAGCATTAACGAAGCCTAGAGTATGTTCTCTGATAGTTTTTACAGCAATTATTGGCATGTTTTTAGCAACACCCGGAATGGTTCCGTGGGATATTTTAATTATTGGCTCCATTGGGATTGGATTTGTTTCCGGTGCTGCGGCAGCATTTAACTGTTTGATAGAGGAAAAAATAGATGCACTAATGGCTCGAACAAGAGGGCGTCCTTTGCCGCTTGGCCAGGTATCTCAAGTTGAGACAATCATCTTTTCAACAGTGCTTGGAGGGCTGGGTTTAGCGCTATTATTTTTCTTTATTAATCCATTAACCATGTGGCTAACCCTAATAACTTTTTTTGCGTATGCAGTAATTTATACAGTGTTCCTCAAGCCAGCCACACCTATGAATATTGTAATTGGTGGAGCATCAGGCGCAATGCCACCAGTACTAGGATGGGCGGCTGTAACCAATCAAGTTAATCCCGAGGCGCTTATCTTATTTCTCATTATTTTCTGTTGGACCCCGCCACATTTTTGGGCTTTAGCCTTATACAGAAGAAAAGAATACGAGAAGGTTGGAATGCCAATGCTGCCTGTTACCCATGGTGAAAAATACACCAGATTGCAGATTGTTCTTTACACGATTATTTTAATTATTGTGACCATGATGCCTTTCAGTGTTGGCATGGCTGGGCTTATTTATATAGGGTTTGCTACGATCTTAAATGCTTATTTTCTCTTCTACACGGTGATGCTATATCGAGAATATTCTGATAAACTATCTATGAAAATATTTCGGTATTCTATATGGTATTTAGGACTTATTTTCTTAGCATTTTTAATAGACCATTATTTTAAATTTAAATTTATTTAGTAACTGATACAAAGGATTTTTATGAGTAAGAACAGTGAATTAAGAAGTGTTATTGAGACGACAGCAGTTGTTATAGGAAGTTTTGTAGCAGCGGTAATACTAATTGTTTTATTAACTAAAGACTACTCTTCAGCTGAACCCGCTGTTGAAAAGGTAGTCGAGACTTCAAATACAGAGCCAGTAGCACAAGTAGTCATGGACACAGCTGAATCTGATAGTTCAGACTCTTCAGGCGCTGCAATCGATGCTAAAAAAATAGTAGCAGCTAACTGTGCTATGTGTCATGAGGGTGGACTGATGGGTGCGCCTAAGATTGGCAGTGAAGACCAATGGGCCCCAAGAATTGCTCAAGGTAAAGATACGCTCATTTCTCATGCAATAAATGGTATTCGACAAATGCCTGCGCGTGGAGGTAATGCTAAGCTTTCTGATGAAGAAGTTGCAGCCGCAGTCATTGACATGGCGAATGCTTCAGGCGGAAACTTATAACGATTATATAAATGGCAGCTTACGTTATTAGTGACGTACAAGGCTGCCATTTTTCATT
The DNA here is from genome assembly GCA_024642775.1 of Nitrosomonadales bacterium. GTDB lineage: Bacteria > Pseudomonadota > Gammaproteobacteria > Burkholderiales > Methylophilaceae > BACL14. The sequence continues at coordinate 132,381 of JAHEAL010000002.1, forward strand.
TCTAGATCTATTAGATTCAATATCATTTAACAAAAAAAATGACCAACTTATTTTTGTTGGTGACTTAGTCAATCGTGGTAAAAATTCCAGGAAATTTATAAAGTGGTGTTTTGCAAACCGTTTAACTATAAAATCTGTTCTTGGTAATCATGACCTTCACTTTTTAGCTGTTTTTTTTGGTATTAAAAAACTTAACAATTCAGATACGCTTTCAAAGTTACTCAAATCGAAAGATGTCGATAATTATGTAGATTGGTTGTTATCCTTACCATTAGCATTGCGCTTTGATGACTATTTGATTGTTCATGCGGGTATTCATCCAAATTGGTCTCTTCAAGATTCTTTGCAGTATTCTGAAGAGGTCTCTAAATCACTTAAAAAAAACCCATACAAATTCCTATCTAAAATGTATGGGAATAATCCAGGTTTTTGGGCTGAGGATTTAAAAAAAAATGATAGAAGGCGGATGATCGTTAATATTTTTACAAGAATGAGAATGTTAAATAAGGATCTATCGCTCGATTATGAATACAAGGGAGATATACCCAACAACCATGGAAAGTCAAAACCATGGTTTTCGTATAGAAATCAAAATAAAGATATTAATATTATATCGGGGCACTGGTCGGCTATTGATATTCAAAAACATCAGTATGGTTTTTCGATTGACTCTGGATGTGTTTGGGGCGGTCGCCTAACAGCACTCAGATTATCTGATTTAAAAATTTTTCAAGCAAAGGCAAATCCAAAGGATTTATGTGTTTAATTTAAATTCCACTAAATCTTCAATTTGACTTAACGAGGGTTTGTGGTTTTGACCTCCTTGAGACTGAATCTTAAAAAAAGCTAGTGCAGAGCCTAGTTTTGCAGATTGCTCTAAACCCCATTTCTTTATAATACCAAACGCAAGCCCAGCCCTAAAGGCATCACCACAACCAGTTGGGTCTATTGGTTTATCGACCTTGAATGCTGGCACATCATATGATTTACCTTTCTCAAAAATTGTCGCACCAGATGCACCTTTGGTAATAACAAGCCCTTCAACTTGTTGGCCAATTTCTTGTAAGGATAATCCAGAGTTTTTTACTAACAATTCAGCTTCGTAATCATTAACGGTTATGTATGAAGCTTTATCAATAAAGCTGGTTAGCTCTTCTTGATTAAACATAGGTAGTCCTTGTCCCGGATCAAAAATAAAGGGGATATTGAGCATAAAAGATTCGTTAGCATGCTGGATCATCCCATCTTTGCCGTCTGGAGAAATTAGGATGAGTTTTGGTTTTTCATTAATTTTAAGAATGCTGTTGTGATGACTAGCGCTCATAGCACCTGGGTGAAATGCAGTAATTTGGTTATCATCAAGGTCTGTAGTAATAAATGCTTGCGCAGTAAATGTTTTATTAATCTGGGTTAGGTATTTGGTATTAATCTTTTGTAATTCCAACCAATCATGATAACTAGAAAAGTCCTCGCCAACTGTACTCATTATTAAGAAATCTGCGGCTACTAGATTCAGGTTATAACCAATATTACCAGCCGTTCCACCAAAATTTTTTTTCATTTCGGGTACGTAAAAGGCTACACTTAATTTATGGATTTGGTCTGGCATTATATGGTTTTTAAAGTAATCCTGAAAAACCATGATCGAGTCAAATGCCATAGACCCGCAAACTAATATACTCATTTATTTCCTTAAGGTTTATATATTACAAGAAATACAACTGCAATTAAAATCAATACGGGAGCTTCGTTAAAGATACGATAAAAAACATGACCGTTTCTATTTTGATTATTCTTAAACTGGTTAAGAAAAATCCAACAGAAATAATGATAAATGATCAAAATTAACACAAGTGAAAGTTTGTAATGAAGCCATGCCCCTTGGTAATCAAAGTTATAAATAAGGAGTAGTCCGAAGAAGATAGTTAGTATGCCACCCGGCGTCATGATCCCATAAAATAATTTTCTTTCCATTATTTTAAAACGTTCATCGCTAATTTTATCTTTAACTTCTGCATGATAAACGAATAGGCGTGGCAGATAAAAAAGCCCAGCAAACCAGGTCACCATAAAAATAATATGTAATGATTTCATCCAAAGCATAACTGTTATTCTACATCTTTAATTTATTAATAACCCTAAATTTCTTAGCGTTGATACAAAGGGTATCGCATGATATCCTTTGGTTTTATATTTTAATAATTTCATGAACGCACCAATATCAACGGATTTTTTAAAAGCACAATCTAAATTCTCAAAAAAATTAAGAGAGATTCCATATAATTACACATCCTTTTCTGATAGAGAAATTGTTTTTCGATTTCTTGGAGAAGAAATGTGGAATATTATCGAAGAATTAAGAGGTCATAGAAAAACAGGAATCTCAGCAAGGATGCTTTTCGAGGTTCTTGGAGACTTATGGGTAGTTACAAGAAACCCATATTTGCAAGATGATTTATTAGATAATCCAAAAAGACAAAAACAGTTGGTGGATGCGCTGAATCATAGAATTAATTCTATTGAAACAAGAAGCTTTGGAAATATTAAAGTATCTCAGTTAGTGGTTTCAGCAAGAAGGGCAGTGGATGAGTTTGAAATGTCTTTTGGATCAACCAAGCTTTTAAGAAAAAAAGTTCTAAATAGTCTAAAAAAAGTTACAAAAAAACATAACATTCAATTTGATGGTTTGGCTAGAGTGTCGCATGTCACAGACGCAACTGACTGGCGAGTTGAATTTCCTTTTGTTGTCGTAAATCCAGATACTGAGGAAGAAATTCCGAGTATTGTAAAAAAACTCATTGAGCTAGGCTTGACAATCATACCTAGGGGAGGTGGAACAGGTTATACCGGTGGAGCAATCCCTCTGACAAATATGTCTGCTGTTATCAATACTGAAAAATTAGATTCAATTTCCTCGATTCATTATGCAGATCTTCCTGGTGTAGCAAATAAAGTCCCAGTTGTGGATTGCGGTGCCGGTGCTGTTACAAGAAGAGTAATGGAGGCAGCATCTTTTGGTGGCTTGGAGTTTGCTACAGACCCAACATCAGCTGATTCTTGTTGTATTGGTGGCAATGTTGCGATGAATGCTGGTGGCAAAAAAGCAGTCTTATGGGGAACGGCGTTAGATAATTTATCTTCGTGGAAGATGGTTGATCCAAATGGAGATTGGATTATCGTAAACAGATTAGATCATAACCTTGGAAAGATACATGATATTGATTCAGCAAAATTTGAGATTCTGCGAATTGATTCAGAAAATCAAAAAGAATTAAGACCTCGAGAAGTTCTTGATATTCCTGGGCATAAATTCCGAAAGATAGGTCTTGGAAAAGATGTTACGGATAAATTTTTAAGTGGGCTACCGGGAGTTCAGAAAGAAGGTTGTGATGGGCTGATTACGTCAGCAACATTCATCCTTCACAAAATGCCTCAGTTTGTGAGAACTGTTTGTTTAGAATTCTTTGGCCAGGTTGGTGACGCTGTTCCTTCTATCGTAGAAATTAAAAATTATATTGATCAAACTGATAATGTTGTCTTGGCTGGGCTGGAACATCTTGATGATAGGTATATCAAAGCAGTTGGTTATTCAACAAAGGCACCTAAAACTGAAAGACCTAAAATGGTCTTAATCGCAGATATTGCATCAGATGATGAGTCAATCGTTGGTTCAGTTTGTTCTCAGGTTGTTGCAATTGCCAACAGAAGGTCTGGTGAGGGCTTTATTGCTGTCTCCGAGGATTCAAGAAAGAAGTTTTGGGCAGACCGTGCAAGAACTGCAGCGATTGCTAGACATACAAATGCTTTTAAAATCAATGAAGATGTTGTTATCCCATTGGAGCGATTGGGAGAGTATTCTAATGGCATTGAGAGACTTAACATTGAATTATCGATCAAAAATAAATTAATGATTTTAGAATCGGTATTAAGTTTTATTAGCTCATACAAGGCTAATCCTGAAAATGAAGAATTTGACAAAGAGCTTTATGCCGATAAATTACTTTTGGCTCAAAATCTAATTACTAAAGTCGGGTCGGTTTGGAATTTATTATTATCAAATTTAGATAATCCAATTTCAAGTATTGATTATGGTAATAACGATCTTTCTTTTGATTCCACAATTTTTGAGCTAATACAAACTAAAAAAATTAAGATTTCATGGAAGTCAGAGGTGTTAGCACCCCTGACAGAAATATTTTCTGGAAGAGAATTTGAGCAGGTAATCAAAGGTATCAAAGATGCGCATCAAAAAATATTAAAGTCCCGAGTATTTATAGCTCTCCATATGCATGCCGGGGATGGAAATGTGCACACAAATATTCCTGTTAATTCCGATGATTACTTAATGATGCACGATGCACAAAATGCAGTTTCAAGGGTAATGGTTCTTGCAAAAAGTTTAAACGGAGTGATCTCTGGTGAACATGGTATTGGAATCACAAAGATGGAGTTCTTAGATAGTGAGACCATCGAAACTTTTAAAAAGTACAAAGAACAAGTTGACCCAAATGGACATTTTAATAAAGGCAAGCTCCTCCAGGGATCTGGATTAGAGAATGCTTATACCCCAAGCTTTGGATTGTTGGAAGAAGAATCAATAATTATGGAACAATCAGAGATGGGCGATATAGCTGAATCTATAAGCTCATGCTTAAGGTGTGGAAAATGTAAACCTGTATGTACAACACATGCTCCACGAGCTAATCTGATGTATAGCCCTAGAAATAAAATTCTTGGTACATCGCTTTTGATAGAGGCATTTCTATATGAGGAGCAAACAAGAAGAGGAATTTCGATTAAGCACTTCGAAGAATTTAATGATATTGCTGATCATTGTACGGTATGCCATAAGTGTTTGAGTCCTTGCCCAGTTAATATTGATTATGGCGAAGTTAGTATTCAGATGCGAGATTTCCTGCGAAAACAAAACCAGAAAAAATTTAATTTAGGTAGCTTTGTTGGTATGTCTTATTTGAATTTAAAAGATCCTAGAACAATAAAATTAATGCATGCTCTAATGATTAATTTTGGGTATAAGGCGCAAAATTTTGTTCATAAGATAATTAAAAAATTATCATTCGGTTCTAGTTTATTTAAATCGTCACCTCCCTCAACTGTAGGAAAACCAAACATTGCATCCCAAGTGATTCATTTTATTAATCGACCAATGCCAAAAAATGTACCAACAAAAACCTCAAGGGCAATGCTAGGTATCGAGGATGAAAAAACAATTCCAATTATTAGAAATCATTCTAAAGTTAATGATGATTCGGATGCAGTTTTTTACTTTCCAGGGTGCGGTTCAGAAAGATTGTTTTCTCAGGTTGGGTTGGCAACTCAGGCCATGCTTTATGATATTGGTGCCATAACAGTTCTCCCGCCAGGTTACTTATGTTGTGGGTATCCACAAACTTCATCTGGAGATGTTGAAAAAGGTCATCAAATTTCTTCTGATAATCGAGTTCAGTTCCATAGAATGGCTAACACATTAAATTACCTTGATATTAAAACGGTTGTTGTTTCTTGTGGAACTTGTATGGATCAATTATCAAAATATCAATTTGAAAATATTTTCCCAGGATGCAGACTATTAGATATTCATGAATATTTGCTTGAAAAAAACGTGTCAATGAAGGATGCAACCGGTATTAAGTATATGTATCATGAACCTTGTCATAATCCAATGAAAACCTATTCTTCTGCAAAGGTAACCGAAACATTAATTAATAAGGATATTAAAAAGACTGACAGGTGTTGTGGCGAATCAGGTACATTTGCTGTCACAAGGCCAGATATAGCAACCCAAGTTAAGATGCGTAAATCTGAAGAAATTATCAAAGATAAGAATAGTATTGTTGAAAATGAAACTGATCAGGTAAAGATCTTAACTTCATGCCCATCCTGCCTTCAAGGACTTTCAAGATATGAGGATGAGGCAGGGACGAAATCAGATTATATTGTCGTTGAGATAGCAAAAAATAATCTTGGAGAGAATTGGTTGCAGGATTATGTTGAAAAAGCCAACAACGGTGGAATAGAAAAAGTTTTACTTTAAAGTTAAATGAATGGCAGAAATAATCGTGTAGTTACACTTTGAACAGCTCTTGTTATTGTCCTTTCGGTTTTTTCAGACAAAGTATAAGCAAAGTAGTCTGTCCTACCTATAATTTTTCCAAATTCTCTTTCAAAGCTTAAGTTTTGCTCCTCTTCGTTAATTGAGTTAGTTATTAAAAAAGGGCTTCCATCTTGTTTCTTTTTTGAAGATAATTTCCAGACTACTACTTCAACGTTTCTTGCCGCATTGTAAATATTTTGGGGATTCAAAGTATCAGTTAAGTAAAAATCTACTTTATTGCCATGCGCCTTGAGCATCATAGTTTTTAAGCCAACAATAATAGCTAGAACACGATCACCATTAAAACTTTCATCAAAAGCTAGATCAAGTGAAGATACTTCAATTTTATTATTTAGTTGAGAGAATTTATTATCATGGTCGCCGTTGAAAATCCATTTAACCATTGCAGCGACATCCTCAGAAGTACTTTTTTTTAATTCCTGCGGATTTCTTTTATAAAGTTTGGTAGCAAGTATCTTCAAACTTTCAATATTTTCTCTAATTTCGAGATCAGCCATCCTATCAAAATCAGTTTTGCCGAATTGATTAAAACTACTCTTATCATATTGAGTATTTTTTGATTTTATTGTGGTTGAATTACATCCCGATAAAAAAAGTAATATTGTTAAAGTTAGAAAAACTTTTTTTCTCAATTTTTAACAATTCTTTCTTCAGGAAAAATCAATTTAAATTCACTACCTGATTTTCCATCGCTAATTATTTCAACAGATCCGCTATGCTGATCCATGATATTTTTTACAATTGACAAACCAAGCCCTGTTCCACCAGTATTACGGCTTCTGTCAGAGTCTACCCTGTGAAATCTTTCGGTGAGTTTACTTATATGAGATTCTGGAATTCCTATACCTGAGTCTTTTACGGAAAGAATTCCTAATTTTTTCTCTTCGGACCAGGTAACTTTAACATAACCCTTATTGGTATACCTGAACGCATTAGAAACTAAGTTTTGCAATGCGCTTACAATCTCTTTCTTTGATCCTATTATTTTTTTTTCTGATAATTCATCATAGGAAAAATCTATCAACTTATCCCCTCGCAAGATATCTAGCTCATTGGTTAGATTGTTAATTATTTCTTTAATTGCTATTTTATTATTTCTTGTATTATTTTTTTGTCCATCAATACTGTTTAGAATTAGCAGGTCAGATATAAGTGTGTTCATTCTATTTGTTTGTTCAATCATAGATTTTAGAGGCTTATGGTACTCTGATTTTTTATCGATTTTATCAAATAAGATTTCGGCATTACCCATTAAAACAGTTAAGGGTGTTTTTAACTCATGGGAAACATCAGAAATAAATTGTTTTCTACTTTCCTCAATTCTCATTTCATTACCTATGTCCCTACAAATGATAATCTTTTGATGGTATCCAAATTCAACTAAATAAAGTTGATAATGATTATTACCCATAATGATTACTATATCTTTGGGTGTTTCTGATTCGCTATCTATTAAATCAATTAACTTTGTATTACGAACAATATAAGTAATGGGTTTATTTAAGTCCTGAGGAATTTTAATTCCAAGCATCCCTTGTACTTTCTTGTTAGCCCAAATAATTTCATTATATTCATTCAATGAAATTACACCATCTGGAAGCGCTTGAGCACCAGACATAAACTGATCTAAGGCATTTGTTAGATCCTTTTTCATATTTTTTTGCTTTTTATGTGATCTATATAATTTTGAGAATATAATTTCCCATGACCCAGTGCCTATGGGAAGTGTTGCAAGCGATGGATAACTTAACCATTTATCAAGTTTCACAAGAAAATAATAATGTTTAATTAATTTATAGAAATTTAAGATTAGAAAAAATCCAACCCCAAATTTTAAAGAGAAAGACAGGGTGATGATAATTGACACGGGGATGACAATTAAATAAAAAGTTACCAAGCTATTAACTATTTTATTCAAAGTATTTTGATTCAGATAATTTGTAACCAGATCCCCGGACGGTTTCTATTGTTTCCTCAAGACCATTATTTTTTAAAGAAGCCCTGAGTCTTTTTATATGAACATCTATTGTTCGCGAATCAATCTCAGTTTCATTACCCCAAATTTTATTTACAATTTTTTCCCTTGTGAGCACTCTATTGTTATTAGTCATGAATAAATAAAGTATTTTGAATTCTGTTGGGCCTAACTTTATTTGATTTTCATTATATGAAACTGTATGGCTATCTGGATTTATCTTTAATTTTCCAATGACAATCTCACTGGGAATAAGGTCGGGAGTATTTCTTCTAAGAATAGCCTTTATTCTTGCAATAAGCTCCTTTGGGCTAAAAGGTTTGGCAATGTAATCATCAGCACCTACATCTAAACCACGAACCTTGTCATCCTCTTCTGCTTTTGCAGTGAGCATTATCACTGGAATATCTTTTGTTTCTGAATTGATCCTTACTCTTTTGAGAAAATCAATTCCACTCATTCCTGGAAGCATCCAGTCAAGTAATATCAGATCTGGTTTATTATTTTTTAAAGATTGTTCCGCCATTTCAGCATTGATAGATCTTTGCGGTATAAAATTATTTTGATGTAGATTTAAAGATATCATCTCAAGAATGGCCTCTTCATCTTCTACAATAAGTACGTAAGGTTTTTTCATTTTATTTGTAGATAATTAATTTTGATTTTTACCTTTTTTTTCTTTATTGTAATACATATTCATATCTTAACTGGAAACAATAATGTTTAATTCACTCAATAAAGAAAATATTGTCGCAGACAAAAATTTCAATCGCTGGTTAGTTCCTCCAGCAGCCCTTTTAATTCATCTTTCAATCGGAATGATTTATGGATTCAGTGTTTTTTGGAAAAGACTTACACAAGTTGTTGGTACAGAATGTGGTGTGGATGTTAGCTTTTTTGAACGAATTTTCATAACCTCTTGCGATTGGAGAATGAGTGACCTTGGGTGGACTTTCTCGTTGGCTATTGTTTTCCTTGGCGCTTCTGCGGCAATATTTGGACATTGGCTTGAAAGAGCAGGACCAAGAAAAGCTGGCGTTGCGGCTGCTTTGACATGGGGGGGAGGTTTAATAATCTCATCTATCGGAGTTTATTTTCATCAACTCTGGATTATTTGGTTGGGAACAGGTGTAATCGGAGGAATTGGTCTGGGTTTAGGTTACATTTCACCTGTGTCGACATTGATTAAATGGTTCCCAGATAGAAGAGGGTTGGCCACGGGCATGGCTATTATGGGTTTTGGAGGAGGCGCTATGATTGGCAGCCCATCGGCAGAATATCTGATGAACCATTTTTCTACAAATGGCTCTGGGGTCTGGCAGACCTTTTTAGTTCTTGGTTGCACCTATCTTGTCGCGATGCTTTTGGGTGCTTTTGGATATAGAGTGCCAGCAGATGGATGGAAACCAGAGGGCTGGGTGCCAAAGGTTAAAGATAATAAATTAATTTCAAAAAATCACGTACATGTTCAAAATGCGCACAAAACTCCTCAGTTTTGGCTTTTATGGCTTGTTTTATGTCTCAATGTTTCTGCTGGAATTGGTGTTTTAGGAGTAGCTTCTCCAATGTTCCAAGAGGTAGCTGTGAGTATTTTTGATAAAGACAGTATAGTAGCGATTGCTGCAGGATTCGTTGCTCTTTTGTCGTTATCCAATATTCTTGGCAGAATTTTTTGGGCATCATCTTCAGATTTTCTGGGTAGAAAAAACACATATTTAATATTTTTCGCATTAGGTTTTTTAATGTATGTCCTTTCACCATGGGCAGGATCTATCCAAAATATATCCTTATTTGCTTTGATTTTTTGCGTTATTTTAACAATGTATGGCGGCGGTTTTGCTACCATCCCAGCTTATCTTGCTGATATTTTTGGCACACAGCATGTTGGTGCAATTCATGGAAGGTTATTAACCGCTTGGTCAACAGCTGGAATTCTGGGTCCAATGTTGGTTTTTTACTTAAGAGAATACCAGATTAATCAGGGAGTTGACCCCTCACAGGCCTATAATCTTAGTATGTACATACTTGCCGGTTTATTGGTATTTGGATTTATTGCAAATATCTTGATAGGCCCTGTAAATAAGAAATTTCACATGACCAAAGCTGAGGTTGACAAGGAGAGTAGGTTGGTTAAAAACGTTTCTAAAATAGGGGTATCGTCATCTAGTAATGTAGGAATTCAAAAAATTATTCTTCCTGTGGCTTGGTTGGTGGTAGGTGTTCCGCTTGCTTTAGCAATATACAATACGCTTGATAAAGCTATAGTAATTTTTCATTAGGCGGATGATATGGGTTTAATTGATAATAAATTAATCAAGGTGGCTATATGTGTATCAAAGTTTAATTATGAGCATGTAAGCAATCTAGAGAAATCAACTTTTAGTAAACTGGTTGAATCGGGAATAAATAAAGAGAATATCGATGTATTTTATGTTCCTGGCGCACTAGAACTGCCAATAATTCTTGCTGAGTGCTGTAAAGCCGAGAGGTATGATGGTTTAATTGCTGTTGGCGCTATTATTCGAGGTGAGACTTATCATTTTGAAGTAGTTTCTGATCAGTCTGCTTTCGCAATTATGAATGTACAATTAAAATATGGAATACCAATAATGAATGCTGTTCTGACTACAAATAATGACGAAGAAACCAGCAATAGAACAGTAATTAAAGGGCATGAGGCTGCAGAGGGTCTGCTGCAAACGATTGCTACCCTAAAAAAAATTAATCAAGATTAGATTTATGAAAAAAATTAATAGTCGACGCAAGTCCAGAGAATTAGTTATGAAGTCTGTTTATAGGGGACTGGTCAACTCATTTGATTACTTACAAATCATGAAAGATATCAAGGAAGACCCTGACTTTTGCAGATCTGATGAGGTTTTTTATGAGTCTATGCTTATGGGTATAAAAGAGAATTACGAATCAATATTTAATGAAATTGAAGATTTTACTGATAAGAAATCAAGTGAACTAAACCCAATTGAACTATCAATTATCATTTCAAGTATTTATGAGCTAAAGTATAAGATTGATATTCCCTTCAAAGTATCAATCAATGAAGCTTTGGAAATCACCAAAAGCTTTGGTGGGGTTGAGAGTTACAAGTTCATCAATGGAGTTTTAGACAAGGTGGCAAAAAAATATCGACCAACAGAGTTTAACTTATCTCATTGAATGTAAAATTTTCTTTCTCTGACCATATTAGATAGTTTCCATATTTCTCTGTCCAGTCTCCTAAAACATATCTGTAATGCTCGTGATTATCATAAATATTTTTGTGTATCTTTCTTCTATGCGTATGACCATGTATTAGTGGTATAAAATTAAATTTTTCTATCAACTTAATAGTATCTTCGTTATTTACATCTGTGATAGCTTGTGATTTTTGCCTGTTAGCTTCTCGACTTTTTTCACGCATTTGATGTGCAATCTCAATTCTTTCTGAAAGTGGTTTAAGCAGGAATTTTTCTTTCCACTCTATACTTCTAACTTTAGATCGAAAATTTTGATAATCCTTATCATCGGTACAAAGAGTGTCTCCATGAATTAATAGGGCACTGGACTTATCGTTTAGATAAAGTTCCGTAACTTCATCAAGTTCGGTAATTTGTGTTTCTTGAAAAAATTTTTTGCCTACTAAAAAGTCTCTGTTGCCATGAAGAAAAAATATATTTATCTTCCTTGATAAATCTCTAAGGGCTTCACACTCTTTGACATACAGACCCGAGTCGTCGCCAACCCAATAATCAAATAGGTCCCCAAGAATAAACAGATGATCCGTAATTGTAGGGACATTTTTTATAAAATCTAAAAATAGCTTATTATCACGGTCATCTGAGAGGTGCAGGTCAGAAATAAAGACTGCTGAACTAGCTTCGCTACTCAGTGATAGCTTCATCTATACTTATTTGATCTTTGGGAACATCTTGATGGCCGGAGGGGTGATTACCTGTCGGTACCTTAGCTATGTCATCAACTATATTCATACCTTCAATTACTTTGCCAAAAACACAATATCCAAAACCGTCTTGACCTGGATAGTCTAAGAAACTGTTGTCAGCAACATTGATAAAGAACTGTGACGTAGCTGAGTCAGGAATGCTTGTTCTGGCCATTGCTACTGTGTATTTATTATTCTTTAAACCATTAGCAGCTTCATTCTTAATAGCTGGATTTGTATCTTTTTGATTCATATCTTTATCAAATCCACCACCTTGAATCATAAAGCCATCAATAACACGGTGAAAAATTGTTCCATTAAAAAAACCATCATTTACATATTTTTCGAAATTACTTACTGTAATTGGAGCCTTGTCAGCATATGTTTCTATTACTATGTCGCCTTTGCTTGTTTTAATTTTAATCATATAATCCTCATTTCCTAATATTATTTAATTTTTGATATTCCTTGAATTGAAATAGCTCTAATAGGTACATTTTCATGTCCGTTTTTATTTCTAGTCGGTACCTTAGCTATGTCATCAACTATATTCATACCTTCAATTACTTTGCCAAAAACACAATATCCAAAACCGTCTTGACCTGGATAGTCTAAGAAACTGTTGTCAGCAACATTGATAAAGAACTGTGACGTAGCTGAGTCAGGAATGCTTGTTCTGGCCATTGCTACTGTGTATTTATTATTCTTTAAACCATTAGCAGCTTCATTCTTAATAGCTGGATTTGTATCTTTTTGATTCATATCTTTATCAAATCCACCACCTTGAATCATAAAGCCATCAATAACACGGTGAAAAATTGTTCCATTAAAAAAACCATCATTTACATATTTTTCGAAATTACTTACTGTAATTGGAGCCTTGTCAGCATATGTTTCTATTACTATGTCGCCTTTGCTTGTTTTAATTTTAAAAATTTCAGCAGAAAAGGATATTGATGAGATTAAAATAAATGTAAAAGTGAGTATTAATTTTATTATTTTAAATTGATGTTTCATTGATAATTTTCCAATCATTGTTAAATTTCTTCCAAATTTGTATCTTATGGGAACTGTTTATTAGTAAGTTACTTTGGTAGTGCTGGTCAAACTCCACATACCTTATTGTATCTTTATCATCTGGATAATCAATAATCGAAATATTTTCAATCTCAACTGAAATATTTTTTGTATTTCTAAAAATTTCAAATTTATCATTTGTCCAGTCTGAATAGTGTCTTCCATTATTTTTGGCATCACCATCATAAAAAGCTAAATAATTAGCAATAAATTTTGACTCCCATGAGTTTTTCCATTCATCTAGCGTTTTTATAAAATTATCATGAGAATCCTCTAAATTTTTTTCAAGATAGCTTTGATAGGACTCTTCAGAAATAATAACTTTTGTTTTATTTGATTTAAGTATAGTTTCTAATCTCTTTAGATCGTCATTAGCAAGAACTACACATCCATCGCTTGATTGAGGTGCTCTACTATATGTATTCTTTGGAGTTCCATGAATCCATATCCCATGACCAGTTTTATTCTGTAATTTGTCATATATGTTTGGATAATTTATAGGGAAGGCACCATCTCCATAGAAATCGCTTAGCTTTTGTTTGATTTTATTTCCAAGCGTATAGACTCCGATAGGCGTTTTCTTATCCCCTTCAAATTGCTTACCAGATCCATTTTTTCCTATGGAAATATAAGCGTCCATTAATTTAATAATTTCTCTACCATTATTTTTAAATACAATTAATCGAGACCCGGATGTATCAATAAAAACTAAATTATCAATTTTATTGGATAAGGTAAGCCTTTGTTCTGAATTAGGGCTTAAATAATTAGTTTCCAAGTGACTTTTAATTCTTCTCCTGGCTTCTTCTCTTAGTCCGCTAACCTCTTCTGAGGAATAGTTAGTAGAGCCTCCAAATCTTTCCAAACCTTTAGCTTGTGCAAGATAGATATCACCCTTGATCAGATGGGCAAGTTTAAAGTTAGGTTCTTTTTCAATTACATCATCAATATTATTTAGAGCTTCATTCAGGTTTCCTTCAGAAATGTCGAACAAGGTTTGAATTAAAAGATCTTCGATATTTAAATGATTATCGTCATTGGATTTGGCTTGCAAGTTACCAGATAGTCCTTCAAGACATAAAAAGAGGAAAAAAAGCGGAAGTATTTTTATGCTATGAGATCTCATTTATTATTTTTAATACGCCATTTTCATTTTTTAAAATTAATGTTTTCTTGCTAGTGCTTGAAATATTATTTGATTTGTAGGTCTGATTGAATGAAACTTCAACAGTCTCTTTTTGGACTTCAAAATAAAGGTTTGATATCTCAATGAAAATTTCATCTTTATAAATAATTCTGGGTTTCCTGAACTTTTTCCATTTTTCATAATTTTGATTTTTGTTGTTCATAAAATCTAAAGAATAATGGTTTATGTAATTATCAAAATCTTTACTAGACCATGCAGTCTTCCAGCTTTCGATGAATTCATTCACCTGGGAAGGGTTTATTGTAATTGGTGCATTTAAGTTACTTTCTGATTCCGCCTTTTCATTTTCCTCTGAAATTTTGAGTGCCACATTTTTACCAATAGGTTGAAAGTTAAAAAGTCTTTTTATCAAAGATAATTTAGTTTTAGCGCTCTGATTGCTTTTATCAATCTGTAAAGCTTGATTATAAGACTCGCTAGCCATCCTTGTGTATAAATCGCCTAAATTTACATGAGCTGTTGAATAGCTAGGATGAGTTTTAATAGCTTTTTCTAGTGCATTTTTTGCCGCAAGAAAATCACCTTTCTGAGCATATAAAACTGCGAGATTATTATAAGGTTCGGGAAGGTTTGGATGACTTTTGGATAAATCTTCAAAAACTTTTATTGCTTCATTTTGTTTACCCATTTCGGAAAACAACACCCCTTTTATAAATAGTAATTGAGGGTCATCACTATCACTTATCAATAATTTTTCAATTTCTTCACTTGCAGATTTATAGTCTTTGGATTCAATTAACAAGTTAATACTTTTAATATCTGCTGCATATATTGTTGTTGATATAAATATATATAACACCAAGTTTGCTATTAAATTTTTTTTTGACATACTATAATTAATTAAAGCGTATAAGAAATAACATTTTAACAAATTACTCAGAATCTTACTATTAAATATCTACCATGATCCAAATTTATAATACTCTCACAAGGCAAAAAGAAGTCTTTAAACCACTAAAAAAAAATGAGGTGAATATGTATGTTTGTGGAATGACGGTTTATGACCACTGCCATCTTGGACATGCAAGAGCTTTAATCGTTTTTGACTTAATCTACCGCTGGTTGTTAGATGCTGGGTTGCAAGTTAACTATGTCAGAAATATAACTGATATTGATGACAAAATTATTGCTAAAGCCAAAGATGCAAACGTCGATTTTTCAGTCATAACGCAAGAATTCATTCAGTCTATGAACGAGGATTCGAGCGAGTTAAATATTTTGCCCCCCAAAAAACAACCTAAGGCAACCGAGTCAATTGAAGAAATGATTCAGATGATCTCAAATTTAATTGCCGAAGAATATGCTTACATTGGAAGGAATGGTGATGTTTTTTTTCATATTTCGAAGTTTAAGGAGTACGGAAAGTTATCAAAAAAAACTTTGGAGGATTTGGACCCAGGATCAAGAGTAGGCCTTGATGAAAATAAAATCAACCCTCTTGATTTTGTTCTCTGGAAATTAAGTAAGCCAGGAGAGCCATCATGGAAATCTCCATGGGGCGAAGGAAGACCAGGTTGGCATATTGAGTGCTCTGCAATGAGTACAAAGTATTTGGGAAAAAGTTTTGACATTCATGGGGGAGGTCAAGATTTAATATTTCCCCATCATGAAAATGAAATCGCACAATCTGAATGCTGCAATCATCAAAAAATGGCTAACTACTGGGTTCATAATGGATTCGTGAATGTTGATAATGAAAAAATGTCAAAGTCATTGGGAAATTTTTTCACTATAAAAAAAATCTTAGAACAATTTAATGGTGAAGTAATTCGCTTTTTTATATTAAAGTCGCATTACAGAAGTCCTTTGAATTATTCTGATACTAATTTAGTCGACGCAGAAAATAGCTTAAAAAAAATATATATTTCTTTGAGAGATTATAATTGTATTGAAATAGCAATCGACTGGAATAAGCCCTATTTGCATAATTTTAAAGCGGCTTTAGATGATGATTTTAATTCTCCAAAAGCGCTAGCAGTAATTTTTGAATTGATTAATAAGCTTAATAAAAATAAAGATCAAGTTCTGGCTAATGAAATTTTTACAATTCTTAAGAAAATAGGCTTATTAAAATTTACCCCTGAAGAATTTCTCAAGAATCCAATCAATCTTGATGTTACTAAGATTGAAGAGTTAATCAAATTGCGGCAACAGGCTAAAATTAATAAAAATTTTTCTCAGGCTGATCAGATTCGTAGCGAAATTGAATCATTGGGAGTTGTTATTGAAGATTCACTTGGCGGAACATCTTGGAGAAAAAAATGAATATAAGTTCAAAATCCAATCTCAATAAAAATATAAAACATATTGAAGGGTTTAAATTTATTACTTTCAATGCAAAAGTAAAAGAAAAGTCAGTTAGAGATGATTTTTTGATCATAATAATGGATGATAGATCAAAAGTATCAGCTGTTTTTACAAAAAATAAATACTGCGCAGCTCCAGTTTTGATAGCTAAGAAAAATTTAAAAAATTCAACAAAATTGCTTGTTATAAATTCGGGTAATGCAAATGCGGGGACAGGTAAAAAAGGTGAACAAGACGTCGAAAAAATAAATCATAAGTTGGCAACTTTATTTTCGATTAAGCCCAGTCAAGTCCTACCATTTTCAACCGGAGTCATTTTGCAGCCTATGCCAGTTGCTAGAATAATGAAGTCCTTTGAGAAATATTTAACGAAACCATTTTTGTTCAAGTCCGATTGGCTAGATGCTGCAAAAGCAATTATGACAACAGATACTATTCCAAAAGCTATCAGTAAGACTTTTAATATCGATGGCCATAAAATTAGTTGTACTGGAATTGCAAAGGGTTCTGGCATGATTAATCCAAATATGGCAACCATGCTCGCTTTCATTATGCTTGATGTAAGTATTTCACAAAAAATGTTAAATGAGCTAATAAAGCAAGTTGTTGCTAAATCCTTTAATTTAATTACCGTTGATGGTGATACATCTACCAACGACTCTCTTGTTATTGCATCATCAAACAAGGCAGCTAACGAGGTAATCAAAACAAAAAACAAATATTATTTTGAATTAGAAAAACATCTAATAGCTATTGCCAAGAATCTAGCACAAGCCATTGTTAGGGATGGTGAAGGTGCAACAAAATTTGTTGAAATAGAAATAAAAAATGCAAAAAATATTTCTGAGGTCTCAACTGTTGGAAAGGTTATTGCTAATTCACCGCTTGTAAAAACTGCTTTTTTTGCATCAGATCCAAATTTAGGAAGAATTTTAGCTGCTATAGGAAATGTTGGAAGTATTAATTTTGATCCAGGAAAAATTGATATTAAGTTAAATAACAGTATTGTCATTCGCAATGGTCAGTTAGCTAAATCATACTCAGAAGAAAAAGCATTTTTAGCGATGAAGAAAAAAGAATTCAAGTTAAGCATAAATTTAAAACGTGGCTCTGTTACCGAATCAGTTTTTACAACAGACTTTTCGTATGATTATGTAAAGATTAATGCAGAATATCGATCATAGTGTAATAAAGGTTTCTGCAGGTATTTTTATTCGTGATGATGAAATATTAATATCCAAACGCCTTGATAACCAATCATGGGGCGGGTATTGGGAATTTCCTGGTGGAAAAGTTGAGGAGGGCGAGACCTTCGAGAGCTGTCTCAAAAGAGAAATTTTTGAAGAGTTAGGTGTTGTTATTCATTCTTTCAAAAAATGGATTACCAGAGAATTTGAGCAGGATGGTAAGAATATACAAATAGTTTTTTTTAAAATTTTTAGTTGGCAGGGTCGATTTGAAAATAAGGATGTTGCTGATCACAAATGGATTAAGATCAATGAAGCCCATCAATTTTCTGAAAAAATATTACCGAAAAACCTCTACATACTAAGGGCGTTAAAGCTACCCCCTCTATATCTAATTACAAATTATTTTGAAAATAAATTCTTCATTGATCAAATTGATAAAATTAAGACAAACTACTATCTTCAACTTCGCGAACCAGATATTAATGAAGCTGAATTGGTTCATTTAATAGATAAAATTAAAAGTATCAGAGTTGAGAAAACAATAATAAACTCTCGTCATGTAAATTTAAAAAATAAATTTGATGGTATTCACTTTACAAATAATGATTTGAAAAATTTAGAAATAAATACTTTTTTTGGCATTCGTTCTGCATCTGTTCACGATATTAGTGGTATTGAATTAGCGGAAAAATATAAATTAGACTTTGTTGTATTGTCGCCAGTTAAGAAGACAAAGAGCCATCCTGAAAAAAAGCCAATAGGTTGGAATTTTTTCAGGACAATCGCAAACAAATCCAATATACCCGTGTATGCACTAGGCGGGATGAAAATCGATGATATGGAAACAGCACATGCTAACGGCGCTATAGGGATTTCGTCACAAAGAGGTTTCTGGTAATTATTTAACCTCAAATGTAATTAATCTATTAAATGATTCGCCAGCCTCATTAGTAAATGAAAACTCAACATCAACTGCTTTAAGTGTTTCTAAATTTTTAGTAAGATCGTATATCATCAGATGATCACCACCTTTTGATAAAATAAATTCTTTATTTTTCTCAATTTTTGGCTCTTCTATTTTTCTCATCTTCATAACATCATTTTCCATCTTCATTGAGTGTATTTCGATTCTCTTGCTTA
>JAHEAL010000002.1:151452-154660 GCA_024642775.1 Nitrosomonadales bacterium
GGTGTAAAAGAATTATTTTTTTCAAGCCTTTTTTTTAACTTATTAGCATCATCAGAAAGTTTTTTATATTTCGTTTGTATTTTTTGTAAGTCATTAATTAATTCGACTTTAATGTCGGCCCTTGCTGCATTTACATTTAATTTAAAAATTAGCTGAAAGATTACGTTGGATATGTATTGATTATGTTTCTGTTTAATGAAAAAGTCATATTGCTTGAACAGATATTCAATTTTTAAATATTTTCTAAACTTTTCATTGATGGGAAATTCGTAATTAATCATAATCTTGAGATAAGTTCCTTTTTTTGTTCCTCAATAGACAATCTTGAATCAATCTCAAAGTCGGGTTTAATAAAGCTATAGTCTTTCTCTTGAGATTGAATTATTTTGTTTATCAATTTTTTATCTATATTATCCCTTGATTGTACTCTCTTAATTTGTTCATTTAAATCACAAGTCATTTTAATTTTATAATCAAAATGAAAATTTTTAATAAGGTTCTTAGTAAGAGGGGTTACTAGGAGATATGAATCGAGATCGTTAACAATTGCTTTTATATTGTTTATGATCAAAGGATGAAGAATGCTTTCAATTTCATTTTTTAGAATTGAATTATTAAATAACGCTTCCTTTAATTTTTTTTTATCAATTTGTTCAGATGTAAAGAATTCCTTTCCTAAATTTTGATAAAGCCTTTTGTAACCCTCATTTCCCGGCATGATGAGTTTTCTATTAATATCATCAAGCTCGAAAACGGGAATTAGGTATTTTAAATTCGAGGCTAGAGATGACTTTCCAGAGCCGATTGATCCAAATAATAAAAGTTTTTTATTATTCATTTGTTGTTAAAAGTGTCTGTTTATCGAATCAGCAAAAAAATTTCTTATACGATGTTTATAGTAATCATTGTCAAATAAGTCTAACTTTTCATCTAAGTCTCTCATTAAACCTAATACTATATTTTTGGAGTAGCTTATGGACTTGGTTTTTTCAATGATGTTTATTACCCTAGTCAGCTGACTTACATCACCTTGGACGATTGCTGATTTAATTAGTTCTTTGTCGTGGATATTTGAAGCCCTGTATGCTGCAAGCAAAGGAAGTGTCATTTTCCCATCTTTGAGGTCATCCCCTAAATTTTTCCCAATTGCTTTTGCATCTCCTGAGTAGTCAAGAATGTCATCAACTAACTGGTATATTTTTCCATAAAGCTTTCCAATTTCAGAAAGAGCTTTTTTTTGGTATGGATCAACAGGGTTAGACAGAGCCGCTAATTTTCCGCATGCCTCAAAAAGAACGCCAGTCTTACTTTGAATAATATTCATATACTCTTCTTCGGTTAAGTCGGTATTATTTTTGCTTATTAACTGCATCACTTCACCCTCGGCGATCTTGTTGGTTGTGAATGCAAGAACATCCATAATTTCAATATTGTTAATATCAACCATCATTTGGAACGATCTTGAGTATAAAAAGTCGCCAACCAAGATACTGGCTGCATTACCAAACTTAATGTTGGCGGTAGGCGTGTTTCTCCTTTTTTCAGATTCATCAACAACATCGTCATGAAGGAGAGTGGCTGTATGAATAAGTTCTATTATTGCTGCTAATTGAAAATGAACTGCCTTGACCGAGCCTGCAAGCCCTGCAAGATTTATTAGGCATTGGGGACGTGTTTTTTTCCCGCCACTTTCAATTATATATTTACCGATTTGATTGATTAGGGGGACATCAGAATTAAGGGATGACTTAATTACTTCATTGACTTTCTCTAATTGAGAATCCACGCTAATATTTTCATTTATTGTTTGCATATATAGCTATTATTAAAATATTGTTGATTTTAACATACAGATTAATCTAAATAATTTGTTGATTTAATGAATAATTTTACCTATAATATGCGGTCTTTATTGATATTAAAAGTAATTAGGAACATACCATGCATGCTGTAATAAAAACAGGCGGAAAGCAATATAAAGTAGCGGTTGGGGATACACTAAGAGTTGAAAAACTTACTGCTAAAGAAGGCGAAAAAATTAAGATTGATAGCGTTTTAGCCGTTGTTGATGGCGAAAAGACCACTATTGGTGCACCACTCGTAAAAGGTGCTAACGTTGATGTTTCTGTGGTTTCCCATGGCAAACATGATAAGGTTAAAATCTTTAAGATGAAAAGACGTAAGCATTACATGAAAACACAAGGGCACAGACAAAATTTTACAGAATTAAAAATTGAAAAAATCAACGCTAGTTGATTTATTAGAAGGGATTATTTATGGCACACAAGAAAGCTGGCGGAAGTTCGCGAAACGGAAGAGATTCTAATGCTAAGAGGCTTGGTTTAAAGGTTTTTGGTGATCAGCTCGTTAGAGCTGGTGGTATTATCCTAAGACAGCGTGGAACTAAAATGCATCCAGGTGAAAACGTTGGCATGGGCAAAGATCATACTTTATTTGCGAAAGCTGATGGAAAAGTCACCTTTTCTGTTAAAGGCCATTTAAAAAGAAAATTAGTTAATATAGTTACTAATTGATCTTAAAATAATATTTTATTAAAGCCCTATCATTCAGATAGGGCTTTTTTGTTTGGACTTAATTTTATGAAATTTATTGATGAAGTGATGATAAAAGTTTTTGCTGGCGATGGCGGCAATGGTATTGCATCATTTCGAAGAGAAAAATACGAGCCGCTAGGTGGTCCAAGTGGTGGAGATGGCGGAAGAGGGGGCTCTGTTTTTTTTGAAGCAGATGAAAATTTAAATACATTAATTGACTACAGATTCAAAAAAGAGCACAGGGCGCAAAGAGGTGAGAATGGCAGAAGTTCCGACCAATATGGAGCTTCAGGGCAAGATCTTACCCTGAAAGTGCCAGTGGGGACAGTAATTAAGGACAGCTTCTCTGAGCAAATTTTTGGCGATTTAACGAATCATGGAGATTCTATTTTAGTTGCTAAAGGTGGCAAAGGAGGTCTGGGAAATATTCATTTTAAATCGAGTATTAATAGAGCTCCAAGGCAATGCACTAATGGTGAGCCGGGTGAAGAGTTTGAAATTTTTCTCGAACTAAAATTAATTGCTGACATAGGCCTTTTAGGTCTCCCGAATGCCGGAAAATCTTCTTTTATCAGAAAAGTTTCTGCCGCGAGACCAAAAGTGGCAGATTATCCATTCACAACCTTGCAACCAAATTTAGGGGTTGTTAAATA
>JAHEAL010000002.1:154760-186434 GCA_024642775.1 Nitrosomonadales bacterium
GGTATTAACTTATTGATTAGCAAGGGAAAACAAGTCATTCTTGTCTCAAGTGGGGCAATATCATTGGGTCTATTTATCGATGGTAAGAAGAGGAAACCCTCGAAGCTATCCAAATTACAGTATGCGGCTTCGATTGGACAAATTGAATTAATGCAAGCTTATAAAAAAACTTTTCAGTCCCTCAATAAAAATATAAATATTGCACAGATCTTACTTACCAGTGATGATTTAATTGCCCGTGAACGTTACTTGAATGCAAAAAATACTATTCAAGAGTTGATTGATCATAAAGCTCTTCCTATAGTTAACGAGAATGATACGGTTTCTTATAAAGAAATTCAGTTTGGAGATAATGATCTGTTAGCGGCAACAGTTTCTAATTTGATTGAGGCAGACTTGTTGGTAATATTCACTGATCAAAAAGGGCTATATGATGCTGATCCAACCAAAAATAAAAACGCAAAATTAATAGCTGAAATTAGCATTGATGATCAAAGATTATCAGTATTAGCCAGTAGTAAACAATCCAGCTCAGGTATTGGTAGCGGAGGGATACGTTCAAAAATAATTGCAGCTGAAACGGCATCCCGAGGTGGAGCAGCTACTGTTATTGCAAAAGGAGTCTCCAAAAGTTTTTTTCAGAGCTTCTCTGATGATCAGATCGAAGGAACTTTGATCAATCCTGGGGCAGCTAAAATAAAAGCTAAGCAAAAATGGATGATTGATAATTCTAAGTCGAGAGGTATTTTAACATTAGACGCGGGCGCAGTAATCGCGCTCAAAAATCATAAAAAGAGCTTGTTGCCGGTTGGAGTGTTAAAATTAGAAGGAAATTTTGTTCGCGGCGACTTACTGAAGTGTATTGATGTTGATGGCAAAGAAGTGGCAAGGGGATTGTCAAATTTTTCAAGCGAGGATGCTAAAAAAATTATTGGAAAACGTTTGGCAGGTCAAAATTTTGAGCTTGAGAATAAAATTGATGATAATTTAATACATCGAGATAATATGGTAATTATTAAATAATGAGAAGGTTATGACAAACTTAAAAGAAAAGATAGCAATCATAATGGGTTCAAATAGTGACTGGGAAGTAATGAAGCATGCTATAGAATTTTTAGATTTATTGGAAATTCCTTATGAGGCTAGAGTAGTGTCAGCCCATCGAACTCCTGACTTGATGTTTGATTTTGCACAGTCAGCAGAAGAAAATGGCTTTAAGTTAGTTATTGCTGGAGCGGGTGGCGCTGCCCATCTCCCAGGAATGGTCGCTGCTAAAACAACCCTTCCAGTCCTTGGTGTTCCAATCCCTACGAAATATCTGAATGGTCAAGACTCTTTGTTATCAATTGTTCAAATGCCAAAAGGGGTTCCTGTTGCTACATTTGCAATCGGTGAGGCTGGAGCAGCAAACGCGGCTTTATTTGCGGCATCGATTTTGGCAGCAAACAATGGGGAAATTGCAAAAAAACTAAAGCTTTTTAGGGAAGATCAAGAGAAAAAAGTACTTAGCATGCAACTTGAAGGGAGGTAGCTTGAAGGTTGTTCCATCAAAAATGTTAGGGATGCTCGGGGGAGGTCAGTTAGGCAGGTATTTTGTTTTAGCTGCTCATAAAATGGGTTACAAAGTCACGGTTCTGGATCCTGATCCGAAAAGCCCAGCTGGGAGAATTTCGGACATTCATTTATGTAGTGCATACGATGACAAAGAGGCTTTGGATGTTATAAAGAACTCTTGTTTAGCAGTAACAACCGAATTTGAAAATATTCCGGCGGACTCTCTTGAGTATTTAAGTCAAAGTATCCAGGTTCATCCTAGGGCCAGTGCCGTTAGGATTGTTCAGAACCGTATCCGTGAGAAAAGTTTTCTAAAAGAAAATGCTCTTCCGGTTGGACCTTTTTATATTATTGACTCAGCAGAGGCTTTGGTGAATATACCGTTAAACCTTTTTCCAGGAATTTTAAAGATTGCTGAATTTGGGTACGATGGAAAGGGTCAGAAGAGAGTAAATAATATCGAAGATGTTAACGCTGCCTTTGAGGAGTTTGGAGAGCGTCCATGTATCTTGGAAAAGCAAATTAGGCTTGATAGAGAAGTCTCTGTTATCTTGGCGCGCTCAATTGACGGTCTGGTTGAGGTTCATCCGGTTGCAGAAAATGTTCATGTGAACGGCATTCTTGATACAACCGTTGCCCCAGCCAGAATCGATCAATTAGTTGAAAAAAATGTATATGACCTAGCTAAAATCATTGCATTAAAGTTGGGATATGTCGGGGTAATGGCGGTGGAGTTCTTTATATCAGGTAAGGAAATTTTCGTTAATGAAATTGCACCAAGACCACATAACTCTGGACACTACACAATCGATGCTTGCATATCATCTCAGTTTGAACAGCAGGTAAGGACATTGGTGGAAATGCCTTTAGGAAATCCATCGGCGCATTCAAATGCATTAATGATTAATTTATTGGGCGATTCATGGATAAAACCAGAAGTACACGAGCCGAACTGGGAGTCCCTTTTGTCTCAAGGTCAACTCAAATTGCATCTCTATGGAAAAGATGAGCCACGTATGGGTCGAAAAATGGGCCACATGACCTTTTTAAGTGTTGATCCTGTTAGTGATGAAGTGGTAGAGGAGTTTTTGGAGATTAAAAGAAGTATTTAAAAAAAGAGGCCTTAGCCTCTTTTTTAACATTATACTTAAAGTGCCTTAATTGCAGTATTCAGTCTGCTCTTATGACGAGCCGCTTTGTTCTTATGAACAATTTTCTTGTCCGCGATACGATCTATTATTGTTACGTTATTGTTATAAGTTTCCTGAGCTGCTTTTTTGTCACCACTGGTAATAGCTTTAATTATTTTTTTAATTGCAGTTCTGAAAGCAGATTTTAAACTCGCGTTATGTGCTCTTTGTTTGTCATTCTGACGAGCTCTTTTTCTTGCTTGTGCTGTGTTTGCCATAAATCATCTCTAAAAAAATTAAGTTCATCATTTTATCCACATCACACACTAATTTCAAGTTTTTAATAAAATAAATCACTGGATCTGAGATAATGCGGTATATATCTGTAAAATCAATGTCGTATGTCAAAAAATACAATTATTCGCAATTTATTTAGTTTCAGTGGAATAACAATAATATCCAGGATTCTGGGCTTTGTTCGTGATACATTTATTGCCCGATTTTTTGGGGTAAGCATGGCCACCGATGCCTTTTTTGTTGCTTTCAAGCTTCCAAATCTGCTCAGAAGAATAACTGCAGAAGGTGCGTTTACCCAGGCATTTATTCCGACTTTATCAGATTATAAGATCAAGGATAAAAAAGAACTACATGCTTTTTTAAATAAGATCGTAACACTCTTAAGTTTTGTACTTCTAGCTGTCACGCTGATTGGTATTTTTGGCGCACCGTGGATAGTTTTAATTAGTGCGCCTGGTTTTGAATATCAGTCGGAACAGTTTGTCCTAACCGCGCAATTGCTTCAGATAACTTTTCCATACATATTTTTTATTTCCATTGTTGCGATGTTTGGAGGAGTCTTAAACTCCTTTGGAAAGTTTGCCGTTCCTGCATTCTCCCCTGTCTTTTTAAATATCAGTTTTATTTTAGCCGCAATTTTTTTTAGAGATTGCTTCGACGAGCCGGTTAAAATTTTGGCTTGGGCAGTTTTTGCTGGAGGCTTGCTTCAGTTAATTTTTCAATACCCATTCATTCGACAGATAGGTTGGAATCCTAAATATGACCTCGATTTGAATGATAAGGGTATTTGGAGAGTTTTAAAGTTAATGGGCCCGGCGATAATAGGGGTTTCTGTGGCACAAATTTCCTTGCTGATTAATACAGTTTTTGCCTCTTTCTTGCAGAAGGGCAGCGTCTCTTGGCTTTATTATGCCGACCGCCTCATGGAGTTTCCAGCCGGCGTTTTGGGTGTCGCACTCAGCACTATCCTGTTACCTAATCTTTCTCTATCTTTTGCAAAAAGAGACCAAGCAAACTTTAATGAGCTGGTTAATTGGAGTATTCGTTTAGGGATGATTGTTTCTATACCCGCTGCGATTGGTATCGCGGTTCTTTCAATGCCGTTAATCAGCACCTTGTTTCTTTATGGTGAATTTACGTTGAACGATTTAATGATGACCCATAAGGCGTTAATCGCTTACAGTTTTGGTCTGATCGGATTGATAATGATAAAAGTATTAGCCCCAGTATTTTATTCACGTAAAAATATTCGTACCCCAGTTAGGATAGCAGTTACAACTTTATTTCTTACACAGCTAATGAATTTAATACTTATCCCCTTTTTTCAACATGCCGGGCTGGCACTTGCCATCAGTATAGGCGCATCTTTTAATGCGCTGCTGCTTTTTTATTCTTTGAAAAAGATCGACTCATTCAAGATCAGTGTGGGAACCCCTTTATTTATTTTTAAGGTTATTTTAAGTGGCCTATTGATGGGGTTAGGATTACTTATGGTTCTTCCCTCTGCTGATTTTTGGACCATACTACCTTTATTTAATAGAGTTTTTTGGCTTCTATTTTATACAGGGCTGGGGATTATCCTTTATTTCTTAACCTTACTTATTGTAGGGATCCGTCCAAATGAATTTTTAAGACAAAGTTAATGAAAATACACCGGCACCTCTCTCTTGCAGATAAAGAATGCATCTTAACTATTGGAAATTACGACGGAATCCACCTGGGCCATCAATTACTCATTAAGCGAGTTTTACAAGAATCTAAAAATCGTGGCTTGGACTCTGCTGTTCTAACTTTTGAGCCACACCCAAAAGAATTTTTTGACCCAACTAACGCACCATCAAGAATTATTAGCTTAAGAGAGAAGCTAGAGTTTTTTAAAAAGAATAATATTGATAGAGTTTATGTGATTAAATTTGATCAACAATTTTCAGCTTTATCAGCCGAAGAGTTTTTAAAAATTTTAAAAAATCAGATTAAAGTCGATGGTTTGGTTGTTGGAGCAGATTTCCGGTTTGGAAAAAATCGATCTGGCGACATAAACGCTTTTCAAGAAAAAAAAATTCAAGTATTCAAGCCTGAAACATTGATGCTAAATTCAGATCGTGTCTCGAGCTCTTTAGTGAGAGCCGCTATATCAAACTCAAATTTTAAAATGGTTGAAAAACTTTTAGGTAGGCCTTATGGAATATCAGGAAAGGTAACTCACGGTGACAAAAGGGGGAAAACTCTGGGTTATCCTACTGCAAATGTGCATATGTTTCATAAAAGACCTCCATTGTCCGGAGTGTTTGCTGTAAAATTAGATGGTTTTTATGGAATGGCGAATTTGGGTATAAGGCCAACTTTTAAAGGTGAGTCAAAACTTCAATTAGAAGTTCATATTTTCAACTTTAATGAGACTATCTATGGCAAGCATGTCCACGTAACTTTTTTCCATAAAATTCGTGATGAATTAAAATTCAACTGTAGTAAAGAATTAATTGATCAGATTTCTAATGACGCAAAGGCTGCGAAAAGTTTTTTTAATATATGAGTGAAGAAAAAAAATATAAATTAAATCTCCCAGACACAGAGTTTCCTATGAGAGGAAACCTTGCCAACAGGGAGCCTGGATGGGTTAATGTATGGAAAGAAAGAGCATATTACTCAGAAATCAGAAAAGCTAAGCAGGGAAAGGAGAAGTTCATCCTCCATGATGGACCACCTTATGCTAATGGCAATATTCATATAGGTCATGCGGTAAATAAGATACTGAAAGATATTATTATTAAGTCAAAGGGACTCAGTGACTTTGATGCCCCATATACACCAGGATGGGACTGTCACGGCTTACCTATTGAACTTGCAATTGAGAAAGAGCATGGCAAAGCTCTCGATCCTAAAAAGTTTCGTCAGCTCTGCAGGGAATATGCAAAACAGCAAATTGAAAGTCAAAAAACAGATTTTGCTCGGCTGGGGGTGTTAGGGGATTGGGAAGATCCTTATCTAACATTAGATCAAAATGTTGAAGCAGATATCGTAAGATCACTTGGAAAAATTTACAGCAATGGCTTGCTTTACCAAGGAAATAAGCCAGTTCATTGGTGCCTTGATTGCGGATCAGCATTAGCAGAGGCTGAGGTAGAGTATGAAAATAAGAAGTCTACGGCTATTGATGTGGCTTTTAAATTAAGCCCTAATTCATCATTGCCTAGTGATTTTAAACTACCGGTTGATAAAGATATTTTTGCTGTTATATGGACCACTACTCCATGGACACTTCCGGCTAACGAGGCCATATCGATTAACCCAAAACTCAATTATGGATTCTTTGACGACGGCAGCAAGATTTTCATCATAGCTGAAGATTTGGTTGACGCTTTTAGTAGCCGTACGGCAAAAGAAAATTTAAATAAGGTGGCAACCATTGAAGGAGTTAAATTAGAAAATTATCAATTCCAGCACCCATTTTATAATAAGAGCATCCCGCTAATTTTGGGTGACCATGTAACCACTGAAGATGGAACCGGTCTTGTTCATACGGCCCCTGCCCACGGACTGGATGACTATATTGTGGGCATTAAATATAATCTGCCTGTTGAAAACCCAGTTAATGAGGATGGGATTTTTAAATCTACTGTGGAATTATTTGCAGGACAAAACATTTGGAAAGCTAATAAAGAGATAATAGAGCTACTCCGTGAAAAAGAGTTGTTGGTTTTTGATAAAACTTTTGAACATAGTTACCCCCATTGCTGGAGACATAAATCACCAATAATTTTTAGGGCTACACAGCAATGGTTTGTAGGAATGAACCATGAATTTAATGGGAGCACGTTACGAGAAATTGCAGAGAGGGAAGTTCAAAAGACTAATTTTATCCCAAGCTGGGGAAAGGCAAGACTTGAGGGGATGATGAAGAACCGTCCGGATTGGTGTGTGTCCCGTCAAAGAAACTGGGGAGTTCCAATAACGATTTTTATCCATAAAGAAACAGATCAACCCCATCCCAATACGGCAGATTTTTTTGAAAAAGCAGCTGATTTGATTCAAGAGCAAGGCATAGATGGCTGGTTTGATTTAAATTTGCAAGATTGGCTTGGTGATGAGGCTAAGAACTACCGTAAAATTACAGACACCCTGGATGTTTGGTTTGATTCTGGTACCACCCATCACTCTGTTTTAAAGCAGCGGGATAATCTTAATTTTCCAGCCGATCTATACTTAGAGGGATCAGATCAGCATAGGGGTTGGTTTCAATCCAGCCTTCTTACGTCTTCAGCCATTAACGGCCATGCTCCTTACAAGGCACTTCTTACTCACGGTTTTGTGGTAGACGGTCAGGGCAAAAAAATGAGCAAGTCTAAGGGTAATGTGGTTTCTCCACAAAAAATTATGGACCAGTACGGTGCGGATATTCTTCGGTTGTGGGTAGCAATGACTGACTATTCTGGAGAATTAAATATCTCTGATGAAATCATTAAGCGATCCGCAGATGGTTACAGGAGATTGAGAAATACACTTAGATTTTTATGTGCCAATATTTCGGATTTTAATCCAAGCTCAATGATGGTGCAGCCGGATGATCTATTACCATTAGATCAGTATGCTATTACCAAAACAATCCAGCTTCAGGATAAGGTTGTGAGTCTTTATGAGTCGTATGACTTTCATCATCTTTCAAAAAATTTGGTAGCGTTTTGTTCGGAAGATCTGGGTGGTTTTTATTTGGATATTATCAAAGACCGTCTGTATACCATGGGGGAAGATTCTTTTCAGAGAAGATCAGCACAAACGGCCCTTTATCATATCACCCAGTCACTTATGAGAATGATCGCCCCAATTTTAAGTTTTACCGCTGATGAACTTTGGCAGACAATTAATGGTAAAACGAACATTTTTAAAGAGTCATGGTACAAGTTCCCTAAGTTTTCTTTTGGGGATGATAAGCAACTTTTCTGGAAAACTATAGAAGATTTACGTCCTGTGGCTAATAAGGAAATAGAAAAACACAGAGAGCAGGGTGTTGTAGGATCCTCATTAGAATGCCGAATAAATTTACATTGCAAAAAAGATATCTATGAAATCTTACTCCCATATGAAGAAGAGCTTCATTTTATTTTCATTGTTTCGAGCTTCACATTAAGCTGTTCAAATGAAGATGTAAAAGTTGTAGTTGAAAAATTGACTTATAAAAAGTGTGAACGATGCTGGCATTATCATCCATCCGTTGGTAGCAATAAAGAGCATGATTCTATCTGTTCTCGATGCCAAACTAATCTTTTTGCGGATGGCGAATTAAGACGCTATGCTTAAGATTGTTATAGCAGTCTTAATTATTGCTCTCGATCAGCTCACAAAATTATGGATAATTCATAATTTTAATTATCAAGATAATTTTTCAGTAACTTCTTTTTTCAAGCTTGTCCATTTTCAAAATACGGGTGCTGCATTTAGTTTTTTACATGACGCCTCGGGTTGGCAAAATATTTTTTTTGTTACCCTGTCGATACTGATCTTAATCTACCTATTCTACTTATATAAAAAACTAAAGGATGTATTCCCCGCATGGCTCTCACTGCTATTAATTATGGCGGGTGCTGTTGGTAATCTGATTGACCGTATCCGGATAGGGCACGTTACCGATTTTATTTATCTGCATTATAACGATTTTTACTGGCCAGCTTTTAATGTGGCAGACTCCGCTATATGCCTGGGGGCATTGCTGTACCTTTATTCTTTGGGCAAGGGACAAATTAAATGACAAAATTTACTTATGATCGGCCTGATTCTTGCGAGGTTAGGGTTTAGAATCAAACTGAACCCTGGAAAGAAGAAAGATTTTCTTAGGAATTGAAGTTTTAAAAGCTTATTGATTTCCCTCCATATTAATCTGTGTATACTTATTCTTTTTGAATTTTTTTCAATTACCATATGAAGCAGTTCTTTTTTTTATTTTTCATTTTTCTTAATTGTTTATCTCTTCAAACTAATGCGGACGAGAATTTATCTCTAAGAGAAATCTACGTGATTACCGACGTCTTAACTCCTGGTGAAATCACTTCTGGCCAATCATCCAATCGCTTAAGTTTGAGTGATCAATTTCATCAGGACACGGCATCATTATTGAATATATTCACTGGAGTAGATAATGCTGTTAATGGTTCGGTTTCATCAATTCCTTATATGCGTGGCTTAAATGATACACGTATAAGGATTAGTGTTGATGGTATTGATCTTCAATCCGCATGCACGTCGCATTCTGATCCAACCTTATCATTGGTGAATATTAACGATGTTGAATATGTAAAAGTTTTTGCAGGGATAACCCCGGTCAGCATGGGTGGAGATAGTATAGCCGGAACAATAAAAGTTAAAACTGGCAGTCCAATTTTTAGCAATTCAGAAGAGTTAGTCGAATCATCAAGCGTCAGGTCTTTTTATAAAAGCAATAATGATGAGCAGGGTACAAATTTAAAAACAAGTCTTGCCAGCGATTCATTTTATGTCAGCTATTCTGGAAGTTATTCTGAGTCCAATAATTACTCTGCTGGCAGTAATTCTAAGGATTCAAGTTATGGTGGTAGTTCAGATAAATCAGTCAGAAATGATGAGGTAGGTTCCTCTGGATATCGTATGGAAAATCACCAAATTCATTTTGCAAAACAAATTGATAATCACCTGATGGAGTTAAAGCTAAGTTACCAAAACAGCCCGTACCAGGGATACATGAACCAAAGAATGGATGTGATTGGTCAAAACTCACATAAAATAAATTTCACCGATACGATTAATTATGGCTGGGGAAAACTAGAGTTTCAGGCTTACCACAATAAAATCGAAACCAAGATGAATTTTGGGAAAGATAAAAACTTTAATTATATGGGGACGCCTGGTATGTCAATGACCCACCATGGCTTCACATCGGGTGTAAATATTAATTCAGAAGTGTACCTGGATGATAAGAATACCATGCGCTATGGACTTGAGACCCAGCTGCATGAGGTGGATGATGAATGGGACCCAACCGGGGGAATGATGTCGCCAAATATCCTCAAGAATATCAATGATGGAAAGAGGGACCGTTATAGCGCATTTGCTGAATTAGACCGCCAGTGGAATACCCAGTGGTACACCCAAACGGGATTCCGTTTGAGTAAGATACGCATGGATTCCGGAGATGTTCAGGGCTACGATAATTCCAATATGATGATGTATGGCAATGATGTTAATAGTTTTAACTCTCAAAATCGAAAAAAGGATGACACTCACCTCGACTTATCACTTACGGCATCTTATTCGCCAGATTTAAGACAAACACACGAATTTGGCTATTCACTTAAAAACCGATCAGCTACTCTCCAGGAACGTTATCTGTGGTCAAATGCTGCAATGGTTTCCTCGATGGCTAATTGGTTCGGTGACGGGAACGGTTATGTTGGTGACGTTAATCTGGATAAAGAGACGGCACATACTTTTGCTTACTCTGCAGTCTTTCATGATGAAAATAAAAATAAATGGAATATCAGTTTTAACCCTTACTTAACCTACGTAGACGATTACATTGATGCGGTTTCTTTTGTATCAAGGGCTGACGGTTTTAGGACGCTAACACTAGGAAATCAGAATGCAAAAATTTACGGGCTTGATGTTAAGGGTATGGTTAATTTAGGTAACTTTAATGGTTTTGGTGATTTTTCTCTTAACACTGCAATCAGTTATGCAAGAGGTCAAAATACCGATACGAATGATGATCTGTATCACGTGATGCCACTTAACATGAAGGTAATCTTAAGCCAAAAATTCAATCATTGGTCTAATTCAATCAATATACAGGTGGTTGATAACAAGGACCGAACCAACAACATTCGCCAAGAAATGGAAACTAGTGGGTATGCCTTGGTTGATCTAAAGACAGCCTATCAGAAAAATAATTTCTTAGTAAATGTTGGCGTATATAATCTATTCGATCGTGAATACGACCATCCGCTAGGAGGGGTATATTTTGGCCAAGGAAGAACTATGGCAACAAATACTTCCGGTGTTACTTATGCAAATGCTTTAAATGTTCCCGGAATGGGCCGAGCGATCTTTTCATCAGTCCAGTATAATTTTTAAGGGTATCTTCAAAGCTTATATTTGAATTTTATAAATTCATCTCCATCCAGAATTTATTAATCGCATTGATGATGTTGTTGTGTTTCATGCTCTAGACGAAGGTAACTTAAATGATATTACCAGGATTCAGTTGTCTGGATTACTCACTAAATTACAAAACATTGGAATTAATGCTACTGTTACGGATAAGGCTGTATCAGAAATTGGTAAGGCTGGATTTGATTCAGTTTATGGAGCAAGACCCTTAAAACGTGCAATTCAAAGTGAAATTGAAAACGCATTATCCAATGAAATTTTATCTGGGAAAATTAATGCCAAGGACCATTTGGAAATTGACTGCAGCAAAGGAAAGTTTATTTTTAATATAAAATCATGAGACAAGACTTTAAAGAATTAACTATCCAAACCAGCTCAGCCAGAGGCTTTTACGACATTACAAAAGAAATTGTCAATTTTGTGTCAAGCTCTGGAATTGAGAGTGGGCTAATAACGTTGTACATAAAACATACATCGGCGAGTTTACTCATCAATGAAAATTATGATCCTGATGTTTTGGTGGACATGGAAACTTTTTTTTCCAGCATCATCCCAGATGGATCCAGTCAAATGATTCATACAGCTGAGGGACCCGATGATATGCCTGCTCATATTAGGTCCGCTCTGACTCAGACGCATTTGTCCATTCCGGTATTTGAAGGAAATCTTCAGATAGGTCAGTGGCAGGGTATTTTTGTTTATGAGCATCGATTGTCGAGACATAACCGAAAAATCACAATTCATATAATTGGCGAGTAATGGCTTATTTCTTGGTCCAACTCAATGGGTCAAAAGGCTTGCTATTTTTTCTTAACTCATAATAAAGTCCACTAACCCCAATACCCCCTGTATTACCGACAGTAGCAATTGTATCTGCAGTCTTGACATTATCATTCACGTTTACAACAACGGATTCATTGTAACCATACAATGACATATAACCATTTCCATGATCAATTATAACTAGATTTCCAAAACCTCTTAGCCAGTCAGCATAGGCAATTTTTCCATCACCAACCGCCTTAACTTCTTGACCTTCATCTGCAGAAATAAATACACCTTTCCATTTAACCCCAGTATCTTTTCGTTTAGTATTAAATTTATATTTAACTTTACCTTTAGTTGGAAGCTGTAATTTTCCTTTAAGCTTATTGAAAGACCCCCCCTTAAACGGCAAAACTTTTTCAGAAGATTTGTCTTTCTTCACATTTTTTTGTTTTAATCTTAGTTTTTCCTCCTCAGCTGCTTTCTTTACCAGTTCATCAATAATCGACTTGAGCTTCTTTTCATCCTCTATGAGTTTATTTTTAATTTGTTGTTTGGTCTGAATGGTTTTATTTACGCTAGCAAGAAGCTGTTTTTTTCCTTTTTTTTCCATTTCTAATTTTTTTGCAGTTTTGGATTTTTCAGACTTCAAAATCTCAATCTTTTTGATTGTTTTCTCGATTATTTGTTGAGTGTCAATTAATTTTTTATTATCTTCTTGAAGATCATTTATTAAGCTAATCTGTGCATTGGTGTAAAAGGATTGCAGCTTTTGGTTTCTGCTAATGGAGTTAGGATTTTCTCCATTGATTATGGATTGTAAGTAACTAGAATCCCCCTTCTTATGATAATCAACTAAAAATTTACTTAGATAGTCTCTCTTTTTATTAATTTGCTCATTGAGATTTTTCTGTTCCTGCTGAAGTTTTTGTAACTTCTCCTGATTTTTTTTTGATTTTTTTTTAATACTATGGATTTCTTTTCGTGTTTGGCTTATTTTTTTTTCTTGATTTTTTAATTCTTTATTCAGGTCACTTTTTTTTGCTATGTCTTTTTTAATTTCCTTGTCAATGGATTTAATTTGAGATTTTACTTCTTCAAGATCTTCTGTATTCTCTTTTACCCCTGAGAAGGAGAGTTGATTAAATACAAGAAGAAGAAGAAATGTTAGGAGGGAAATTCTTTTCATTCGTCGTTTAATTTAATTAAATTTTGTCCGGTCATTTCATCTGGAACTCTCAGGTTAAGAAGCCCAAGGATAGTTGGCGCCAGGTCAGATAATTTTCCATTAGGCTTAATTGAACCTGCTTTTTCATTCACAACAATTAATGGAACTTGATTGGTGGTGTGTTGTGTGTGGAGTTGATTATTTTTGATATCCATCATCAGCTCGGCATTTCCATGGTCAGCAGTAATAATTAATGAGCCGCAAACATCATTAGTTGCAGATAGTATTTTTCCAATGCACATATCCATTGCCTCAACTGCCTTTACAGCTGCCTCAAAATTTCCAGTATGGCCTACCATATCGCCATTCGCGAAGTTACAAACAATAACGTCATACCTGCTTGAAAGAATAGCCTCGGTCAGTTTTTCAGTTACTTCAAAAACACTCATCTCTGGTTTTAAGTCGTAAGTCCTTACGTCAGGTGAAGGGATAAGGATCCTATCTTCATTCTTGAATTCTTGCTCTTCACCGCCGTTGAAGAAAAAAGTGACATGGGGATATTTCTCTGTCTCTGCAATTCTTAATTGAGTTAACCCCATCTTAGAAATATAATCCCCAAATGTATTTTCTAATTTTATGGGAGGAAAAATTACTTGAACATTTTTTAGTGATTGATCATAACTTGTCATTGTTAAATAAGTTAAGCCGTTAAGAATTATACTTCTTTGGAACTCATCAAAATTTTCCTGGGTTAAGGCTTTGGTGAGCTCTCTTCCTCGATCAGATCTAAAGTTCAAGAAAATGACCAAGTCATTATTTTTGATAATTGATTTTTCATCAATAATTGTTGGGGAAATAAATTCATCCAGCTCATCTCTTAGGTACCCCTCGTTTAAGGCAGCAATAGCTGATTCACTTTTGTATTTAGTTTTTCCTTCCGTAAGCATTTCATAAACGGGCTGGATACGATCCCATCGGTTATCTCTGTCCATTGCGTAAAATCTTCCGCTAACCGATCCAAATTTTCCATAACTAATTGAATTGAAGTAGCTTTCCAGATTGCTTATGAATTTATCTGCACTCTTTGGAGGCGTATCTCTGCCATCTAAAAATGCGTGAACAAAAGTTTCGGGAATTTGATTTTCCTTTGCCAGATTTAAGAAAGACACAAAGTGATCATAATGACTATGAACGCCACCGTCGGACAGGAGTCCCAAAAGATGTAATTTCCCCTTGCTTTTCTTTAATTCATTGAAGGCATCAACAAGCCTCTGATTTTGTTTAATCGTCCCATCCTCGATGGCGTTATTAATTCTCTGAATATCTTGAAATACGACTCTTCCAGCACCAATATTGATATGCCCGACTTCAGAGTTACCCATTTGTCCTTCAGGAAGCCCAACAAAGTTTTCAGAAGCATTAATGAGTCCATGTGGATAACGACTTTTTATAGAATCTAGGTGAGGAGTTTTTGCGTTAAGGACGGCATTATGCGCTGGGTCTTCAGAATATCCAAATCCGTCTAGTATAAGTAAAGTTATTGTATTTTTAGAGGTCATTATTTTTCAAAGTAAATAAGTTGAATTATAACATCGGGCTCAGATCTATGAAGGTGAAATAAAAATTCTATATTAGGACTTGAATTTTAAATATTTGCCCTAATATAATCAATAATAAATATGAGATAAATTATGAAAATTGTTATGTACACCAGCCATTCTTGCCCTTATTGCGTCAGTGCAGAAAGACTTCTAACCAGCAGGGGTATAAAAAATATCGATAAAATCTTCGTTGATAATTCATCAGAGGCTTTAGAAGAAATGATTAACTTAACTGGAAGAAGAACGGTCCCTCAAATTTTCATCAACGATAATCATGTTGGTGGATTTGATGATTTAATGGCTTTTGATAAACAAGGTAACCTTGAAGGCTTGATCAACAATTCTTAATTTTATCTATTTTTTGAACTGAGGACAGTGTAAAATCTGTCGTTACTAATAAATATTGGAAAACTATATGGCTGAAGACAAAAAAAGCAAAACCGCAGCAAAAGCAACAAAAAAAGCAACTAAAACCAAGATTGATCCATCTCAGGCTCAACAACCTGGATTCGCAATCGAGAAGCTTTACTTAAAAGATGCTTCTGTTGAAGTTCCTAATGCCCCTGAGATATTTACAAATAGAGAGGCTCCTCAAATTGGTATCGAATTAAACAATACAGCAAAACCTCTTGCTGACGGCTTTTTTGACGTATCTTTGCAGGTTACAGTCACATCTAAACAGGATGACAAAGTTGCTTTCCTCGTTGAGGTAACACAGTCAGGAATATTTCAAATTAGTAACATCCCTGACGAAGGTTTAGAAATGGTCTTAGCAATTACATGCCCAAATATCCTATTCCCTTACGCACGTGAGGCGGTTTCGGATATGGTAACGAAATCTGGATTTCAACCAGTGTTATTAAATCCAATAAATTTTGAAAATCTATATTTACAGCAGAAACAACAACAGGCAGAACAAAATAAAACAAATGACTAAAAGCTTTTTTTATAAGTCTTTTATTGTCTCTTCTTTTTTTATTAGCTCTTTTTGTTACGCAGACTTCATGTCAGTATCGGTTAATCAAGCGATACTGCATGATGCTCCATCGGATTCTTCTTCTAAAACTTTTATTGTCACCAAAGGTTATCCGCTAGAGGTGGTTGTAAGCTTAAGAGAGTGGAAAAAGGTCAAGGACCACACGGGAACAATTAGCTGGATTAATTCAGAAAATCTTTCTCAAAAAAAGATGGTTTTAAATCAAAAAAAAGAAAACCCCATA
The DNA here is from genome assembly GCA_024642775.1 of Nitrosomonadales bacterium. Taxonomy (GTDB): domain Bacteria; phylum Pseudomonadota; class Gammaproteobacteria; order Burkholderiales; family Methylophilaceae; genus BACL14. The sequence continues at coordinate 170,629 of JAHEAL010000002.1, forward strand.
TATTTAGAGGCTGATTCAAGCAGTCCTATTCTTGCTAAAGTTAATGAAAATGTCCCGCTTGAAATTCTTGAATTAGTTGAGACTGGAAAGTGGATAAAAGTTTATTCCAGCGTCTCGAATATTGAAGGCTACATTTACAACTCCGATCTTTGGGGGGCTAAGTAATAATGAATGTTGGAATTTTAGGTGCCGGTGCGTGGGGAACAGCGTTGGCCATCCAAGCCTCAAAAAATAATAACGTTACTTTATGGGGGCGGGACTCTGGTCACATTTCCGGAATGTCAAAGGCTCGGTCTAACCCTCTTTATCTGGGAGACTTTAAATTTCCAGAATTACTTCATGTAAACCCATCATTTGAAGAGACTGTTAAAAATTCGGACATGATTATTTCAGCTGTACCCACATCAGCATTCTCAGAAACAATAAAAAAAATACAAGCCGTTACTCAAGTTACTCCAATCGTATGGGTGAATAAGGGCTTGGAGCTTAACAGTGGATTTTTTCCTCATGAAATTGTTAAAAACTTAATAAATCAAGACACCTCATACGGAGTTTTATCGGGTCCGAGCTTTGCTGCGGAATTAGTCAGAAATCTTCCTACAGCAGTAACCATAGCTAGTGAAAATAAAGACCTCTTAAATAATATTGCGGAAGTCTTTCATCATGGAAGTATGAGAGTTTATATGAGTGATGATGTTGCTGGTGTCTCCATAGGGGGATCATTAAAAAACATTATTGCTATTGCTGCTGGCATATCCGATGGGATGGGTTTTGGAAACAACGCACGCGCTGCTTTGATAACAAGAGGTATAGCAGAAATGACAAGACTAGGCGTTAAATTAGGTGCCAAGGAAGAGACTTTTATGGGTCTGGCTGGGATTGGTGATCTGCTTTTGACTTGTACCGGACAATATTCCAGAAATCGTGAAGTAGGGTTAAGGTTGGCAGAAGGAAAAAAATTGGATGATATTCTAGCTTCTCTCGGCCATGTTGCAGAAGGTGTTAACGCTTGCTATGAAATAAATAAAAGAATTAAGAGCTTAAATTTAGATATGCCAATATCAGAGGAAGTCTTTAATGTATTGACAAATAAAACTTCAGCCAAAGATGCTGTAAATAACCTACTATCTAGATCACTCACAAAAGAGAATTAGTTACTCACCAAAATTAAAATCATTTTGCCTCCAGGCTTCGAATAAAATAATCGAAACAGTGTTGGCTAGATTGATGCTCCGATTATTTTGTGCCATCGGAATACGTAATAGCTTACTTAACCCAATATCTTCCCGAATAGTCTCAGGTAGTCCTCTGGTCTCAGGACCAAACATGAAGAAATCATTCCCTTTAAATGTAACCTCATGATAGTAAACTTTCCCTTTTGTTGAGATACCATAGAGATTAATTCTTTTATTTTTTGTTAAAAAGTCATCAAAATTTTTATAAACATTTATTGTCCTATCATCAATATAATCGAGCCCAGCCCTTCTTAATGTTTTTTCATTTAAGTCAAACCCCAAAGGCTCGATTAAATGTAATTTAGCATTTGAATTGGAGCATAGCCTTATGATATTTCCGGTGTTAGGAGGTATTTCTGGTTCAAATAAAACAATATTAAACATATGATTAAATTTTATACATTAGTTAATTAAAATTTATTGATAGTTAACAAAAAAAAGATATAATTATCTGTAACTTAACAACAAAGATTATTATGAACCAGAATATCAAATTTCATCAAAAAAAGAATCAAAATATACAGGAAGATAATATCAGTAAAAATTATATTAAATCCTTATTCCTGAAGCCCTTTAATGATTTAATTTATGAAGCTCAAGTGGTTCATAGAGAAAATTTTAACCCAAATAAGATTCAGTTAAGTACTTTATTATCCATCAAAACGGGAGGGTGTTCAGAAGATTGTGCTTACTGTCCCCAGTCGGCAAGGTATAACACGGATGTGGAAAATGAGGCTATCCTTGCGCTTGAAGAGGTGGTCGAGGCTGCTAAGGCAGCAAAAGCCTCAGGAGCCTCAAGATTTTGTATGGGGGCCGCCTGGCGTAGGCCAAAACAAAAAGATCTTGACCTGGTCAAAGAGATGATTAAAGAAGTAAAGAATTTAGGCCTTGAGTCATGCGCAACTCTAGGAATGCTGGATGAAGACCAAACAAAACAATTAAAAAATGTTGGCTTGGATTATTACAACCACAATTTAGATACCTCGCCAGAATTTTATGGCGATATCATCACCACTAGAACCTATCAGGATCGTCTTGATACCCTCAAGAATGTACGCAACTCTGGCATTAATGTTTGCTGTGGGGGAATTGTTGGTATGGGTGAGGGTTTGGATGAAAGAGTGGGTTTATTGTATGAATTGGCAAATTTATCTCCGCAACCAGAAAGCGTACCAATTAATTTATTAACCCAGGTTGAGGGCACCCCTCTTCACGGAAAAGAAGAGTTGGATCATTTTGAATTTGTTAGAACCATTGCTGTTGCAAGGATAATAATGCCAAAGAGTTTTGTGCGCTTGTCGGCAGGAAGAGAAAGTATGGACGAGTCAACACAAGCCTTAGCTTTTATTGCTGGGGCAAATTCAATTTTTTACGGGGACGAACTCTTAACAACCGAAAACCCAAGTGCAGAAAAAGATCAAAAATTAATGCAAAAACTTGGAATAACTACAGAATAAATGCTGCACTTCAAAACTGAGCTTGAAGAGCTTCGAATAAACAATTTATATCGCTTACAGCAATGCCATGATAATAAACTTTTAAATTTTGGAGAAAATGACTATCTGGGTTTAAGAAAAAATAAAGTTATATCGTCAGCTATTAAACGATCAATCGACGAGAATGGAAATGGCTCAGGAGCATCGGCATTAGTTACTGGTTACTTCAGCAGTCATAAAAATGTTGAGAATGCCATTTCAAACGCATTAAATTTTGAGGATGGTATTTTTTACCAAAGTGGATTCACAGCAAATTTATCATTCTTTAAGACAATTATTGACTCTAAATTTGAAATATTTTTAGATAAGTTATGTCATGCATCAATTTATGAAGGTGTAAAAAATACCAATGCAAAAATAACTCGTTATCCCCACTTAAATATAGATAAATTAGAACAAGACCTTAAGAAATCAAAAATTTCGAAAAAAATAATTGTCACAGATTCGGTTTTTAGTATGGATGGTGATTGTGCTGATATTAGTAGCTTAATTGACCTGTCAAATAAATATAAAACATTATTATTTATTGATGATGCACATGGATTTGGTGTTTACGGAAAAAATGGTCTAGGACTCCTGGAGCATCAAGGCCTTTTAAAAAAAAATAAAAAGAATCTAATTCATTTAACAACATTTGGAAAATCTGCAGGTATTACTGGTGCTGTATTGTGCGCCAATAAAGAAACCATCGAGTTTTTGAGACAAAAATCGAAAGATTATATATACACAACAGCTCCTCCACCATACATAGCAGATGGCGTACTGAGCGCTTTTCAGTTAATAATGAATGGAAGTCAATTAAGAGATAAGCTAAATGAAAATATTGGCTTGTTTAAGCAAAGTTTTAAATTTCCAAAGCTTTTGTTAAATGTAGATGGACCCATTCAGCCCATAATGATATGTGATAATGAAAAAGTTTTAAAGATACAGAAAAAAGCAATACAGAAAGGAATCTATTTATCCGCGATTAGATCGCCAACAGTCCCAAAAAGTCTATCAAGAATAAGAATTACAATTGGGGCAAATCACACAAAAGATGAAATTTTATTTCTTAACCAGATATTGAATGAATGTATCAAAAATGAAATTTAAAATTATCGGCAAAGGTAAACCCATTGTAATGATTCATGGATGGGCAATGAACTATGAGGTTTTTATGCCATTTATAGATCAGATGGATAAAGAAAAATTTAAGTTTATTTTATTCAATGTTCCAAAATTAAACTCAACAGTAACTTGGAATGATGCATTAGAGGAAATAAAGAAAAATTTATTAGAACTTGAACTAAAGGAATTTGATCTCTTGGGTTGGTCCTTAGGGGGGCATATAGCTCTCGACCTTTATCAATTTTTAAAAAGTAGTATTAAAAAAATATTTCTTGTGTCCTCTACGCCAAAATTTATCAAGGGTCCTGATTGGGAATTTGCTATCGATGAAAAAATTTTTAATTCTTTTGCCGAAAGTATTAAAAATAATACCGAAAATACATTGTATAGATTTTTTAATCTTCAACTACTAGGCCAATCGAAAAGAAAAGAGCTGATTGACTTTCTAATGCAAACTGTAAAAAAAGATAAGGCAGATCCAGTATCGTTAGACTTATACCTTAGTAGCATGAGAGTTAACTTTTATTTAGATTTTATTTTTGATGCTTTGGAAAAAATTTATCTTATTGCTGGAGCAAAAGACAAAATTGTTCCAATTGAGGCGCAATATCAAATTTGTAAAAAATCAAAAAATAAGCACTTGATACTTAATGATGCATCTCATATTCCATTTTTAACACACATAAACGAATGTAAGTTCTATATGGAAAGTGTGTATGAGTAAAATAAAAAAGATTAGAGATTTTGATCGAGCAGCTAAAGATTACAAAAAAAATGCCGTTATGCAGCTCAATATTGCTGATGAATTAATTGATCAGTTAAGTGTTATTAAAATAAAGCCTAATAAGATTCTAGATATTGGCTCTGCAAATGGCATCTTAAATAATAAACTTACAAAACTTTTTCCAGCTGCCAAGATTGTTAACTTGGATATTTCAATCGAGATGCTTAAGGAGTCAAAAAAAGAAGACTCTTTTATCAAAAGTCTATTTGGTAAAAAAAATATTTTAAGAATTAATGGTGATATGGATCAAATGCCATTTGCTGATGAATCTTTCGATTTGATAATTACATCCAGTAGCATTCAGTGGTCAGATGATGTTAAAAAATTATTTAATGCCATATCAAATATTCTTAATACTGGAGGGCTATTTATCTTTTCAACTTTTATGGATGGTACTCTAAATGAATTAGATGGGTTAAGTGATGAGTTACTTATCAATAAATTTCTAAATATCCATGACTACGCCTTCTGTTTATCCTCAAATTCACTTATGGATCCAGTTCTAACAACAGATACATATCAATTAAAATATAAAAATCCTAAAGAGGCCTTATTAGATTTAAAGAAACTTGGAGTTACCAAATCGAACTCCTTAAAAAAGGGTCTCAGAGGAAAAGGATTTTATGAAAAATTGATAAATCATCTAAAGCTATCTCTAAAAGAAGATTTTTATTTTTTAACCTATGAGGTTTGTTTTGGACATGCATGGAAGAAAGATGATCAATTGTCAAAACCAATCAATTTTATTTAATAAGCTATGATAATTTATATTACAGGAACGGGCACGGGCATAGGAAAAACTTTTGTTACAAAAGCGATTATTAATAACTTAATCAATAAATTTAAAATTGTTGGTATAAAACCAATAGCAGCTGGCATTGAAAAGGAGACAGGTTTTAATGAGGATGTTCAGATACTATCTTCAGTTTCAGGTTTACGTTATGAAGAGTCCAATTTATATTGTTTTCAAAAACCTGTGTCTCCTCATATTGGAGCAGATGAAGAAAAAGCAAAACTTGATTTTAATGTAATTAAAGATTGGATTCATGAGTTAGATAAAAAAAATGACTTTGTTCTTGTTGAGGGTGTCGGTGGGCTGCTTTCACCCATAGATCAGTTTCGAACGAACATTGACTTAATCAAGTATCTCAACCTACCAGTAATTGTAGTAGTTGGCTTAAAGCTGGGCTGCATAAATGATGCACTTCTTACATTTGAAAAGATAAAGAGTGAAGGCCTCAATGTTAATGGATGGATTGCAAATTTAGCTGACCAAGGAATGCTTGAGGTGAAAAAAAATCTTGATTATCTTGTGAATAAAATTGATTACAATTTTTACGATTTCTTGGATTTCGGTGTTGATAGTTTCGAAAAAGAATTATTGCTTGAAAGAGTTAAGAATTAAACAGAATACAGATCATTTTGTTTAATATAATCTAATGCATTTTTATGTAAGTGTTTTGAACAAAACGTGAAATTTTTGCTTTTGATTGCATTTTTAAGTTCAGTTGATGAAACCTCATAACCTGAACCTTTAAAATAAAAAGAAGAAGGGGGTTCGCCTTTAATAAATTCATCAATATTTTTTTTAAAATTAAATTGTTTTTCGCCTGTAAAGCTTTTGAATGCCTGGCCGTCTAATCTGGACACAATTAAAATTTTTACTTGCTGAATAATTAGCTCCCAAGATTTCCATTCCTTAAAGCTATGTAAGCTGTCTTCACCAATAATAAGAGATAAGTTCGGATATTTTTTTTTAAAGTAATCTACCGTATCTATTGTGAAGCTAGTCTTTTTGTTTTGTATTTCATAATCGTTTATTTCTACATTAATATTTAATGATTTATTAATTATTTCTAAACGATGTTTTGATGGCGATAATTTTTTTTTAAAGGGAGATTTTCCCGTAGGGATTAAGATGATTTTCTTGAAGCCTAATTGTTTTATGCTGCTAATTACATAGGCATGACCGTTATGAAACGGATCAAAAGCTCCTCCATATAATACAACATTGTCATTCATTAATTTCTTATTTGACCAGATCCAAGAACTATATATTTCTCGGATGTTAAGCCCTCAAGGCCCACAGGGCCCCGTGCATGAAATTTGTCAGTAGATATTCCAACTTCAGCACCAAGTCCGTATTCAAATCCATCAGCAAACCTTGTTGACGCATTTATCATTACACTGGATGAGTCAATTAGTTTTATGAATTTTTGGCTATGTGTGAAGTTTTCCGTAATGATTGATTCAGTATGGCCGGATGAATGTTTATTTATAAAATTTATAGCAGAATCTAATGTCGGAACAATTTTAATCGAAATAATAGGGGCTAAATATTCTTCATAAAAATCTTGAGTGGATGCTCTTTTAATGGATGTAAGAATTTTCAGGGTTTCTGAACAGCCCCTCATCTCAACATCTTTTTTTCTAAATAGTTTAAAAATTTTAGGTAAGAAACTTTTAGCTATGGATTTATTTACTACTAAGGACTCTAGTGTGTTGCATGTTCCGTAGCGCTGAGTTTTAGCATTATCAACAACCTGAATGGCCATTTCCAATGATGCGTATTCATCAACATATATATGACAATTACCATCTAAGTGCTTAATGACAGGAATTTTGGCATTATCGCTAATATTTTGTATTAATCCCTTGCCACCTCTTGGGATAATGACATCTATGAAATCTTTAGCCTGAATTAATTCCTTAACTATTGAGCGATCTGGATTGTCCACCACTTGAACCACATTTATATCTATTTTGGCTTTAGAAAGAGAATCTTTAATTAGCTTTCCAAGGATAAGGTTTGAATTAATTGCTTCGGATCCTCCCCTTAAAATAATTGAATTTCCAGATTTTACTGCTAATGCAGCTGCATCGATTGTTACATTAGGTCTGGATTCATAGATCATTAAAATGACACCTAGAGGGACTCGCATCTTACCAACTTGCAAACCATTTGGCATGACTTTAAGCGAATTAATATTTCCTATTGGGTCATCAAGCGTCTCTATGTTTTGGAGTCCGTCAATCATGGATTTAACTGTTTTTTCTGATATTTTTAATCGATCAATAAAGGCGTCATCGAGTTTATTTTTTTTGGCATTAACTAAATCATTTTTATTTTCACTGATAATCTTTTTGGAATTATTTTTTAATGCTTTTTGTAGCTCAGAAAGAAAGTAATTTTTTTGCTCGGAGGGTATGTTGCAAATTGATTGCGATGAATTTTTTGCATTTTTAAGTAACTCTTTGATTTTTTCAACCATTATTTATTCTCCGATTGCAAACCATTAAAACTTTTTTCATTTCCTCGATAGGGTTGATTTGTATATCCCTCCCTTTAATCATTTTATCAATACTAAAAATCTTTTGAATTAATTTTTCAATAATTTCTGTATTAATTTTTTGTGCCATCAATTTACAATTAATCATTGTTTGCCCAAAAAATTTTATATCCTGCTGATTAATCTTAGAATTTTGTGAATAACGATAGACTCCCTTTAAGAACCAAAAAAGAAGGCTATTGAATTGTATTAGGTCATCATTGGACTGGAAATACCTATTAATCATGTTGTTAAAATCTTTTTCTTTTTTTGAAAAAATAGAGTTTAGAATATCAAAACCGCTATAAATAGATTGATCAATTAGTTGATGGTTTTTATCATTATCAGCTAAAGATTTTATCTTAATTAGATTGTGAATGTGTAATGTGTTATTGGATGAAAGTGCTAGCATCTTTTTAATTTCATCTTCCTGAATAACTACCTTATTTTTATTTGCTTGATACTTAATATATTCTTCAACTTCATCCTGCCTAATCTCACTCTCAAGAATTAGTATAGATTTATTTTTATACGATACCTTTTTTAATATATTTTTTGAAACTGAAAAGATAAATATATTGTTACTAATATTTTTATCTAAAAGATTGATTAAATTTAGTAGGGTTTTTTCAGTTTTAACTGGTTTGTAGATCAGATTTATATCATTGAACAAGTTATCTATAAAAAAGGTTTGTATTTTTTCTTCAGCCTGGAAATCATCAATTTCTTGGATACTTGTTTTTGGGGATTTTGTATTTTTAATATCGTCTATTATTTGTTGCAGAATTACTTGATCTTCTGTGGATATTATAAAATAGTTAAATTGTTCAATTGTTGATTGGTCAAGTTCAAATGCTTTTAATATCATTCTGAAAAATTACTTATTTCAGTAATAATTGATCTTATGATTTGTTCATCCATTGAGTCTTTGAGTAGTTTCTCTTCAGCTGCTGTGGCATTATAAAGAGCAGGGTCGTAAGTATATTCTCTGATAGCCTCTATTCGTCTATCTTTTGACCATTCTTTGGCTTTAAATCTATAAATAACTGTCTGAATGAGCTCAAACTCACCAACCTGCCCATTTCCTGCTAATGATAAAATTCTTTTTGTAAAATTATTCTCTAAAATTTCAATGGTTAGTTCAGGATATTGTTTATCCCTTTTGATTTCAGAATAAGATAGCTCTTTGGCTATGGATTGATCTAATTGACCTCCCCCGATAATGTCAAAACTTTTGTAATTTAGGGCTAATGGCTTTCTTAACCCAAACCCACATGATGTTAGCGATGCCAGCAATATTATTAAAAATATATTTCTTATTAAGCTCATATAACTATGTTTAAAATTTTATTTTTTATAAAAATGATTTTCTTAATCATTTTTTTATCATCAATAAATTTTAACACTTTTTCGCTCGAGAATGCTTTTTCTTCAATTGAGCTTTGTGACTCATCGCTACCGCACTCAATGTTGTCTCTAACTTTTCCATTCACCTGAACTACAATGATTTGCTTTTTTGTTTTTAATGATTTTTTATCAACTTCTGGCCATTGTTTTTCATTTAGATTTTCATTTGTTAGTGATTCATATAAGTATTCACTAAAATGAGGGACGAAAGGAGACAATAAAATTAACAACCTTGTGTATCCGATAAATAATTCATTGCCATCTTTATCAATGTCTAAGGAGGAAAGATAGTTTACAAATTCCATCATTGCAGCAATTGCAGTATTAAAACTATTTCTTCTATCGATATCGTCAGTTACTTTCTCAATGGTTCTATTAAGTTGGAATAAAAATTCTTCATTATTTGATTTATCTGCTTGATTAAAACTACTATCTGAATGAATTTTCTTAAAATTATAAATTTGTGAGTAAAGCCTTTTTAAAAAACGATGTGACCCCTCAATCCCTTTGTCTGACCACTCTAAACTCTGGTCTGCTGGAGCGGCAAACATTATGAACAGTCTGGCGGTATCAGCACCATATTTTTGTATTAAGTGCGCAGGGTCAACGGTATTGCCTTTTGATTTTGACATCTTAGAACCGTCTTTGAGAACCATCCCTTGTGTAAGAAGCTTGGTAAAGGGTTCAGAAACTTTTGTAAGGCCAAGATCCCTTAATACTTTTGTAAAAAATCTTGCATACAGCAAATGAAGAATCGCATGTTCAATTCCTCCAATGTACTGATCAACAGGTAGCCAATAATCCACATTGCTATTAAGCATCTTGTTATTATCATTTGGGCATGCGTATCTTGCAAAGTACCAGGAAGACTCTACAAAGGTATCCATAGTATCAGTCTCTCTTTTTGCTTTAGATCCACATGACGGACATTTACAAGTAATGAACTCTAATTCTGTCTTTATTGATTGATTTTCAAAGTCAAATTTATCTTTTTTTGGTAAGGTTACGGGTAGATTTTTCTCATCCTCACAGACTTCTCCACAATTCTCACAGTAAATAATGGGAATTGGGCAGCCCCAATATCTTTGTCTTGAAATTCCCCAATCCCTAAGCTTATATTTTGTTTGTTTTTCTGCAAATTTACTTCGCGATAACTCCTTACCAATAAGCTCGATTGCGGCATCAGAGTTTTCGTTATCATAAACATCGGAATTTATTAAAATTCCTTTTTGAGTGAAGCAGTCATCATCGGATTGTATGACTTTTGTAATTTCTAGATCATATTTTTTTGCAAACTCGTAGTCTCTATCATCATGAGCTGGAACGGCCATGATGGCCCCCTCACCATAACCCATCAACACATAATTACTTATCCAAACAGGAATTTTTTTCTGATTAACTGGGTTAGTGGCATAAAGCCCAGTAAAAATACCTTTTTTTTCAGCCTTGGCCTGTTCTGCAGTTGAGACTCCAGTTTTTTTTACGTCTTTTATAAAGTTATCGATATCTTCATTTTTTTTTCTTAACTCACTACATATAGGATGTTCTGGAGACAGGGCTAAGAAAGAAACACCAAAGATGGTATCAAGTCTTGTTGTAAAAACAGAGATACTTTTGTAATCATCTTGCGGAAAGTTGACTTTATAGCCAAAGCTTTTTCCGATCCAGTTTTTTTGCATCAACTTGACTTGAGAAGGCCAATCATTAAGTTTTTCAATATCAGTATTTAATTCATCAGCATAGTCTGTAATTCTAAAAAAATATTGAGGTATTTCTTTTTGCTCAACATCAGCTCCCGAGCGCCATCCTTTTCCATCAATAACCTGCTCATTCGCTAAAACTGTTTGGTCAACTGGATCCCAATTTACAATGGAAGTTTTTTTATAGATCAACCCTTTTTTGTATAGTTGAATAAATAACCACTGCTCCCATTGGTAATAACTTTTATCACAGGTTGCAATTTCTCTATCCCAGTCTATAGATAAGCCTAAGGAGTCTAGTTGCTTTTTCATGGATGCAATATTTGACATTGTCCATTTATCAGGGAGTGTTTCGTTTTGAATAGCAGCATTTTCTGCTGGCAAACCAAATGCATCCCAACCCATAGGCTGCATGACATTGAAATTATTTAACCTTTTAAATCTCGAAATTACGTCACCGATAGTGTAGTTTCTGACATGTCCCATATGAAGCTTCCCGCTAGGGTAGGGAAACATAGAAAGAACATAATATTTTTCTTTATCTGAATTTTCACTTGATGAAAAAAGATTTTGTTCCTTCCATGATTTTTGGCAAGCAGCCTCTAATTGTTCAAAGTTATAAGTTTCATTCATTTTTTAAACTATCTGAGATTTGAGTAATTGATTAATATCATTAATTGGCATTGTTCCGTCAATCTGAATAAATTTTACTTTGTTATTTAAGGATTCATTTTTATAGAAATCAACTAGGGGTTGAGTAGATGAGTGATAAGTCTTTAGTCGACTTATAATCGTGTCTTTGTTGTCATCTTTGCGAATAATCAGAGTCTCGTTGGTAACGTCATCTTTGTTTTCTGTCTTAGGAGGATTAAATTTTATATGGTACGTTCTTCCTGATGGCTCATGAACTCTTCTTCCTGATAATCGATCTATGATTGTCTCATCTGGTACATTTATTGAAATAACATAATTAATCTCTACCCCAGCTTCTTGAAGCGCGATAGCCTGATTTTTGGTTCTAGGAAAACCGTCGAGCATAAAACCATTACTGCAATCCGAGTTTAGGATTCGATCTTTAACTAAATTGATTATTAAATCATCGGGAACTAGTGAACCAGATTCCATAAATTTTTTTGCCTGCAAGCCCAATTCGGTTTCTTGCTTTACAGATTCTCTTAACATGTCGCCAGTTGAGATTTGCGGTATGTTAAATTCCTTATTTAAAAAGTTTGCTTGCGTTCCTTTTCCAGCACCTGGTGCGCCAAGAAGTATGATTCTCATGTCTTAATCCTAATCCTAATCTTTAAATGCCAATTATTATATCAATATGCAACTCAGATAACATCTTTCTCAATCATTTCTCCGATTTTTATGAAATCTTTGATTGAAAGATTTTCTGCTCTATCAAGAGGGTTTATGTCAATTGAGCTTAGTTTTTCATTATCAACGATGGTCTTTAAATTATTTTTCAAATTTTTCCTTTTAAATTTAAAAGATTCTTTTACGGCAGTTTTGAATGAATCATACGAGTAATTTCTGTTAAATCTTTCATGCCGTGTCAGCTTAATAAAAGACGAATTTATTTTTGGTACAGGATCAAAAGATTGCGGAGGTACCTCTATCAGAATCTCCGAATCAAAATGAAAAGATATGAGATTAGTCAAAATACAATTATTTTTACTTCCCTTAGTTGCTGTAATCCGATCTGCAACCTCCTTTTGGAGCATGAAATACATTGTCTGTATATTGGCAATTGCTAGGAGTTTAAATATTATTTCTGTTGATATGTAATAGGGTAGATTTCCAATAATAGTTTGAAAATTTGAAAAAAATTTCTCATCAAGCTTAAGTATATCGTTATGAACCAGATTGAAGTTTTGTGGATTGATTTTTTCTAGAATAGGAATCATATCTTCATCAACTTCAATTAAGGTTAAATTTTTAATTTTTTTATTCAGATGAACTGTAAGTGCGCCACGACCTGGACCTATCTCAAGATAGTGATTATTATTGGATATTTTTATTTCATTAATAATTTGAGAAATAATATTTTGATCAATTAAAAAATTTTGACCATATTTTTTTTTAGCAAAAACCATTACTAAATAAGACTAGCTGCAACGTCTATTGCGTTTAGTAAGCTTTTGGTAGATATACAATCTTTTTTACCCACTAAATCTTCAGCTGTTCCATGATCCACTGAAGTTCTTATTATTGGCAGCCCAACTGAAACATTTACTCCTTCATCAAAATAGATACTTTTAAAAGCAGATAAGGCTTGATCATGGTACATGTAGTATATACAGTCATAAGAGTTTCGATTTTTTGGAATAAATGCGGTATCTCCAGGTGAGGGCCCATCCACTGCAATCCCAATAGATTTTAGATTTTTAATAGCAGGAGTAATAATATTAATTTCCTCTAAACCGAAGATTCCATCTTCTCCGGCGTGGGGATTAAGCCCTGTTAATAAGATTTTTGGATTATCAATCTTCCGATATACCTGAAGAAAGGTATAAAGAATTTTTATATTTTTTTCAATCCTTGGTGTTGACACTTTTTTTATCGCATCAGCAAGACTTAAGTGGGTAGAATTAATTGCAACTAGACAATTTTGATTAGCTGTAAAACACATAATAGGCTCATTTTTAGACTCTAAGATTTCAGCCAAATACTCGGTATGACCAATGAACTGAAATGATTGTGAGGAAAGTTTTTTTTTATTAACTGGGAGAGTAACTAATGCATCATGTTTTTTTTTTAAACAAGCAAGTGCAGACGATTTGATTGTATCTAATGTCAGTAGTCGATAATCTCTATCATCATTTTTTAAGGGAATATTTTGGATTTTTATATTTTTGTTAATTGGATTTGTAATATCTATTTTTAAAAGCTTTGCTCGATGAAGAAGTAAGTCCTGATTAGAAAAAATTGTAATATCGTGATTTATTTTAGTGTCAAATAACATTGCACATAAGTCATAGCCAATACCATTTGGATCACCGGCAGATATGGCTATATTTTTTAGAGAATACTCTTTAGTCATTTCGAAATTCAATAAAGGCTTCGGTTTTTAAATTAGCAAACCAGTCTTGATAAAGTAGCTCTGTTCTTTCATTAATTAAATCGATACGAATTTGATTATCAATTGATTCCGAACTTAGGTCCTCAGTTTTCATTTCTGTGTATTGAATAATATGCCAACCCAGATTAGTTTTGAATGGGTTACTGATCTCGTTTACATCTAACAGCGAAAGTTCTTTGTCTAAAAATTGGTCATAACCTGATGCTATCCAACCAATATCACCACCATTTGTAGACGAGAAATCTTCCGAGTATTTCTTCGCATAGTTTGTAAAGTCTGCTCCATTTTCAATATCGATTTTGTAATTGTTTAATTTAGTAATTACATCAGTTTCAGAATATACTTCGCTTGTTTTAAGAACTATTTGTCTTATTTTATATTTATTAACTAGTTGCTTTTTACCCTTACTCTCAGTTCCTAGGCTTTCAATATTGTTGATTTTGACAATATGAATTCCGTTGCTAGATTCAAATACCTTGCTAACATCTCCGGCCTTCAAGCCTTCGATATTATTTATAAATATTTCAGGAAGCTCACCTTTTTTCATTTTTCCCAGATAACCGCCCTCGCTTGAATCAGGAGCATCCGAGTATTCGTAGGCTAGGGTTTTAAAATCTTGTTTATTTAGGTCCTGCAGAATTTTATCTGCTAGTAGTCTTTTTTCCTTTTTTTCTGAAGCGGTTGGGTCAGGACTAAATTTTATTAGTATATGAGATACATCGTAGATGTCCGGTGTTATTTTGGATAATTTTTCCCTGTGCTTTTTAATTTCAAATTCAGAAATATTTAATCTTGAGCTTATCTCTCTATTTTTAACTTTTTTTAATGTAATTTCATATCTCATACTCGATACAAAATCATTGTAAGAAGAGCCTTGTTTATTTAAATTTTCCTTAAATTCTTCAAGGCTAATTTTATTTGAGTCAGTGATATTTTTAATGATATTATCAACTTCATCTTGTTGGACTTTAATATTCCAGTCTTTTGCATACGCTTCTATCAGCTTTTGCTCAATTAATTCCTCAAGCACTTTTTTTTCAATTACATCTTGTTCGGGCGGATCAATCTTATTTAGTTCAAAAAAGCGAAGAGCTTTATTTACTCCGTGATTTAAGTCTTGATATGTGATGGGGTCTTTATTAACAATAGCAACAATTCGATCAAGTTCTTGAATAGCAAAAGCCGAGTTTTGTAAAAACAAGCACAATATAAAAAACTTAAAAAGTTTATTCCTAATCATAGTTTGCTCGCCTTGTTTCGTCATCCAAGGTATTGGCCCATGATGCGCCTGGAACATTCCTCATTAAAACACGATCCAGTTTTCTTGCTTTTCCAGTACCCAAACTTCCAAGCCCACCAAGCTCTAATTGAAACCAGAGGGTGTAATTAGGCTCATCTGCTGTTGCAAGGGATAACCTGTGAAGCATCACTCTTGAACTCCAACAGCCAGCATCATACTCAAGACCTCCAAGAGATTCTGTTACTTTAGAGTTTTGCAAATCAAAGTTATAACGACCGACGGCATAGTAACCAGAACCAAGGGGCCACTGGCCTGATAAATTTAAATTTTTCAGTCTGGTTTCATTACTTGCTGCATACTCTATGAATCGATAATCTATACGTAAAATCTTTCCAGGATTGGGGTTGTACTTAAATCCATATT
>JAHEAL010000004.1:0-3562 GCA_024642775.1 Nitrosomonadales bacterium
AGAGGAAAACGTTTCATAATTAAAATGTAAATATATTTTTAATAATTTATAATAATACTTCACTTGTAAACCTTTTAAGTTTTATGTCAAAAAAAATTTTTATTAAGACGTTTGGATGTCAGATGAATGAATACGATTCTGATCAAATTTCTAATTTATTGGAAAAAAATGAGAATTATCAAAAAACCGATGATCTTGATGATGCTGATTTAGTTGTTTTAAATACTTGCTCAATTAGAGAGAAAGCAGAAGACAAAGTTTATGGGCAGCTAGGAAGAATAAGAGAATTAAAAAATAAAAAACCTTCACTGAAGATTGCAGTTGGCGGATGCGTCGCAACACAAGAGGGTGAAAAAATTTTCAAACGAGCACCTTATGTTGATATTGTTTTTGGTCCTCAAACACTCCATAAAGTGCCATCGATGTTAAAGACTAATCTAAAAGACAACAAGCCTCAAATTGATATCAGTTTTCCAGCTATTGAAAAATTTGATAATCTTCCAAGTCTAAAAACTGACAAAGTTATTTCGCAAGTATCAGTAATGGAGGGTTGCAGTAAGTATTGCTCTTTTTGTGTTGTCCCTTATACGCGTGGGGAGGAGGTCTCAAGACCCCTTGATGATATTCTGGAAGAGATTATTTTGCTTTCCAAACAGGGGGTTATTGAAATCCATTTATTAGGTCAAAATGTTAATGCTTATCGATATAAGGATATAGATGATGTGGAATATGATTTCGCTGATCTGGTTGATTTTATCTCCAAAATTGATGAAATAAAACGAATACACTTTACGACATCGCATCCAAATGAAATGAATGATAATTTAATTAATTGTTTCAAGAATAATAAAAAATTAGCCAATTTTATTCATTTGCCGATTCAGTCTGGTTCCGATCGTATCTTGTTGGCTATGAAAAGAAATTACTTATATTTAGAATATAAAAATATAATAAGAAAGTTAAGAATAGCCAATCCTGAAATAAAAATTTCTTCAGATTTTATTGTTGGATTTCCCGGAGAGACTGATGAGGATCATAAGAAAACAATAAAGGCTATCAAAGAGCTCGATCTTGACTACAGTTACAGCTTTCTTTACAGTCCCAGACCAGGAACTCCTGCTGCATTTATAAAAGATGAAACACCACTGGATGTTAAAAAAAATCGCCTAAATGAAATACAAGAGTTAATTGCTATGCAAGGAAAAAAACATACCGAGATGATGTTGAATACCCATCAAAGAGTCCTAATAACAAACGAGATTGAACATAACATTTATAAGGGAAAAACTGATAACAATAGGGTTGTTGAGGTCTCAACAGAAAAGCCTATAAAAGATAAATTAATAAATGTTCATATTACTGACGTCTCTGGTAAAAATCTTAATGGAGATTTTGTAAATTTTGAATCATAAAATTCAACTAAATCCAGAAAATAACCGTAAGTTAAGTAATTTATGTGGCTCGCTTGATGAAAATATCAACCAAATTGCAAAACACTTTGATTTGATAATCACCAGAAAAGGGTTTGCTTTTGAATTCATAGGTCCTACTCATCATTCAAAAACTGCAGCTGATCTTATTATTTTCTTTTACGAAAAAGCTGACAGCATAATCACGCTTGAAGATATTCAATTAAATCTGGTTAGTATATCTAGTAACAACAAAAATGATGTCGGCCAACAAGTCGAATTGAAAACAAAAAAGAATGATCTCGTAGGAAGAACCCCCCGACAAAAATCTTATCTGCATGATATTCAAAAAAATGATATTAATTTTGGAATTGGGCCAGCTGGAACCGGGAAAACATATTTAGCAGTAGCTTCAGCGATTGATGCTCTTAATAGAGAGAAAGTGAAAAGAATTATCCTTGTTAGACCTGCTGTAGAAGCTGGAGAAAAGCTTGGTTTCTTGCCTGGTGATTTAGCACAAAAAGTTGATCCTTATCTGAGGCCTTTATATGACGCCTTATATGACCTGGGTGGTTATGATGTGGTAAACAAATGGTTTGAGAAGCAAATTGTCGAAATAGCCCCTTTAGCTTATATGAGGGGTAGAACTTTAAATCAAAGTTTTATTATTCTTGATGAGGCACAGAATACAACTCCAGAGCAAATGAAAATGTTTCTTACAAGGATTGGATTTGGTACTAAAGCGGTTATTACTGGGGACATTACACAAATTGATCTTAGTAAAGGTCAAAAAAGTGGATTGATCGAAATTGAAAAAATACTAACTAAAGTCAAAGGAATATCATTTACAAAATTTCAATCAAAAGATGTTGTCAGACACCCTCTTGTTCAAAAAATTATCGATGCGTATGATAAATTCTCTAAATGATTAATGTCTTTATTCAGGACCTTGTAAATAAAAAAAATAAAATCACTGCGCCATTTTGCAAGCAATTATTTCAACATGCTTGGAGTCAGGATGCCGAAATAACCATAAGAATAGTTTCTTTAGGAGAATCTCAAGAGCTTAATAAGACTTTTAGGGGAAAAAATTCTCCAACAAATGTACTATCCTTTATCATCTCAGATGAGCCGTATCTATTTGGCGACCTTGTTTTATGCCATGACGTAATAAAACAAGAGGCAAAATTGTATAATAAAAAAATATTGTCTCATTACGCTCACTTGGTTTTGCATGGATTTTTACACCTAATTGGATACAATCATGAGAACATGAAAGATCAAAAAATAATGGAAAGCCTTGAAATAGATATCTTAAAAAAAATTAAAATAGATAATCCATACGAATAATGAAAAAGAAGATAACCCAATTAACTCAAATTTTAAAATCTATTGCTCAGCCAAAAAATAAAGATCAATTACTTTTATTTTTAAAGAAAGCATACGATTCAAATCTTATTGACTCTGACTCTCTCATGATGCTTGAGGGTGTTATAGGTTTTTCAGAAATGCAAGCAAGAGATGTTATGATTCCTCGTTCACAGGTTTCATTCATAAATATTAATGACAATATAGAAACTATAGTTGACACAATCATTCACACTGCACACTCTAGGTTTCCTGTTATAGATAAAGACAATAATAATGTCATAGGTATTCTTTTAGCTAAAGATCTTGTAAGAGTTTCCAAGATTAAGGATATTGATTTAAGAGATATACTAAGGCCGCCTGTGTATATTCCAGAATCAAAAAAATTAAATGTTCTCCTAAAGGAGTTTAGAAGTAACAGAAACCATATAGCGATTGTTGTTGATGAGTATGCGGGTATAGCAGGAATTTTAACGATTGAAGACGTATTGGAACAAATTGTTGGTGATATTGAAGATGAATTTGATTATGACGAAAATGAAGATAATATAATTCAGGAAGACGCAACCTCTTTTAGAATTAAAGCAACAACAGAAATTGAAGAATTTAATGATTTTTTCAAAACTGATTATAGAGCCAATGAATCTCAAACCGTCGGTGGACTTGTCATCTTAAAACTAGGCCACCTCCCCAAAAAAAAAGAGCCAATTCATTTTGATGGATTTGATATTGAAGTCTTAAGGAGAGATAGCAGGAGACTTTATCTACTCAGGTTTTCAGTTAAC
>JAHEAL010000004.1:3662-48393 GCA_024642775.1 Nitrosomonadales bacterium
TGTCATCTTAAAACTAGGCCACCTCCCCAAAAAAAAAGAGCCAATTCATTTTGATGGATTTGATATTGAAGTCTTAAGGAGAGATAGCAGGAGACTTTATCTACTCAGGTTTTCAGTTAACCTGGATAACATTAATCAAGATATATTGAACTAAATATATTTATTTACTTCCTATTATTTTAAATCTTAAAAGAATAAAATGAAAAAAATATATTTTATATTGCTTAGTGGCTTATTTAGTTTCAATGTTCTAGCGAACGATGACTTTTCTGTCTCTGAAGCACCTCTAGTTGAGTCTCTTCCAACTAATGAGCTTGAGTTTGTAGACACGATTGGTCTTCTCCGCCCTGATGAAGTATCAAAAATCCTAGGAGAACCAAAAAAAGTAATAAACATTACTCTTGAATCATCGAAAGAAGTTATTGCTTCTTCTTGGTATTACGAAAATATCAATACAGATTATGAAGGTAATTATTATCCAGTAACTGAAATTGATATAGTCGATGGTTATATTGAATCCGTGGTATTCCTAAACTCAACTATGGAAGATATAGCCACAGTTGAAGGTCAAAAATACGAAATTAAAAAACCAGGCAAAGTTTTCTAGTTCTTCATAAGGCATTTAGTTTAAAATTACTGAATGCCTATTTTTAGTAGTCAAGTCCTATATTTTATACTCGGTGCATTATCGATTTTTTCTTTTGCACCATTTAATTTTTATTTTTTGCAGTTTATTATCTTTGTAACATTTTTTTACTTATTAAAAAATTCAAAAAACCTTTACAGATCTAGCCTTTTTTTTGGTTTTGGTTTTTTTTCAACAGGCCTCTACTGGCTCATCCCTTGTATTGTTAATTATGGTGGAGCTTCATGGATGTCAGCAACACTTCTATGTGGAACTTTTTTTTGCTTTCTAAGCTTATTCTTTATTCCTCTCTCCCTTATAAAAAGATATGGAGCCCTGGCTGCAATTTCTAGCCTAATTTTATTAGAAATTTTAAGAGAGTACTTTCTGACAGGATTTCCTTGGCTCAGTTTAGGTTTTTCTCAAGTTGATAATATTCTGATAAATAGTTATTTCCCTGTTTTAGGCTCGCATGGGGTTTCTCTTATTTTGATAGTAATTTCGTATCTAATTTATCAACTGTTGTTTGAAAAAAAATATATAAATCTTCTAACAATTTTTTTAATTATTATTTTAAATTTTTTAATAAAAATAGCACCATATAAAGACGAATCTTTAGACTCAATCAATATTTCACTACTTCAGGGGAATGTTAGCCAAGCAATTAAATGGGATAAGAATGCTATTGATGATCAAGTATTAAAATATACTTCACTTTTGGAAGATGCTGAAGGAACCTTGATCATCTTTCCTGAAACAGCTATACCCTTAACCTGGGCTAATATGCCTGAGAAATTATCAAAAGTAATTAAAGCAAAAGTCGAGAAAGGTAAGACTATTATCATCGGCTCAATCTTTGAATTAAATAATCAGTACCTCAACGGTGCAGCAGTTTTAAGCAATAAAAGTGATGCCTTCTATTTCAAGGAGCATCTTGTTCCTTTCGGCGAGTATTTTCCATTAAGTGACTATCTGGGCTTTATATATAAAAATATCTTAAATATTCCCTTTTCAAACCTTGCTTCACCTTCGATTAAAAATGACGTATTAAAATATGAGAACATTTTCTATGGAATAAATATTTGCTATGAAGATATTTTTAAGCATTCCTATGATCGTTATTTACCAACACCTAATTTCTTTATAAATCTTACAAATGATGCCTGGTACGATAAATCACCCGCATCTTATCAGCATGCTCAAATTTCCCAAGCAAGAGCAAAAGAGTTTCATAAACCAATCGTTAGAGCAACTAATACAGGAGTAACTGCATTAATTGATAGTCAAGGTAATATTACCGAGTCGCTACCTCAATTTTCAACAGGGATTCTTAATGTAAAATTAAAGCCGAACACATATCAAACGACATTTTCGAAGCTCGGAGAATTACCTTTGATATCACTTCTGATTTTTTTGATCTTTGCTAATAAATTCCCGTTGTTTGCTTTATTGAAGCGTAAAAAGAAAGTAAAATCCTAACTTAAATCTAAAAATAGAATAAACATGACTTTTCAAGAATTAATATTTAATTTACAGCAATTTTGGGCTTCAAAAAACTGCATCATAATTCAGCCTTACGATCTAGAGGTCGGGGCTGGAACATCACACACAGCCACATTTCTTCGAGCAATCGGTCCTGAGCCATGGCGAGCAGCATATGTGCAGCCAAGCAGAAGACCTAAAGATGGCAGATATGGAGAAAACCCAAATAGACTTCAACACTATTATCAATTTCAGGTAGTTCTTAAACCAGCACCAGAAAACATAGTGGATTTATATATTGAGTCTATCAAGTCGCTTGGTTTTGATTTAAATAAAAATGATATTCGCTTTGTCGAGGATGATTGGGAAAATCCAACACTTGGAGCATGGGGTTTAGGATGGGAAGTTTGGCTGAACGGAATGGAAATAACCCAGTTTACCTATTTTCAACAAGTTGGCGGCATTGCTTGTAAGCCTATTACGGGAGAAATAACCTATGGCCTTGAAAGACTTGCCATGTACATTCAAGGGGTCGATAACGTTTTTGATCTAAAATGGAATGAATCAACAAGTTATGGTGATGTTTTCCTCCAAAATGAAAAAGAACAAAGCGCCTATAATTTCGAACACAGTAATGTTGATTTTCTTGAGGATGCTTTCAAAAATTATGAAAAACAAGCGGCTCATCTGGTTGAGAAAAAACTTGCTCTTCCTGCATATGAGCAAGTTCTAAAAGCTGCACATACGTTTAATCTTTTGGATGCCAGAGGAGTAATTAGCGTAACGCAAAGAGCTGGATACATTGCAAAAATAAGGAATATTTCACGTTTAGTTGCAAATAGTTACCTTGAAAGTCGTGCTAATCTTGGATTTCCTCTAGCTAAAAAAGATCATGCGAATGAAATACTAAATACACTAGAAAGAAAAAATGACAGCAAATAACAACACATTGCTTATTGAGTTCTTGTGCGAAGAACTTCCGCCATCCTCTCAAAAAAAGATTGCCGACACCTTTGCGGCAAAAATATTTGATCAGCTAAAAACAGCGAAATTCACAGATAATTCTGCAAAATTGACCATTTTTTCCACTCCAAGGCGATTTGGGGTTGCAATTTCTTCAGCTCTTAATCAAAGCCCAAGCGAGGAGCTTGAAATTAAGCTCATGCCAAAAAAAATTGGTTGGGGATCTGATGAAAAACCAACAAAACCTTTACTGAAAAAATTAGAAAGTCTAAATCTATCAGGATCAGCAAATTCGCTTTCCAACTTTGTCATTAAAGATGAAATACTATTCATTAAAACCAATTCAGATGGTAAATCTCTGGCTGAATATCTTCAAAATACAGTTCCCCTAATCATAAAAGATTTACCTATTGCTAAGTTAATGTCATACCAGTTAGATGACGGATGGAATACAGTTAGTTTTGCAAGGCCTGTGAAAAATATATTATGCCTTCACGGAAATAGTCACATTAATTTGAATATTTTAGGATTGTCATCTAATAAATTCACTCTTGGACATCGATTCGAATCAAAAGAAGAGAAAATTGAAATTAATAATGCGTCAGAATATCAAAAACAGCTTTTTGAAGAGGGTAATGTTATTGCTCAATTTGATAGCAGAAAAAAGATTATCTTGGAACAAATTGATAATATAACAAAGTCATTAACGAAAGGGTCTCATTGCCCAATTGACGAAGATTTGTTGAATGAGGTGACAACTCTAGTCGAAAAACCAAATGCTCTAGTTGGCAGTTTTGATGAAAAATTTTTGCATATTCCATCCGAATGTTTAGTTCTCTCAATGAAGAGTAATCAAAAATATTTCCCGATCATGAAAGATGAAAGATTAACCAATCAGTTTATTATCATATCCAACATAAGCCCCAATGATGATAAGTTAATCATAGAGGGAAATGAAAAAGTTATATACCCAAGATTAGCTGACGCTGAGTTTTTCTATGAACAAGATAAGAAAAAAACTCTATCACTTATGGTTGAAGATTTAAAAAATATCACCTACCATCAAAAACTTGGCTCACTTGAAGATCGTTGTAATAGAGTTACCCAAATATTTGACTACCTGCTTAGCAACTCACCCCTGAAAACTAATGAGAATAGTTCAAAACTTGCATTAATGAGCAAAGCTGACTTAAGTTCTTTAATGGTAGGTGAGTTTCCTGAACTTCAGGGTATCATGGGTAAATACTATGCTACAGATGAAGGACTAAGTCTCTCTTTTGCGGAAGCAATTGAAGATCACTACAAACCAAAGTTCTCTGGAGATTCCCTCCCAGGAAACGACACCTCTATACTTTTAGCCTTAAGCGATAAATTCACCACTCTTATTGATCTCTTTTCGGTTGGTGAAAAACCATCAGGAGTAAAAGACCCTTTTGCTCTCAGAAGGTGTGCGATATCGATAATTAGAATTTTAATTGAAAAAGAAATTGATCTGAATTTTATCAAACTAATTGATAACTTTTTTCCAAAAGAAAAAAAACAAGACAAAGATGATTTGTATGCTTTTATATTTGATCGGCTTGAGAACTTCATCAGAGATAAGGGTTTTGAAACATTAGAGGTCCAATCAGTTTGTGAAGATCGCCCTTCAATACTCAGTGATATCTTAATAAAAGTGAATGCTATTAGTAAGTTTAAGAATAACAGTAAAAGCCAAAGCCTTGCCCAATCTAATAAACGCGTAATTAACATTTTAAAAAAATATGATCAAGAATTAAGTGATGAAATAAATGTCAACATCTTTGAAAATACTTTTGAAAAAGAGTTGTATTTCGCGATTGAAAATGTCGATAAATTGAATCAAGATTATCTTGAGAAAAAAAATTATGAAGAATTATTAATGAATCTTGAGAGTCTTTCAGAACCTATAGATCAATTTTTTGAATCTACAATGATCAATTCTGACAACGAAAAGGTAAAACATAATCGTCACTTATTGCTTTCAAGATTAAATAAGTCAATGAATATAATTGCTAATTTATCTGTCCTAGGAACATAAAAATGAAGCTTATTGTTCTTGATCGAGATGGGGTTATTAATGAAGATTCAGCAAATTACATAAAAAATGAAAATGAGTGGATTCCTATCCCAGGAAGTCTTGAAGCCATAGCATTATTAACTCAAAATAATTTTAAAGTTATCATAGCTACCAACCAGTCGGGTATTGGAAGAGGTCTATACACCATGGAAGAACTCAATCAAATTCATGAAAAGATGAATAGATTACTTGCCAACATTGGTGGTAGAGTTGATTCAATATTTATCTGCCCCCATACCGATGAAGATGACTGTATTTGCAGAAAACCAAAATCAGGTCTGTTAGAAGAAATAGAAGCGACCTACAACTTTGATTTAAGTCTGTCCTATGGAGTTGGAGATTCTTTAAGAGATTTGGAAGCTTTTACCCATATGAGGATGAAGCCTATTTTAGTCAAAACTGGAAATGGGCAGACAACATTAAAAGAAAAAAAATACCCAAAAAAAACTAAAGTTTTTGTAAATTTATTTGAAGCTGTCAACTTTATTATTTCAAACGAATGATTTTTATACGCTCTTTTTTATTTAACTTTGGAATGATAATTTTTACCATCCCATTTACAATTCTATGTCTTTTTACATTTCCATTTAAACAAAAGTATCGGTATAAATTTATATCTCTTTGGGCAAAGATAATGATCAAATGGTTGAGATTTACATGTCATTTATCTTATCAAGTTACTGGAATTGAAAATATACCTAAAAGACCATGCGTTGTTTTTTGCAACCATCAATCGGCATGGGAAACCATTGCTTTACAGGCCATTCTGCCTCAACAAGTATGGGTTTTAAAGCGTGAATTATTGTGGATTCCCTTTTTTGGCTGGGGGTTATGGCTTACGGCTCCAATTGCAATCAATCGATCATCAGGTAAAAAAGCATTGAAACAAATGGAGACTCAAGGACTAGATAGATTAAAAAAGGGATTCTTTATTATTATATTTCCTGAAGGAACCCGCATTGATGTTAATGAAGACAAAAAATATCATGTTGGAGGAAGCTGGCTATCCAAAAAACTATCCAGCCCTATTCTTCCAATTTCCCATAATGCAGGATACTTTTGGGCAAAAAATAGTTTTCTTAAAAAACCCGGGCAAATAAAGATTAAAATAGGTCCATTGATTGAAACCGATCAACTTTCACCAGATGAAATAAATAAAGTAGCAAAAGATTGGATAGATTCGAATGTGGAAAAGATTTCTTACTAAAAACAAGACATCTGTAATTGAGGATAAAACTATCGTAATTAATTCTGAAATAATTAATTACAAACATATAAAAAAAGAAAAGAAGAATATTAGTCTCAGAATTAATGAATCGGGGTTAACAGTTTCCTCACCTTTTCATGCATCACAAAACATAATCGAAAGTATCATTCAAAAAAAATCATCTTGGATACTAAAAAATATTAGCCAATACAAAAATAAAAAAAATGATATCGAAACAATTTCAAAAATTAATTTAGTAGGTGATGAATTCAATATTATTTTAAGCCATGATCAATCAAGAATTGATCCAATTAATAAAATAATTTATCTTAAATCAAAAAATAAAGAGGATGAATTGAGAAAATTATTAAAAGACTACGCATTGATTATTTTTAATGATCGCCTAAAAAAATATATCGCTCTTACCTCTTTCAAGGTCGAGTCTATGAAGCTTACAAATGCAAAGACTAAATGGGGATCATGCTCATCAAGTAGAGAAATTAGAATGAATTGGCGCCTCGTTTTAGCAAATATAAATATTATTGATTACGTACTATGCCATGAGCTTGCGCATCTAAGCTATATGAATCATTCAAAGCAATTTTGGGCTGAAGTTGGGCGATTGATGCCAGGATATATCAAGTACAAAAAAGAATTAAAAAATCGGTGTTTGGAATTTTATATACTAAATTAAAAAAGATTATTAATATCTTCCGCTATCTTCTCAATATCACTTCCGTAAGGATGTCTTACACGTACTTTTCCATTAGTGTCAATCAAGTAAACCCCTGCCGAATGATCTATAGTGTAATCAGAGCCCTGAGAAACTTTTTGATAAAACACCTTATATTGATCAGCCACTTTTTTTATTTCCTCTGGAGACCCCGTCAAACCATAGATATTTTCACCGAACTGAGGAATATAGTCTTTTAAGTTCTCAACCGTATCCCTCTCAGGATCAACACTAATAAAAAGAACCTTAAATTTCTCTGGTCTTTTAAGAAGAAGCTTTACCTGCTTCAATTCACCTAAGGTTGTAGGGCAAATATCTGGGCAATGTGTAAATCCAAAAAAAACAGCCAGTACATTCCCTTGTAATGACTTAGAATCCAAAATTTCACCAGACTGTGATTTTAAAACTAAATTACTATTCAAATTTGCTTGAGTAATATCAGATCCATTAAAATCATGTGTTTGACTTCCACATGATACAAAAATAAGGAATAATATGCATACTAATTTTTTAAACATTGGCAATATAATTAAGTTAAAGTTTAATTTTGTATTCTAACAAATTTTAGGAATTTAAATGGCTGTAATTCAATCTATGTCAGATCGAGATGGTTTAATCTGGTTTGACAACAACATGACTCCTTGGAGAGAAGCAAAAACTCATGTGCTAACACACACATTACATTATGGACTTGGAGTTTTTGAAGGGGTGCGAGCCTACGAGGCAAAAAAAGGTACTGCTATTTTTAGACTTCAAGATCATACAAATAGGCTATTTAACTCCGCACACATTATGAGCATGCCAATGCCATATGATAAAAATATTATTAATGATGCCCACATAGAGAGTGTAAAGCAAAATAATCTTAAATCTGCTTATATAAGACCTATGGCTTTCTATGGTTCTGAAGCGATGGGTATATCTGCAAAGTCGTTATCAACCCATGTAATTGTTGCAGCCTGGAGCTGGGGTGCATATATGGGACAAGAAGCATTAGAAAAAGGTATATCTGTTAAGACATCCTCTTACTCTAGACATCATGTTAACGTAACGATGTGTAAAGCTAAAGCTAATGGAAATTACATGAATTCAATACTAGCTCATCAAGAAGCAATAAATGACGGATACAACGAGGCTTTGCTTCTAGATACACAAGGGTTTGTTTCAGAGGGCTCTGGAGAAAACATTTTTATTGTTAAAAACGGAAAGCTCATAACACCTTCACTTTCTTCTGCGCTTGAGGGAATTACTAGAGATACTATAATTCAGATTGCTAATCGTAATAACATTGATGTAGTTGAAAAAAAT
Organism: Nitrosomonadales bacterium; assembly: GCA_024642775.1. Classification (GTDB taxonomy): domain Bacteria; phylum Pseudomonadota; class Gammaproteobacteria; order Burkholderiales; family Methylophilaceae; genus BACL14. Next base: position 12,079 of record JAHEAL010000004.1, read on the forward strand.
ATAACAAGAGATGAAATTTATACAGCAGATGAAGCCTTCTTTACTGGAACTGCTGCAGAAGTTACTCCTATAAAAGAGTTAGATAGAAGAAAAATTGGTCTAGGCAAACGAGGAGACATAACCGAATTACTTCAAAAAACTTATTTTGAAATAGTCAAAGGCGAAAATAGCCAGTATGGGGACTGGTTGACCTATGTCTAAAAAAAAGAAGCAGGTAATTTTGGTTAATTCAAAAGACCTCCCTATTTTCTGTCCACCTTCTAACTCATCTGCTTGGGCTATGCACCCAAAAGTATTTCTGGACCATCATGGGAAAACACAAGTTTCATGCCCTTATTGTGGTGCAGAGTTCAAAATTACTTAATTTTTATAAAATCAACTGGATTAATTTGCTTAACCTCAATCAACTGTTCAAGTTTTTTACTGTAATTTTTGTCTTCTCTGCTATTCATTAAATTTATCTTTGTTGAAAAATTTTCACTTTTCTCAAAATTTATCCTTTGAAATAGAACATCAACTACAGCATCGCTTGTATCCAAAATTTTGACATGAGCTGGAATTAAGTTTTTAATCAGACTAACAATAATTGGGTAATGAGTGCATCCTAATACAAGAACATCAATGTCATCTTCAATAAATTTAGCCATGATAGGTTTTAATTTTTGTATTAGTGCATTTTTAGATTTTGGAATTTGTTCTATTAACTCAACCAACCCGTTCCCAGGAATAATAGTAAGGTGATATTCATCACTGACAAAGCGATCAATAAGTGCATTAAATCGAGAGCTTTTAATGGTTCCTTCAGTTGCCAAGATTCCAATATTTTTAGAAATCGTCATTGCAATCGCAGGCTTTATTCCTGGTTCCATGCAAATAATAGGAAAGTTAAAATTTTCTCTTAATTTATTTGAGGCACATGCAGTAGCTGTATTACAGGCAATAACAGCTCCATGGATAAAATATTTTTTATTAAGCTCCAAAAAAATAGCGTGAACTCTTCTTTCAATAAAGTCTTTAGATTTTGAGCCGTAAGGTACAAATAAATTATCAGCAACATAAATCAGATCACAGTTAATTCCGCGTTGCAGAATCTTCCTTAGAATGGTTACGCCACCCAATCCAGAGTCAAAAACAATAATAACTGGTGTATCATGTGCCATAAATTAATATATTATTTTAATAAACGAACGAATAATTATGGCAAATAGATTAACACATATTTATACCAAATCTGGAGACGAAGGAGAAACTTCATTAGGTAATGGTCAAAGAGTTTTAAAAACGTCAATTCGAGTTGAATGCTTAGGAAATATAGATGAATTAAATTCATTTATTGGTTTGATCCTAACTGAAAAATTACCAAAAATTGTTGAAGATATTTTAACTGAGGTTCAGCATGACCTTTTCAATATTGGAGGAGAACTATCAATTCCTTCTCACCAAATACTAAATGAACAAAGAATTACTTTTCTTGAAAAAAATCTAGATCATTTAAATGAAAGTTTAGCGCCCTTAAAGGAATTTATTTTACCCGGAGGTGGAATAAAATCATCTGCTTATGCTCATATCGCCAGGACAATATGCCGACGATCTGAAAGGAAATGTTTCAATCTAAAAAATACAGAAGATATTAATTCGACGGTTCTTCTATACTTAAACCGCTTATCAGACCTCTTATTTGTTTTAGCAAGGTATTTAAATCATATGGAAGGTATTTCAGACACTTTCTGGAAAAGAAATTGAACGAAAAGCGATACCCTTCTTTTGATAAATATATGAATGATATTGATCTCAATTTAATTCCAGATCATGTTTTAAATATCTTAAAAAAATTACAAAAACATCACTTTGAGGCCTATATAGTTGGCGGTTGCATAAGAGACCTAATCTTAAAGAGAGTCCCAAAAGATTTTGATATTGCAACAAATGCCCATCCAGAAGAAATTACATCTATTTTCAATAACGCCAGAGTAATTGGCAGAAGGTTTAAAATTGTTCACATAAGGCATCAAAGAGAAATAGTTGAAGTTTCAACCTTTAGAAAAAAGCCCTCCCAAATATCTAAATTAAAAAATGGCGTAGTTCAAGATAACGAATTTGGATCTATCGAAGAAGATGCTGAACGAAGAGACTTCACCATGAACGCCATCTTCTTTGACCCAATCAATGTTTCTTTTTTTGATCCTTTTGACGGGCTTTCGGATATTGATAATAAAAAAATTAAATTTATTGGAAATCCTTCTGAAAGGATTAAAGAAGATCCTGCAAGACTATTAAGGGCTATCAGATTTCATGCAAAGCTTAAATTTATACTCCCTGTCACTGAAACTGAAATTTTAAATTTCTCTTCTTTAATTGAAACTATTCCATCATCCCGAATTTTTGACGAAATAATGAAATTTTTCTTAACTGGTCATGCCCAGAACAGCCTTTTGGTTTTAAAAAAACTTAACTTGATAGACTTGTTTTTCCCTCATCTAGAAAAGCATCAATTCAATAAACATTCGTTATTAGTTTTGGGAATGGCTAATACAGATAAAAGGGTTGAGGAAGATAAAACCGTTAATCCAGGATTCCTAATGGCAGTTTTACTCTGGGATGCATTTACTGAATCATCGTTTTATAAAAATAATGGCCTTTCCTTGGATGCAAAAATCTCATCTTTTTTTAACGCCAATAAATCAAGTATATTTATTCATAATAGATTTGTTAAATACATTTCAGATATATGGAGACTACAACCAAGATTTTTAAAAATAAGAACTAAATCAGTATATCGACTTTCTAATCATCCAAGATTTAGAGCAGCTTATGATTTTTTACTATTAAGGTGCGAATCTAAGGAAGAGAATATAAATGTTGGCAACTGGTGGACATATTGGCAAACATCTAATGAATCCACGAGGAAGAAATTACTCTCAGATGGAATTAAATAATGAATATTGTTTATCTTGGAATTGGTAGTAACCAATCATCTCCTAAGAAACAAGTAGAAAGGGCTAATCAATCAATTGATTCTCTCCCTAACACAAAAATCATTTTAAAATCCTCACTCTATGAAACTGATCCGGTAGGCTTCAAAGATCAGCCAAAATTTATTAATCAGGTAATATGTATTCTTACAAAGCTAACTGTAGAAGATTTATTAAAACATTGTCAAAAAATTGAACATATGCAAAAAAGAGTTAGAACCATCATAGACGGACCTCGAACAATTGACATTGATATACTTTTATATAATCAAGAAATTATTAAGACTGATGATTTAGTAGTACCTCACCCGAGAATGCATGAAAGATCATTTGTAATGTTTCCTCTTAAAGAAATTACAACTACAATAAATATTCCAGGAATAAAAAATATCAACATAATGGTTGATAAACTAGATAAAAATATTATAAAAAAAATTAATGAGTAACCCGTTTAATAAATATCCCTACATTGTAATTGAGGGTCCAATTGGATCTGGAAAATCAACATTATCCAGGTTATTGAGTGAAAAATTTGGGTCGCAATTCCTAAAAGAAAAAGCTGATCAAAATCCATTTCTACCTAAATTCTATAAAAATATGGCTCAATATGCATTACCTACTCAACTTTTCTTCCTATTTCAGAGAGTTGAACAGATTAAAGAAATAAAGCAAAATGATTTTTTCAAGAAGGGATCGATAGCAGATTTTTTTATTTACAAAGATCCTATTTTTGCAAGATTAAATTTAGATGATGAGGAATTTAAACTTTACCGACAAATTTATCAATTTCTTGAAATCAAGGTACCCAAACCTGACCTGGTTATTTATCTTCAAACCCCAGTCGAATTACTAAAAAAAAGAGTTGATCGGAGAAGTATTGGTTATGAAAAAACCATTAGCACAGAATACTTAGAAAAAATTGCGGAAGCTTATAGTAATTTTTTCCATTTTAAATATGAGCACAACTTATTGATTGTTAATAATGAAAATTTAGATGTTATTGAAGATCCTGCAGCATTGAATATGCTCCTTGATAAAATAGATACCATGAAATCAACTCGTGAATTTTTTAATCCAAAAGTATTTTAAATATGTCACCTCGATCAACATTTCTTAGAAAAAAAACTATTAATATATTAAGTTGCTTCGATGCAACCTCGGCTCATATTGCAAAAAAACTCAAATTCCAGGCCATTCTCGTTGGTGACTCAATTGGTATCTTATTCAATGGAAATAAAAATACAAAAGAAACAAGCATAGAAACCATAAAATACCACCTAAAAATTATAAAGGGAAATACTGATCTTCCCATTATTGTTGACCTACCGGCAGCATGTTTAAGTAATGAAAAGATTGCAGTTAAGTTCGCAAAACAGCTGCTATGTTTAGGAGCAGATTTTATTAAAATTGAAGGTCATATTGAAATAATCAATTTAATAAAAAAATTAAAATCAAATGGTATCGGACTATGTGGTCATATAGGTAATATGCCCCAGATTGGTGAAAAAAAATTATCAGTAAAAGAATATGTTGAGATAGCAAGTCATCTCGAAGATGCTGGCTTAGACTTAATTGTCTTATCAAAAATGACATCAAGTGCAAATCAGGCTGTTTCTAAAAAATTAAAAATTCCTACTATCGGATACCATAATGATAAATTTTGCAGAGGTAAGGTTGACGTCTTTTATTCTGCAATTGGGTTAATAAATAAAGATGAGCTCAAGATTAAAGTTAATCCTCATAGCCCGATATTAAAATATATAAAAAAAAATTTTAATAAATGAAAATAATAAAAAAATTAGATATTGCTAAAAATTACTTTTCCTCTCTACAAGAAGTTATTTTTGTCCCAACAATGGGAAATCTTCATGCAGGGCATATTCAGCTTATAAATGTAGCTTTAAAAAAAACTCCGAATGTTGTTGTTTCAATTTTTGTTAACCCAACACAATTTAATGATCAAAATGACTATATAAATTATCCAAGAACTATTAAATCCGATCTTTCAATTTTAAAAAATCTCGGAATAAACTCTGTTTTCATACCAAACGAAGAAGAGTTAAATATTTCCAATCAAGAATTTTCAATAACTTTAAATAATCAAGATTTTGGTTTATGTGAAAAATATAGAGATGGTCACTTTGAAGGAGTTGTAACAATCGTAAGTAAATTATGTAATATTATTAAACCCAAATACCTTGTACTTGGGAAAAAAGATTACCAGCAACTGCATGTATTACAGAAATATATTCAAAATTTTTGTTATCCAATTAAGGTATTACCTGTAAAAACTGTGCGGGAAAAAAATGGATTGGCAATGAGCTCAAGAAATAATTTATTGACCGCATCACAACTTGAGAAAGCATCAGAGCTTTACAAAAATATTTTAGAACTATCAAAACAATGCAGATCTATAACCAATATTTCAAAAAGTGAAAAAAAATTTACACAAAACCTCATAGCAAAAGATTGGAATATTGAATATTTAACTGTTCGATCCCAAAAAACCCTGCTCCATCCTAAGAGTTCAGAAAAACACTTAGTAGTAATGATTGCTGCAAAAATTGAAAATATTCGACTAATTGATAATATTGAGTTTTGCATCAACTAATATTCAAGTTTATAATACTGTCAAACCATAATTAGTGATAGTCAGTTTATGTTAAGAAAAATGTTAAAGTCTAAATTGCACAGAGTAACCGTAACTCATTCAGAGCTTGAATATGAAGGATCTTGTGCTATAGATATTACTTTGCTTAAAGAAGCAAATATTCAGGAATATGAACAAATTGCCATTTATAATATAACCAACGGTGAACGTTTTACTACATATGCTATTTCAGCTGAAAAAGATTCTGGGGTTATTTCAATTAATGGTGCTGCTGCCCACAAGGCCAATCCTGGTGACATGTTAATAATTGCAACTTATGCTGATTATAACGAAATGGAATTAAAAAAATACGCTCCTTCCTTAGTTTACGTAGATAGTAAGAATAAAATCACGATTACAAAAAATTCAATTGATATTCAAGCCGCATAAATTTTGACTTCAGGAAAAAAATTAAATCAATACATTGTTGATTCATTAGAGGATATTAAAGCTTTTGATATCACAGTTATTGATGTAAGAAAAAAAACAACCATAGCTGACTTTATGATTATCGCTAGCGCAAACTCAAACCGTCAAACCAAAGCCTTAGCAAGACACCTTAAGGATAAGCTCAAAGAAATTGGTAAAAATATAAATAATATTGAAGGTGATAGCGATGGAGAATGGGTTCTGGTTGACCTAGATGATGTATTGGTTCATATTATGCTTCCAACCTCGCGAGCTTATTATAATCTTGAACAATTATGGGCCAGTTAACTAAAAAGTATTGTTAATAAAAATTATCAGTATTGGGTCACCACCCTCGAAAGAGGTTGAAAATATAATTCTTGATTACACTAAAAGACTCACTCCTTTCTCAAAGGTTGAATGGTTAAATACAACCGTAAAGTCCAAAAATAAAAATATCGACGTCAATAAAGAAATTGAATCGAAAACAATTCTCAACTCAATCAAGCCAGGATCCTATGTCATTGCACTTGATGAAGACGGAGAGTCAATTAAGTCAAGAAAGTTAGCGTCTTTATTTGAAAAAATAATGCTTCAAACTTCCGAAATTATATTCGTCATAGGAGGTGCTGATGGTTTAGATCAATCCGTATTAGAAAAATCTAATTATCAACTCAGTCTGTCTTCAATGACATATCCTCATCAAATTGTTAAAATTATTTTAATAGAACAAATATATAGAGCATTCTCTATTTTAAATAATCAACCATATCATCGTGAATAAAATACATAAAAAATCTCTAGTCTGGCTTCGTCGTGATCTGAGGTTACATGACAACACTGCAATTTTTAATGCCTCCAATGAAACTAGTCTAGTGACTTTATGTTTTGTTTTTGATAAAAATATTTTGGATCAATTAAATGATCCTGAAGATCGACGAGTGGAGTTTATTAAGACCATTCTCGATGATATACGCTCAAATCTTAATTCTATACAATCTGACATTTGGATTTTATATGGGGATCCTTTAACTGAAATTCCTAAGCTAGCTTCAAAAATCAAAGCTGATGCAGTCTATGTGAATCGTGATTATGAAAAGTATGGAGTTCTCAGAGACGAAAAAGTTAAAAGTATTTTAAATGAGGATAATATCAATTTCTACAGCTTTAAAGATCAAGTTTTATTTGAGGCGGATGAAATACTCACTCAGAAAGAGGCCCCCTATTCGGTTTTTTCACCTTATAGAAATAATCATTTATCAAAACTGACCATTACTGGAAGTGGTTACCTTAACTATAATTACAAGAAAATTACTTTTGAAAAGTTTATTTCAGAGAAAAACTATTCCTTGAATGATTTAGGTTTTAAAAAAACTAATTTATCATCGATCGCTATTTCAACAAAAGCTGATGATATCCAAAACCAAATTAAAGATTTTAAAACAAGAATTGATAAATATGATCGTCTAAGAAACTTTCCAGCAATTAAAGGCGTTTCTTATCTATCAGTTCACAATCGATTTGGAACTATTTCTATACGAGAAATTGCTGATATCTGCCTGAATACCATTTCATCAGGATCCAAGTCTTGGCTTAATGAATTAATTTGGAGAGATTTTTATTTTCAGATAATAGGAAATTTTCCTCATGTACAAGACGGCTTAACCTTTAAAGAACAATACAATAATTTACAATATGAAAACAAATTATCTTTTTTTGATGCTTGGAAAAATGGCATGACCGGTTTCCCAATAGTCGACTCTGCCATGCGTCAATTAAATCAAACTGGCTTTATGCACAACAGACTTAGGATGATAGTAGCATCATTTTTAACTAAAGATTTACTGATTGATTGGCGATGGGGAGAGCAATATTTTAAAGATAAATTAATTGATTATGACTTTTCAGCAAATAATGGTGGATGGCAATGGGCAGCATCAGTTGGGTGTGATGCTCAACCTTGGTTTAGAATTTTTAATCCTTTGTTGCAGTCAAAAAAATTTGACCCAGAGGGCACTTTTATCAAAAAATATATCCCAGAATTGAGCATGTTAGATAAAAAAACGATTCATGACCCTCATGCCTCTAAAGCAGATAATCCATCAAAAAACTCTTACCCTCACCCAATAATTGACCATTCAATTCAAAGAAAAAAAGCATTAGAAATGTTTGAAAAAGTTAATAATGTTGTAAAAAAACAACATTGAACCACTATGTTGTTTTTTTTTCAATCACTACCCTGACGAACGTCGACTTCGTCAACATTATATTGGATAATGGTAATGATGAAGATGAGTAAATTTATAAATTTTTTAATATCCTTGGCAATTGTTTCATTGCTCGGAGGTTGTGCTTCAACTAGTAATCCTGATCCTCTGGAATCGATGAACCGTGGTATTTATAAATTCAATACAGCAGTTGATGATGCAGTTATAAAACCAGTCGCAAAGGGATATAAAGCTGTTGCACCAGGTTTTGTTGTGAAAGGTATCAATAATTTCTTTAACAATATTCGAGATGTCATTACCGTAATTAATGATCTTCTTCAATTTAAATTTAAACATGCAGTCAACGACGCATCGAGAGTTGCGATAAATTCCACTATTGGTTTACTCGGCTTTGTAGACGTTCATTCATATTCAGGCGGTGAGCGAAGAAAAGAAGATTTTGGTCAAACTTTAGGTCATTGGGGTTTTGGTACTGGTGCATATGTTGTTTTGCCATTCTTTGGACCTTCTAGCTTAAGAGATGGCTTTGGTTTGCTTGCTGACACATTATACTTTGATCCAATTAGTTATATTTCTGACGTTAGAACAAGAAACCAAGTAAGGCTAGTTCAATTTACTGACGCCAGAACTGAATTGCTAAATGCTTCTGATATTTTAGACCAGGCTTCATTAGACCCTTACGCTTTCCAACGAGATGCATATTTACAATATCGTGAGGGCTTGGTAAATGACTCAACTGAATCTAATGTTAATTATGAGGATGAAAACCTTTTATCAGATGGTTTCGAGCCTTATAAAGATGAAGAGCTGATCTCAGCATCAAACCAATAAATTATTCCACAAGCATCAAGAGCCAACGGATAAATTCTTAATTAGAACCGAACCAATATATTTTGAGCTGTTAATGTTAATATCATTGGCTATCATCTCAATATCGAGAAGAATTTGTTTCATATTCCCAGCAATACTAATCTCTTCAACAGAGTGATGAACTTTTCCATTCTTAATATAAAAACCAGATGCGCCTCTAGAAAAGTCACCATTCACCATATTTATCCCATGACCCAATAGCTCGGTAATAAGTAAGCCGCTCTCAATTTGACTAATCATGTCATCAAGAGAAATATTATGATGATCAATTATCAAATTATGAGTTCCACCAGCATTACCCGTAGTTTTAAGGTTTAATTTTCTTCCTGAGTATGAAGAGAGTAAGTAGTGCTCTAGCATTCCTTTATTAATTAATTTATTTTCAAAAACTTCCACTCCCTCATCATCAAAATAAGTAGATGCATGACCTTTAGAAAGAAAGGGGTCTTCAATAATATTTAATTTATCGGAGGCTATTTTTTTCCCCAATGACTCCATTAAAAAAGAATTTTGTCGATATAAATTTCTGCCAGAAATCGCACTCAATAGTGATGAAATTAAAACATCAGAAATTGTATTATGAAAAATTACAGGGTAGTTTCCTGTTTTTATTTTTGATGGATTTAATCGATCTCTAGCATTCCTAGCAGCTTGAATACCAACTGATGCTCTGTCCTTGAGGTCTTTAAAATCTCTGGCATTAGAATAGTCATAAGATCTTTGCATACTGCCATCTTTACCTGCTATAACTGAACAAGATAATGAAAATCTTGTGCCTGGAAATCCCCCAATAAATCCATTTGAATTAGCATACACAAAAGTTGAAGAACTCTCACTAAAAGAGGCTCCTTCTGAATTGCTAATTAAGGGGTCAAAGTCTAACGCCGATATCTCTGCTTCTTTTGCCAAATCTATAATTTCTTCAAAAGATAGGTCTTGAGGATAAAATATATCAACATTTTTCTCGCACTTGGGGTGAAATTTTTTATCAGCCAGCCCAAAATGCTCATCACTTTCGGTGCTGCTAAGCATACTTATAGATTTTTCAACAAGATTTTCAATAGTCTTTTTGGAAAAGTCTGAAGAAGAGACAATACTCCTTTTTTTATCTTTAAATAAAGTAAGGGTTAAATTTTTATCATTATTTGACTCGATGGTCTCAGTTTCTTGGTTTCGAACCGATATTGTTTTACCTGAAGATAAACTAATATCTAACTCTGCTTGTTCGGCTCCGTATTTTTTTGACTGATTTAAAATATCAATTGATAAATTTTTTAAGTCATCTTGTGAGTACCCAAGAATTTTTGCTTCCATTGCTTACCTTTATGTATAAATAATATATGATCCTACCTTATGGACGAAAATATAAAAAGCAAAACACAATTAAAACAAGAAGCCGATGATATCCAAGAATTAGGTATCGAAATTTCTAAATTACCCGAAAAAAAAATTCTAGCCCTCTCGCTATCCGAAGATGCAAAGGAAGCTATAATTTTCTATCAAAATATAAAAAAAAATAGCGCAAAAAGGCGACAGGCACAATTTATTGGAAAGGTTCTGCGTAACCTAGACCTGGAAGATGTAAAAAAAGAACTATTTGAGATTAAGAATACTTCTCTTCTTAGTATAAAAATTCAACATGAGGCTGAGTCTTGGAGAGAAAAGCTTTTAAGCGACAGTGAGTCACTGAGTCAATTTATTGATACTTTCAGCCCCGATTTGGGCAACCTTAATCAAATCGTATTAAATGCAAAAAAAGAACTTACCAGCAATAAAAAAGGTAAAAATTATCGGAACCTATATCGACTAATATTAGAAAGTTTAAATAATTCTAAATCTGTACCTTAATTTTTTTGGTCTCTTCGTTTCTTTTGAATTCAATCTCAACTTCTTTGCCTTTGTTCGCAACTAACTCCTTAATAAAATCCGATGGTTCCGATAATTCAATGTTATTAATCTTTAATATAAGGTCTTTTCTCTGTATTCCTGCATTAAATGCAGCGGACTCTTTAATAACAGCAACAACAAATAACCCGCCATCTTTATTTCTCTCATCGCCCTCTTTGAAGCTTATTAAATGCGTTCCAAATAGAGGTTTAGGAAGTTTCGCCCAAAAAGAAACATAAAAATCATACTTCACATTTGGATCGACCAAATCTTCCTCTTGTATAACAATTTCTTCAATCTTGCCCTCGCTGTCCAATTTTTTCTTTTTATAGTTTTCTCTAGCTTTTTTTATGACCGTTGCTCTATTTGCTTCATTAATTTGACGATCATAAATTAAAGCGGCATCTGCACCGATTTGTTTTCCAAAATCCACCGCCTCTGCAGGAGGCGTGTATACACCGACATAAGATGAAAATCCCATTAAGTCATACCCTTCTTCAAGCATCGTGATATTGTCAGTATCTTTATCCCATCCGCGATAAATTTCAGTTTCTACCGATGTTATTTGAGATTTTAAATTTTTATCACCTTGAATCTGATAATTTTTTTTAAAAAGATTTTCAGCAAATACGTTCGATAAAATGAAGAAAAGAGCAAAGAAGGTTAAAATAGATTTCATAATATAATTTTATTTTTTAGGTTAAACATGACTGACATTAAAACTAATAAAAAATTCATTAAAATTGGATTGGTTTCTATTAGTGATCGAGCCTCAAAAGGTGTTTATGAGGACAAAGGCATACCAACTTTAAAAAATTGGTGCACCAAAGCCATAAAATCTAACATTGAGTTTAAAGAAACCTTAATCTCAGACGATTTCGAGCTAATCAAATCAACTCTCATTGAGCTTGTCGATATTGATCATTGCGACTTAATCCTCACAACAGGCGGAACAGGTCCGGCAATAAGAGACGTCTCACCCGACGCAACTATTTCAATTGCTGATAGAGAGATGCCTGGATTTGGAGAACAAATGAGACAAATTAGCTTACACTTTGTCCCCACGGCAATCTTATCAAGACAAACAGCCGTTATTCGCAACAAGTCATTAATCATCAATCTTCCTGGACAACCAAAATCAATTCACCAAACATTGGAAGGCCTTAAAAATGAAAACGGTGATTTAATTATTCATGGCATCTTTGCAGCAGTTCCTTACTGTATTGAATTAATCGGTGGTCCCGTATTTGAAACCAATGATGAAGTAGTTAAATCTTTTAAGCCAAAAAAATGAATGAATTCCAATTAATTGAAAAATTTTTCAAACAACCAAAAAAAAATGCAATCTTGGGCATTGGTGACGACGCAGCGATAATTCCAAAAAATGAAAAAGATTATTTACTCCTTTCCGTAGATACACTCAGCATAGACTCACATTTCACAAAGCAATCAGACCCTTATTACCTGGGTTGGAAAGCTCTGGCAGTTAACATATCGGATATTGTAGCTATGGGAGGAGTTCCTACCTTCGCCCTATTATCCTTGACTGTAGAAGAGATTAATAAAAAATGGTTAAGTAAATTTTCTCAAGGCATAAAGGCTTGTGCTAAAAAATATAATGTAGAGCTCATCGGTGGAGATACCAATAGAGGTTCGATGTCGGTATCAGTAACCATCATCGGCGATTCACCAAGAAAAAATGTTTTAACCAGAAGTGCTGCAAAGATTAATGATGATATATGGATTAGTGATGAGATTGGTTATGCACACCTAGGCTTTGCATTAAGTAAACACGGTCCCACCATGTCAAATTGTTTAAAAAAGAGAGCTTTGCAAGCTTTTTTGAAACCTGAGCCCCCAATGAACTTTATTTTAGATAATAAAAAGTATATGCACGCAGCTATTGATATTTCAGATGGTCTAGTATCAGAACTTGAGCATATTACTGTAGAACAAAAATTAGGTGCAAAAATTGATGTTGATTCAATACCAATGCATAAATGGTTTAAAGAACATAACAATCAAGAATTAGCCTTAACTGGAGGTGAAGACTATCAAATACTTTTCACAGCCAATAAAAAAAATCGAAATAAAATCAACAATTCCTTGAAAAAAAATAAATTAAAGGGCGGGGTTATTGGAACTATTACTAACAGCAAAAAAGTTGAGTTTGAGCATAAAGGTAAGTTAGTGAATTATAAAAAAGGTGGATTCAAACATTTTGGTTAATAGAAAATTCCTAATGAGTAATATTTGGCACTTTATAGCACTTGGATTTGGTACTGGATTATCAAAAAAAGGTCCTGGTACTATTGGCACATTGGTAGCATTCTTGTACCTAATACCTTTTCTCAAATTAAGTAATACCTTACAAATATTTTTATACATATTTTGTTTTATTTTTAGTTATATAAGCACAAATGAGACCATTAAAAATTTAAAAATAAAAGATCCTTCTTGCGTGGTAATTGATGAGATTATTGCTTACCTCCTTATCCTGATTATCGTTCCATTAAATTTTCTTACGATTATTCTTTCTTTTGTAATTTTTAGACTACTTGATATTTATAAACCCATGCCTATAAATTTTTTTGAGAAAATTCCTGGAGCTGCTGGTGTAATAGCAGATGACGTTGTTGCTGCCATCTTTACAATTTTAATTATTTGGTCGATAAATTTTTATGTGCCTATCTACTAAACTCCAATCTGTCATTAGTAAAATAAAAAAAAATGCTTTAAAAATTGTTACAGCTGAATCTTGTACAGGAGGGCTCCTTTCAAAAATTTTTACTGACATTCCAGGCTCATCCAAATGGTTCGAGTGTGGATTTATAACTTACAGCAATGAATCGAAAATAAAACTTCTTAATGTTGATTTTGAATCATTAGAAAAATTTGGTGCCGTTAGCTCACAGGTTGCAAAAGAAATGGCAATTGGCGCATTAAAGAAATCTAATGCCAACTTTTCAATTTCAATTACCGGTGTTGCTGGACCTGATGGAGGCACAAAGTCAAAACCCGTCGGAACAGTTTATATTTGTTTTGCTAAAGAAAATATTATTATTAAAGAATTTCTTTTTAAAACAGATGGTTCAAGGTTGGACGTCCGAGAAAACACTGTGAATTTCATAATAGATGAATTGAATAAGCTTACTTTAAGTAGTTAAATGTGAAATAATTAGTCATTAAATTTAAATACAATCAACATGAAAAGGTTCTAAATAAATGGATGAGAATAAACAAAAAGCTCTAGAAGCAGCTATGGCCCAAATTGAGAAACAATTTGGCAAAGGCTCTGTTATGAAAATGGATGGAACTGAAGTTGATTCTTCAATTGAAGCCATTTCAACAGGCTCACTTGGCTTAGATATTGCATTAGGTATCGGCGGCTTACCCAAAGGTAGAGTTGTTGAAATTTATGGTCCAGAATCTTCCGGTAAAACATCACTAACCCTTTCTGTCATTGCAGCTGCTCAAAAAGCTGGAGGTACTGCAGCTTTTATTGACGCTGAACATGCACTTGATACCCAGTATGCTTCAAAGCTGGGTGTTAACTTAACCGATTTATTAATTTCCCAACCAGATACTGGAGAGCAAGCTTTAGAGATTACTGACATGCTTGTTAGAAGTGGTTCAGTTGATGTGGTTGTCGTTGACTCAGTTGCAGCATTAACTCCAAGAGCTGAAATTGAGGGGGATATGGGAGATTCTCATATGGGACTTCAGGCCCGATTAATGTCTCAAGCCTTAAGAAAGCTCACAGGCAACATTAAGAAAACAAATACATTAGTTATTTTCATCAATCAAATTAGAATGAAGATTGGTGTAATGTTTGGCAATCCCGAAACTACGACTGGCGGTAATGCTCTTAAATTTTACTCATCAGTTCGTTTAGACATTCGACGAATTGGTGCGATCAAAAAAGGTGATGAGATTGTTGGAGCAGAAACTCGAGTGAAAGTGGTAAAAAATAAGGTGGCGCCACCATTTAGACAAGCAGAATTTGATGTATTGTATGGCGAAGGTATTTCATTAGAAGGAGAGATTATTGAGCAAGGAGTTCAACTTAAACTCATTGATAAAGCCGGGGCATGGTATAGCTACAATGGAGAAAAAATTGGACAAGGTAAAGATAATGTTCGGGAGTTTTTAAAACAAAACCCTGAAATATCGAGGACGCTTGAAGATCAAATTAGAGAGAATGCTAATCTTGCAAATTCGAAAATGATAGTTGAAAATCCTCAAGATTCATCATCAGATGACGAAGATGCAAGCGAATGAGTCACTTAAAAATTTAAAAAAAAGAGCACTCTATTATTTAGCAAAGAGAGAATATTCATTTAAAGAATTAATTCAGAAAATCTTGAAATATGCTTATGAAATAGGCTTGAGTGAGAAAGAGTGTTTTGTTGTTGTTGAAGAATTGAAAGAAAAAAATTTTCAGTCAGATGAACGGTTTTGTGAATCCTATATTAATTCAAAAAAAAACAAATTTGGATCACAACGCATTAGCTTCGATCTTCAACAAAAGGGTGTCGACCAATACCTTATTGATACCTTTATCAGTGAGTTGAAAATTCATGAGGATAAAATTGCTTCATTAGTATGGAGTAAAAAATATAATAGCCCTCCTGCAAACAAAAATGAGGAAAGCAAACAAATTCGATTTATGCAAAGTAGAGGTTTTAGTTTTGAGGTAATAAAGAAAATTATAAGATGAAAAATTTATCAAGCAATCAAATTAGACAAGCATTTTTAGATTTTTTTAATGAAAAAGGTCACACTATAGTTGAATCTAGCAGCCTTGTTCCGCAGAATGATCCTACCTTACTATTTGCAAATGCGGGAATGAATCAATTTAAGGATTTTTTTCTAGGCAATCAAAAACCAACATTCACAAAAGCTACATCCAGCCAAAAATGTGTTAGAGCGGGTGGAAAACACAATGATCTTGAGAATGTTGGTTACACAGCAAGGCATCATACCTTTTTTGAAATGTTGGGTAATTTTAGTTTTGGAGATTACTTTAAAAAAGAAGCTATACAACTGGCATGGGAACTATTGACCGTTAGATTTAAAATTCCAGAAGAAAAGCTTTTGGTTACCGTCTACCATGAAGATACAGAAGCATATGACATATGGAAGGATGAAATTAAAATCTCTTCGGACAGGATCATTAAAATTGGAGATAAATCTGAAAAATATTTTTCAGATAATTTTTGGATGATGGGTGATACAGGCCCATGTGGTCCTTGTAGTGAAATTTTTTATGACCATGGAAGTGATATACCTGGGGGAGTTCCTGGGTCACCGGAAGAGGATGGTGATCGTTTTATTGAAATATGGAACTTAGTTTTCATGCAATTTAATAGAGATAAAGATGGCAAGATGCATCCATTACCAAAACCATCAGTTGATACGGGAATGGGTCTTGAGAGAATTTCTGCTGTTCTTCAACATGTTCATGCTAATTATGAAATTGACCTTTTCACAAACCTAATATCTGATGCAAGTAAAATTACTTCTTATGGAGATTTATTACACCCTTCACTGAGAGTTATTTCTGACCACATAAGATCAATTGTGTTTTTAATAAATGATGGAGTGATTCCATCTAATGACGGCCGTGGCTATGTTCTCAGAAGAATAATGAGAAGAGCCATACGTCATGGATATAAACTTGGAATGAGAAAAGCCTTTTTAAACAAGTTAGCTATCTCCGTCAAAAAAAATATGGGTGACGCATATCCTGATCTAAATCAAAAAATTGAATTCATTGAATCAACTATTTTTGAAGAAGAAGAAAGATTCTTTGAAACTATCGAAAATGGGATGAATATTCTTGATACTGAATTACTAAAGATTAACAAACAAAAGGTTTCAGTTCTGAGTGGAAAGATTGCTTTTAAACTGCATGACACTTTTGGATTTCCTGTGGATCTTACTGCCGATATATGTAGGGAGCAAAAGATTGAAATTAATATGACTGAATTTGATGATGAGATGAAAAACCAAAGAACACAAGCCCGTCAATTTAGTAAATTTAAATCATCTAAAGATATAACCATTGAAGGAATTGAAACAAAATTTCTTGCCTACGAACATGATTATTTTGAATCAACTATTACCCATATTATTGTGAATGATACGTTTGTTGAGACTTACGATAAACCAGAACAATGTACACTTGTATTATTAGAAACACCTTTTTATGCTGAGTCTGGGGGTCAAGTTGGTGATACTGGAATTATCTCAAATGATAATTTTAATTTTAAAGTTTTGGATACGCAAAAAACACCAAATGGAATTTTATTGCACATTGGTGAATTAATATCAGGAACTTTTGGTATTAACCAAAGAGCTTTATGCCAGGTTGATCAAGATAGACGAAATGCAATTAAAAGAAATCACTCCGCTACCCACCTTCTTCACAGAGCTCTAAAAACTGTCTTAGGTGATCATATTCAGCAAAAAGGCTCTCTTGTTGATGAATATAAAACACGTTTTGACTTTTCCCATCCTAAACAGATGACTGATCATGAAATCAAAGAAGTTGAAAATATTGTTAATAATGAAATTTTAAATAACCAAATGACTGAAGCACAAGTAATGCCTTTGGAAGATGCTAAAAAAAGTGGAGCAATGATGCTTTTCGGAGAAAAATACGCTAATGAAGTGCGCGTTCTTACAATAGGTAATAGTAAAGAGTTGTGTGGTGGTACTCATGTTAAGTTCACTGGAGATATTGGACTTTTTAAAATTTCTCAAGAAAATGGAGTTTCCTCCGGAGTTAGAAGAATTGAAGGCACAACAGGTAAATCAATCATTGACTTAATTAATAGACAAGATAAGTTAATTGATCTAGCTGCAAAAGAATTAAAGACATCTAAAGATGATATACCAGAAAAATTATCACTCATAACAAATCAACTTAAAGAGAGTGAGAGGATTATTCATCAACTAAAGTTAAAGATTGCCAATGAATCAAAGAATAGCCTTATTGATCAAGTGCAAATCTTGAATGGGATCAATACTATCATTACTCAGTTAGATAATATCGATGTACCTCAACTCAAAACCATGATGGATAACCTTAAAGATGGAATTAAGTCAGGGGTAATAATTTTAGCATCGGTCAATAATGGAAAAATAAATATTATAGTTGGTGTCACAAAAGATATGGTTAATCGTTACCATGCTGGTAAAATAGCATCCTCATTCGCAACAATGGTTGATGGCAAAGGTGGAGGAAAACCGGACATGGCTATGGCCGGAGGCAGTGACCTTGAAAAATTATCTGATGCGTTAGTTGAAATTAAAAAAATAATATAATTATGAGTTTGATTGTACAAAAATTTGGGGGCACTTCAGTTGCAAATTCAGAGAGAATTAATGCAGTTGCTGATCGAGTAAAAAAATATGTTGATAACGGACATCAAGTTGTTGTCGTGGTATCGGCAATGTCAGGCGAAACAAACAAGCTTTTAAAACTAATCAGCGAAGTAAATTCGAAGCCAGATCCCAGGGAATCAGACGTTATCCTTTCTACTGGAGAGCAAGTAACTATTGGATTGACCGCTTTAGCCATTCAAGAACGAGGTATCAAAGCCAAAAGTTATACTGGATCTCAAGTTAAAATATTAACGGATAATGCACACTCAAAAGCTCGAATTATTAATATAGGTACCGAGAACATTCAAAAAGATTTAAATAATGGCTTTGTTCTAGTCATAGCTGGATTTCAAGGAGCTGACGAGCAGGGGAATATTACAACACTTGGGCGAGGTGGATCGGATACAACAGCAGTTGCCATAGCAGCAGCATTAAATGCTGATGAATGCCAGATATATACTGATGTAGATGGAATTTATACAACAGATCCAAGGGTCGTAAAAAATGCAAAAAGATTAAAATCAATTACTTTTGAGGAAATGCTGGAAATGGCCAGTTTAGGTTCAAAAGTTCTTCAACTTCGTTCTGTAGAATTCGCAGGGAAGTATAAAGTCAACTTAAGGGTTCTTTCAAGTTTCGAAGAGGAAGGCGAGGGAACAATAATTACTTACGAGGAAGATCATAAAATGGAAGATCCAATTATATCTGGAATAGCTTTTAATCGGGATGAGGCCAAAGTTACCGTTGAGAGTATCCCAGATACTCCGGGCATAGCTTATCAAATCTTAGGACCAATCGCTGATCAAAATATTGACGTTGATATGATTATTCAAAATATTGGTCATGACGGATTAAATGATTTTACTTTTACAGTCAATACGACGGAGTTAAATAAAACATTAGATATTTTAGAAGCAATGAAAGAGAAGCTTGGTGCAAAAAAAATTATCGGTGACCCAAAGGTAGCGAAACTCTCTCTTGTAGGCGTTGGGATGAGATCGCATGTTGGGGTAGCCAGCAAAATGTTTAGAACGCTATCAGAAGAAGGTATTAATATTAGTACAATATCCACTAGTGAAATAAAGATTTCTATTTTAATTGAAAAAGAATCGTTAGATTCTGCAGTTCAAGCGCTTCATAAAGCATTTAATTTAGATCAATAGCTACTGGGATCTTAATAGATTCTAATTTATAATACATCAGTTAAAAATAGGAGAGCTGGCCGAGTGGTCGAAGGCACTTCCCTGCTAAGGAAGCATACGGGTTTAAGCCTGTATCGAGGGTTCGAATCCCTCGCTCTCCGCCAAATTTGGAGAAAATGATGAAAGAGCCAATGTACGACTTATCTGTTCCAATAATAATAAATATGCTGGAAAATCTCTCAAATATTCTCGCCAAAACAGAAAAATTTGCAAGTAAAAGAAAAATTGATAGTGCTGTTTTTGTTGAGAGCAGATTGATTGCCGATATGTTCCCTCTTTCCAGACAAATACAAATAGGAACAGATATGGTAAGAAAAGGGATTGGAAGGCTAGCTAACAAAAAATTTCCAAATTACAAAGATAATGAAAAAACTTTAAAGCAACTTCAAAACCGAATTTTAAAAACCGTTAATTATTTAAAGAAAATTAAACCAAATGATCTTAAAGATTCGGCAACCGTAGAAATTGAATTTAATATACGTGAAAAAAAATTCTATTTTTCAAATGGAGAAGATTATTTGAAAAGATGGATATTGCCTCATTTTTTCTTTCACATCACAACCACCTACAATATCTTAAGGATGAATGGCGTAAACTTAGGTAAATGGGACTACACTGGAAAATTTTAATGAAATTTATAAACTATCTTCTGTTTATTTCTATGCTTCTTATTTCAAGTTGCTCTCAATTTGGACCTGAGTTGATGAAAGCGGGTAGGAATGACTACAATAAAGTTCTTGCACAAACCGATGATGAAGAAACTCTACTGAATCTTATAAGACTTCGTTATGCAGATAACCCTGCCTTTTTAAAAGTAAACAGTGTGTCAACCTCCTTTAACTGGAAAGAAGGTTTTGGTATTGATGGTTCTTTATTCAGAGGTGATGGAGTCGGAAAAGATAATATAGGAATAAGAGGGAATACTGAATACGTAGAAAAACCGACTATCACCTATTCTCCTTTATCAGGTGCAGACTTTGTTAAAAATGTATTAACACCAATAGATCACCAAGTTATCTTATTGCTTACAAGGTCTGGATGGAGTATGGATCGTATCATGAGACTGACCATCAATAGAATTAATAATATTAATAATGCCTCAGAGGCATCAGGCCCCACCCCAGCTCAAGCACCAGATTATAAAGAATTTATTAAACTTACAGAGACATTCAGAAAGCTACAAAAATCATCAAAAATTACTTTAGGTTATCAACTTGATGGTAACCCTGACGACCTTGCTTTGCTAATTAAAAATGATTTTAAAGAAGATGATGACGTCAAGTCTCTTTTGAAAGAATTAAAAATTAACAGTAATAATAATATTATTCCGATTACTAATAATTTCTTTGATGGTTCGAAAACGGAAAATATACAAATCGAAGCTAGGTCACTGGCGGGAATTTTGTTTTTCTTATCCCATGGAGTAGAAGTCCCTGTAGATGATATTTCAAACGGCAGAGTTACTGTAACAAAAGATGGAGAAGGAAATACCTTTGATTGGAATCAGGTTTTAAATGGAATTTTTTCTGTTCATACGTCCAAAGAAGCGCCTAACCAGGCCACCGTTGCAGTTGAGTACCGAGGAAATTGGTTTTTTATTAAAGATAATGATATGCAAAGCAAATATACATTAATGTTACTGAATCAAATTTCCGCACTCCAATCTGGAAAAATAGAAAAGGCTGGTCCGATTTTAACTTTACCGGTTTCAAGTAACTAAGCTTAATTAAAAGTTATTTTAAGGATATAATGTCGGTGACGCGCCCGTAGCTCAGCTGGATAGAGTACTTGGCTACGAACCAAGGGGTCAGGAGTTCGAATCTCTTCGGGCGCGCCAAATTTATCTCCATCGGCGCCCGTAGCTCAGCTGGATAGAGTACTTGGCTTCGAACCAAGTGGTCAGGAGTTCGAATCTCTTCGGGCGCGCCAATCAAACAACTTCAGGCTCTGCCTCAAAAAAATCAGGATCAATTAATTCAATCATTGCTTTTGTTTTATCCATCTCAGACTTATTGCCCTCAGCTTTTAAAATTAGGTAAAGCTGTTCTAATGCATCAAGGTTACGGCTATTCAGTTGAATTGATTTATTGAAAAACAATTTTGCAAAATCTTTATTAAAATGGGTTTCTGCGAGACCCAAATAAAACCATGCATTTGTATTGTCATCTTCAGACTGGGTCCACATTTTTGCTATTTCTTTAACCTTGACCCAATTAGAGTCTTGCAAGGGAAGCACAATTTGCATAAAAAAAGGTTTTTCTTCATCAGGCAGTGCCCAAAAAGGAGGAGTGTCACTTTTAATGTCCTGAATCATAGGTGTTTTTAGGACATCATCAATCCATTCTGTTGGAAGACAATAAAAATAACCCAATCTTTTTCCGGGGCTTTTAAAGGTAGTAATGCCAATTAAATTAAAATCTAAATCAAAGAGTGCGCCTCCACTCGAGCCAACTGTAAAGCTTGCCGATGTTCGCACAATATTCTGCTTATCAAAATCATATAATGCTTTTACCTTACCGTAAGTTGGCAATGGCACAGGATTGTCATTAGGAAATGTTAGTGTAAAAACTTTTTCTTCATACTTTACTGTGCTAGTTTTACGGACCTTAACAGGCTCTAGAGGCAAATTATCAAACTTCAAAACACATAAATCATGCTCCCAATCAGCATAAAAACCAATCGGGCTGTAAGTGTCATGATATTTAACCACATTGACCCCGGTAGCATTTTGAAAAACATGACAATCCGTAACAACATGGTTTTTTTTAACAAGCACTCCCGATCCAGTACCTGTAACTCCTTTTTCATAACTAACCCATAACTGAACCATGGATTTATTTAACCCAAAGAGTTCTGACTGAGCAGGATAACCAAAAGAATTTAAAGATGTTATCGTTAATATTATTAGTATTAATATGTTTTTCATCTTATTAAGATTATAGATATTGAAATAAATTCAATTATGTTAAAAAAAAATTACTCAATTCCTTTAGTTATAATTCTCAACTTTTTTTACTTCATATTTGAATACTATTTTGCTAATGAAATAAAATCAATTTCTTTATTTGCGGACAGTCTTGATTTTTTAGAAGATTCATTGACAAACCTCTTAGCTATTATTGGATTGACCTTAAGTTTTAAATACAGAAAGTTTATTGGATACATAATCTTACTCGCTTTCATTACCCCCTCGACTTACGCAGTACTCTCTGTATTAGTAAAAATTTATGAAAAAACCATACCAAACTTTCAGATAATGCTTTATTTAGCAATTGGGGCGCTGTTTATTAACTTAATTTGTACTTTTGTATTGATGGATTATAAAAATTCAAAAAATTTTCTTTTACATGCAACATTTTTATCGGCAAGGAATGATTTAATTGGAAATCTCGCTATAATTATTGCTGCTTATACAACATACCGTACTAATAATTTTCTTCCTGATTTGATAGTTGGTATTATTATTTTAATAATCAATCTTCGTTCAACAAAAATGATTTTCCAAATGATTAAAAAAGACAATGATAATTAGATTAATAATCATCCTATTGCTAATACCAGGATTTATCAAAGCTAATGAAAGTATTAATGTTGCTTATGCCTCAAGCCTTCATCAAGCAATGAAAACCATTATCTATGGTTTTCAAAAAGAAACCAACATCTCAGTAAAATATGCGAGTGGTTCATCAGGATTGCTAGCAAAACAAATAACCCTTGGTGCACCTTTTGATATTTTTATTTCAGCAAATGATAATTGGATAAATTTTTTAAATAAAAAAATGAAATCCAATAAGATTTTTTGGGTTTCTAATGGATTGTTACTTATTCATAAAAAAGAGTCGGTGGATTTAAATCGCTTCTTAATGAATCAGAATGAAAAGTTTTGTATAGCGGATCCTAAACAGTCTCCTTTGGGGATACATTCTCAAGAAGTATTAAATCACTACAGAATTAATATTCCAAAAAATAATTTGATAGTAGTGAAAGATTCCGCAACACTGAAATCATATACTCTCATAGGAGAATGTGATTTCTCGATTAGCTATAGTTCTGATTTAAGCAATTATGCTGAAAAATTTAATTACGAGTTTATTGACAACAAAACATTTACTCAAATTCAATACTTCATTACAAATTTATCTAATAGTGAGTTATCAAATAAATTCATAAATTATCTACTTGAAAAAAACAATACTCGTGTATTGGAAAACCACGGGTTTATAATAAGAGAATGATTTTATTAAATAATTATGAATCCGTTGTTTTACTACTCTCAATTAAAGTTGCAGTGGTATCAACTCTTATGATTATGGGTCCCGCTTTTATTACTGCGCATTTGCTGGCAACAAAAAACTTTTATGGAAAATCTTTTATTGACAGCCTAATTCACCTCCCCTTAATTCTTCCCCCAGTTGTAATTGGATTTATGCTCTTAATTTTACTTGGAAGAAATAGTATAGTTGGGTCTTTTATCAATCAATCATTAAATTTATCCATTTCATTTACTTGGATAGCTGCCGTTGTCGCTTCATCTATTATGGCATTCCCATTATTTGTGAGGGCCATAAGACAATCAATTGAAGAAATCGATGTAAAGCTTTTAGAAGCCGCAAAAACTCTAGGAGCTTCTAGATTAAAAATATTTTTATCAATAATCCTTCCACTTTCAAAGAAAGGAATTGTTGTAGGCAGTATATTAAGCTTTGGGAGAAGTCTAGGAGAGTTTGGAGCCACGATTACGTTTGCAGGTAATATTTTTGGTGAAACACAAACTATCCCACTCGCTATTTATTCAACATTACAAGAACCCAATAGTGAATTAGCAGCATTTCGCTTAGTTGGAATAAGTATTTTTATATCTTTTGCAGCATTAATTATCAGCAATCAAATAACAAAATGATCAAAGCAAAATTTCTATATCAGAATCTGCAATTTGATATCAGAGCTAATATTAGTTCTAAAGAATCCATAATTGGTATTTTTGGTAATTCTGGAATAGGAAAATCAACATTCTTAAAAATAATTGCGGGAATAATTAATCCAAATAAAGGTTATATAGAAATAAACAATGAACTACTAATTCATTCCGATAAGAATATTGTAATAGCGCCGCACAAAAGAAATATTGGTTTTGCATTTCAGGATGTAAGATTATTTCCACATTTAAATGTGGTAGATAACATTAAATTTAATCTACATGAAAAGACTAATCTGGATAACATTATCGATCTTCTTGAAATAGATAATATCCTCAAAAGAAATACTAGCTCGCTTTCAGGAGGAGAGGCTCAAAGAGTTTCTATTGCACGCGCACTGGCAAGAAATCCAAAGATCCTATTATTAGATGAGTCACTTAATGCTATTCATCTTGAACAAAGAAAACGTATGATAAAAAATATAAAAAAATTAATAATTGAGCAAGAAATATTTACAATACTTGTTAGTCATCAAATTCAGGAGGCGAAAAAATTTGTTGAATGTTCTTTTGAGCTTAAAGAAACTAAAAAAAATATAATTGAATTTGTATAGGATGGTAGGGTGTGCGAGATTCGAACTCGCGACCAACGGATTAAAAGTCCGCTGCTCTACCAACTGAGCTAACACCCCATCGATTGAACACAGAATTATGGACTAGAACTGTCATTTGGTCAATAAACAACAGGAAGAAATTAGCGCATTCCTGGAAATTTTCCCGCAAAACCCCTCATCATTTTTGAAAGTCCGCCTTTAGAAAATAATTTCATCATTTTGCGCATTTGTTCATATTGAGTAAGAAGGCGATTTATATCTTGAACCTTAGTACCAGATCCTTCAGCGATCCTGATTTTCCTTTTCGCCTTAATAATATCCGGTTCTTTTCTTTCTGTTGGTGTCATCGAGTTTATAATTGCTTCAATTTGAATTAACGATTTATCACCATCTTCTGGATTAATTTTTTGCTGTGCTTGCCCCATTAATTGAGCTGGCATTTTATCCATCAAAGCACCAACCCCACCCATTTTTTTCATTTGCATAATTTGATTTTTAAAATCTTCTAAATCAAAATTCTTTCCTGACTGAACCTTTTCTGCTAATTTTTGAGCTTCTTTTTGGTCAATATTTTTTTGTGCTTCTTCAACCAACCCAACAATATCACCCATACCTAAAATTCTGGATGCTAATCGATCAGGATAAAAAGGCTCGATGCCAGTTACTTTTTCACTCAAACCAACATATTTTATAGGTTTTCCTATGATATGTTTTGCAGATAATGCGGCTCCGCCTCTTGAATCCCCATCGACTTTAGTTAAGATTATGCCGGTTAATTCTAGAGCATCATTAAATGCTTTAGCAGTATTGACTGCATCTTGCCCTTGCATTGCATCCACAACAAATAATGTTTCAGAGGGGTGAAGTTCCTTGTGAAGCGCCTTAATTTCTTTCATCATTTCAATATCAACTGCGGTGCGGCCAGCTGTGTCAAAAATTACGACATCATGAAAATGTTTTTTTGCAAAATCTATTGAGGCTTTTGCTATATTTACAGGTTTATCTTTTATCGATGAATCAAAACAATCAATTTTTAAACTCTCAGCTAAAGTTTTAAGTTGATCAATAGCTGCAGGTCGATATACATCTGCACTCACAAGAAGAACTTTCTTTTTTTGGTCTGATAAAACCTTTGCTAATTTTGCAGAGGTTGTTGTTTTACCTGATCCCTGAAGTCCGGCCATGAGTATTATTGAGGGTGGTTTACTTGAAAGATTTAATGGAGAGCTTTCAGGACCCATCAATTCGGTTAATTCATCTTGAACAATTTTTATGATGGCATCACCTGGGGATACAGATTTTAAAACATCGGCACCTAAAGCTCTTTCCTTAACCTTTTCTATAAAAAATTTAACAACAGGTAATGCTACATCAGCTTCTATAAGAGCAATCCTTACCTCTCGCATTGCATCACTAATGTTCTCTTCTGTAAATCTTGATTGACCCGTTATTTTGCGTGCAATTGATTGTAACTTATCTGTTAAATTTTCTAACATATCTTCCAATATCCCCTATAATAGATTAGGTAATTGTAAATCATTCATTTAGTTTATGTTATATATAACGTCCTACATCCTATCTTTATCCTTTTACATACTTAGCGCTCTGCTGAGTAAGAAATATGAAGGAAAAATACGTACCCCTTTATTCATCATAGCTTTTTTTGGTCATTTATCGCTAATTTATAATGATTTTTTTCTAAAGTCTTTCAACTTTGATTTCTCCAATGCTTTAATGATAGTGAGCGCAATGACAGTATTTTTTTACATCTTATTTAATACCCAGGCAAAAAATAAAGGGCTTGATAAAATTATTGCTATCCCCACTATTCTGATTATTATATTTCATGGGATTTTCTCGCAGGAACATTTAATAAGAGATACCGATTCTATTTTTTATTTAGCGCACATTATTATTGCTATCTTGGCTTATGGTTTGTTAACTTATTCTGCTATTTTTGCAACTTTTGTCTTATTTCTTGAGGAAGGTCTTCATAAGAAAAAAACTTTAACTAACTTTTCATCCACAAACTCAATCATTGGTATGGAAAAATTTTTATTCATAATCTTGTGGTCAGGATTTTTACTTTTGTCGATAACAATTTTTACAGGTATATTTTTTTCCAATGAGATTTTCAACACACCCTTCATATTTAATCATAAAACTTTTTTTGGGATACTTTCATGGATAAGTTATGCATACATCCTATATCAACGAGTAGCAAATGGCATTAGAGGGAAAAAAGCAGTTTTATTGGTACTTTTGGCATTTTTATTATTAGTATTAGCATATTTTGGAAGCAAATTTGTCTCAGAAATAATACTAAATTAATCTTCAAGTGAGATTGTTTCCCATAATAGCCTATGAGCCTCATTTTTTAATTTATCATCTGGATTGACACATATTGGATTCGTGACTTTTTTCATTAATGGTAAATCATTATGAGAATCGGAATAAAAATAACTTTTATCAAAACTTTCTATACTTAATTCTTTTTTTGCAAGCCAATTCTCAAGTCTGGTGACTTTTCCAAACTGAAAGGACGGGAGCCCTTCCACCTTCCCCGTAAATTGACCTCCAATTTCTTCCGGAATTGTTCCTATTAAATTATCAATACCAAAAAGGTCAGCGATTGGCTTGGTGATATAAGAATTAGTAGCCGTGATAATGATACATAAATCATTTTGCCTTAAGTGAGACTTAACCAAATCGATAGATTTATTAGAGATTAATGGCTTAATAATCTCCTCAACATACTCTTGCCTTATTAAATCTAAATCTTGTCTTTTATTCTCCTTGAGAGGGCGAAATTGAAACTCGCAAAATTCATAAATATCTAGAGTTCCATTTTGATATTGTTGGTAAAATATTTCGTTTTGCTTTTCATGTAAATTCTTATCAAGCAAATTTTTTTTAATTAAGAATTTTGACCAGTTGTAATCAGAATCCCCTCTGAGTAGGGTGTTGTCTAAATCAAATAAAGCAAGATTCATCTTCAAACCTGAGGGTGTGCACGTTCTAGTTTTGAGGTAATTTTATTAAGTGCATTGATATATGCTTTGGCTGAAGCTGTAATAATATCGGTATCAGAACCTTGTCCATTCACCACTCTTCCATTTTTAGCCAATCTTACAGTAACCTCACCCTGAGAGTCTGTACCAGAAGTAATGTTATTAACAGAAAACAATAACAATTCGGAACCTGAATTAACTATTTTTTCAATCGCCTTAAATGTTGCATCCACCAATCCGCTTCCTTTTGAAGTTTCTTTTTTTTCCACCCCCTCAAAATTAATTACGACCGTTGATTCTGGACTTTTATTTATTGATGACTCCACACTTAGGTCAATTAATTTATAGTTTTCCTTAATCTCAGAGGAGTATTCATCACTGATCAATGCATGAATATCTTCATCAAATATTTCTGTCTTCTTATCAGCAAGTTCCTTAAATTTCTCAAACGCCACATTTAAAAGCTGGTCTGAATCAAGATTAATACCTAGAGCCTCTAGTCTACTTTTAAATGCATTTCGTCCTGAAAGTTTACCAAGGGATATCTTGTTTGCACCCCAGCCAACATCCTCTGCACGCATTATTTCATATGTTTCCCTATGTTTTAACACGCCATCTTGATGAATCCCAGACTCATGAGCAAAAGCATTCGCGCCTACAATAGCCTTGTTTGGTTGAACGTTATAACCTGTAATAGTCGATACAAGCTTTGATGTTGGAACAATAAATTCTGTTTTAATATTACTGACAAGATCGAAAATATCTTTTCTGGTTTTAACTGACATAACTATTTCTTCTAAACTTGCATTGCCAGCTCGTTCGCCTAATCCATTAATTGTACACTCAACTTGCCTGGCACCATTCAAAACTGCTGACAAAGAATTAGCTACCGCCATTCCTAAATCATTGTGGCAATGTGTTGACCATACGACACTATTAGAGTTTGGTACCTTTGAAATTAATTGGCTTATTCGCTCACCCCATTGAAAAGGTATTGAGTACCCAACAGTATCTGGGACATTAATTGTTTTAGCGCCTGCCTTAATTACTGCATCAAATACTTCGACCAAAAAAGGAATTTCAGAACGAACAGCATCCTCAGCAGAAAACTCAACATCATCCGTATACTCCAAAGCCCAATTAACAGCCTCAACTGCCCTTTCAAGTACTTGGCTTGGAGACATTCTTAACTTGTTCTCCATATGAATTGGGCTTGTCGCGATAAAAGTATGAATTCTTCCCTTATTTGCAGGCTTAATGGCAAGTCCAGCCTTGTTAATATCGTTTTGTACCGCCCTAGCTAATGAGCACACAGATGAATTTTCAATTTTACCTGCTACAGCCTCAATAGCTTTAAAATCACCAGGGCTTGCGGCTGCAAATCCAGCCTCGATAATATCAACACCTAATTTTTCCAATTGAAGAGCAATTCTCACTTTCTCTTCTTGTGTCATTGATGCGCCTGGGCTTTGCTCTCCATCTCTGAGGGTTGTATCAAATATAATTAATTTATCTGTCATTTTTTCTTTTTGCTTTTCTCTAACTTAAAATTTTCCTTAAAGAAATTTACATAACCGGAAAATAAATAAATAATTAAGGCTATGAATATTAACTCTGCAGGACTGTGAGACAACATTGAAAATGCAAGTACAATTAACAATATTGACACTGAAGGAACACTATTTCGCAAATTAATATCTTTTCCACTGTAATATTTAACATCAGTAACCATTGATAAGGCGGCTACTATAATCATAATCCAACCAAACCACTTCATCTGAAAATAATTAAAAAATATATCGTTACCACTTACCCCATTTTCAATACAAACCCAAATAAATGCTGCCACTAATGCTGCCGCTGCTGGCGATGGTAACCCATAAAAATATTTTTTTTCAGGAATGTCTAACTTCGTATTAAATCTTGCTAAACGAAAGCCAGCGCAGGCACAATAAATAAATGCTCCAATCCAACCTATTTTTCCCAATGGCTTTAAGGCCCAAATATACATTACTAAGGCTGGGGCAACACCAAAAGAAACCATATCCGACAAGCTGTCGTATTCAGCGCCGAATTTACTTTCCGTGTTTGTAAGTCTCGCGACTCTTCCATCCAGACCATCCATTACAAGAGCAAAAAAAATGCATAAGGCAGCAAATTCAAATTTACCATTCATTGCATTTAATATTGAAAAAAAACCAAAAAATAATGCTGCCGTTGTAAAGAGATTTGGTAATAGATAAAAACCTCTTTGGTCTTTATTTTTTTTATTTAAATTATCCATCATTTAATTTTATCCTAGTTCATCCCATTTTTCATCGAAATTAATCGGTATTACTCTTATAATAGCCGCATTATAAAAAACTTTTAAAATTATGGAATTTAAAATACTTAGCCAAGACGGAAAATCAAGGGCCGCTGAGTTATCCTTGACCCATGGGAAATTGCAAACACCAATTTTTATGCCGGTAGGCACTTATGGGGCAGTAAAGTCAATAACGCCTGCTATCTTGAAAGAAATAGATTTTGAAATTATTCTTGGTAATACCTATCATCTTTGGCTTCGCCCAGGAATGGAAGTTATTAAAACTCATAATGGGTTACATAAATTTATTAACTGGGATCGACCTATATTAACTGATAGCGGCGGTTTCCAGGTATGGAGCCTTGGTAAATTAAGAACCATATCGGAAGATGGAGTTACTTTTAAATCACCTATAAATGGAGATGCTTGTTTTCTGAGCCCTGAAATATCAATGGAAATTCAATCTCAACTCAATTCAGATATTGCAATGATTTTTGATGAATGTACGAATTACCCATCTAGTAAAGCTGAAGCCCGAGATTCTATGGAGTTGAGTCTTCGATGGGCTTTGAGGTCAAAAAAAAGCTTTAAAGGGTCAAATGCCTTATTTGGTATTGTTCAAGGTGGAATGTATGAGGATTTGAGAAAGGAATCTATCAATCAATTAATTGATATTGGTTTTGATGGATATGCAATTGGAGGATTGTCCGTTGGTGAGCCCAAAGATGAAATGAAAAAAGTTATAACATCGCTTTCTAGCTTAATGCCTCAAAATAAACCACGCTATCTCATGGGTGTTGGTACACCAGAAGATATTATGGATGCTATAGAACAAGGTATTGATATGTTTGATTGCGTTATGCCTACCCGAAATGCGAGGAATGGTTGGTTATTTACAAGATTTGGGGACGTGAAAATCAAAAACAGCAAATATAAAAATGATTTATCACCTCTTGATGAAACCTGTGCGTGCTATACCTGCAGAAATTTCACCAAATCCTACCTTCATCACTTATTTAAAATTGGAGAAATGCTTGGGTCAACATTGAACACCATACATAATTTGTTTTTTTATAAATCCTTTATGTCTGAAGCTCGGGAAGCTATTGTTGGCAACCGTTTTACTGAATTCAAGTCAGAGTTCTTTCAAAGAAGACAATCATTGCTAATTGAGCGAAGTAAATAGCAAAATATGCTAGAATTTCTTTTTCTAATTAATGCGAGGTTTAAATGATTTCACTAGCTTATGCCAATGACGCAGTAGCACCTGGTGGTTTAATGAGTTTTGTTCCTTTTATCATCATTTTTATTTTATTTTATTTTATGCTCATAAGACCTCAAATGCAGCAAGCCAAAGCGCATAAAAAACTTATTTCGGAATTAAAAAAGGGTGATGAAGTTCTGTTGGCGTCTGGAATTTTAGGTATTATTCAAAAAGTATCCGAGATATACCTAATAGTAAATATTTCCAACAATACTGAAATCAAAATACAAAGAAACTCCGTACAATCCGTTTTGAGTAAAGGTACGATAAAGTCGATCTAAAATGAATCATTATTCTCGTTGGAAAAATTCCGTAATCCTAATAATAATTTTATTGGGTTTCTTTTTTGCTTTGCCAAATATTTTTGGAGAATCGCCTGCTTTGCAAGTAATGCCAATAAAGTCAGGGGATAAAATTGATCCAATAATTATGTCCCAAGCTGAGAATATCCTTAAAGAAAATAATATAGCCACAACAGGCTTAGTTGCTGAAGATACTTATATAAAATTTAAATTGAGTAGCAATGAGGATCAGTTATTAGGAAAGACTTTACTTGAAGAAAAGCTTGGTCCAAATTTTATTGTTGCCTTAAATCTTTTACCAAACTCACCAAAATGGCTTGAATCAATTGGGGCTCAACCGATGTACCTAGGTTTAGATCTTCGAGGTGGTGTGCATTTTTTAATGCAGGTAGACCTGACAAAAGTAGAGTCTAAGGAATCATCAAGCAGACTAAGTGAGATAAGAACTAACTTAAGAGAAAATAATATTAGGTACTCAAGCATTGAAATTCAAGAAGATGGGATAATAATTAATTTTCCAAATGAAAAAGATTTAAAAATAGCAAAAAATTTAATTACTCAGAAAAATACTGATTTTGAATTCTCAAAAAGACTTAATTTATCAAGCCAACTCGATGATTTAAAAACTAAAGAAATAATTGATGATTCTTCATACATATTAAAAGTCAGTTTAAGTGAAAAAAATAAAGAAGATACGGTTAGTTTTGCTATTAAGCAAAATTTAGAAACCTTAAATAATAGAATCAATGAGTTAGGTGTTGCAGAGCCCATAATTCAACAACAAGGAGAAAATCGTATTGTTGTTCAACTTCCTGGAGTTCAAGATACTGCAAAAGCAAAAGATATAATTGGCAGAACTGCGCTTCTGGAAATGCGTCTTGTTGATGGAGACGCTCCTCAGTCTCAAATAGATGAAGCAATTAACGGCAAGGTACCTTTAAACAGAGATCTCTTTTATGATCGCAATGAAAATCCATTGTTATTAAAAAAAGATATTATTCTGACCGGTGAAAATATAAATAATGCAGGTCCTGGTGTTGACAACCAAACTGGCCAATCTATTGTATCGTTAACCTTGGATAGTAAGGGTGCAAATATTTTTAAAAAAGTAACCAGAGATAATATTGGCAAAAGGATAGCCATCTTATTAATCGAAAAAAATAGTACTGAAATAATTACAGCTCCAGTTATTAAATCTGAAATTGGTGGTGGAAGAGTACAAATAACAGGAATGAAAAATGCTCAAGAAGCAACAGATGTGTCCCTTCTTCTTCGAGCAGGCTCTCTTGCAGCCCCAATGGAAATTATTGAAGAGCGTACTGTAGGTCCAAGCATGGGAAAAGAAAATATTGAAAGAGGTGTGCAGTCAACTTTATGGGGCTTTGTAGCCGTAATAATTCTTATTAGTGTGTATTACATGCTATTTGGTATTTTTTCTTCCATAGCTCTATCAATAAACCTAGTTCTTCTAATTGCGCTTTTATCAACTCTACAAGCAACATTAACTTTGCCCGGAATTGCTGCTATGGCTCTTACAGTTGGTATGGCTATTGATTCGAATGTATTAATTAATGAAAGAATACGTGACGAGATAAGAAATGGTAATACACCACAAGCCAGCATTCATATCGGGTATGAAAAAGCATGGGGGACTATATTAGATTCCAATATTACCACCCTTATTGCTGGTCTTGCTTTATTTATGTTTGGTACTGGTCCAATCAAAGGATTTGCTGTTGTTCATGTATTAGGAATTTTAACATCCATGTTTTCTGCAATTATTGTTTCTAGAGCTCTAGTTAATATTTACTATGGCTCAAAAAGAAAAATTGAAAAACTTAATATCGGTGAAATTTATAAGGTAAACAACTAAATTTATGGAATTATTTCGAGTAAAAAATGACATCCCTTTTATGAAATACAGAAAAATTTCTGCTATTGTTTCTATCCTTACCTTTTTATTAGCTGTTTTCTTTCTTTTAAACAAGGGCCTCAATTATGGCATCGACTTCACTGGTGGAACAATAATTGAAGTTACATACGAAGATAAGGCAGATCTTGATTTAATTCGATCAGAACTCAACTCAATCAACCTAAATGAAATTCAAGTTCAAAATTTTGGAAACGAAAAAGATGTCTTAATAAGGCTCCCTTTAGACAAAAATAATACCATAGCTGAAATATCAGAAAAAGTTAGCACTCAGTTAAGCTTAAGTGGAGAAAGATTTGAGATTAAACGAGTAGAATCTGTTGGGGGGCAGGTTGGAGAAGAGCTTTTTGAAAATGGAGCGTTAGCTATACTTTTTGTTTGTATAGGAATTATCCTCTATTTATCATTGCGTTTTGAATGGAGGTTTGCCCTTGCCGCCGTCATAGCAAATATGCATGACGTCATAATAATTCTTGGTTTTTTTGCTTTTTTCCAATGGGAATTTAATTTAACTGTATTAGCAGCCGTTCTTGCTGTTCTTGGATATTCTGTTAATGAGTCTGTAGTTGTTTTTGATAGAGTTCGAGAAAATTTTAGAAAAATGAGAAGGTCGTCAGTAGCTGAGGTTATGAATAATGCAATCACCAGAACTATGTCAAGAACAATCATGACCCACCTATCTACACAAACAGTAGTTATATCAATGTTGATCTTTGGCGGAGAGATACTACATAACTTCTCTCTTGCCTTAACTATTGGTATTTTATTTGGGATTTATTCATCAATCATGGTTGGCTGCCCTATGGCACTCTGGCTTGGAACGAATCACTCAAACCTTGCAGGTCCACAGGAAATTAAAAAAAATACTAATGAAATTTAAAATACTTTGACCGATCTTCCTATCTCCTTTCAAATTATTTTTTTATTTATTCTTCTGTTAATATCAGCTTTTTTTTCGATCGCTGAAACTAGCCTAATGGCAATAAGTCAGCATAAAATTAAACATTTAGAAAAAAAAGGGCATCGATCTGCAAAGCTGGCTGCA
The DNA here is from genome assembly GCA_024642775.1 of Nitrosomonadales bacterium. Taxonomy (GTDB): domain Bacteria; phylum Pseudomonadota; class Gammaproteobacteria; order Burkholderiales; family Methylophilaceae; genus BACL14. The sequence goes on from JAHEAL010000004.1 coordinate 47,074, forward strand.
TCTTTACTAAAGCAAACTGACAAACTTTTAAGTGTAATCTTAATTTGCAATAATTTTTCAAATGCTGCTGCCGCATCGCTAGTAACAGTTATATCATTACAATTATTTCAAAATGAAGAAAATATCTTATTAATTTCAACATTATCAGTAACTTTTCTAATAGTAATATTTAGTGAAATTACCCCTAAAGTTCTTGCCGCTGCTCACTCAGAAAGACTTGCGTTGGCTTGCAGCTTTATTCTATATCCTTTGTTAAAAATATTATATCCACTTGTTATTTTTGTTAACTTTTTTGTACTATCAATATTGAAGATCTTCAATATAAAGCTTAACTTTAATGAAAAACATTTAATAACGATGGATGAATTAAAAAGTGTCATATCAACTTCAACCAAATCCATAACTAACAAAAATCAATCAATGTTAATAAATTTTCTTGATTTAGAAAGTGATTCTGTTGATGATGTAATGATCCCTCATACAAATGTTGAATCAATTTCTCTAGACATAAGCATTGAAGAGATAATGAAAAAACTCTCAACCTTTCATCATGACTTTATTCCAGTAAAAGAGAATGAGCATGGTCCAATCACAGGAATATTAAGTATCAGGAAGTTAGTTAAATTCATTAATGATCATGAAAGACTGACTCATGAAAAAATAAAAGACGTAATTGACTCACCCAATTTTATAGCTTCAGGAACTTCTTTGTATAAACAAATACAATCCTTTCAAGAAAATAAATATAAAATTGGTGTTGTTGTTAATGAACATGGTGACTTCATGGGTATAGTTTCTCTTGAGGACATTCTTGAGGAGATTACAGGAGAGTTCAATCATAATTTGCCTTCTAATGAGACAAAGATTATTGAAGATCAATCTGGATGGATAATTGAAGGAAGCTGCCCATTAAAGAAAGTAAATAAAGCATTAGGATTAAATTTGTCTTCAAAGAATGCTAGAACAATGAATGGCTTTATCTTAGAATATTTTGAAGATATTCCCGAAACCAATACAAGCTTTAAAATAATGAATATAACTTTTGAAATAATAAATGCCCAAAATAAGAGTATAAAAACTCTTAAAATATTTAAATAAATATGGCTATTGAAAATCCAAAAATTTTTTCAGATACTGAAAAAAAAATCGAACCTAAGTTACCCAAACTATTCAAAGTAATAGTGCTTAACGATGACTACACCCCGATGGAGTTTGTAGTTATGGTTATTAAGCAAATTTTTAATAAGTCGGATGATGAGGCTACTCGAATCATGTTAAAAATTCATAATGATGGAATGGCTGTATGTGGAATTTTTACTT
>JAHEAL010000010.1 GCA_024642775.1 Nitrosomonadales bacterium
CACAAGCCCCGAATCCAACTGCTGGGAATAAAAATAAATAAATAACAGATAATAATTTTTTCATATTAATATGATAAGTTATTTATGAAAATGTTCAATTAATTCTTTTTTTACTTCTCCATAGCCAAGGCTCTATGAAGCCAGGAGACGCGAAAATACCCAACTTATCGTTTCGTGCATTATTTTCTAACTCTAAATAATAGTCTTGATCATGACGGTTTAAAGAATTTTTATACTTTTTATAAAGCCAAGCATGCCCGTGCTTGATCATTAATGAATTTATGTCTTTATTGTCAAAAACCACCTTACCCAATATGCGACCATACTTATCTGTACCATAATTAAATATGGATACATTTTTGTTTAAAAGATATACCTCAAGAGCAAGTTTTGACTCAATCCCATAAGGCTGATCAATCTCTGGTGCATCAATTGCAACTAGTCTTATTTTTTTTCTTAAATTATCAGTTTTATTAGTAACGTAAATGGTATCGCCATCAATAATTTTAGTTACTTCTCCACTAAAATTTGAACTTGCATGTGCTAAAGTATTACTAACAGATATGAATACTATGATTAAAAAATTAAACACTCTCATATTTTCACTCTTTCTTATTTTTTCTATTCAAAATAACGGCAATACAAAAGAAGTGCAATACCATTTTGATAAAAGATATGATTATTATTCTGATTCTGAGCGAATGGCGTCGAGGGTAAATCAAAGAATTTTTTACCGTCATTCTGAATTGATGCAACAAGCGATAATTTCTTATGAAGACTCAGTTCAGAGCTATCAAAAGTGTGATGAAAACATCGCATCTGACTTTATCTTAAAGTTTGAACCTAATTTTTTCTATAACCCACTGATGCAAACAATGTATGCCGATCTTAAATATTACGTATTTATTGAACTGGGAGAATTGATTAGATCATCTTCAATATCACTAAAAAAGCAAATGTATCTCCAAGCACTTCCTCGCAAGCAACTTGAAAATTTATATATACAGTTTTTGCAGGAAATTGACAAAGAATTACAAGATATTCAAACTAATATAAAAATACAGGGAAGCTTTTGTAAGGTCTTGTAAAAAAATATTTTGGCTTAATTAGCAATTAAGGTTTATAAAGTCTTGCTAATAAGATTTAATACTCAATAGTCGCAACTCTATTTTCTTTGTCATTAATAACCAATATTCCTTTTTCAAAAGTACAGGATAGACCATTAACTTTACTATAAACAGTGCCATCCTCAGCTATTTGAGATAATAACCTCCCCTCGTTGCAAATTAATTTTTTTATGTCCTTTGGTTTTGAAAAGAGGTATTGAACAAAAATTCCAAAAATTAGAAAAAGCATAATAGAAGCTACAAGGAGCTTTAAGGTTGTATTCATCATACTTAAACCTTTTATCATTTGAACACTATATATTGTACTTTTATATTAAAATAAATCAATAAGTTGTAGTTTTGAAAATTTTATGAATTATTAAATAATTTAATTAATAATAAATGGCGGAAGGGGCGGGATTCGAACCCGCGTCAGGTCATAAAACCTGAACACGCTTTCCAGGCGTGCGATTTAAACCACTCATCCACCCTTCCAGAAATAATTCGTGATTATACATTGCTATCAACAAATTGTTGCGACTTGATTTATGATGAAATTAGCATTACAGTCAATTATGAATTTATTTCATATTGATTAAATTTTAAATCATCAGATAACTATTTTTGGGAGGAAGAGGAAAATGGCGTTTGACACACTTAAAAACCTGGGAATTGAAAGTCCTTATAAAGAAAGGTATGACAATTTCATTGGTGGAAAATGGGTAAAACCAGTTGAAGGTAAATATTTTGAAAATATTACACCGTTAACCGGAAAACCCTTTTGCGAAGTAGCAAGATCAACTGAAGCCGATATCAATCTTGCACTGGATGCAGCTCATGCTGCTAAGGAAGCTTGGGGTAAAGCAAGTCCTACTGAAAGAGCGAATACTCTTAATAAAATTGCTGACGCAATGGAAAAGAATCTCGATAAAATTGCTCTTGCTGAAACAATCGATAACGGCAAACCAATCAGAGAAACTATGGCTGCAGATATTCCTTTGGCTATTGATCATTTTAGATATTTTGCAGGAGCAATAAGGGCCCAAGAAGGTTCTGTTTGTGAAATTGATCATACTACTGTTGCATATCATTTTCATGAGCCGCTAGGTGTCGTTGGACAAATCATCCCTTGGAATTTTCCAATCCTTATGGCTGCATGGAAGTTAGCTCCTGCTATTGGAGCAGGAAACTGTGTTGTTATGAAGCCTGCAGAACAAACACCTGTATCACTATTAATAGTGGCTGAAATTATTGCCGATTTACTTCCACCGGGAGTTTTAAATATTGTGAATGGCTTTGGTTTGGAGGCTGGAAAACCTCTAGCAAGCTCAAGTAGGATAGCAAAAATTGCGTTCACTGGAGAAACAACAACCGGTAGATTGATTATGCAATATGCATCACAAAATATTATTCCTGTGACACTTGAGCTTGGTGGTAAATCGCCTAATATTTTCTTCGAAGATGTTATGGAAAAAGATGATGCTTACTTTGATAAAGCTCTTGAGGGATTTGCTATGTTTGCATTAAACCAAGGCGAAGTATGCACTTGCCCATCCAGGGCATTAATCCAGGAATCAATCTATGATGCATTTATTGAGCGTGCAATCGAAAGAACCAAAGCCATTAAGAGTGGTTCTCCGTTAGACGCAGCCACAATGATTGGTGCACAAGCTTCCAGCGAGCAACAAGAAAAAATTATGTCTTATATACAGTTAGGACAAGAAGAAGGAGCTGAGCTATTAACTGGTGGCGGGAAAAGAAACTTAGATGGTGAACTTTCTGGTGGTTACTATATTGAACCAACAATCCTTAAAGGTCATAACAAGATGAGAGTTTTCCAAGAGGAAATATTTGGACCTGTAGTTTCTGTGACAACATTTAAAGACGAAGCTGAAGCGCTTTCGATAGCAAATGACACGCTTTACGGTCTTGGATCGGGTGTATGGACCAGAAATGGAAATGTAGCTCACAGAATGGGTAGAGGTATTCAAGCTGGTCGCGTATGGACTAACTGTTATCATGCCTACCCTGCACATGCTGCATTCGGGGGCTACAAACAATCAGGAATTGGAAGAGAAACTCATAAAATGATGCTTGATCACTACCAGCAAACCAAAAACATGCTAGTAAGCTACAGTGAGGACAAATTAGGTTTCTTTTAGGCCGATAATTTGGTATAAATAAAGGCTACCTTTATACGTAGCCTTTTTTTATGATTACAAGAATAACTTCGACGCCATCTGCTGAAAAACTTATTGATGAATTAATCAAAATCCATGGGCCTATTATGTTTCATCAATCTGGGGGTTGTTGTGATGGCAGCGCTCCCATGTGTTATCCAGAAGGAGAGTTTTTTCTTGGAAGCAGTGATGTATGCCTAGGGGAGGTTCATAAAGTTAATTTCTACATGAGCGCCTCACAATTTGAATATTGGGAACATACTCATCTGACATTAGACGCCATCCCGGGAACAGGTGGGCAATTTTCCTTAGAAAGACCCAGTGGATTAAGGTTTTTTATTAGGTCTAGATTATTTTCCGATGAAGAATGGGAATATCTAAAAAAACATCCAGTAAAAAAATGTGGGTGATTGAGCATTACCGTTCCTTCTGATGTAAAATATTAAATGGCGGGTCACCTCGCATTGTAAGTTAGCCAATCTGGTCAGGTGCGGAAGCAAGCAGCCACAACTAATGAAACAAGTGCCGAGACCATGGCTCGCCTTTTTATTTTTTTAAAAAAACTATGATAAATCAAGCTCTTGCAAGAAAATGGCGACCAAAAAATTTTGACACAATTGTCGGTCAAGGTTTCGCTATTGAAGCAATTAAAAATTCAATCAAAAACCAAAGAATACACCATGCCTACCTTTTTTCAGGAACAAGAGGTGTGGGTAAAACTACAATAGCTCGGATTTTTGCAAAAAGTCTTAACTGTCAAGCTGGAGTTTCAATATCCCCTTGTTGCAACTGCTCATCCTGTGAAGAAATTGACCATTCAAAGGCAATTGATGTGATTGAGTTGGATGCCGCCTCTAATACCCAAGTGGATAATATGCGCGAATTAATGGAGAACGCAAATTATCAACCAACATCATCAAAGTATAAAGTTTTTATAATTGATGAGGTTCACATGCTTTCAAAAAGCTCATTTAATGCAATGCTTAAAACACTTGAAGAGCCTCCGGAACACGTAATCTTTATTTTAGCTACAACTGATCCAGAAAAAATTCCGGTCACCGTACTTTCAAGATGTTTGCATTTTAGCTTATTGCAAATGACAAATGATGAAATCATTAAACAGTTAAGTCAAATTTTTAATGATGAAAAAATATCTTTTGATGATAAATCACTTGAGTCAATAGCTAAAGCTTCGGAAGGAAGTATGCGGGATGCATTATCATTGTCTGACCGAATCATTAATTTTAGTAATGGAAATATCACAATTGACAAAGTTGAGAAGGTTTTAGGTGCGGTATCAAAAGATACAATAAACAAGCTAATTGAATTAATTGCTATGAATGATAGAGATGAAATATCAAAACTTCTAAAAAATGTTCAGCATGCTAACCTATCTTATGAGCATATATTAAAAAATCTAGCTGAAAGTTTTTATCAATTATCCTTCAACCAAACATTTGGGGAAATAGATTCAGAAATCCTAAGAAATATTGAACCAAAAATCCTTCAAGTGTTTTATCAGATTTGCATTCAAGGGTTAAAAGATATTTCTTTAGCACCCAATCACTTTATTGGCTTTTCAATGACCATCATAAGGTTGATTAACTTTAATCCAACATACAAAATCAAATCTAAGTCATCACAAAATATTGTTGAAAAAAAAAGTGAAAAAAATGCACTAGAGGATAATAAATTAAAAAATTTGAATCTTCCAGAAAAAATACTGCCATTAGGGCCTGACAATTGGAGAGAGACGGTTGAAAAGCTTAATAATGGAATGGCAAAAACATTAGCGTTAAATTGTGAACTTTTAAAAGTTGATCATAACAAATTAATATTAGCCGTTGACGAAAAATTTTCACATCTGAACAATGAGAAATATATTTCTATACTTCAACAGCATTTAAGTGAAATCCTCTCTCAAAAAATAATAATCGAAATTAACGTTTCAGAAGTAATAAAGACCCCTGCTTCTGAGAACTTGGTAGAAAAAAATACTGCACAAAAAATTGCTATTGAATCAATTAAAGCTGATGCCAATTTAGAGCAGTTTATAAACGAATTTGAAGGTAAAATTATTGAAGATACAATAAAGCCAATTAATTAATAATTAAGGAGAGTTTTATGGCAAAAGGTGGCATGGGAAATTTAATGAAACAAGCTCAGATGATGCAAGCAAATCTGCAAAAAGCTCAATCTGAGCTTGGAAATATTGAAGTTGAAGGCTCTGCTGGTAATGGACAAGTCAAAATTTCAATGTCTTGTAAAAATGAAGTGAAGAAAGTATCTATTGATGACGCTCTCCTTGAGGATAAGGAAATGTTAGAGGATCTTATTTTAATTGCACTTAAAGATGTTCAAACAAAAATTGAATCCACGACAAGTCAGAAAATGTCTGGATTAGTCCCTCCAGGCATGAATCTCCCCTTCTAAAAAAGATGGTGGAAAAAGTTCTCGATGAGTTAATTGGTAGTTTGAAATGTCTTCCAGGCATTGGGCCAAAGTCTGCGACCCGCATGGCTTACTATCTGCTTCAACGCGATCCAAGTGGTGCAAAAAAATTAGCTAACTCGATATTAAAAAGCTTTGAGCTACTCGGTAAGTGTTCTCAGTGTAATAACTTTACTGAGGCTAAAACATGCAATCTATGTCTTAATGAGGAGCGAGACAATCAATTACTCTGTATCGTTGAAATGCCGACAGATCTTCTTATGTTCGAACAAACTCATTCATTTAAAGGAAAATATTACATTCTAATGGGTCGGCTATCCCCATTAGATGGAATTGGTCCAAAAGATCTAAATATGGATAATTTGTACAACCGCTGTAAAGATCCGAGCATCAAAGAGATTATAATAGCCACAAATTTTACTAAAGAAGGTGATGCTACTGCTACCTATATCACCGAATTAACAAAAGATTTGGGTATTAAAATAAGTCGTATCGCAAGAGGTATGCCATCTGGATCTGAGGTTGAATATACGGATACAGGAACGCTTGCTCAGGCAATTTCGGAAAGAAAACCCCTTAATTAATTAACTTCAATAAATCCAATGGATTTTTGATGCAATAATCGTAACCCCAAACATCAGGCAAATCATTTGGATTCACATAGCCAAAACTTGCAAAGACAGATCCTATATTAATTCGATTCGCGGCAATAATATCTCGCTCACCATCACCGACATAAAGCGCTTCTGAAGGCATCAGATTCATTTCTCCTAGGGCTTTAGTAAGCATTTCGCTACTAGGTTTAGGCTCATAACCATCATCTGGACATAGAACTATATCAAAAAGCTGATTAATTTTTAAACTATCTGCTATTTTGTTTGTAAAAATTCTAGGTTTATTTGTAACAATACCCAATAAAATCCCTTTATTTTTTAGAGTTTTGAGTAAATCATCAAATCCATCAAAAAAATTAACATCATGGCAACAGTCTTTGGTGTACTGCTTAAAAAACTCATCGAATAAAGAATTATTACCTATTTCTTCATCTGTAAATCTTAGTTTCAAGAAAGCTGTTATGCCGTTTGAAGCAATTAAAAAACCTTGCTGGCTATCAATTAAATCTTTATTGTATTTTTTAAAAATCTTATTTGCCGTTAATATTAAGCCAGGTGCTGTATCAACAAGAGTGCCATCAAAATCAAATATAATAGATTTAATCATTATTTTTTTTTAGCTCTAAAAGATAATTGACGGACGTATCATTGGATAATGAGTATTTTTTAGATACAGGATTGTAAGTCATGCCTGTAATATTTTTAATATATAAGTTAGACCCTTCAGACCATGTTTGAATTTGGCTTGGTTTAACAAATTTGTCATAATGATGAGTGCCTTTTGGTAGGAGTTTTAAAATATATTCAGCACCAATGATCGCAAAAAGAAAAGATTTTAAATTGCGGTTAATGGTTGATATAAAAATACTACCGTTTTCAGCTAACAACTCATTGCAGCAGTGGATGATTGATTCTGGGTTAGGGACATGCTCAATCATTTCAAGGCATGTAATAACATCAAATTTCTGATTATTTTTTTTTACTAAACCTTCTATATTCAATAACTTATAATTAATATTTAAATTATTTTCTTTGGAGTGAAGACTAGCAATCTTAATAGCAATTTCGCTTTGATCAATCCCTGTTACCTCCGCTCCGAGTTTAGCCATTGATTCAGATAAAATTCCACCTCCACAGCCAACATCAAGTACTTTTTTACCCTTAAGATTCGATAATTCATTGATATATTTTACTCTTAATGGATTTATTTCATGGAGTGGTTTAAATTCAGATGTAGGATCCCACCACTTATGCGCAAGTTGATTAAATTTATCTACCTCATCAAAATCTACATTTATTTTATTTTCTTTTGCCATAATCTTATTTTTTCTAATATTGACTCCGTATCAATATTGTTGCTAAACATACCTTTAGAAAACTTTAAATTTCCATCTACCCATACATAATCAACACAATCACTACTACCAGAGTAAATCAATGATGAAAGTGGATTGTATACTGGTTCTGTTTTATATCCAGATAAATCAAAAGCCGTAATATCGGCTCTTTTACCAACTTCAATAGAGCCTATTTGTTTTGATAAGTTTAAAGCGTTTGCAGAATTTATTGTTACCATATCTATCAAATCTTTATCGGACAAAAAAGTATCATTTTTTTTATCTAGCCTTTGCAGCAAAGAAAAAAGTTTAAGATCTTCAAGAATGCTTATTTTATTGTTACTGGCTGAGCTATCAGATCCAATTGATAATCCAATCCTCTTTTTTATCATGTCATTGATTGGCAAAGCTCCACTCGCCAGTTTTAAATTAGAAGTTGGACATGATATGACATGCATTTGATTCTTTTCAATCAAACTCAAATCAGAATCCACCATTTGAACACAATGAACACCCATAAAGTCTGGTCCAAGAACGCCTAACTTCTCAAGTCTCTCGATTGGCCGCATTCCGAAATTTTTTAAACCATCCTGAATTTCCCAATCTGTCTCATGAATATGGCAATGAATATTTAATCCCAGCTGGTCAGCGTATGTTCGAATTTTAAGAAATGAATCATCGTTCACGGTATACGGCGCATGAGGAGCTAAGGAGGTCGTTATTAAAGACTCGTCCCTGAAATTGTCTCTGAAAAAGAATCCTTTATCTAAGTAATCAGTAAAATCAGTAGCGTAGTTGGTTTTTATATCCATGAACACTAGGCCAATATTAGCCCTAATACCCACATTCAAAGCTGCCCTTGCGGTAGAGTCTGGATAAAAGTACATATCATTGAAAGTTGTGATTCCGGAAGACAACATCTCTAGGCAAGATAGCTGTGCCCCATCAAAAACTAACTCGCTACTTAAAAACTTTGACTCTGCTGGCCATATAGTCTTTTCAAGCCAATCTTGAAGCTGTTGGTCGTCAGAAATACCCTTCAAAAAACTCATTGCTGCGTGAGTATGATTATTTATTAATCCTGGAGTAAGAAGCGATTGATGAAGCTCAAATACATACTCAACTGTCTCCCGCTGGAAATGTTCTGATGGTATTATGTTTTCTATCAGTCCATCATTAATAATAACGGTGTGTTTATCTAATAAGTCTTGATTTTGATTGGATGTATAAATCCATTCTGGTTGAATTGCATAGCGTTTATAGCAATGTTTTTCAATGCCACTCATTAATCATCCTCAAACGGATGTTTGATGAGGATTGTCTCATCTCTTTCTGGACCTGTTGATACAATATGAATTGGTATTTGAGTTACTTCTTCAATTTTTCTTAAATAATTTTGAGCATTTTCTGGCAAATCATCCC
>JAHEAL010000016.1 GCA_024642775.1 Nitrosomonadales bacterium
TTACGTTGTATTGTTCTTGAAGGTAGCGCGCAGCAATGGCAATGTGATTGTAAATACAAAAACCCATACCTTTGTCATATGTTGCGTGATGCCCGGGTGGTCTATTAAAAGAAAAGGCTGACTTTGCTTTGCCGCTCATAATTGTATCTATACCAACCAATCCACCCCCTACTGAAGTTTGAACAACTTCTAAGCTATTTTTGGATATAACCGTGTCACCTGTACTTAAAAAAGAAGGGGAGTTAGTGATCGCCTTAATTTCTTTTTCAACAGTATTAATATAATCCTGAGTATGAACAAGACCTATTTCCTTGTTGCTTGCCTTTCTCAATTTAGGCCAAATCAGATCATATTTAACATCAGGGTTGTATTGAAGGGTATCGATTACATCAAACAAACGTTCTGGACGTTCGGGATGACCGCTTCCTGTGTCGTGAGTTAAAAATATTGGGTCGTACAGAATAGCGACCGGAGTTTTAGAGAAGGCCATGGTAGAGTTAGATAACAAAAGAAGGCAGCCAAGTATATGAACAAATAACCTTCTCATGTTAAATAATATCATTTACTTCGTATAATGTATATTATGTTAAATAGATTATATTCCTTTAACAAGGTCATCTGCTCCAATCTTCTTAGCAATAGTCTTAGCTTTTGCTAGATACTCCTCTTTATTCTCTTTAGACAACTTTGATAACTGTAAATAAGTTTTGGCTAGATAATAGTCACCGCCAGCATCGATACATAATTGCTCAAGGTCGTTTAATGTTTGAATACCTGCATCATAGTCATCATCCATAACTTCATACTCTGCTTTTAGTAATGTTAGTTCGGCAAATTCGCCCAAATACCCACTTTTTTGATACATAACCGCACCTTTTAACGAGTACTCTCTTGCTCGGTCATAATGTTTGAGATTTGCAGCACCTCTAGCTAACCTGTCGTAAGATTGACCTCTTTCCTCATCGTTTGATGCCAGCTTTAGGGCTTTTGCGAAAGATTCATAAGCGTCATCATATTTTTTTTGTTGTTCCTGCACATCACCCATTTGATGCAGAAATCGTCGCTCAAACTGCACAAATTTAGAATTACCAAGCTTTGCTGTTTCGTAACCATTGGTAAAAATATTCAATGATTCATCAAGTTGTCCATTCTCCTTGTGTGCAAGGCCTTTAAACATTATTGCTAGCATTTGTTCTGATGGATGTGTAGCTTTTTTTTCCGCTTCACTAAATCCAGCTATTGCTTCTTTAGCTTTATCTTCTTGATAAGCAATCTTAGCCAAACAAAAGGTTGATGAGAATTCATCAGTTGCACCAAGTTTCTGGGCTGCAACTTTAGCTTCTTGAATATTGTTTTGTCTTAACTGAACCTCGCAGTCATTTCCCGCATTGTAGGCATATAAATTGTTTATTAACAATAGGTTAGCTATTATTGTTAATGTTATTTTTTTATTCATTTATTATCTCCATAAGTTCTGCTTCTGTAATTATTTCTACCCCTAGTTGTCGTGCTTTTTCAATTTTCGATCCTGGATTATCTCCAGCTACGACGAATGATGTTTTTTTAGATACACTTCCACTAACTTTTCCGCTATTTTTTTCAATAAGCTCTTTTGCCTCATCTCTTGATAAATTAACTAAAGTACCTGTTATGACAAAGGTTTTGTCTTTTAGTTTTAGCTTTAACTCAGTTTCTTTTAATTCATTATTATCCCAAGATACTCCTAACTCTTGAATCTTTAGGATTAATTTTTGATTCTCGCTTTCTTTAAAATATTCAATAAGAGAATTTGCCACTACTGGTCCTATATCATTAATATCTGTAAAGCTTTCATAATCAGCAGTAAATATTCGTTCTATATCTCCATAGTTTCTTGCAAGATCTTTCGAGGTAGCTTCTCCAACATTCCTTATTCCCAATGCATATATAAATTTTGCGAGCGTTGTTTTTTTACTATTTTCAATTGACTGCTTAAGATTTTCTACTGATTTCTGACCAAATCGTTCCAATTTTGTAATGCGCTCATAATCTAACTGATATATATCAGAAATGCTATTTAACATTCCTTCTTCATATAATTGGTCGACAATTTTCTCCCCAAGACCATCTATATTCATGGCTTTTCTTGATACATAATGAGAGATTCCTTGCTTAACTTGGGCCTTACATTTGTATTGGCCTGTGCATCTTTGAGCTGCCTCACCATCAATTCTTTTTATAACTGATCCACAAATTGGACAATTGGATGGCATTTGAAATATTGATGTGTTATGTGGTCTTTTATCAGACAAAACCCCTACGATCTCAGGGACTACATCGCCTGCCCTCCTTACCATTACACTATCGCCAATTCTGACATCTTTCCTTTTTAATTCATCCTCATTGTGGAGGGTTGCATTTGTTACCGTTACACCGGATACAAAAACTGGTTTAAGTCTTGCTACCGGCGTGATAACTCCAGTCCTTCCAACTTGAACATTAATGTCTTGGACGATAGTTTCTGCCTGCTCAGCTGGAAACTTATAGGCAATTGCCCATCTTGGAGCTCTGGAAACAAAACCCAGATTATTTTGTGCGCTTGTTAAATTAGCTTTAAATACAATACCGTCAATATCAAAAGGTAAATTAGATCGTTCCAACAGAATGGATTGATAATATTCTTCCATTTCCGAAACTCCTTTAACTACTGAAGAGTAATTAGATACAGGAATCCCAATATTTTTTAAGAAACTGAGCATGTCTGTATGTTTTTCAAATTTAAGATTTGAATCGGATTTCCCTAAGCTATATGAAAAAAACTCTAACTTTCTTTTTGCGGTAATTTTTGGATCAAGTTGCCGCAGACTGCCTGCAGCTGCATTTCTTGGATTGGCAAATAATTTAAGACCATTAATTTCATTTTGTTTATTTAGATCAACAAAATCTTTTTTATTCATAACCACCTCACCTCTTAATTCAAGGATATCCGGTGGTGTGTCTGTTTTTAATTTAAGAGGTATGCTTTTAATTGTCCTAATATTATGGGTAACGTCCTCGCCCACAAAACCATCCCCTCTTGTTGCGGCGTATTTGAGAATGCCTTTTTCATAAAATAGCGATATCGCTAAACCATCAAACTTTAGTTCAGCGCAAAACTCTATTCTTTCCTGGTCGAGTGTATCTAGTGTTCTTTGATAAAAGCTAGTTAACTCATCAAGTCCAAAGGCATTATTCAGTGAAAGCATTGGGACTGGATGATTAATTTGGTTGAATTCTTTAAGCGGTTCACCACCTACCCTTTGTGTTGGTGAGTCCTGTGTAATTAGGTTTGGGAATTCTTGTTCTATTGATTTAATTTCGCTAATTATGGAGTCGTATTCAAAATCAGAAACTAATGGGTCATCAAGCACATAGTATGCATAATCATAGTCTTGAATAATTTTTTTTAAGCTAGTTAATTTATCTTTGTTATGGTTTTGCATTAGCCTAATTAAGAAAAATATTTTATTGCTTGATCGCTACCAGGACTTAACCCATTTTTTTTCATTTCATATGATATTTTATCAATATGCTTTTTGATTGCAGCTATGTACACTTGATCTATTTCTTTATTCCGACTGTCGACCATTACAGCATTTAACTTGATACAGAATTCATTAATCATACTTGCCATTGAATCAAATGAATCTTGGACATTAGCAGTAGTTGGTATATCAAGTGCAAAAACTAAGCCTTGAATAAAAGAATCGCTCTCAATTTTTAAAGGGTGTCTATTAAGTGACATTACCTTAAACATCCTGTCTCCATCAATTTTTGGATTATAAACCCAATGAAAATCTTTATATAACCGAATATTAGATTTGCCAAAAAAATCTCTAAATGCACCATTATGAAATGAGCTGTCTGTTTTTGGTTGAATCTTTATAAGGACATTTTTATTAATTAAATCTTTAAATGATTTTAATGAGTTAGCAGAGTCTAGAATATCTTCATTTGATATCCAGATTTGATTTACATTTAATTTCTCCCTGACCTGTTCAATAAATTCTAAAAAACTATTTTTGATTTCTTCATCAATCTCTAAGCGTCTTGATATTAACGGAATTGTTATAAGAATTTGATCAAAGATAAATGTTTCATCAAGAGCGTCACCAGTTGCCCAGAGATCATTCTCTTTTCTAAGGTAAAACCCAAGCCTTAACTTTGTTAAATAATTAGCCAGACCCATCTCAATAAGAATACTAGCTTCATAAGTCTTTGTTGACGTCAGACTAACAACTGACTCAAATTTCATATTTATTTCATCAGGTAAATTTTTCTTTAGGAATTCAACTGACGTGCTTGCCTCTTGATCATGATCAATAAAGTCATCTATCTCACTATACCGCTGATTTCTTTCAAACAATGGATCCCTGCTTCTTTGAAAATCTTCAGCCCTTTTTTGTTGTTCACGAGCTTTTTTTAACTGCATCCAATTGTAAATAATCATAAATAAAACAATTGTTAAACCTAAAATCAAAAGAGCAATCTGAATATCACTCATCAAGCTTCCTCTTTCTCTCGAACATCATTTAGATCTACTTCAACTATTCTTGAAACTCCAGACTCTTGCATGGTTACACCTATAAGCTGGTCAGCAAGTTCCATCGTAATTTTATTATGAGAAACATATAAAAATTGGGTCTGTGCTGACATTTCTTTAACCAACTCACAAAATCTTTCAGTATTAGAATCATCAAGTGGCGCATCTACCTCATCAAGCAAACAAAAGGGTGCAGGATTTAATCGGAATAATGCAAATACCAATGCAATTGCTGTTAGAGCTTTTTCACCACCAGATAATAAATGAATTGTTGTGTTTTTCTTACCAGGTGGTTGGGCAACAATTTGTAATCCAGTATCCAGGATTTCATTACCAAGGAGCTCTAGTACAGCTCGTCCACCCCCAAATAGTTTTCTAAAATAAATATTTAGATTCTCATTAACTTGGTTATATGTTTCTTTCAATTTATCTCGAGTTTCACGATCTATTTTTCCAATAGCATTTTCTAATGTTGAACTGGCTTCCATTAAGTCATTAACCTGATTGGTGATGTACTCGATACGTTCTTTTTCAGCGGTTAATTCAGAAACTGCTGCCATATTAATAGGTCCAATACGCTCAATTTTGATTTGAGTCTTAGCGATCTTTTCTGTTAGTGATTCATTTGTCTCATCTTTTAAATCATTTTCAGAAAAATCATTTTCAAGACCAAACTTTGAAAATTCTTTTGCTGCATAATCAAAATCTATCTTGGTTTGTTGCTCTTTTAGTTTTAAGGACTGTTGTTTTTCAACTAGTGGAGTCAATTCTTGAACAAGGATTAGCCTATTTTGCTCAAGCTCTCTTAATGAATTCTCAAATGAAGCAACTCCATCTCTTTTCTCTTTTAATGCTTCTTCAGCTAGCACTTTTTCTTTGATGAATAATTTTAATTCCGACTGTAAGAGTTCATTTCGTTTGGCAAACTCTTCAAGGTTATATTGATCATTTGACTCAGAAAGTGAATGGTACTCCTTCTTAAGAAGTTCGATTCTTTCATTTGAGTCTGTTAACTTATTGTTGAGTAAGGACGTTTGGTATTGATATTCACGTTTTTCTTTTTCAGCACCCTCATAAATTAATTTATGCTGATTAAACACGTCAAGTTTAGTATCTTTTTCTGTATTAATTTGTATTAACTTTTCATTCAATAAATGTATTTCACCGTCATTATTTTTTATTGATTCTTCCTTAACTTTTCCATCATTTGTAATTAAACTCTTTTCTGATTGTATTTTTTCTAGCTCAGATGAAATCTGTTCAATACGCTCTTGAGAGGTAATTTTTAGATGCTTATTTTTTGCATACTTTAATTCAATTTCCTGAATCTTTTTTTCGATATCATCTCGAGTTGAAATTGTAATTTCAAGATCCTCTTTGGATTCATCTATTTTTATCTCCAAAGAATTTAATGTATCTTTAACATGAGATAGTTTTTGTTCTAAATCATTTTGCTGTATTTTCTGCTCTGCCAGTTTTGCTTTTGATGAAAAAGTATCAATACTTATGTGTTTTTGACCAATAAGATACTCATAGTTAATTCCAAAAATATTTCCCATTTGGTCAACTAGTACTTCACCCGGAGTTAGATATTTTCTGAGACTATCAAGATCTACTTTATTTTCAAGGACATAAATGCCTGCCAGCGCTTCATAGATTGAAGTTTTATAACTCTCATGGATAATTTTAATATAGCTTGTTAATGACTTTAGTTTTGGGTTAGATGTGAATGAAATAGCATCATCAGAATCCTTAAGAAGCGTTATTGAATAAGGTGGTTGATCAGATGTTTCTTTAGTACCGCTAAAAAATGCATTACTCTTGACACCCAAAGCAGAATCAAGGGCTGAAGACCACTTTCTATCAATATCAATAATCTTAAGTATATTTAAATTAGAGTCAATTTGATTACTCTCCAACCATTCAGACACCTTAGACTGATTGGATTGGCTATCTATAAGATTTGTCAGTGTTTTTACTTCTGCTTGAGCATCACTTAAATCTGATTGAATATCTTGTTTCTTATCATTTAATTCATCAAATTCTTGTTCAAATTCTGAAATAAGATTTTTTTTATTAGTAACTAAATCCATTAACTCTTTAGATTCAATTCTTAATTGATCTATTTGAGTCTCATTGGTATCGTCAATATCTGCAATTATTAATTGCTGTTGTTCCAATTGAGATGTAAATTGGGCTATTCGATTATCAAAATCCTGGATTTTGTTGTTGATAAAAACAAGTGTATTTTTATCCAGGTTAAGTTTCTCTTTTTTTTCTATGAACTCTTGATTAAATTTAAGGCTACTTTTTTCAATTTGACTAAATTCATTTTGTGCCTCTGTAAATTTATTTTTCTTGTCTTCGTAAGTGTTATCAAAATCATTAAGCTTTGATTGATAGCTCTCAAGCTCATTATTTAATGATGCTACCAATTCATTCAAACGATTCAGCTCTTTATCGATATCAGCTAAGCGCTGTGTCCCTTGGTTTATTATGCCCCTTAAACGCTCTTCCTCACTTATATTAGATTGTATTTTACTTTCTGTGGAACTGACTTTAGAGCTAATTTCATAAAACTGGGTCTGGACTGGATTAATTGATTCGTTTTTTTCACGCAAGAGATCTCTACCATCTTCAACAGCTAGCTCAGCCTTGGTTAATTCCGCCTTTTTTTGTTCAACTTGAATTTCTAACTGTTTCAGTTCAGATCCGGATGCTTGCCAATTCTCAAGTGCAGTTTGTTTTAGAACAAATGCTAATTTGGCTTCTAAAAGTTTTAGATCTTCTTGAAGAGAATTTGCCTTTTTTGCAGCCTCGGCCTGCGCTTCAAGTTTTAAAATAGCATTATTAATTTCTTTTTCAAGATCTTTTACTCTCTGAAGATTTTCCCTAGTGTCCCTAAGTCTATATTCAGTTTCTTTTCTTCGTTCTTTATACTTACTTATCCCAGCAGCCTCTTCGAGAAAGCTTTTTAGATCCTCTGGTTTAGCTTCAACCAGCTGTGAGACTGTGTTTTGGCCAATTATTGCATAACCCCTACTTCCAAGCCCTGTTCCGTAAAATAGGTCAGCAACATCCTTTCTTCTGACGTTAATACCGTTAATTGAATAATTAGAACCTTTATCTTTTTCAATTACTCTTCTAACGGAAATTTCTTCATATTTGGACCATTCATTTGATGCTTTATTTTCAGCATTATCAAAAATTAATTCAACACTTGCTCTCGAGATTGGTGGCCGTGAATCAGTTCCGTTAAAAATAACTGACTCCATTGACTCTCCTCTTAGCTCTTTTGCTGAGGCTGAACCAAGAACCCATTTAACGGATTCCATAATGTTTGACTTACCGCAACCATTTGGGCCAACGATACCGGCTAATTGTCCAGGAAGAGATATTGTGGTTGGATCCACAAATGTTTTAAAACCGGCTAACTTAATCTGTCTTAACTTCAAATACTTCTCACTATTTTTCTATAAGTTACAAAAAAATGTATAATTTCAAAAAAATTTAATTAGGTTATAACAAATAATTATGAAACTTACACAACTTGGAAACAAACCTACTGCGCAACCGACCAAGCAACTGGAAACTTTTCCTAATCCAAATTCAAAAGGTGATTTCCATATACATATGGAGATACCAGAATTTACTTGTTTATGCCCAAAAACTGGACAGCCAGATTTTGCAACTTTGTACCTAGATTATATCCCCGATAAGCTCTGTGTGGAACTTAAAAGTCTAAAATTATACATGTGGTCGTTTAGGGATGAAGGCTGTTTTCATGAAGCAGTAACGAATAGCATTTTAAAAGATTTGGTAGCGGCAACTAAACCAAGATACATGAAATTAACAGCTAAATTTTATGTTCGTGGTGGAATTTTTACTAATGTTATAGTTGATTATAGAAAAAAAGGTTGGAAACCACAGCCTAAAATTGATTTAGATGTTTTTACCAGTCAAAATAGTGTTGTATA